>NZ_JAUYFU010000104.1 GCF_030689645.1 Humidesulfovibrio sp.
GCGCCGCGTGCTCAAGGCCGAGGAAACCGGCGAGGCGCCCGGCGATTTGAGCATGTTGGACGATACGGAGTAGCCTGGAACGCCTGGGGCTCTGCCTCCAGGACGCTGCCAGGGGCGCTGTCCCTTAACCCCGGTCAAGAGATTAAATGTAACACCTGAACAGAATGGGAATGGTCACCCCGACCAATCGTCGTAGCGAGGCTTGCGTCCGCCTGAGAGTACGTCATTCTGGGGCGGGCAGGAACGCCACGTCTGGTGGGGGGGCTAAGATCAGGTGTTGCGGGTTTGGCTCGTGCACAGCATCCTCGCACAAGTAGGGACCAGGACGGACGGAAGGCTCCTCAAGCGCATATTCTCTTCTTCAAGCTGTTTCTGCCGCTTCACCTGCGAGGGCATGAGGCCGCCGTACTTGTTGCGCCAGCGGGGTAGCAGGCCTGGGCGGAGATGCCGGCTTTGCGGCAGACCTCCTCCATGGACGTCCCTTTCCCGGCCTGGCGCAGGATGAATGCGATCTGCGAATACGTGAACCGCGATTTCTTCATGGAATATTCCTCCGGTTTGGGGTGAGCCAAATCTAACTGAGAATGAAAATATTTTGGATGGTCCAGTTTTCGGGAAGCAGATCAACTTGCCAAGGCACCATAATTTTGGTTATTTTTCATTTTCGGTTTCAATGAGTGGACTGTGCTTTTTCTGCGATGGCTGCTCCTATATGCAAGGGGGACAACATGTGCACGGCGGCGGGGATCATAGGTACAGGCGCATATCTGCCGGAGGGGGTCCTAACCAACGAGGAACTCTCCAGGCGGCTGGCGGTGACCCCGGAATGGATATTCCAGCAGACCGGGATTGCTGTCCGGCGCATAGCCCCGGCCGGGCTGTTGTCTTCCGGAATGGCCGTGGAGGCGGGGCGGCAGGCCCTGGAACAGGCCGGAACCGCTCCTGAGGAAATCGGCCTGATCATCATGGCCAGTTCGACCCCCGATGCCGGCGGCCCGGCCACGGCCGCCCTGATCCAGCAGGCCTTGCACATCCCTCAGGCCATGTGCTTCGACCTCTCTGCGGGCTGCTCCGGCTTTGTTTACGCCCTGGCTACGGCCTGCCATCTGGTGTCCTCCGGTTTCTGCGCCAAGGCCTTGGTGATCGGCGCGGACAAGTTCTCCAGGGTGGTTGACCCGGATGATACGGCAACCGCCATCCTGTTCGGCGACGGCGCCGGGGCCGTGGTGGTGGGCCAAGTGCCTGATGGCTGCGGTCTGCTGGCCAGCGACATGGGCTGTGACGGATCCCGATTTGAGGCTGTGTGGCTACCCGGGCCGGAGGGAAGCCGACCGGTCCCCGCCGGAAGCACGGTCAAGCCCGGTCCTTTTGTGCACATGGATGGCTACCAGGTCTTCAGATTCTCGATGCGGGTGATCGGTGAATCGGTCGGGCGCGTGCTGGACCGCACCGGACTGACCATGGCAGACGTGGATCTGCTGATCCCGCACCAGGCCAACCGCCGCATCGTGGAGGCTGCAGCCCGCAGACTCAACTTACCCATGGAGAAAGTGATTCTGGACATGGAGGATTGTGGCAACACCTCGGCCGCCTCCATACCCATCGCCCTGCATCACGCCGTGGAGCGGGGAAGAATACCCCCCGGAAGTCTATTCCTGTTAGCCGGTTTCGGCGCGGGGCTCAGTTGGGGATCGTGCCTGCTTCGCTGGTACGATCCGGCAACATCTTGCTGACGGACAGGAGACGCGAGAATGGGCCAGACTGATTCACCTTACTCCATCACCACGGTCACTGCGGACACGGCAGCGGGAGCGGCCAATGTCTTCCGGGCCATCTACGGTGAATCCTTTCCCATGCGCTACGTCTACCACGCCGACCAACTCATGGCCGAGATCGAGGGCGGTCGCCTGTGCGCGGCCTTGGCCTTTGACCAGGGCCAGGAGGCCATCGGCTACGCCTCCGTCTACAGAAACGCCCCCAACCCCCTGCTCTGGGAAGGGGGTAATCTGGTGCTGATCCCGGGACGCGGAGACGACCGACTGGGCTGGTCCCTTATGGAGTACTTCAAACAGCCTGGGAAGCTGCCTGGGCCTCCGCCCGACGGATACTACAGCGAATCGGTCTGCCACCACTACTTTACCCAAGTGGGGTGCGCCAAGCTCGGCTTCCACGACTGTGCCATCGAGTTGGACCAGTTGGATGGGGCCAGCTTCGCCGAGCACCGACCGAGCACCGACCGGGTGGCCTGCGTGCTGCAGTTCTATGAACAGACCGGCCAACCGGAACCGGTCTGTCTGCCACATCGGTACGCGGACCTGCTCCAGCGTCTTGCCCAACCGCTGCAACCTAGGAAATTCCTGACTTCCAGCCTGCCCCTGCCCGAGGGCGGGGCCACGGCGAGCACCAGCAGCTATTACGAGTCTTCCCGCACCTGGAAGCTCTCAGTCAACGAGGTCGGGGCCGACTGGGGATCCTGGCTGGACAAGCTGCTCGCCGAGGCCCACCAACGTCGAGTGGTGAGCCTCCAGGTTGTCGTTTCCATGGCAGTTCCCTGCATCGGCGCAGCCGTGGAGGCAATGAGGGAACGTGGTTTTTCCCTTGGGGGGTTGTTCCCGCGCTGGTTCGGGGCGGACGGGATCATGCTCCAGCAGGTTCTTGGAAAAGAGCCGGATTATGAAGGCATCAAGTTATACTCCCAAACGGCCCGGGGCCTGCTTGGGTTCATCCGTGACGACCAGGAAGCGGCCAAGCGCCGGCAAACGAGGTAAGTTATGCAGGCGGGTATTCTGGGGACTGGAATCCATCTGCCCGAGGGGGCGCTGACCAACGAGGAGTTGGCTGAGCGTTTTGGCTTGCCCCCGGACGAGCTCTTCGCCCTTTCCGGCATCCGGCGCCGCCGCGTCGCCGCGCCGGAACAGGCTTGTTCAGACCTGGCCATAGCTGCTGCCCGGCAGGCCATGGAGAACGCGGGCGCGGCCCCGGAGGAAATCGGGATGGTCATCGTGGCCACAAACACCGGGGACCATCCCACCCCTTCCACGGCGGTCCTGGTCCAGAAGGGGCTTGGGATTCCGACAGCAGGCTGCTTCGACCTCAAGGCCAACTGCGCGGGGTTCGTCTATGGCCTCATGGTCGGGTGCTCTCTGGTCAGCACCGGGCTCGCCTCCAAGGTGCTGCTGGTGGGCTCTGAGGTGCTGTCCCGCTTCATCAACCCCACGGACCTGGACAGCCTGCTGCTGTTTGGCGACGGTGCAGGGGCGGTGGTGCTCGGGCCGGTGGCCGAAGGATACGGGCTTTTGGCAAGCGAAGTGGGCTCAAACGGCGAGGACTACGACGCCCTGATTGTTGAGGCCGGCGGGAGCCGTCTGCCATTTTCCCGGCAAACCCTGGAGGGAAAGCAGGAATTTGTGCGCATGGACGGAGGGCGGATTTTCATGTTCGCTATGCGCACACTGGGGGACTCGGCCCTGCGAGTCATCCGCAAGGCCGGGCTGGGCGTGGAGGATGTAGATCTGTTCATCCCCCATCAGGCCAACCGCCGGATCATCGCGGCTGCGGCTAGGCGTTTGGAACTGCCGCTGGATCGTTTCGTTATCGCCATGGAGGACTGTGGCAACACCTCCGCCGCCGCCCTTCCTGTCGCCCTGCACCAATCCGTGGTCCAGGGGCGGATCAAAACCGGGGACCGACTGGTGATGACCGGCTTCGGCGCCGGAGTCAGCTGGGGATCGATTTTATTGCGCTGGGGTTCGGCTACGTAAACAAACAATCCGGAAAGGAGACATCAATGACCAGAGAAGAAAAGGTCAAGCAATTGATCATAAAAGTGGGCGAGGGCAAGATCACGGAGGACATGATCACCCTGGACGCAGATTTGAACAAGGACCTTGGCCTGGACTCCCTGGCCATGGTGGAGCTGTTGGTGATGACCGAGGACGCCTTTGGTATCCAGGCCAGCAAGGATGACGCCCAGGCGGCCGGGACCCTCCGTCTGACCCTGGCCTACCTGGATAAGTACCTCGAGGCCTAGGCCAGCGGAACTGAGCCAGGGAGAAAGCGGGGCGGATAGCCGTCTGGCCCGGCCGGAAAAGACAGTCCCGGCTGGGCCTTTTCTTCCCGCAAAGACAGGGGAAGGCCTCCCCTCATGAATGGATATTGACGTCTGAGCCGATGAGATTTGAACTCACACCCTCTGACGTTGTCCAATCTGAAAGCTGCGGCGGCTCCGGTTGAACGCTCGTTTAGGTGCTGGTAAATTTCATGAGTTTCGCAATCGCCGCAAAAGGGCTTACCGGATTCTCTAGGTGGAGCAGTTTGTCCGTTCGCAGTTGGATGACTTCTGTATATTCGGGATGAGGAAGAATATAGAACTGTTCTTTTCTAATCGCATCGAAGACGATGTCAGCGACTTGCTGTGGAGACATGCTCGCCTCGATTGCAGCCTTGAATGCGACGATATGGGCCTGCATTTCAGGGGTCCGCGTGACCGGTTCATCACGCAAGCCCTCAGGTCTATTCCGCTCCGCATTGGCGATGTTTGTCCGCACCAACCCCGGGCACAGAACCGATACTTTGACAAGTGACTTTTGCTCTTGGAGTGTGAGGTAAAGGCATTCAGAGATGGCGACCACGGCATGCTTCGTCGCTGCGTAGGGAGCGGAGCCTGCACCGGCCATTAACCCAGCCAGAGAGGAGGTATTGATGATATGGCACTCTGTGTTTTGTGCAAGCATCAGCGGCGTAAATACCTTGACGCCATGAATCACGCTCCATAGATTGACGCCGATTACCCATTCCCAATCATTCCAGGTTGCCTCCCACGGTACCCCGCTTGCAGTAACACCGGCGTTATTGAAGAGCAGATGAATCTGGCCAAATGCATCAAGCGTTCTGCGAGCCAGCAACTCAACGTCATTCCTTTTCGAAACATCTGTTCTTACACCAAGCACCGTTCCACCCAAGGATCTCAGCTCAGCTTCTGCCTTGGTGAGAAGGGCGTCATCAATGTCGGCGAGGACTACTTTCATCCCCTCGCGGACACATTTTTCAGCTATTCCACGCCCGATGCCGCTTGCTGCACCCGTAATCACCGCAACCTTGCCTTGAAACTCCTGCATTGCCTGTCCGTTTCCTTGATTTTGCGAGGTTACACATCTAGGGTTTACACCTAGTGCATTGATCATTTTCAATAGCACTTTTTTCTCAAGAGATAAATATCCTGAGGTTGAAGCTGTCGAATTTTCCAGGAGAAGTGCCATTTCCGGGGAATCACATTTGGCAAAGTGACAAGATCACCCTACTCCCCGGAGCCCGAGCAAGAGTCGCTCCCCTCGCCGTCGCACGCAACCAACTCACGGCGCGCCAAGCATTGGTGTCAAGCGTAAGCGCGCCCGCGCCGCCTTTTTGTGCGCGCACCGGGCTGCGCAGCATCACCGCGCACCGACGCGCGCCCTCTTCCCATTCGATTTGATCCGTGAAGCCTCCGCCCCGCCAATTTCACAGCCTCCTTCAAAAACCCATTCTCCGGCGCTTTCATTTTTTTCAGCCCAGGGCGCAGGCGACTCTGTGCCTCTGTTCTGCTTTGGGCTTCGAAGCATTTCGCTTGGTGAACAGTCGCCCGCTCGACGAAGTGGCTGAAATCGCCCACCAACAGTTTGCTGGGGTGATCAGGAAGTCGCCTCAAGGCCCAGAATCGCTCGCATACCGCGAGCAGAACCACCGGACAGTCCAATCCGCAACCATCTGCAGGAGGAGCTGCAGAGAAAATGTATCGGCGGAGTTGCTGCCGCCGCTGCCTAGGGAATCCCCTTGACGCCCATGCTGGCAAGACTGGCGCGCGAGCCAGGCTCGCAGAAAGAGCACACTACTCAACAGAAGAAGCGGCGGATCGGAACGAAAGGAAGGACAAGAAGATGGGTGCAAACAGGTGGTCGAAGTCGCTGCACTCCCAAGCGGAGGCGCTCCTCGGCGGCATCCGCGACGTTGGTAGGAAGAAGGGCCGCGTTGACCGGCGGTGTATTCGTGGCATTGGCACGTGGGACGTCTACCGTCGCGACATCCATCGCTTCGTCGAGTTCCTGCACCGCGCTGGGCTGCGCACCTTCGCCAGGCACAGCAAGTATCCACGGTGCCCGCATGTACATCGCCGACCGTGGCCAGGCACTGCGCGACGCTGGCGGTTCTTTCCAGACCATCGAGCGTGAAGTTTTGGCGCTCACGAAGCTCTCCCAAGCGTTGGACGTCTACGCCGAACGCCACGGCAGCGAGTCGGCGGCGCCCATCCGCATAGCCCTGGCGAAAGAGAAGGCGTATTGGCGCATAGAACTAGCGGCGCGTTCCGGCGGCTACACGACCCGCGCGTACCCCGACCCCGCAGGCCTCTTCGCAGCCATTCAGGACGTTGGCCTTCGGCTTCAGGCGAAGCTCATGGGCGAGTCGGGCTGCAGAGCGGTGGGCGTGGGCGCGCCAGCGCACGGCAGTAATCCGTTCACGGCCTCCAACCTGCTCGGCATGGGAACGGACCCTGTCTCCGGTGCGGCCGCCGGGCGTATCGTTGTCACCGAGAAGGGCGGCAAGCACACCGAGCCTTTTGTGCAGCCGTCGACGTACCGCGAGCTTGAAGCGTACATCGCGGAGCACGCCCAACTCGCTTCACCTTACCGCACGTTCCTGCGCGCCGTCGAAGCCGCTGCCAGAGCAACGGGGCAGTATGCGCCTGGCCGGGGTACGCACGGTCTGAAGCACAGCTTTGCGCAGGCGCGCATGCACGAAGCCTTTGTGGGCGGCTTGTCGCACGAGGAGGCGAAACAGGCCGTCGCGAACGAGATCGTGCACAACCGCATGGACAGCGTGGACACGTACTTGAGGTAGAATGTGCCGAAGCTCGTGACGCATCCGTCGGCCTGTACACGGTAAAGGAACGCACTCGAGCGCTGCGCTGGCTCTCCGGCCTCGCCGAGTCCGACCGCGAGCGCATCCTGACCGACGCCTTCGCCGCATGCGCCTCGACCTCGCCGTCGACTCCGTACGTCGCGTTGCTCGGCGCAATCCGCCGTTTCGGTTTCGACACGATTCGGCGGCGTGGCTTCCGTGCTGCTAGGCAGGAGCAACTCGTGTATTTTCAGCGAGTACGCGAGTCCCGCGCTCGGAACCTGCGGAACGAGCGGCCTTCTCCTTTGCGCGATAAAGTGCTGCACAGATGGGCGCTGGTGCGTGAGCTGAACGGGCAAGGCCTCGGTTTCAGGCTCATCGCGCGTTACTTCTCGAAGCAGCTGCGCATTTCCGTCTCCGCGTCATACCTGCGCAAGCTATGGGACGTGCTTGAGCCCGGCGGCGAAAACGGCCAGCCCGCAACCGTAGCGCGCCCGGTCTGTCCTGATGCCGGCGCTCGTCACTGTCATCCTTCTGCTCGCGCTTTTTGGCCTGCTGCTCCTCTTCGTCGCTGCTGCCACTCCGCAGCGCGTGCTGCAAGTCCATTTCCCGGCGGCTCACTCTCTTGAAAGCGCCTTCATCGGCCATGCGAGCCTGCCCAGGGCGAAATGCTGCCGTATCCCGCATTCTCCTCGAAAACGCTGGCGCAGAACGCCAGGCATGCAGTCGGGGCTGCCGCCGCCCATCGGTCTGGCAGGCTGAACAGGCCCTTCATCATGTTCCGATGCCTAGCATGCCGCTGGCAATGCCATGTGTATGGGGAACGCAAGCTCCTGCTCACTTGCTGAGGTTTGGAGTGATGGTGGGGTTTAAACTGCGGCATCATGCGGCAACCTTCTGAAGTTGCGTGAAATGAATGTATGCAGCCTCAAAATGGCCAGGAATGCCAGGATTCGAGAGCCTCGAATATCAGATTCTCTGGGTCGACTTCTTGAGCGACTTCTGGGAGATCATGGATCCCTTTTCACTCGCGACCAGGAGATTCGCCATGGTCCACCTGTCTTTGCCCAGCATGATTCTACTCACGCTGTCCGACTGTGTGGTCGTTCCCGCCCTGTCACGCCGCACCGGCGGGCCTTGCCGGGCCGTGCAAACGCGGTGGCTTGTCGTCGGCATCGACGACCAGGTGCGGCTTGTCGGCTGCCTCGACCGTAAGGGGCGCATGTTCCGGACCGCCGTGCGCGACAATGTGCGACTTAAGGCGCGCAGCATCGCCAACGCCCGCGAGCTGACGCGCGGCGAAGCAATCGTACGGGCGATCGACGCTGCCGCCGAAGCGAACTTCGACATGGCGGTCCCCGAAGCGCTGTTCGATTACAGGTCGCTTCGCCTTCCGGACTGGGTGGAAAACTACGGCGCCTGGCCGACGGCGAACGGCTACATCGTGGCCCGCCTTGCGACGACGCATGGCATGCTCGTTTCGTCCCATCTATCCGCTCAAGCCGCCTTTCCGGGCAGTCGGGCTGCTGTGGGAGAACGGCGATTTTGCGCGGAACTCATCCAGCGCCATCCTTTCGTTCGCAAGTTCCGCCGGGATCATCCTCGCCGCCGCCTACCCCGACGCCCTGGCCACGCGCTTCGTGCAACGGAATGGCGCCGCTTGGCCTGACTGGCTGCCTGCCGCTCCGGACGGAAAAGCACCTCGGTCCGCGGCGAGGATGGAAGCCATGTTTCCCAAGCGAGTGCATGTCACACTCACGCCGGAACTCGTCTTGCGGTTCCTCGGCAAGAATCCCGGCAGCGAAGTGCTGTCGCTCAAGACCGGCCCCACCCTCGAAACTGTCATCTGGAAGAACGGCGTGAGCAGGTCTGGCAAGCACGTCAGCGCTCCGGGGCCTTTTGCTTGTGGCGGCAAGGCTTCGTTTGCTCTTGCGCGTTGCGTGGATGATCGGAGCAGGCGCTCGTGCTTCCCTCTTCCCCGACAGAAGCGGCTTCTTCATCATGTCCGAGCTGCCACATCGTACGCCCGACGAAAGACCGAGCAATAGACGGCTTGCCCGATGGGCTCATGGGGCCCTTTCGCGTGCAAATCCAGTCTTTTCCCACAAGCTCATAAGTCGTGTCAGTTTTCATCACGAACTTGACGCCCTCGTCTGGGCTGCAAGTGATCGACTCGACCACGCTGCGCAACTGCATCGCGATTCTGGCGCGCCGAGCGTAAACGGCTTCATCGCTCATATCGACGTATCCAGGCAGGAGTCCGTCGCAAGCGTGTCAGTTCGGAGCGCTCGCGGAACTGCGTAGAGTCTTCCGCCGCCAGCGCGATTGCACAACAGCTTGTTGATGTAGCTCTCATGCCACACGGGCTTCCGCGTGTTCCACGCCGCGAAACCCTCTTTGATGGGCGTCCGGACGATGACGCCGCGCCCATAGCCTCCAACGTACATCTCGAAAATGCGGCGTGAGCTGTGCGCGGTCTTCGAGCACATGAATTTTGCCGTCATGCACTACAAGCCAACGCGGAACTTGGCTCGTCACGATGACGCCACCTTTCGCCTTTTTGCGATTTGTTTCCAAGTTCGCTCGTGATCTGAGGGACTTATGCTCACTCTCGTTGTTTGACCGCATCATGTCCGCCAGGATCGAGAAGAACGCGGCGTGTGAGGCGAGGTCCAAGATTACGTTTTGGGCGGTGATGCCGATTCTGAAGCCGCGCTGCGTGATGTTGAACAACAACAGCAGTGCTTCGTTCACGCGGTTTCTGGTCAGCCGGTCAAGGGATTCCGCCACAAGCACTGAGCCCGGCGGGATTTCACCGCTCTCGCATCGCTGGAGGAGGCGGCCGAGTTCATCTGTCAGGGCGTTGTCGCCACGCAATGTCGAAACGCCGATGTCTTGCAAAGTTTCGGCGACTGGCAGGCCATGGGTTTCTTCGAATCGCACGGCTGCGTCGAGCTGCCGACGTTCGCCGTCGCCCCGGGCTTGGCTCGGCGATGACAGACGGATATGATGTATGCCTGTGACGCCGTGGGAGTGGATGGGTGTGTAGTATTCATGAGAACACCTTGTGGCTTCGTCTTTTCATGATGCCAGGATTATTTTGGTGGTCAGGCCGTGCTTGGCGATGCCCAGAGTGACTATGTTCAGTAATTGCTGGCGAAGTATGTTTCGCTTTGGGTAAGATATTTTTTCCGACTCCCCGCCAGGGGGTATGCACCCCCTGGACCCGCAGGGCAATCAAAAGGGCCTGATCCGAGCTGTTGCTCGGATCAGGCCCTTTTGATTGCAGGGACGGGGTTGTGATATCCTGGGCACCAAGAGGCGATGGTTGTTCTGTGCAACCATCGCTAGATGTTTCGAGAGGATTCTTTAACTGCTCGTCCACAGTCGGCTTTCGCCTCCCCGAAAACACTCCGCCGGATGACCTGCCCGGCTTTGCGGGCGGGGCCATCCGGCGGCACAGGGAGTCCACAGGGCCTTGTGCCCTCTGGCGGGGTCAGGGGCGGCGCCCCTGCTTTTCTTCTCTTACGCGTCCAGCCCCAGCAACCGCTTGGCGATCTCTTTCGCGGCTTTGCGTCCAGCGCCCATGGCGCTGATGACCGTGGCTGCGCCAGTGACGATGTCGCCCCCGGCGAAGACGTTGTGGATGCTGGTCTCGCCGGTTTCCGGGTTGGCGTCGATGTAGCCCCATTTGTTGAGTCCCAGGCCCTTGGTGGCTTCGAGCAGGATGGGATTGGGCTTGGTGCCCACGGCGATGATGACGAGCTGGCAGGGGATTTCGGCGGTCTGGCCCTCGATGGGTTCGGGGCGGCGGCGGCCGGAGGCGTCGGGTTCGCCCAGCTGCATCTTTTGCACAGTCATGCTCACGAGGCGCTTGTTCTCGTCGGCGTTGAGGGCCAGGGGGGCGTTGAGCAGTTCGAGCTGCACGCCTTCTTCGATGGCGTGCTCAAGCTCTTCCAGTCGCGCGGGCATTTCGGCCTTGGTGCGGCGGTAGACGATGGAGACCTTTTTCGCTCCCAGGCGCAGGGCGGTGCGCGCGGCGTCCATGGCCACGTTGCCGCCGCCCACCACGCAGACTTCGTCGGCCTTGAAGATGGGCGTGTCGTAGTTGGGGAAGTCGTAGGCGCGACCGAGGTTCACGCGGGTCAGGTATTCGTTGGCGGAGAACACGCCGATGCTGTTCTCTCCCGGCACCTTCATGAACTGGGGCAGGCCCGCGCCAACGCCGATGAACACGGCCTTGTAGCCTTGGTCCATAAGCTCCTGCACGGTGAAGGCCTTGCCGCCCACCCAGTTGGTCTTGAACTCCACGCCAAGGTCTTTCATGGCGTCCACTTCGCGCCGCACGATGCCTTTGGGCAAACGGAATTCGGGGATGCCGTAGACGAGCACGCCGCCGACCTCGTGCAGGGCCTCGAACACTGTGACCTTGATGCCGAGGGCGGCCAGATATCCGGTCACGGTGAGGCTGGCCGGGCCAGCGCCGATGCAGGCGACCTTCAGGTCGTCGCGCATCATGCGGCAGGCGGCCTCGCCGGTGATCTGGAGACATGCGGCGTCGCCATCGGCCACTCGTGCGGCGAAGGTATCGGCCACGTAGCGCTCAAGGCGACCGATGGCCACGGGCCCGCCGGTCTTCTCGGCGTTTTTGGAGAGCACGCACATGCCCTCGCACTGGGTTTCCTGGGGGCACACGCGGCCGCACACGGCAGGCAGGGAGTTGTAGTCGCGCAGCACCTTGTAGGAACCGGGCAGGTCGCCCTTCTGCAACGCGCCGATGAAGCCCTTGATGTCGATTTCGACCGGGCAGCCCTGGCGGCACAGGGGTTTTTTGCACTGCAGGCAGCGGGCGGCCTCGGCCTTGGCGTCGGCCTCGGTGTAGCCCACCGCCACTTCAAGATAGTTCTGGATGCGCACAAAGGGCGGCTGCACGGGCATTTCCGTGCGTGGCGTGGCCTTGCGGGGGGCCTTCTTTTCGGGTGCGTCGCTCATTCTACTTGCCCTCCGCGCATTTGCACTTTTCCTGGAACAGCTGCATGGACTCCTGCTCCTGCGGGCGGAACTGCGAGAGGCGCAGGCGCAGCTCGCCGAAATCCACCTCATGTCCGTCGAATTCGGGTCCGTCCACGCAGGCGAACTTGGTCTTGCCGCCGACAGTGCAGCGGCAGGCGCCGCACATGCCGATGCCGTCGACCATGATGGAGTTGAGGCTCACCGTGGTTTTGACGCCAAAGGGCTTGGTGACCTTGGCCACGGCTTCCATCATGGGCACCGGGCCGATGGCCACGACTTCGCTCACGTCCTTGTCTTCCTCAAGGCGGGTTCTCAGCACCTCGGTGACAAAGCCCTTGTGCCCCTGGGAGCCGTCGTCGGTTGCCACCAGCACTTCCGGGCAGAAGTTGCCCAGCTCCGAGCAGAAGAGCAGCAGGTCCTTGTTGCGTGCGCCGATGACCGCCACAACGCGGTTGCCCGCTGCGGCGTGCCCCTTGGCGATGTGGTGCATGGCCGCGACTCCGGTGCCGCCGCCCACGCAGATGACGGTGCCCTGCTTCTCGATGTGGGTGGCCTTGCCCAGGGGGCCGCAGAAGTCGGGGAGGCTCATGCCTTCCTCAAAGGTGTTGAGTTCCGCGGTGCTCTTGCCCACCACCAGGAACACGATGGTGACGGTCCCGGCTTCGGCGTCGCAGTCGGCGATGGTCAGAGGGATTCGCTCGCCTTTTTCAGACGTGCGCAGGATGACGAAGTTGCCTGGCTTGGCCTTGGCGGCAACGTGGGGCGCTTCGATGACGAGGAGCGTCGTCTGCCCTGGGATCAGGACCTTCTTCTCAAGAATGCGATAGCTCATTGGGACACCTTCCGGTATTGATAAAGATGGGCTTCTGTAGCCCGACCTCAAGGCGATTGCAACACGCGAACTTTTTTGGGCAGCAGGGGCTTGCAAAGAGGACGCGCAGTGGTTACTGGTGGTTCATGGCTCGTTGCCCCGCATGCCTTTTGGCGCGGCGGCCCGAGCTTGGCTTCCACGGACGGAAGACGCTTCTGCCCTGGTCCTCCACTGGAGTGAGGGTGGCAAAGGTTCCGCTGATCGCAATGGTTACGGAACTGGCTGCTGGACCATAGGGCGGCATTTGCGGCTTCCGGTCTTTTTTTGGCAGACCGGACGCCCGGGAAATACCCGGAGACGCCCATGACGCTGACCATCGGCACCAACAGCACCGCAGGCGCGACGCCCCTCTTCCGGGCAGGCGCTGAGGCTGTCGCGCGCCCGCAGGTTCAGACGAGCCGGGTTTCGCTCAATCTCGGGCCGTTCGGCATCAGCTATTCCACAGAGCGGGTTCTCTGGACCGAGGCCATGGCCGCTGCTGCCGCTCAGACTCTAAGCGCTGGCGGGGCGACGTCAAGCGCGGTGGAGACCAAGGGCCCTGTGGCTGCGCTTTCGACGCTGGAGGCGGCCAGTCAGGACGGAGTTGACGGACGGCAGGCCCAGGCCATGCAGGCCGAGGCCACGAGCCGCATCTTCAACCTGGAGCTTGTCCAGGCTGTGCGCAGGCAGGTCGAGGAGCGCAGTCGCGCCGGACAGACCTACGGCCGCAACGGGGCATTGAATTCCGGCGGCGCGCAGAAGACCGGCCAGGCGACCGCTTCTGCGGCAAGCGCAGCCAACCCGCCCGAAGCCGTGGGCGGCGCTGCGGCGAATAGCTCTGGAATATCCGCCAATCCAGCAGGCAGGCAAAACCATGTTCCTCCGGCCACGCGCATGCGTCAGGCCATCGGGGCCTACCTGGCCTGCGCCAGCAACTTCAGCACAACTCCCCCCATGCTTTCCGCCGTGGCTTGAGGCCAATGCGTCAGCAGGAGTGAAAGTCCTTGCTGATGTAGAGCATCAGGTCGAAGAGGTTGTGCGCCATCTCGTCCGCAAGGGCGGGGGGCTCCCCAGGGGCCGCTCCGGCTGTGCGGGTGATGATCTTGGAGAAGAGCAGACCCACAAGCTGGTCGTCGCCCTTGGTCCACGGCGCGCCGCTTGAAGGGAACTTCTTCTGGAATCCGTGGTAGTACATGCGCTCTCCCGGTGGTCTGGGGCGATAATGGGGCTGCGCAGGCCCTGCGCAGGGGGCTCTTGCGCGCGTGGTCCTGCGGGGATATGTTCCCGCAACACTGGTGGTATCGGTCCCTTGGGGCCACAACTTTACAGCCAGCGCATTCGTACTCCGAGAAGCGCCAGCCCCTGGGGCGCTACAACCCTTCAGGCCGGAGGTTCTTCCTGTGCCGCAGAAAAGCATCCTGGTTGTTGAGGACCATCCCGAAACGCAGGAGCTGCTTGCTTATCACCTCAAGGCCGCAGGCTACACCATTCGCACTGCCTCCAGCGGACAGGTCGCGCTGGACGTAGCCTTGCGCAGCAAGCCGGATCTGGTGTTGCTGGACGTGATGCTGCCTGGCGGCATGGATGGCCTGGAGGTCTGCCGCAGACTCAAGCAGGACGCCCGCACGCGCTCTGTGCCGGTGATTATGCTCACTGCCTTGGGAGATGAGGTGGACCGCATCGTGGGATTGGAGCTTGGGGCCGAGGACTACCTGCCCAAGCCCTTCAGTCCGCGCGAACTGCTCCTGCGCATCAAGGCCCTGCTGCGGCGCTCCTCCCAGCAGGAGGGGCAGGCCGAAGGCTTCCGCGAAGGCGGGTTGGCCATCGACTTCGAGGCCCACACCGTGCAAGTGGACGGAGCCGACGCCGGGCTTACGGCCACGGAGCACAAGATCTTGAAGGAGCTTGTGGCGTCCAAGGGCCGGGTGCTCCCGCGGGAGCGCCTGCTGGATACCGTGTGGGACACGGACTTTGACGGCACCTCGCGCACAGTGGACACGCACATGCGCCGCCTGCGCGGCAAACTCGGCCCGTATGCGGACTGGATAGAGACCGTGCGCGGGGTGGGATACCGCTTCAAACCCGTCACAAAAGCCGAAGAAAACTAAGGCTACACGCCGCTATCGATAGCTTGCCGATGTCGTAATGTGAAGTGTCGTCTGATGAGTATGGCTCAAATCGTCTGCCGCTAGCGCCCTGCGGCCAGGGATTCGAAGTGCGCTGCCCAGCGCTCCGCAGCCCCGTCTAGTCCGAAGTGCGCAAGCACGTGCGCCCGGCCCAAGGCTCCCATCTCCATCCGCTCGTGGGGCGAGAGCTCCAGCACCTGCATAAGGCATTGCGCCAAGGCCGCTGCCTGCGTCTCCCTTGAGGCGTCAGGCCCAGACGCCTGGGCTCCGGCCAGCACGCCGCCCGGACCGGCCACGCGCCTCGCTTCGCCCACATCCAGGCATGCTGAAGGAACCCCGCAGGCCAAGGCCTCGGCCAAGGCGTTGGGGAAGCCCTCACCTAGAGAGGGCAGGGCCAGAACATCGAGGGCCGCAAGCACCTGCGCCATGTCGTCGCGTCGGCCCAGGCGTATGGCCGCAGCCTCAAGGCCGTGCCGGGCCAGCAGACCGTCCAACTCCCCGGCCCGTCCGTCGACTTGCCCCCTGATTGGTCCAGCCGCTTCCGTGCCAGGGCCGCAGAACACCAGTCGAGCCGAGGGGAACTGCTCCAGCACAAGCCGCGCCGCCTGGCAGAACACTGCGTGCCCCTTCATAGGGTCCAGCCGCGCCACAAGCCCTATGAGCAGGGCGTTTTCATCCACGCCCCACTCTGATCGCAAACGCAGCCTGGCTTCAGCAGCGGGGCGGAACAGCGCGCCGTCCACCCCGTTTTCCAGCACCACCAGTTTGCGCGGCACATAGCCCAGGGCCGCCATATGGTGCTCGGCCCCGGCCAGAGAATTGGCGGTGACTGCCTCGGGCCAGGCCGAGAGCAGTGCGCAGGCGCGCACCGTGAGCCGCGTGCTGAAGGAGTAGCGCGAAAAATCCATGTACCCGGAGCGCAGGCCCCAGCTCACCGCAGCGCCGCAACCGCTGACCCGCGCAGCCAGCAGGCCAAGCAGGTCGGCATGGTACAGCCAGGTCTGCAGCACCTGTGGCCGCCACTGGCGCAGCAGAGAGACGAGTTGGCAGGCCGCGCCGGGGCTGGGCACCCCGCGCCGCAGGCCCAGGCTCTCCACCGGCACGCCAAGATGGCGGATGCGCTCGACAAGCTGGCCGTGCTCGCCCGTGATGTCCAGCAGGCTCACCACGCGGCAGTCGAAGCGCTCCCTTGGAAGCCGCGAAAGCAGGCGCGCCAGCCAGGTCTCGGCTCCGCCGAGGCCAAGGCCGGTGATGAGGTGCAGGATGCGTATGGGAGGCATGGAAGAGCCCTAGCGCATGGAGCGGACGATGGGAAGGGAGGGCCAGGGCGTGGTGCCTGTTTCATGCTCCGCAGGCCAGGAGGCTGCGCCCCCTGGACCCGCTGTGATGGGGAGGGCGGCTTTCTCCTATGTCAGTGAGAGCGCCTGACCCGTGGGCAGGGCGTCCACGGCGCGGCCGATGCGCACCGCCAGATCGCCGGCCTCCAGAAGCATGGCCTGGGCCTGGGCCACCTTGTCCTCGGGCATGCCCAGGATGAGCCCGCCTGAGGTTTGGGCGTCAAAGGCCAGGGTTACGAGAAGCTCGTCCAGACCGGGCCGCACCAGGGTGCGCGGCAGATAATGGTTGCGGTTCTGGATGCTGCCGCCGGGCATGAGGCCCAGGGTGGCGAGGCTCAGGGCCTCGGGCAGGAAAGGCACGTCCGACAGGGTCACCTCGGCGGTGACGCCGCTTGATGCCGCCATTTCCAGCAGGTGCCCGCCCAGGCCGAAGCCTGTCACGTCCGTGCTGGCCCTGATGCCCAGCTCGCGGATCACTCTGGCCCCAGCGCGGTTCAGGCGCGAGCACCAGAAATGCACCAGCTCCTCCAGGCGGTCGGCTCCGGGCCGACCGGCCTTGATGGCCGTTGCCAGCACCCCGGTGCCGATGGGCTTAGTGAGCAGGAGCACGTCGCCCGCCTTAAGGCCCCGGTTGGTGGAAATTTTGTCCGGGTCCACAGCGCCGGAAACCGAAAGCCCGTACTTGATTTCCGGGTCTTCCACGCTGTGCCCGCCGCAGAGCACCGCACCGGCCTCAAGGATCTTGGAGAGCCCGCCCTGCAGGATGGCCGCAAGCACCTCGGGAGGCGTGTTGCGCGCCGGGAAACAGCAGACGTTCATGGCAGCGTACGGTTCGCCGCCCACGGCGTACACGTCGGAAAGGGCGTTGGCTGCGGCGATCTGCCCGAAGCGGAACGGGTCGTCCACCACCGGCGTCAGGAAATCGACAGTCTGCACCAATGCCTGCCCCGGTGGAAAGCGCAACACCACAGCGTCCTCGCCACCGCCGCGCGGTCCCGAGAGAATGCGGTCGTCGTGCCCCGTCAAGAGGCCGCCGAGTATACGCTCCAGGTCCCCTGGAGCAACTTTTGCCGCTCAACCAGCGGCGCGAACGCCCTGTGTGAGACGGACCTTTTGCGCTGCCAGAGGCATGGGTGTGAATGTTTCCATGGGAGCCTCATACCAGACCCGGC
This sequence comes from Humidesulfovibrio sp., assembly GCF_030689645.1. Taxonomy (GTDB): domain Bacteria; phylum Desulfobacterota; class Desulfovibrionia; order Desulfovibrionales; family Desulfovibrionaceae; genus Humidesulfovibrio. Next base: position 17,369 of record NZ_JAUYFU010000104.1, read on the forward strand.
AAGGGCCGCCAAGGGGGAATTCCTCTTTCAGACATTAAGTAAGCGAATGATCCGCCGATAAGCTGAACATCCAGGCACGCGAGATGCATATCCGGAACACCAGCAACGCACCCCAAATTAGGGAGGCCGCATGATCCGACACAGTTGCGCCGCCTGCGGAAGGTCCATCAACCGGACCGACCGCTTCTTCGAACACTCCGATGGCACTCTTTGCCAGGACTGCCTGGCGCGGCTGGTGCCTGGCAAAGCGTCGCGAGCCAGCACCACGGTCTGCCCCGCGCCTCCTCCAGCCTGGGCCATTTTGCCTGAGCTGGCGCCGCACGGACGCAGATAGGCGCGCGATAGGTAGAGCCAGGGGCGCCGCCCCTGGACCCCGCCAGAGGGCATGCGCCCTCTGGACTCCGCAGGCTCGCCGGGCGGGACGCCCGGCGAGGGCGATGCCGATGGGCGCGGACAGGGCTGGCGTGGGCGGCTTTGCGGACTCCCCGTCAATCTCCGGCGCGGCTTCGCGGCGCTGCGCACCGCAAAGCCGCGCCGGGCCGATTGAGGGGAAGCATTTGTTTGGGGAGTATTGGAGATGGCGCGGGAAACATGACCACTCTGACATTCTGCTGCTTTCGTTGGTGATGTTGCTGGAAACACGCCCATCCCGACACCTCTGCAAACGAAATGGCCGGGTTCGAACGTCTGTTCGAACCCGGCCATTTCGTTTGCCCTGAGGGGGTCTGGGGGGAATCAATCCCCCCGGAAAAACATTCTCTCCTCCCTACTCGCCGCCCTTTACGCCAGCGCCCATGCGGCGCAGTATCTTTTGCAGGCTCACGCGTTCGATGCCGCTGATGCGCGCGGCCTCGGAGATGTTGCCGCCGGACATTTCGAGCACCTGCTCCACGTAGCGTTTGGTGAAGCCTTCGAGCACATGAGCCTTGGCTTCCTTGTATGGAGCCAGGGGTTCTGCCTGGCCGGAGCAGTTCGCATGTCCGGGCAGGCCGCCTTCGGCCTGGCGCAGGTGGCTCATGTCCACCAGGGGATTGGGGCAGAACACGGCCAGGCGGCGGATGAAGTTCTGGAGTTCGCGAACATTGCCGGGCCAGGGCCGCTCGGTGAGGCAGGCCACGGTTTCCGGCCCGAGGACCTTTGGCGGCAGGCGCATTTCTGCGCAGGTTTGGGCCAGGAAGTGCGCAGCCAGCAGCGGAATGTCGTCTTTGCGGTCGCGCAGGGGCGGTGTGGTGATGGTGAGGACGTTCAGGCGGTAGAACAGGTCCTGGCGGAACTGCCCGCTGGCGATGCGCCCTTCGAGATCCTGGTTGGTGGTTGCCAGAATGCGCACGTTGACCTTGACGGTGTCGCTGGAGCCCACGGGGCGGACCTCGTGCTCCTGCAGCACGCGCAGGAGCTTGGTCTGCACGGGCATGGGGATGTCGCCAATTTCGTCGAGCAGTATGCTGCCTTCGGACGCGGACACGAAGAGTCCGCGGCGGGATTTGTCCGCGCCGGTAAAGGCTCCCTTCACGTGGCCGAAGAGCTCGGATTCCAACAGGTGTTCCGGGATGGCCGGGCAGTTCACCGTGACAAAGGGCCGGGTGGCGCGGGAGCTCAAGCGGTGGATGCTTGCGGCCACCAGCTCCTTGCCCGTGCCGGATTCGCCCCGCACCAGCACTGTATAGTCGGAGGCGGCAACGGCGGCCATGGATTCCTTCAGGCGCCGCATGGCCGGGCCTTGGCCCACCAGGGTGCGCTCCAGCTCGGAGCGCCGCGCCAGTTCCCGCAGGTTGCGGTTCTCGCCCAGCAGGCGGTCGCGCTCCAGGCCCTTGGCCACGGCGCGGAACAGTTCGCTGCGCTCCACGGGCTTTGTGAGGAAGTCATAGGCCCCGGCCTTGAGCGCGGCCACGGCGGTTTCCACGCTGCCATGCCCGGTAAGCATGATGACCGTGAGGTTAGGGTCGGCCTCCAGGGCCTGGCGCAGCAGTTCCTGGCCGTCCAGTCCGGGCATGCGCAGGTCCGTGAGCATGAGTCCAACCCCGCCTGCGGCGATGTTGGGCAGCGCCTCGGCCCCGCTGTGCGCCAGAGATATCTCCACTTCAGGGAAGCCTGTGGCCACAAGTCGGGCCAGCCCCTGGGCGAAGTCGGGCTCGTCGTCTACCAGCAGAATGCGTTGCGGCATTAGGGTCTCCTCGTCTTTGTCCTAATCATGGGTCGGAGCTGTTCGGGCCGCAGGCAACAACACGCGGAAGCACGCGCCGCCCGAAGGGGCGTTTTCCACTTCGATGCTCCCGTCCAGGTCGCGCACGAGGCTGTACACGACGGCCAGGCCGAGGCCGGTGCCCTTGCCCACAGCCTTGGTGGTGAAGAAGGGGTCGAACACGCGGTCCAGGTGCTCCGACGCGATGCCTGGTCCATTGTCGCAGACGCTGAGCTCGACCATTTCGCCGTGGGGCCGCAGTCGCACATGCACCTGCCCTGCTTCGCCGGATTTTCCAGCCACGGCGTCCAGGGCGTTCATGGCCAGGTTGGTCAGTATGTGTTCCAGCGCCTCCGCCCCAGCGGCCACCTGGGGCAAGCCGGGTTCGGCCTCCAGGGACAGCGTGGCCATGTTGTTCTTGCCGCGGGGCTTCAGCACTTCAAGGGTGCTGGCTGCCACGGCGTGCAGATCGCTTGGGCCGGGCTCGACGGGCCTGGGCCGGGCGAAGTCCAGCAGGTCGCGCACCACCCGGCGGGCCTGGTCCGTGTGGCGCATGATGACCTCAAGGTCCGCCTGGGCCTGGGTTTCCTGCTGCGAGGCTTGGAGCAGCTCGGCGTAGCAGCGGATGACGCCGAGAGGGTTGTTGATTTCATGGGCCAGGCCGGCGGCCAGTTGGCCTACGGCCACTATGCGTTCGTTGCGACGCATCTGGCCTTCCATGCGGCGCTCGGTGGTCACCTCGCGCAGTGAGGCCACGTGTCGCAAGCCGCCTCCTGGCTGCGGGATGGGATAGAGGCTGGTCTCGAAGATGCGGCCATCGGCAAGCTCGAATTCCCCGCGGCCGCCGCTTCCAGTGGCCAGGGTGAGCAGATCGCGCAGGCCGTCGAATCCGTGCCCTCCTCTCGGCGCATCAGACCCGCTTCTCGTGGGGGAGGGGGCGGGCAGGCTCGCGGCGAGGTTGCGCGCCGTAGTGTTGGCCAAAAGTACGGCCCCGCCCGTGTCGAGCAGCAGCAGCGGGTCGGCTATGCCCTCAAATATGGAGGACAGGAGGTCGTTCTGTCGCAAGAGGCTGTCAAGGGCGTCAAGGTTCTCCATTGCGATGCCCAACTGCTGGCCGATGGCGCGGGCCAGGTCGGCAAGGCGCACGCTTTTTTCCTGGCTCGTGTCCCAGTGAAGGCAGAGCAGCCCGCGGCTGGTGCCGGAGGTCTGCACCGGGATGTACCAGGCGCGTGGGGTCAGGCGCGGGTCGCCCGCAGCCACCAGATCATGCCAGTCGTCCGGCAGGTCCGGGGCCGCGTCCGGCTCCGGCCAGGAGGCGTAGTCCGAGGCCCCCAGCACGCAGATGTATCCCGCGCGGTTAGCGCCGAAGCGCTGGGCTGTGAGGGCCAGTGCGGCGACAAGCATCTGGTTCTTGTTTTGGCTTTCATTCAGGCTATTCAAAAGAGCCACGAACAGCGCCACATCGGCCCTGCGTTCATCGGCCAGATGGCTGATGGCGGCGGTGCGCGCGGCCACCTTGTCCTCCAGTGTCGCGGCGTATTCGGTCAGGTCCAGGCGGGCCTGGCGCAGATGTTGGGCAAAGGCCTCGAACCCGTGTAGAATGTCTTCAATCTCGTCATCGCCCGGGGGCAGGGCCTTGGCCTCTTTGGCTTCCTCGGGGAACAGGCGGCGCATGACCCCGGTGACCCGGCGCAGGCTCTGCACCACAAGGCGGTGGAAGAAACCCTGGATCACCAGAAACAACACCAGGATTCCCGTGGCGAACAGCAAGGCGAAGGAGAGGGTGGCGTCGCGGATGTCGCCCACGTCGCGCTGGACCTTGAGCCGCACAAGGTCGATGCCGGCGAGTTGGCCCACCTCGCGCCCGAAGCCCCGCTCAGGGCCGTACCGTGCGATGAGTTCACGCGGGGCCTCGGCCGGATCGCCGTGGCAGCGCAGGCATGCGGCCTCGAAGCGTTGGGGCCGCGCGGTGATGAAGTTTTGCTCTCCGTCGATCTCCACGAACTCCTCCAGGCGCACGAGCTCAGGGTCGGCCTCGAAGGTGGCGATGAACCCGCGTTCGCGCTGGTCCGCCTCGTAGTCCGGGTTGCGCGCGCCCACGCCCACGCGGCGGTAGGTGAAGGCCTCTTTCGTCAAGTTCTGGTCGCTCATGATGCCGCGGGTGACGTAGGAGGTGCTCATGGCCTCAAGCACGAACTGGTTGTCGGGCAGCAGGCGGTACATTGCGGGGCGGAGCGTGGCGCGCACGTACCCCTGCACCGCCTCCACCTGCGAGAGGATCAGCGCGGCCTTGGCCCGAGCCTCGCCCTCCATGAGGCGCTCCAGGTGGAGATTCAGGGTAAGGGCGAAGAAGCCTACCAGAAGGGCCATGACCAGGCCCAATCCGGCGAGGAATTTGGTTTGCAGGGTGTGCGGAGTGATGCGGCGCATGATGTATCGCTCCTGTGTTTGAGCCTCTGTACGTGTCTGCTCACCAGATGGCAACGGTTGGATGCACCCCTGTAGCCGCAAGGACGCCGCATGCTAACGCAGGTTAGCAGCAGCGGGCGGCTTTGCGCGATAAATCATGTGTGATATCTTATAGTTACCGTTGAGGCGTGCAGTGGCACCATCCTTGCTCTTGGCTGGATATACACCGGGAACGGCGGCCCCGCCTTGGGCCGTCTTAGCCGGATTACCCTGTCAACGGAGGAGAAAATGGAAGAAAAAAGCAGTGTTGCGAAAGTACTGGCCATCGTGCCAGGACTTGCCGTCATGATCGGCACCCTGTTTCTGCTGCGCACGTATGTGGAGCCGTGGATGAAGGACGCCGTGGTTTTCGGCCAGAAAGGCTGGCTGGTGCAGGTGTTGAGCCTGAACTACATCCTTCTGTCCATCATCGCGGGTATCATCTACCGCAACGTATTCTTTGGCGGCAAGATTCCCGACTGGGCCGAGGCAGGTTTCCGCACCACGCGCCTGTTCATCAAGTCCGGCGTCATCATGCTGGGCTGTCTGTACACCTTGCAGAAGCTGGCTAAGGTCGGCAGCATCGCCATTCTGCTCATCTCCACCTTTGTGTTCGGCACAGTGTTCTTCGTCATCTGGTACGGCAAGCGCATCGGCATGGAGCGCTCCATGATCGGCGTCATGGGCGCCTCTTGCGGCGTGTGCGGCGTCTCCGCCGCGGTTGCAACGGCTCCCGGCGTCAACGCCAAGCCCTCCGAGGTCGCCCTGGCCATCGCCACCATCCTCGGCTTCGGCATCATGACCATGTTCATCAGCCCCTTCATTGGCAAGGCGCTGTCCATGAGCGACTACCAGTTCGGCGCCTGGGTCGGCACCGGCATCCTGAACTCCGGCCAGGTTCTGGCCACCTGTCTGGCCTTCAACCCGACCTTCGCCCCTGGCACGGCAGTGGCCTACGGCGAAATTTGGAACGTCGTGCGCGTCATCAGCATTCCCTTCGTGGTGTTCATCATCACCACCTGGGCCTGCAAGGCCGAGGCCGCCGAGTCTTGCTCCACCGGCTCGCAGATGAGCCTGGGCAAGGTGTTCAAGGACCGCTTCCCTATCTTCGTCATTGGCTTCTTCGGCATGACCGCCCTGTCCTCGCTGGGTTGGCTTGGCGCTGAAGGCTCCAACACGCTGCACCTCATGCGCGAGGTAATGAGCTGGATCTTTGGCATCGGCCTGGTGGGCCAGGGCGCCTACATCGACTTCCGCGAGCTGAGAAGGGCAGGCGGCAAGCCGTTGCGCGTCGGCCTGGTCGCGGGCACGCTCAAGTATGTCGTGGCCCTCATCGTCATCATGCTCTTCGTGTCCAAGGACGCGAGCTTCTAACGGGAGGACTCCATGTCTGACAAAGCAAAAGGAAAAATGACCGTATTCAAGACGGATCGCCACGAAGACGCCGCCGCCATGGTGTTCGTCAGCTTGGTGGTGATCGTTGTCCTGACTTACATGGCTTATGTGGTTCCCACCGTCACCATCAAGCCCAGCCAGGACGGCAAGCTCGTGTCCATCGCCGTGCAGACCGACCAGGAAGTGAAAAAGGGCGACCTGCTCTACACTTTCGAGTACAAGGACAAGAAGTTCGTCAACGGACAGCTTGAGGAAAAACTCGCCATCAAGGAAGTGAAAGCCTCCACCAACGGCAAGGTGCTCTCCGTCGGCGTCAAAGAAGGCGATGTGCTCAAGAAGGGCAAGAACGCCATCCTGGTAATGGACCATGAAAAGGGCACCCTGCCCTGATGAAGATACTGCTGGCCCTGGATGATTCGGCCCGGGCCATGGACGAGGCCGTGCGGCTCGCCTCCGAACGGGGGGCGGGCCTCACAGCCTTATTTGTTCTGGACACCGGCTGGAGCGTGTATATCGGGTCCGACTTCCTGCTGGGCAGCACGGCCCGCAGCAAGTTTCTGGAATACACCCGCGACGACGAGTACGCACAGGAGCGCGCCACAGTGGAAGCGTTCCAGAAGCGCGCCCAGGCCGCAGGACTTGACTGCATCATCAAAACCGCCACCGCCGGGCGCGTGCCAGAAGCCATCCTGGCCGAACTCGCCGAGGGCGGCTACGACACCCTGATCATGAGCCAGCCTTTCCGACGCGGACTCGAAGTCATGCGCGACGCCGCTACGCAGGTGCTAAAAAAAGCGCCCTGCGACGTGCTGTTCGTGAGAAGAGAAGAATAGAGCGGGAGACCTGGGGCGCTGCCCCTTAACCCCGGTCAAGGGGAGAAATATAGCACCCGGCGTGTCAACAGCCCTGACCGTTCTCATCGAGTCTAGCGTGAGCCACGGCGCGACCTTTAGATTGCCATTCAGGGGTAGTGCAATAGCTGCATAAAAAATTGAATTCCTCAGCACGGATTACAAGAAATCGACCCCCTGAACGGTATGTGCAGCGCTATTTCCTAGTTCAATGATCTTTTATACTTAGTCGTTATGGCCCGATACAAAGAATATTCCTCTCGCCCCGACATCTAAATCGATCCCCACTCTGCCGGATTGAGCCGGGCGATGGCGCCCTTGGTGACCTTGCCCCGGCCGCCCAGCACAACCCACTTGAGCCAAAACCCGAACACGTCACGCACGCTCTTCATTATGCTCCCAAGCCTAGTGCCCTTGGCCTCGCC
>NZ_JAUYFU010000108.1 GCF_030689645.1 Humidesulfovibrio sp.
GGCTCGATGCCGCGCAACTGCTTCTGCGCCTGCTGGATGAACGGCGGGGGATCGCCTAGCCAGGTGGTGGCGGCGTCTTTGGTCAGCAGGGCGTAAAGGGCCTTGCTCTTCTCGCCGTAAAGGATGTCGATGTTGTTCTCTGCGCAGCTGCTGGGCTTGCACGAGGTAATGTGCAGGTACTCCTGCCCGTTTATGCGCACCCGCGTGATGGGCCCGGACGTGCCGTAGAAGACCCGCGCCCAGCGGTCCTTCACGTTGTTGTCGTGCAGAAAAGCCTTGTACGCCGGGCCGAAGGACTTGTCCTTCCTGAAGTGCGCCGGGGTGAGGTTCTGGCTGTTCTTGTCCTTGAGGGTCGTCACATAGGCGATGGCCACCTGCGGCGCGGCCTGCACGGGCTTCGCTGGGGCGGCGGCCTGGGGCGCGGGGGGCTGCGGCGCGCAGCCGGCGGTGGCGAGAAGCAGTGTCAGGGCGAGGCTGGCAAGGGGAAAGGCCGCGGCCAGGGCCTTTGGACTGGTATGGGGCATATGTTGTGGCTCCCGCTGCGTGCGGATGGTTCCGCCTCGCCGCTGTGGTTTGTTTCGGCGCGCAAGGTATGCCCAAGGATGCCGGGACGCAAGCCCGGCCAGGGGGTTTCGGAATAAAAAGGCCCCCGCCTCATGCGTGAGACGGGGGCGAGAAGCTTGCGCCTCGGCGGAGGGGGACTACGCCAGGGCCTGGGCAGGGGTGATGGCGGGGATTCCGAGGGCCTCGCCCACGGCAGGGCAGGTGAGCTGGCCCTTGTAAGTGTTCAGGCCCAGCAGCAGGGCCGGGTCGTGGCGCAGGGCGTCGATGCCCTTGGCCGCCAGCTTGAGGGCATAGGGCAGGGTCTGGTTCACCAGGGCGAAGGTGCTGGTGCGGGGCACTGCGCCGGGCATGTTGGCCACGCCGTAGTGCACCACGCCGTCCACATCATAGGTCGGCTTGTCGTGGGTGGTGGCGTGAATGGTCTCCACGCAGCCGCCCTGGTCCACGGCAACGTCCACGATGACCGACCCCTTGCGCATGGTGCCGATCATCTCGCGGGTGACGAGCTTGGGGGCCTTTGCGCCCACCACAAGCACCGCGCCCACCACGAGGTCGGCATCCTTCACGGCGGCGCGCAGGTTGGGCTCGGTGGAGCTCATGGTCACGATGCGCGAGCCGAAGATGTCGTCCAGGTACTGCAGGCGGGCGTGGGAAAGGTCGAGGACCGTGACGCGCGCGCCCATGCCCACGGCGATTTTTACGGCATTGGTTCCCACCACGCCGCCGCCGATGATGACCACGTTGGCCGGGGCCACGCCCGGAACGCCGCCCAGCAGCATGCCGCAGCCGCCCTGGTTCTTCTCCAGATAGTGCGCGCCAACCTGGGTGGCCATGCGGCCAGCCACTTCGCTCATGGGCACCAGAAGCGGCAGGGAGCGGTCGGCCAGCTGCACGGTCTCGTAGGCCACGCCGGTGGTCCCGGCGGCCAGCAGGGCCTTGGTCTGGGCTTCGTCCGCAGCCAGGTGCAGGTAGGTGAAGAGCAGAAGATCGGGGCGCAGGTACTTGTACTCTGCGGCCATGGGCTCCTTCACCTTGATGACCATCTCCGCGCTCCAGGCTTCGGCGGCGCTGACCATTGTCGCGCCTGCGGCGGAGTACTCGTCGTCGGCCAGGCCGGAGCCCACGCCAGCGCCGGTTTCCACCAGCACGCTGTGACCACGGCGGATCAGGGTTTCCACGGCGCCGGGCGTCATGGAGACGCGATTTTCCAGTGTCTTGATTTCCTTCGGAATGCCGATGATCATGGGGAGGCTCCTTAAAGGTGTTGCTGTGTTGGGTGTTGGCTGAACCAAGTGCGGGCGCCCTTGGGCAGAGGGATCCACTTGCGCCTTGCCTTCATGACCACAAAGGATTCGCTGGAAGCTATGCCGCCCACGCCGGACAGGGCTTGGTCGAGAAAATTATAGAGGTCGGCGATGTCCTCTGTGGTGACCACCTCGACCAGGATGTCGTAGCGGCCCGTGACCACGGCCACCCAGTTCACGTCCGGCAGTTTGGATATTTCCTCCAGCTTCTGGTCCAGCTGCATCTGGCTTTGCAGCTTGATGCCCACAAGCGCCACGGAAAGGCCCTTGACCGCAAAGGGATCCACAAGCCCGGCCACACGCAGCAAGCCCTGGGCGATGAGGTTTTTCATTCGCGCGCGTATGGTTGGCGCGGTGACGCCCAGGCTTTCGGCCAGCTCTGCGGAGGAGGCTTGGCCGTCCTCGGCCAGGGCGGCCACCAGTCTGCGGTCTGCGGCATCGAGAGATTTCTTCATCTGGCGATTTCCTTGCTCGTAATTACTGGAAACGAAAATACGCATAGGGAAAATATTGCAAAAGCAAAATATTTGTCAAGAGGATCCCGCGCCTTTTTCCTGTTCTTCGTACGCCTTTCTCCCGTCCTACGCACGCTTTTTTTGCGCAACGCTCCGCCCTCCCTTGTGGGTAGACCGCGCTTGATGTATGCGCTTCTAGGAACCGATACCCCGTCAACGCCCCATTGTGAGTAAATTGAGGAGGCTGCCCGTGTCACTGGACGAACGCTTGCTCTCCGTGGCCGAGATCGCCCGCAGGCTGGGCGTGCCAGAATCCACAGTGCACTACTGGAAGAACCGCTTCGCCCAGCACCTGCCGAGTTCCGGCACAGGCAGGCAGAAGCGCTTCCGCCCGGAGGCCGTGGAGGTGTTTCGCGTCATCGCCGAGATGTTCAGCCTGGGGCACAGCGCCCAGGATGTCATGGAGACCCTCGGCAAGAACTTTCCGCTCACCGCAAGCCTTGAGGGCGACCACTTCGCCAGCGGCACCGATGCTCCCTTCTCCCACAAGCCCCAGCGCGAGGCGGCCAGCGAATCCGCCCTGGCCGACACTGCCGTGCGCATGGCTGCGGCCATTGCCAAGGAGATGGGCGCGGAAATCGCCCGCAGCATCGGCGAGGGGCTGCGCCAGCATCTTTCCGGCCAGCCAGTGCCTCTTTCCGGAGCGGCCGAGCAGCAGGCCTTGCCTTCCGGGCTGGACGCCGAGGAACTCTCGGCCATCAAGAACGTGATGGAGGAGACCTGCGGCCGCCTTGACGCCAACGCCGACGAGGTGGCGCGCATGGCCGCTGAGAACGCCGAACTCAAGGCCAAGCTCACGGTGCTGGAGTCGGAGCTCATCCGCCTGCGCAAGGACCGCCGCGAGATGGAGAAGTACCTTCTTGACAAGATCAAGGCCGTGACTAGTTAAGCCCCAGACGAAAGCGCCACACCTTTCGTCGAAACGGGAAGCCTGCTTCCCGCAAGCATCTGGCCCGAATCCTCCATATGCTCTGCCGAGGCCCCGCTCCACGCGGGGCCTTGTGCGATTGACGGCCAGGACTGCCGGAGCGACAGCGTAAGATCAATAGTCGTTAGATAAAAGCACCAAGGAGACGCGAACCATGTCCGCACAGGCGACCTACGAATTCAAGGCCGAAATCAAGCAACTGCTCGATATCCTCGTCCACTCCCTGTACACCGAGCGCGAGATATTCCTGCGTGAGCTGGTGTCCAACGCCTCAGACGCGCTGGACAAACTGCGCATCACCGCTGCGGATTCCGAATCCGACGACGCGCCGCTGGAGATCCGCATCGAGGCGGACAAGGACCAGAAGCTCCTCACCATCAGCGACAACGGCATCGGCATGACCGAGGCCGAGCTGGTGGAGAACATCGGCACCATCGCCCATTCCGGCTCCGCCAGCTTCCTCAAGGCCATGAAGGAGGCCGGCACCAGCGCCGACGGCATCATCGGCCGCTTTGGCGTGGGCTTCTACTCTGTGTACATGGTGGCCGGCAGCGTGCGCATCCAAACCCGCAGCCACCGCGAGGGCGCTACCGCGGTCGAGTGGATCAGCGACGGCCAGGGCGCATACACCATCCGTGAGCTTTCCGGCGAGGAAGCCGAGGCCGTTGCGCGAGGCACCAGGATCGAGATCCACCTCAAGGACGACCTGGCCGAGCAGTACACCGACGTGGAGGGCCTGCGCCACATCATCCGCAAGCACTCAAATTTCATCAGCTTCCCCATCCAGGTCAACGGCGAGCGCGCCAACACCGTGCCCGCCCTGTGGCGCGAGCCCAAGTTCCAGATCACAAAGGAGCAGTACAAGGAGTTCTACTCCTTCCTGACCTACGACCTGGACGAGCCCATGGACACCCTGCACGTCTCCGTCGATGCCCCTGTGCAGTTCAACGCGCTGTGCTTCATCCCGGAGAAGAGCAAGGACTTCATGGGCTTCGACCGCGAGGACTGGGGCCTGGACCTCTACGTGCGCCGGGTGCTCATCCAGCGCCAGAACAAGGACCTCATCCCGCAGTACCTCATGTTCGCGCGCGGCGTGGTCGACACCGAAGACCTGCCCCTGAACATCAGCCGCGAGACCCTGCAGGACAACCGCCTCATCCGCAAAATCAACACCACCCTCACCAAGCAGATTTTGTCCCAGCTGGGCAAGATGGCCGAGGACAAGGACAAGTACGCCAAGTTCTGGCGCGAGCACGCCCGCGTGTTCAAGGCCGGGTACATGGACTTCGTGAACCGCGAGACCTTTGCGGGTCTGCTGCGCTTCAACTCCAGCTCCTGCGAGTCCGCCGACGAGCTCATGAGCTTCGAGGACTACATGGCCCGGGCCAAGCCGGACCAGAAGAAGATCTACTTCGCCTTCGGCCCCAGCCGCGAGGCCCTCAAGCTCAACCCGCACCTGGAGCTCTTCCGCAAGAAGGGCGTGGAGGTGCTGTACCTCTTCGAGCCCATCGACGAGTTCGTCATGGACGCCCTGCACACCTACAAGGACTTCGCCCTGACTCCGGCCGAGCTGGCCAAGCCCGAGGATCTTGCGGCCCTGCCCGATGTGGAGACCCAGGCGCCGGAAGACGCCGTCGCCGCCCCGGAAAAGGACGCCCTGGAGGCCCTGCTGGTGCGCTTCAAGGCCGTGCTGGGCGAGGGCGTGTCCGACGTGCGCGCCACCTCGCGCCTCACCGGCAGCCCCTGCTGCCTGGTGAATCCCGACGGCCACACCACCTCCAGCATGGACAAGATCATGCGCTCCATGAACCATGACAACTCCGTGCCCAAAAAGGTCATGGAGCTGAACCCGAACCATGCGCTCATCCGCAATCTGGCCGACCTGAACCAGGCCGACGGCAATGATCCCTTTGTGGAGCAGGCCGCGCGGCAGCTCTTCGAGTCCGCGCTTTTGCTGGAAGGCTACCTCACCGACCCCCACGCCCTGGTGGGACGCGTGCAGGATCTGTTGTCCAAGGCCAGCGGCTGGTACGTGAAGGCGAAGTAAGAGAAGGCGAAGTAAGAGAAGGCGAAGAGAATATGCTCCGCAGGCCGGGGGGTGCAAGACCCCCCGGCCCCCCTTTGGCGTCGATTTCCGGAACGGGTGGACCCGCCTCGGAAATCGACGCGGGTGTTTGCGACAACAATCTGGAGGAGGCGACATGTTTGAAGGAAAAGAATTGACGCTGCTGGCCGAGATGACCTTTGCCGCCCCGGTGGACGAGACTGTGGTGGAGGCGCTGAAGACCCTTGTGGCCGCCACCCGCCAGGAGCCCGGTTGCATCGAGTATGCCGCCCATGTTCACGCAGCGGACCCGAAGCGCGTGGTCTTTTATGAGCGCTGGACCGACCAGAACGCCCTGGACGTGCACTGCGCCGCGCCTGCCCTCACTGCGTTTCGCGTCGGCATGGGGCATCTGTTGGCGGATGCTCCGGCGTTGAGTTTCTGGACGCGCCTGGGCTAGCTTTCAACGCGCGCTGTAGGCCAGGAGCAGGCTTGGCCCTGGCGCTACAGGTTGCGGACGTATTTCCGCAAGGCCCTCATGCCGTCCAGGGACAGCTTGTTCAGAATCCGCGAGAAGTAGGTCTCGACTGTCCTGATGCTGACATTCAGCTCAGCCGCTATCTCGGCATTGCTTTCGCCCTTTGCGAGCAGCTCCAGGATCTGCTGCTCCCGTTCGCTGAGCGGCCCGGCCTTCCCTGTAGCCGCAGGGGGCTGGGGGTCCGCCTCCAGGTTGGCTGCGGCCCGAGCGCTGATGTAGCGCTCCCCGGCCAGCACCCGCCGCACCCCCTCCAGAAGAACCGCGAAGGTCTCCCGCTTGGTTACGTACCCGCTGGCTCCGCAGGCCAGGGCGCGCTCCAGCGTGGCCGCGTCCTCGTGCATGGAGTAGACGAGCACCGGCACGCCGCGATCCACCATGTATGGGATGAGGTCCAGCCCGCTTTCACCGCACAGGGCAAGGTCCAGCAGGGCGACTTCGGCGGCGCTGGACTCCAGGCGCTCCAGCACTTCTGCGCGGCATGTGGCCTCGCCGCAGATGGTGTGCCGATCCTGGGACAGCAGCAGCTTCAGGCCGTCGATGATGGCCGGGTGGTCGTCCGCAAGAAAGATGCGGGCGCTTTTTGTGTGGTTGGCTGTCATAAGGAAGCTCTCCTGATGGCGGGTGTGTGAGAGAGGCAAGGAACGGAGCAGGTGACCATGGTGCCGCCGCCAACCGCGTCCTCCACACGGAGATCGCCGCCGATGATGCGCGCCCTGTGGGCCATGATGCCCATGCCCAGGCCGCCTTTGCCCGGCTTGGCCGCAGAGCGCCCGATGCCGTCGTCGCGCACCGTGAGTTCGGCCATGCCGCCGGACTGGCAGCGGAAATCAACTTCGATGCGCGTGGGGGCTGCGTGTTTTACGGCGTTGGAGATGGCCTCTTGGGCAATGCGGAAAAGCTGCGTGGTGTTGCCGTTGGGGCAGGTCTCGCAGCCTCGCTCCTGCGCAAGGGAGATGGGCACGCCGCTTAAGCGCGAAAGGCGGCGGATCATGTCCGCCAAGGATGGCCCAGCCCCCTGGGGCCCGTGCTCCAGGGGCCACAGGCCGTGGGAAAGGTCGTAGGCCTGGTCCACCATCTCGTCCAGCAGCAAGGAGAGTTTGTCCAGCTCGGCCTTCTGGGCCTCGGAGCGGGGCATGCCGCCCAGAATCGCGCAGCGCAGCCGGGCCGCGGTGAGCAACTGGCACAGCCCGTCGTGCAGATCCACGCTCATGCGCCTGCGCTCCTCCTCGCTGATGTTGATGATTTCCCGCTCAAGCTTGCCGCGCTGCTCCATCTCAGCCTCAAGGCTCATGTTTTTGCTCTCCACTTGGATGGAGAGCGTCTCCACGGCGCTGAAGGCGTGTTGCAGGCGCTGCGACAGGGCGAAGGCCTGGGCGAGGACGAAGAGGAGCATGCCCAGGGGCAGGATGGGGACGGAGTTGATGAGTTGCAGGTCCGTGAGCATGTCGTTCACCCCGGCAAGAGCCACGGCCAGGAACCCGGCGAATATGCAGGCCGCGCCTTCGCGTCCTCTGCTCCAGGCCAGGCCCAGGCCCGAGGCGCAGAAGAGAATAAGGGCGGCGGTGGACAGATAGTACGCCGGAACAACGGCGCTGAACCACAGGGAGGGGCCCAGCAGGGCCAGGGCCGCGGAGGCCGCCCCGGTTAAGGAGGCGTAGCGCAGCAGGAAGCGCGGCAATTCCCGAGGGTACAGCGAGCGGAAGAAGGCGTAGCCCACCGGCACGGAGAGAAAGAGGCAGGCCATGCCGAAGCGCTCCAGCCCAAGCCCCGGCAGGCCGGGCAGGATCGCGCGCGCTGCCCAGGCGCTGGAGTCAGTGCAGAGATAATTTCCCAGCCACAGCAGGCAGTACAGGCCGAAGAGCAGCGGGGCGGGATCGCTGCGGCGAAGCTGATGCATGGCCACATGGTACAGGCCCATGATGAACAGGGTTCCAGCCAGGAACATGGCTATGCCTGACTCGCGGCGCTCCCGCGCAAGCAGGTCGTCTTCAACCCCCAACCACAAAGGCTCCAGCACGCCGCCTTCTCGGTAATGGTGGTTGGATACGTGAAGTTCCAGTTCCAGGGGCGAGTCCGCGGGCTTGTCCCATGCGTGCAGCGGGATGACCTGGGCTGAGAATTGCGGCGCTTCCGAAGCGGCGTTTTTACCGGGAACGCCGCTGTGCGCGACCAGGTTTCCGTCGACCTTGAGGGTCCAGGCGGCGCTGATGTTGCCCAGGCGCAGGGCCATCTGGGGACTTGTCCTGGCGTTGGTCGAAGGCTTGGCGGCCCCTCGCAGCACTGTCAGGCGCAGGGTGGCGCCGCCAGTGGCCCGCAGGAGGCTCGCGCCGGGCATGGTCCGGGTCCAGGGGCCGGGAACGGACGTGAATTCGGAGCCGCTCGTGTCGGCGTCGTTTGCTTGATCTTGAGATGCAGATGGTTCCCAGCGCACCTCCCACTGACCGTTCAGGCGCAGCGGGCCGCGCCGTTCCACATCCCAGGCGGAGAGGTCCAGCACGCCACGTTTCGCAACGGGGCGCTCCTCCTGCGCCATGCAGCCGCAAAGCGACAGGCAGGCGGTAATACACAGCAGCACCATGAACTGTCGGCGGCCGCATGTTTCTGGTCGGTGGTGGGGTGGCATCTGGTGGTGTAGTCCCCTTGGGCAGCGGGTATCGGTGGGGGCATTTGAAAGGAACACGGGAAACATTATAGGCGATGGTGTCTAATGGCAAGCTAGAAGCGGCAGGTGGAGGAATAGACAGTGCGAGGTATATGTATTGATCATAGTAATTGAACATTGGTGAGTGTCGTGTCATCGCTGGTGCAGTCGATGGGGTGAAGGTACGGGGAGCAGAAAGTGTATTTGCCGGGCAATACAACATGTACGGGATTTCCCGTACAGACATGCGTAGCCGAAGGTGGCAAAAAGCATCCAAAAGAGAACTGTGATGGAGCGGCGTTCCGACCTCGGCCAGCCGCCAGCAGAAAGCTGTCCCCAACGCTAGAAGCAGGTGATGTTGCATGACCCCACGCACAAACGGTTCCCCCAGCCGGTTGTTCTTTCGCGCTGTGTTCCCCACGCTGGCGCTGCTCTTCTCCCTTGGCTTCGCCGCACCCGGCCATGCCCTCACTCCTGCCGAAATCGACGCAGGGGCCCGTGCAGCGCAGCGCATTCAGAACGAACAGCAGGAGCGGCTGCAACAGCAGATGCGCGAGGACGCCCTGCGCAGGGGGCAGGCCGCGCCCCAGGAGACCCCGCAAGTAGAGGCTCCCAGCCTGCCAAGAACCGGCGTTTGCCGCGACATCAAGGAAATCGCGCTCCTCGGCGTGAAGCTCTTGTCCGAAGGGGAGAAGCGGGCGCTTACAGCCCCGTACTTGAATCGCTGCCTGTACGCGGAGGACATCGAGAAGCTGCTGGCCGACATCCTCAAGGCGTATATGGACAGGGGCTACGTGTCCGTGAGGCCCTACGTGCAGGCCCAGGACCTGACCGCAGGGCGGCTGGAGATCCTCATCGTCGAGGGCAAGATCGAAGGACTCATCCTTAAGGACAGCGGCGGCTGGTTCAGCGCCAACCTTGCCACCGCCTTCCCGTTTGTGTCCGGCAAGCCCCTGAATCTTCGGGACATCGAGCAGGGGCTGGACCAGATCAACCGCCTGGCCAGCAACAGCGCCACCATGGAGGTGAGCCCGGGAAGCGAGCCTGGCGCAAGCGTGGTGACTATTACCAACACGCCCAAGGTGCCGCTTTCAGTCTCCGGGACCATGGACAACCTGGGCGGGCTGTCCACGGGGCGTCATCAGGGGGCATACACTGTGAGCCTGGACAACCCCTTGGGGCTCAACGACTTCATCACCTACACCCATCGCAACACCCTGTTCGAGTCCACCCGCCTGCGCGAGTCCATCTCCGACAGCTTCTTTTACTCTCTGCCTTTCGGCGCGTGGACCATGCAGCTTTCCTACAGCGCGTCGGAGTACCATAGCCCGGTGACGACGTCCTCCACCACGCTGGTGGCGCGCGGCACCTCCGAGACCTTTCGGGCGGAGCTCAACTGGGTGGCCTACCGGGACCAGGACCAGAAGCTTACCGCCCTCGTCGCCATCAACAACAAGGCCACGCGCAACTACCTGGACGACCAGTTTTTGAGCGTCTCCAGCCGAAACCTGGCCATAGCCGATGCTGACCTGAACTGGCAGCGGCGTTTCTCGTGGCTTTTTGCCAACTTGGGCCTGGGCTTCAGCAAGGGGCTGCGTCAGCTGGACGCCAAGGCGGACCCGAGCGGCACCGGCGTCACCGCGCCCCACGCCCAGGGCGCGAAGGTTCGCTACTCTGGCGGGGCCACCGTGCCCTTCAGCCTTTTCGGGCAGGAACTGACCTTCTCAAGTCAGGCTACGGGCCAGTATGCCCTGGAGCCGCTTTATGGTTCGGAGCAGATAACCATCGGCAGCTTCTACACCGTGCGCGGGTTCAACCGCTACAGCCTCTCCGGCGATCGTGGCTGGTACGTGCGCAACGAGCTTTCCGCCACCCTGGGCAAGCTGCCCTTCACGGACATTTCCCCCAGGCCCTTCATCGGCTTTGACGGCGGACGCATCGAAGGCTTCAAGACCACCCGCAACGCGAACCTTACGGGCGTGGCCGGTGGCGTGCGTCTGGCGGGCAAGCATATGACGGGTGAACTCTCCGCCGCAAAGTCCCTGTCGACGCCTGTGCTTATGCCGCACGAACCCGTGCAGTTTTCCGCCACAATGACCTTGAGCTTTTAAGGAGCCCCCCCATGAAGACCCTCTGGAGCCTCGGCCTTAAAACGCTGAATCTTCTGTTGTGCGCTTTGCTGCTGTACCCGCCGCAGCTGGCCCTGGCCGGACCGCCCACTCCGGCGGCGGGTTCTGGAGCCACGGTGAGCTCGGCGGGCAACGGCGTTCCGGTGGTGAACATCGCCACGCCCAGCGCCTCCGGCCTGTCGCACAACAAGTTCATGGACTATAATGTGGACCCCAAAGGCCTGGTGCTGAACAACGGAGACAAGAGCCAGAGCTTCCGCCAGTCGCAGCTGGCCGGGCTTGTGGCGGCCAACCCGAACCTGCAGTCCGGCAATCAGGCCAGGATCATCCTGAACGAGGTGCTGGGCGGCGGGCGCACCACCTTGGCGGGCTTTACGGAAGTGCTGGGCGGCAAGGCCGACGTCATCGTGGCCAATCCCTTCGGCATCACCAGCAGCGGGGGCGGGTTCATCAACACCGACCGCGTGAGCCTTGTCACCGGCACGCCGAACATCACCGCCGGAGCGCTCAACTCCTTCACGGTCAACGGCGGCGACATCCTGATCACCGGCACCGGCATCAACGCCAACGCCCAGCAGATTCTGGACCTCGTGTCCCGGAGTGTGACCATTGATGGCCGCGTGAACGCGCCGGAGCTGAACATCGTGGCTGGCCGCAACACATGGAGCCATGCAAGCGGCGCGGCCACGGCCCTGGCCCCGGACGGCAGCAGCCAGCCCGCCTGGGCCATCGACTCCAGCGCCTTGGGCGGAATGTACGCAGGGCGCATCAGCCTGAAGGCCACCGAGGCGGGCGTGGGCGTGCGGATGCAGGGCGAGGCCGCCGCCACGGCGGACGACTTCACCATCACCAGCGCCGGAAAGATCGCTGTCACGGGCAAGCTGTCCGCCGCGCGCGACATGGCCCTCACCAGCTCCAGCACGGCCGCAGGCGGCGTCACCGCCACCGGGGCTAGCCTGACCGCCGGCCGCAACATGGACCTGACCGCCAACGGCGGCGCGGGCAGCTCCATTGTGGTGAACAACGCCAACCTCTTCGCCACGGGCAACCTGGCCCTCAGCAGCGCCGGCACCGGCGCGGCCGCCATCGGCGTCACGGATTCATCCGTCTCAGCCAACAACGACGTGAGCCTGACGGCGGCCGGAGGCGGGGCCACCCTCACCGGCGGCGGGCTGGTGGCTGATGGCGACCTCAGCGGCGCAGGCACCCTGCGCTTCACCCTCGGCACTCTCGCGGACACGGCCTCGGCCACGGCGGGTGTGACCAACGCCAACAAGCGCTCCGGCGCCGCCACGGCGTTGAACGGCACCGGGGCCTGGCTGATTGACGGGGTGGCCTACCGCGCCACCAACGCCCTGGACCTGTCCACCCGGAGCCTTAACCTGGGAGGCGCCGCCGCCACCACGTTCTACTCCGGCGGCACCATGAGCCTCGCCGCTGTCGAAGCCCTGACCCTGGGCAACGCGGGGCTGAAGTCCGTGGGGAACATGACGCTCAGCGCCACTGATCCCACCACCGGCTTGCTCAACATCGGCAGCCTGGCCCAGGCGCAGAGCACCGGCGGTAAAATGACCCTGTTCGCCGGGCGCACGATGCTCAACGAGGGCGCGCTGACCACCACCACCGGCGACATCGTCATCCGCTCCGGCAGCGGCCTCTCCTTCGAAACCCGCTTCACCAACCAGGGCGCGGGCTCCATTTGGGCGGGGGGCCAGTTGAACCTGGCCGACCGCGACAATCTGGGCACGCAGAAGATTGCGTTCAAAGGCACGGGTAAACTGGGCGGCACCACGGTGGACATCAATGCCGGGGCACTGTCGTTGTTCGATAGCGCGGTGCTCACCAGCGTTGGCGACATGAGCGTGACTCTGCCCTCCGGCAGCGGCTCGACGCTGGCAGCCGGCACGAAAATCCAGGCCGTCACCGGGGGCGTGGGCACCCTGTATTTCCGCAGCACCCCCGGTGGCTGGCAAAGCATCAGCAACAGCGGGCTCATCCACTCCGGGCAGGACATCGTCGCGGACACCATGGGCGTCGGCGGGGCCCCCGGCTCCGGCGGAACGCTTTCCGCCGTGCGGGACATTTCGCTGCATGGCCACCGTGAAATGAACGGCAATTACATCGCCGGGCGCAACCTGAGCATCTCCGGTGCATCGAGTATCAACCTGTTCCCCCATGGCGACGGCTCGCCCGACGGGATGCTCAGCGCGGGCAACGACATCACCATCAACGCCTACGACTTCCGCAACTGGTCCACCATGAACGCCGGGCACAACATCACCATCAACGCCAGTCACCTCTTCTTCAACGCCATCGGCGATGAGAATAGCTTTCGACTGCTGTATCTTGATGGCTCGAGCGGCTGGACGCTGGTGAAAAATACCACCTATGTTCCGAAAATCATTGCCGGAAACGCCATCACCATCAACACCGGATCGCGCCAGTCGGAGAACGTCGGCCTGATCTCCGCGCCCACGGTGAACCTGGGCGGCGCCGGCATGCGCAATGGCGGCACCATCAGCGGTGGCAGCATCAACATCACCATGGCCGATTTCAGCAACGTGCTCGGCACGGCAAGCAGCACCCCCGGCGGAACCCCCAGCGCCACGAGCCTGTCGCCCGTGCCGGTTCCCGGCGGCATCTCCTTCGGCGGGGTCACCATCGCCATTCCCAGCGTGGGCAGCACCAGCGGGCTCTTCGTCACCAGCCAGAACCCCAGCTCCAGCTACTTGGTGGAATCCAACCCGCTTTACAGCAACATCGACAACTTCCTGGGCAGCGACTACCTGGCGGAGAAGTATAAGTTCAAGGCCGACGACGTGCTGAAGCGCCTGGGCGATGCGGGCTACGAGACCTACCTTGTGCGCCAGCAGCTCATCACCCTCACCGGCAGCAACATCGTGGTGGCGGGCGCGAAGACCGAAAAGGCCCAGATGCAGGCGCTGATGGACCACGCGGGCAGCCAGGCAAAGGCCCTGGGCCTGACCTACGGCAAGGGCCTTACCGCCTCGCAGCAGGCCGGGCTGAAGGAAGACATGGTCTGGATGGTGGAGACCACTGTGAATGGCCAGAAGGTGCTGGCCCCGGTGGTGTATCTGGCCTCCAGCACCCGCCAGCTGTTCAATGAGAGCGCCGGCGGCGGCCTCGTCACTGGCGACAACATTAATATGAACGTCGCCACCCTTAATAATTCCGGCACTATTCGCGGCGAGAACATCAACGTGAGCGCCACGGGCGACGTGCGCAACGTGGGCGGCGCCATCAAGGGCGGCGACGTCAGCATCGCCAGCACTGGCGGCAGCGTCATCAACACCGCAGCGGTCGACGAGCAGGTCATCAAGCGCTCAGATGGATTCATCGACCTGAAGACCACAGTAGGCAAGGCCGGAACCATCCAGGGCGCCAACAAGGTAAGCCTGGCCGCCGCAAAGAACGTGGAGAACGTGGGCGGCAGCATCAAAGGCAAGGACGTGAGCCTGCAGGCCCAAGGAGACGTGGTGAACAGCGCCATCGTCGCCACCAACGTCAGCGGGACGAGCTACCGCGAGACCTTGGCCGCCACGGGCAGCATCGAGTCCACCGGCGATTTGAAGGTGCAGGCCGGCCGCGACGTCCAGAACCTGGGCGGGCAGATGAGCGCCGGGGGCGACGCCAGCATAAGCGCCGCGCGCGACGTGACCTTCGACACCGTGGCGCTCACCAACCGCGACATATCGTCCTCGTCCACCAAGAGCTTCGTCAAGAACGAGAACAAGCGCACCACCACCACCACTGTCACCCAGGTTAGGGGCGGAGTGGACGCGGGCGGCGCGCTAAGCATCAAGTCCGGCCAGGACGTGACCCTGGCTGCGGCCAACGTCAGCGCGGGCAAAAGCGCCACCATCGACGCAGCAGCCGACCTGAACATACTGGCGCGAGACAACTCGGTGCAGACTGTCAGCGAATCCAACGCCAACGGCGTCGGCGTGGGCGGCGGGGTCTTTGGCAAAGAGAAGAAGACCACCGACCAGTTCGCCAGCCGCGCCGTAAGCAGCACCCTCACCACAGTGAAGGTGGGTGGGGCCGAGGGCGATTTGTCCAACGCCAAGGGCAGCCTTGCCAATGCGAACACCGGCGGCGATATCAACCTCTCCGCAGGCAAGACCGCCACCCTGGAAGGGGCCAAGGTCAACGCCGCCGGGTTAGTGAACATCTCCGGCTCGGATGTTAAGGTGCTGGAGGCCCGCGACGTGGACCGCACCACCACCCACACCGAAACCACCAGCTATCTGTCGATCTCCGGCGGCGACGGCGACAAGAGCGCCACCGCATCCAAGGCCGGGGTCAAGTCCGACGGCGTGGTCAAGGCCGGTGCCAACGCCAGCTCCACCAAGGACGCGGGCGGCGTGGACTTCGTGAAGACCACCACCACCGACACCTTTGACGAGCAGACCCGCGCCGTGGGCAGCACCCTGGCCGCAGCGGGCGGGCTCACCATCACCGCAAGGAAGGACGCCACCCTGCGTGGCGCGGACATGAAGGCCGGGGGCGACATGAGCCTTACGGGCCAGAACGTGAACATCCTGGCCGCTCAGGACACCAGCGTGTCCACCAGCACCAGCACCACCACAAAGGTGGGCCTGTACGCCAGCACCACCAACACCGCAGACGCCAAGGCCGGAGCCGGGGCGACGGCGGGCGCGGCTGTGGGCAGCGCAGGGGCCAACGCGGGCGCCACATCCAACGCCGGCGCGGCGAGCACAAACTCCCTCGATGTAATGCGGACCAAGACCACGAGCACCGAAACCGTGGACATCACCAACAAGGGCACCAGCCTGGCCAGCGGCGGCAGTCTGCGCATCAGCGGCGGCGACAAGATCACCGTGCAGGGCTCGGACCTGAGCGGCGACAAGGGCGTGGACCTCAAGGCCAAGGACATGGCCTTCCTTGCGGCGCAGGATACCCACACCAGCACGACCACCACCAGCAAGACCAGCGCGGGCCTGTACCTGGACGGCAACGCGGCCGCTGCAGCCGGAGCCAATGCCGGAGCCAACGCGGGCCTGGGCGCCAACGCCGGGGCCAAGGCAGAGACCAGCGCCGGAGCCGTGGCTTCCCTGGGCGTGCAGGGCAAAAACGTCGTGTCCAGCTCCACTGAGGGCACAAGCACCGCGCGGGTGTCCACCATCACCTCCGGGGCGGGCTCCATCAGCCGCACGGCCCAGAACAGCATCACCGACGTGGGCACGGCCATCGATGCGGCGGGGAACTTCAGCCAGTCGGCAAAGACCATCGTCAGCAAGGCGGCTGAGAACACCAGCTACAGCACCACGGACTCGACAACCAACACCGGCAAGGTCGGCGTGTATGCCAAGGCCGAGGCCGGAGCCAGCGCCGAGGCCGGGGCCAATGCGGGCCTGGGCCTGGACGGCAAGCCCAAGGCCGAGGCCGGAGCCGGTGCGGAGGTCAAGGCCAAGGTTGGCGCTGGCGTCAAGGTTGCCTACAACCGCGACACCCTCTCCACGGGCGAGACCTCCAGCGAGGCTGTGGTCTCCACCATCAGGGCGGGCGGAAAGATCGCCAGCAGCAGCGCAGACAAGACCAGCCTGGAAGGCACGCAGCTCAGCGCGGGCAAGGGCGTGGAGATCGAAGCGGGTTCCCTGGACTTCTCCGCCGCAAAGAACACCGCAACCACGCGCTCCTCGGCCAGCAACGTCAACGCACAGGCCAGCGCGGGCGTCAGCCGCGGCACGGGCAAGGGCGTGGACGTGGACGTTGCCGCCGCAGGCAGCAAGTCCGACAGGGCCTCGTCGGCCAGCAACGCCGTCACCGGCTCCATTGAGTCCGGCGGCGACATAGTCATCAAGACCAAGGGCGACACCCGGCTTGAGGGAACCAACCTTGCGGGCACAGGCGACACCACCGTGAACGCGGGCGGCAACCTCGTCTTCGCCGCCGCGCGTGACACAACCAGCGCCTCCAAGAGCGCCTTCGACGCCAGCGTCAGCGTGTCCACCTCAAGCAGCAAGGGGGCGGGCGGTTCGTCATCCACCGGCGTCGACGCGGCGGCGGCAGGCGGCTTCAGCAAGAGCGCATCGGCCTCAAGCACCGCCCGTGCGGGCAGCGTCAACACTGGCGGCAAGCTGAACCTCTCCGCAGGCAAGGCCGCAACCTTCGAGGGAACCAATCTGGCGGCGGGCGGCGACGCCACCATCAGCGGCAAGGACGGCGTGACCATGAGCGCCGCCAGAAGCACCACCAGCAGCGACTCCGTCAACGCGCGGGTCGGGGTGGAGGCAGGCAAGGGCAGCGAGTCCACCGCCACGGAATCCAGCCGTTCCAAGAGCGCCGGGGGAACCGCAGAGGGCGGCTTCACCCGCTCCAGGGAATCCATCGCCGAGGCGGGCAGCGTCACCTCCGGCGGCAGTCTCAAAATTGTCAGCGGCAAGGACGTGACCTTGGAGGGCACCAACCTCGCCGCGCAGGATAAGGCAAGCATCAACGCCGGCGGCAGCGTGAACTTCAAGGCCGCCGAGAGCACCAGCGAGTCTCAGGGCTTCCAGGCCTCGGTGTCCGGCTCGGCCTCCAGCACGGACAAGACTCCTGCGGCCGCAGCCAAGCCGGCTTCGGCGGCTTCGGCCCCCAAGCCCAAGAACCCCGGCACCGGCGGCACCCAGGGTTCGGACGGCAGCAAGCAGAGCAACCAGGATCTGGCTTCCTGGCAGAAGGGCCAGGCCTCGGTGGTGCAGCAGCTCAAGGACAAGCAGGCCCAATCCGGCGCCCCGGCTGGCGGAGCCAAGACCCCGCCCCCGGTTCCCACGGCCCCGAAGCCTGAGCGCAAGACCGGCGCGGGCGCACAGTCTGGCGGGCAAACCGCGCAGGCCCAGGCCGCCGAGGCGACCACGGAGAAGGAATCGTCCGCCTCCGTCGGTGTGCAGTTCCAGATGAAGAACAAGACCGTGCAGAAGGCCGGAAGCATCAGCGCCGGTGCGGGCGGGGTGGAAATCACGGCTGGCGGCGGTGATGTGAACCTCGTGGGCACCAACATCGGCACCAGCGGCGACGCCAGCATCAGCGCCGCACGCGACGTGAACATCAGCGCTACCCGAAGCACGGATTCGAGTTTCGGCGCCAACGTGGCCGCCTCTGCCGACCGCAAGAGCGAAACGCCTAAGGGCCCCACAGGAGCCAGCGCTCAGGGGGGAGCCCAGGCCGCACCTAAGAAGACTCCTCCGCCTGTGCCCACGGCCCCGAAGCCTGAGCGCAAGACCGTGGAGGACGCGCCCGGCGCACCCAAGAAGACTCCTCCGCCTGTGCCCACGGCTCCGAAGCCCGAGCGCAAGACCGGGACGGACGCGGCCCAGGCTTCCACTGCTCCGGCGGAAGCCGTCGCCCCGGCGGCCCCTTCGCCGGAGGCGAAGGATTCCAGCACCTTTGGTGCCAAGGCTTCGGCCTCCAGCACCACTGCCAAGGACCCGGACAACACCTCCAGCGCTTTTGTGGGTGTGGGCGGAGGCGGAAGCGTAAAGAACCAGGGCGCGGTCATCAATACTGGCGGCAAGCTGAACATCAAGTCCGGCGGCAAGACCACACTCACCAACACCAGCGTGCAGGCCGCCAGCGGCGAGAACATCGACGCGGCGGGCGGCGTGGAGCGCAAGACCGAGCGCGACTCCAGCGTGTTCAATGCAAGCACAGATTCCGGCCCGGCTGGGACGGGCATGGGCGTGAGCAAGGTGCCCATGGCCGGCGGCGCGGCTGGGACCGGCGCGCCTGGAGCTCCGGGAACACCGGGAACACCGGGAGTGGGCGGCTCTGGCGCCGGAACGGACAGCACACAGGGCGCACCGTCCGGCACCTCTCAGTCGAACATCAAGGCGGCGCAGGGCGGCAGTTCAGGCACGCCAGGGATCAAGAAGCCCTAGCAGGCAGCTTCGCGACAGGCGGCTGGAAATCCGGCCGCCTGTTTTTTTTGCAAGGTTCGGCGCATGGATGAAGCATGGCCGGGCACCGTTGCCTTGCCTGTGCAAGGTAAGCAGACGTCCTTGGGCCTGGCATTGTTGCTTCGCCGGTCAAGCCGGGCCAGCACGATCCTTCGACTCGCGCAGAGCCGCGCCAGCGTCTCGGATGGTTATTTTATTATGGATGGTTGCTTCTCTGCGCAGGGCTGCTTATGTTAGGCGCTGTCGCACAACCATTGCAGGAGCCATGTCCATGAGCATGCTGTTTTCCCCTCTCGCCCTCGGTCCGTTGACCTTGCAGAACCGCATCGTCATCGCGCCCATGTGCCAGTATTCGGCCCACGACGGCCTGGCCCAAGACTGGCACCTGATGCACTACGGCTGCCTGTCTCTTTCCGGCGCTGGGCTGCTGATCATGGAGGCCACGGCAGTGGAGCCTGAGGGGCGCATCAGCGCGGCGGACCTGGGACTGTGGGACGACGCCGCCGAGGCGGCCCTGGGCCGCGTCCTGGCCGCCATCCGCGTCCATTCGCCCATCCCCGTGGCCGTGCAGCTGGCTCATGCGGGACGCAAGGCCTCCTGCGCCTTGCCCTGGCTGGGAGGTCATTTCATAGCCCCGGGCGGCGGCGGCTGGCAGCCCTGTGCGCCTTCGCCCCGTCCCTACACCCCCGGCGACCTGGCTCCGCAGGCCCTGGACGCGGAGGGGGTGGCCCGCGTGCGCGAGTCTTTCGTGGCTTCGGCGCGGCGCGCGGCGCGGCTGGGCTTCGACGCGGTGGAGCTGCACGCTGCCCACGGCTACCTGCTGCACGAGTTTCTTTCGCCCCTGAGTAACCAGCGCCCCGACGAGTACGGCGGCAGTCTGGGGAACCGCATGCGCCTGGTGCTGGAGATCTTTTCGGGCATGCGCGCCGTTCTGCCCGCCTGCGTGCCGCTCGGGGTTCGCATTTCAGCCACGGACTGGGTGGCTGGGGGCTGGGATCTGGCCCAGAGCGTGGAGCTGGCCAAGCGTCTCAAGGAGCTAGGCGCGGCTTACATTCATGTGTCCTCGGGCGGCCTTGCGCCGGAGCAGAAGATCACTCTCGGTCCCGGCTACCAGGTGCCCTTTGCCGAGACCATCCGCAAGGAGTCCGGGCTCACCACCATGGCGGTGGGACTCATCACCGATCCGGAGCAGGCTGAGGCCATAGTGGCCTCGGGCCAGGCCGACGCCGTGGCGTTGGGCCGGGCCATGCTGTACAATCCGCGCTGGCCCTGGCACGCCGCAGCAGAGCTTGAGGCCCAGGTGGACTGCCCTCAGCAGTACCTGCGCTGCCAGCCCCATGGGCTCAAGCACTTGTTGCGCCAAGGGGGCCGCAGGTAGGTTTTGGGCAAGGCTGAGGCGCGATCGGGAAAAAGTCCGGGCGAAGCCGGGGGGAACCCCAGCACAGCTCGACAGACGAATACGTAACGCTCGCCGGGGTATCCGGGGAGCGCTCCCCTTGCCAAACCGTCCGGCGCGGCTTATCTTGGATCATGTTCGCGGACTTTCCGCGAGTAACTTCGTTTGCATTCCTTCAAGGAGGATCGCGTAATGGCTCAATATCCCAGCTATCCCGGCGCCCAGACCGCCAGCCGGGCGGACACCGTCAACGCCTTCATGCGCGGCGTGTACGGCTGGATGTCCTTAGGCCTCATGCTCACAGCGGGCGTGGCCTGGTTCACCGCCGCCAGCCCCCTGGGCCTCACCCTGGTGCAAAGCCCCATGCTGGTGTTGATGCTCGTGCTGGCTCAGTTCGGCATGGTCATCGCACTGTCCGCCGCCATCCACAAACTCTCCGGCACTGCCGCCAGCCTGATGTTCGTGGCATACAGCGCGCTGACAGGGCTCACTCTCTCGTCCATTTTCTTCGTGTACAGCAGCGCCAGCATATTCCAGACCTTCCTGGTCACGGGCGGCATGTTCGGCGCCACCAGCGTTTACGGCATGGTGACCAAGCGCGACTTGACGGGCATGGGCAGCTTCATGTTCATGGGCCTCATCGGCATCGTCATCGCCTCTGTTGTGAACATGTTCATGCAGAGTTCGGCCTTGAGCTTCGGCATCTCGGTCATCGGCGTCATCGTGTTCACGGGCCTCACCGCCTACGACACCCAGAAGCTCAAGTACATGGGCGAGACCATGCCCATGGACGACGGCACGGCTGTCCGCCGCGGAACCATCCTGGGCGCGCTCACCCTGTACCTGGACTTCCTGAACCTGTTCCTCATGCTGCTGCGCCTCTTCGGCTCCAGCCGCGACTAGCCCAACCATTCGCAGGGCCGCCTCCTTTTGTGGGGGCGGCCCTGCATCCTCCCCATGGACATAGCCGAACTGCAACGTTGCCTGAAGCCCGCCCTCATTCCCCTGGGTGCGCTCTACGGGCAGGCCATGCGCCTGCGCCGCTGGGCCTATGAGGCCGCCCATGTGGCTTCGTGGCGCCCCAACTGCCCGGTGGTCAGCGTGGGCAACATCGGCTGGGGCGGCAGCGGAAAAACACCATTGTGTGGTCACATTCTGCGCTGGGCCGGCAAGCGCGAGGAGCACGCCATAGTGCTCACGCGGGGCTACGGGGCCAAACCCCACAGGCTGCCCCTGCTGGTTTCCCGCACGGAGAACCCGGCCAGTTGCGGCGACGAGCCCTTGCTGCTGGCGCGATCGCACCCGCTGGCGCGTGTGGTGGTCGACCCCAAGCGCAAACGCTCCGGGCCTTGGGCCTACGAGCGCTTCGACCCGGACTTCGTGCTTCTGGACGACGGCTTCCAGCATTTGCCCGTGGCGCGCGACATTGATCTTGTGCTGTTGACCCCCCACGACCTAGGCCAGGGCTGGAACCGCGTGTGCCCGGCCGGAACCTGGAGGGAGGGCGAGGCTGCGCTTTCCCGCGCCACGGCCTTCTGCGTCAAGGTGCTGCCTGGCCGCCAGCCGGACCTGGGCGAGAACATCAAGCACAGGCTGGCGCGGTTCGAGCGGCCCGTGTACACCTTCGCCCTTAAGCCCAAGGGGCTCATGCGCGTGGACGGCACAGTGCGCGCGCCCGACCTTGGCGGCGAGGACTACGTGCTGGCCACCGGCATCGCCGATCCGGCCCAGGCGGCTCGCACGGCGGAAAGCTTCCTGGGGCGCGCGCCCAGGGCTGTGCTGCCCTTTGCCGACCACCACGCCTTTGGCGCCCAGGACCTGCTGCGCATCCATGCGCTGGCCGCCGGGGCCCATGTGCTGGTAACGGCCAAGGACGCCGTGAAGCTGGCCAAGCTGCCAGGAGCCGAGGCCTTCTGGGTGCTGCGCACGGAGCTGGCCTTCGGGCCATCCACCTTTGCCGAGACCCCATTCGACCAGTGGTTCGCGGCACGATTTGACGAGTTGGCGGCGCACTATCGCCCCCTGGCCGCCCAGGAGCTCGTCTGACCTTTGCCTTTGTCCCTTCGCGCCGGGGTTCTTCCCCTGGCTGCGCGTCAACCTTCCGAATTTCCTTCCAACCAGCGCGAATCCGCGCATCGAGAACCCCGTGAGCAAGAAAAATCGCAATGCGAGCGCTCCGCCGCTCCCCACCGACCACAGAACCCTGCTGAAAATCATGCGCGACTCCAATCGCCCGCTTTCCCCGGATGACATTCTACCCATGTTGGGCCTGCACCGCCGCAAGAAGGGCGATGTGGACGACATGCTCAAAGACCTGGTTGCCCAGGGCAAGCTCATCCAGCTGGGCCGGGCCTACGCGCCCATGGACCGCGTGAACCTCATCACCGGCAAGGTGCAGGTGCAGCGCTCCGGCGTGGCCTTCCTCATCCCCGACGATCCCCGCCGCAAGGACGTGTTTCTTGGTCAGGACACCGCCGGAGCCTGGCACGGCGACAAGGTGGCCGTAGCCATCACGCGTGAGAACGCGCGCAAGAACCATGAGGGCCGAGTGGTGCGCATCATCGAGCGCGGCAAGAACGTGCTCACCGTGCGCGTCATGCGCTCCGCCGGGCCGGGCAGCTACCTTTGCCGTCCAACTGATCCGCGCCTGGATTTCGCCGTGCTGACCCACGACACCGATCCGGGTCTGGGCCTGCAAAAGGGCGACATCGCGCTCGCCGCGCCCGGCGACCAGGTGGACGCCGCCGTGTGGGAGGGCGTCATCCTCTCCCGCCTGGGGCCGGAGAACGAGGCCGGAGTGCAGGAGGCCTTGGTCAAGACCAACCACGGCGTGCCCACAAGCTTCCCCAAGGAAGCGCTCACCGAAGCGTCCGCCCTGCCTGCGGAGCCAGCCGAGGCTGACTTCAAGAACCGCAAGGACCTGCGCAAGACGCCCTTCGTCACCATCGACGGGGCCACGGCGCGGGACTTCGACGACGCAATTTTTGTGGAGCGCAAGGGCAAGGGCTTTGCTCTCTGGGTGGCCATCGCCGACGTGGCCCACTACGTGCCCCTGGGCGCGGCCCTGGACCGCGAAGCCTACGAACGCGGCAACTCCTACTACTTTCCGGCCTCGGTGGAGCCCATGTTCCCCCACGCCCTGTCCAACGGGCTGTGCAGCCTGAACCCCAACGTGCCGCGCCTTTCCGTGGCCGTATGCATGGACATGAGCGAGCGCGGCGTTCCGGGCGAGGTGCGCGTCATGAACGCGGTAATAAAGAGTCACGCGCGCTTGACTTACGACCGCGCCCGCGACGTGTGCGTGGAGAAGTTGCCCGAGGCCCGCGCCGAGCTGGCCAAGGAGGCTGGCGATGACGTGGTGGCCATGCTGGACCTGGCGGAAGCGCTGGCCCGGCAGATGCGCAGCCGCCGCATCGAGCGCGGCAGCCTGGACTTCGACCTGCCGGAAGGAGAGGTGCGCTTCGACGAGGCGGGAAACCCAGTGGCTGTGGAGCCGCGCGAGCGCCACTTCGCCCACCAGCTCATCGAGGAGTTCATGATCGCGGCCAACGAGGCCGTGAGCGAATATCTGCAAGCCCACGCGCTGCCCTGCATGTACCGCGTCCACGCCGAGCCGGACCGCGAGAAGCTGGAGACGCTGTACACGCTGCTCTCCCGCCTGGATGGCGAGGCCGCGCCCAAGCGGGCCAAGGCTGGGCGCTTCACCGACGACGACTTCACGCCAGAGGGCATCGCCAAGCTGCTGCATTCCGTGGCCGGAACAGAACGCGAATTCCTGGTGAACCGCATGGTGCTGCGCAGCATGAAGCAGGCGCGCTACCAGCCGGAGAATGAAGGCCACTTTGGCCTCGCCAGCGAGTCCTACGCCCATTTCACCTCGCCCATCCGCCGCTACGCGGATCTCGTGGTGCACCGTTTGGTGAAGCGCGCTCTGGGCGACCAGCATATGCCCGTGCCCGGCTTCAAGAAGCTGGCCGAGATGGGCCAGCACCTCTCAGGACGGGAGCGCATCAGCCAGGAAGCTGAGCGCGAATGCCAGAAGCGCTACGCCTGCATGGTGCTGCGCGGGCAGGAGGGCCGCGAGTTTCGCGCCGTGGTCAGCTCCCTCAGCGACTACGGCTTTTGGGTGGAGCTGCCTGAGGTCCTCACCGAGGGCTTCATCCGCCTGTCCACCATGCTTGACGACTATTACGGCTACCTCAAGGAGCGTGAGATGCTCCTGGGCGAACGCACGGGCCGTGTCATCCGCGCAGGCCAGACCGTGCGCGCCAAGCTCATCGGCGTGCACCTGGACCGTCTGGAGATCGACCTGGAGCTGGTGCCTGAGGCGAACAAGACCCCCGGAGCTCCGGGGTCGGAACTTCCCCGCGCCGACAGCCGTGAACGCAGAGCCGCGGATGAATCGCGCCGCAACGACCGTGCGCGCCAGAAGCGCCGCGGCCCAGGCGGGCAGGGTGATGGCCGTGGCGGCAAGCCCGGCGGGAAATCTGGAGCCAAGTCCGGCTCGCGGCGCTCCGGCGCAGGCAAGGCGACAGGCAAGCCTGCTGGCCGGAAGCCGGGCGAAGTCCGGGGCAAGCGGCGCGAAGACTAGTTGGGAATAATCAGGGGGCGCAGCCCCCTGCACCCCGCCAGAGGG
>NZ_JAUYFU010000109.1 GCF_030689645.1 Humidesulfovibrio sp.
GGTCACAGCCCCGGCGATTTGCTCCGGGCGGATGTTCCCGGTGGCGGGGTCCGTGTCGAGAAAAACAGGCACAAGGCCGTGCTGAACCAAGGGCGCCACAGTTGTGGGAAAGCCTGTGGCGGTGGTGATGACTTCGTCGCCGGGCTTGAGACGACGCTCGCCCAGCTTGGGCGAGCACAGCGCCGCAATGGCCAAGAGGTTGGCGGATGAGCCCGAGTTGGCGGTGAGGCAGAAGCGGCGGCCAAGCCAAGCAGCCAGCCGAGCCTCGAAGTCATCGTTGAAGCGGCCGGTGGTGAGCCAGAAGTCGAAGCTCGCATCGACGAGATTCTCCATCTCCTGCGCTCCGTAGCGCTTGCCGGAGACAGGCACGGAGGAGGTGCCGGGCACAAAGGGGCGTGGGGTGTGGAAGGCCTCGTAATGGCTTCGCGCGGCCTGCTTGCCCATGGCGCGCACCAGACGGTTCAACTCCCCATCAGCGAGTGATCCCAGGGCTTTGCACTGGTGGATGTCCACACGGCGTGTATCCCAAAGATCAAGTCGAAGGGACTGGTCTGTTCCATCCGCAGTGGCGACGTGGAAAATGTCTGCTTCCGGCGTGGCTTCCGAGCTTTGAATGACGGCCAGCGCCGAAGATTCCACAAGACGCAATACGACCCCTGCGCCTGGCAGGGACGGATGGCGGACAACTTGGCCAGGGCGCGGTGCTGAGCATTGATCATTCATGGTAGTTTTCTATCCTCAATTTCAGCGCCAAGTCAAGTTGGGCCAGAAAGCTGTTTGTTTTAAAGGGTTGCGATGTTTGCATTGCACCCGCTCTCCCGGCCTTGTTGATGCCCCTGCGGCTTCGTTCAAGGGCATTTACCGGACATAGGCGTCGGCCCCGGAGAGGTCCCTCCGCCGCAGCCCCTTCAGGTCCATGTCCCGCATGTCGAGCAAGGTTTGCAGACTGGAGAATCCGGCAGAGGCAGGGCTTGGCGCACATTCCAGAAGACCCGACACGGCCCCTGAGAACAGCAGTCCAGTCATGGCGAGGTTGGCGCGCAGGGGCTGGGCCTGGGACAGTCCGGTATTGTCAGGAATCCAGCGCATGCTGTTGCGAAATTCGAAGGGCAGCAGCAATAGTGAGGTGCCCTGTGAGTGTGCCTGGATGCGTATGCCTGAAGGCTCCACAGTGAGTGAGACGAACTTGCCGGGGGTGAGCGCCGTGCCGTTGGGCAGAGGCCTGTGGAGTACCACCCGCCGGGCGAAGTTGAAGTCCTTGTCCGTCAGCAAGTCCAGAGCCTCGTTTATTGTGGGGGCCAACGCGTATTCAACCGGGCTGTAGCCGCCAAGGTTGGGTGAGGCCAGTTCATAGAGGTAGGTGGCAGGGGTGTTTTCATGTGCAGCCTCGTGCGCGGCCAAGCTTGCGCCTGGTGCGGAGAACTGGCTAGCGGACATGACGAAGCGCACGCCTGCTGCAGCCAAGAGCGAAGTGTTCAGGCGTGAGAAGTACGTGTGGTTGTAACCCCAGGGTGCAGTTGACGCGCACCGAGAAAATAGCAGGTAGAACGGCAGGCTCAGGCTTGATGTATATATCTCCAGGGTCGGGATGCCGAGCTTGGTGAAGAGCATGCCAGCGTCGCGTTCTGCGAGCAACTGTCCGGCGGATAACCGGGAGGCTAGAAACGCTGCATCCGGGTCCTGGAGGGCCTGTGTGATGGTCGGTTGCTCGGGCGCAGTGAGCCATGCCGTCCTGCCCCGGAAGGCCCCGCCCGGCGGCAAGGCCGTTTCCCGCACCAAGTGCTCGGTTATGGCTGTGTGATCCAGGCCTGGTGGTGGGAATTTGTCCTTGCGGAAGAAGAAGGTGCCGATGGCCGAGATTGCGAGATAGATCAAGCCCGCCAGGAGGAGTGCGCGGCGGCTGGGGAACGGAACATCCAGGCGCCTCCAGCGGCGCGCCGCCGCCGTCCACAGTCGGGAGACGGCATAGGCTGCGGCAAGGGCGTAGAACGGCAGGATGCCGAACTCATAGTAGAGCGGTCGCAACTGGGCGCGGAAGTCATAAGGCTTAAGGTAGCAGTAAGCCACGACAGCCATGATGACAAAGTATGTTAGCAGAAACTGTCCGGCGAAGCGGATGGCACGCCGCGTGTCGCGTAGCATGAAGAACGCGCCTGCAATGGAAAGAGGGATAATGATCCAGGGGCCGCGTGCATTGTGGAACAACAGCGAAACGCGGGTCAGCGTTGGGGGGATGTCCATTATCTCTGCCGTTAGACTGAACCGCGCGCTTTGCATGACCTCGCCGACCATCCAGGTGAGCAGGCCCGTGCCAGCCAGTATGATAGCCGTGAGTAGCAAGAGAACAATCTTCCAGCGCGCCTCCCGTTTGTCCTCGCTGGCTAGCAAAATGAATAGACCTCCGAGGAGGACTAGCGGCGCACTAAAGGCGAAGTTGCTGAAGCTGGCGTGGATGGTGACCGCCGTGAACCCCACGAATGCAAGTGAGGTCAGCCAGTTGCCAACCCCTGGGCCCCTGCCTGCCAGTCGGAAGAACGTGAGCACGAAGATGCTCAACGCGAAGAGATACGAGAAGAATGGCAGGTATGCGTAAGTCGGCCCCAGAGGGACAGGTTGAAACTGTAGTGGAAAGACACACAGTACGCACACCCATGCCCCACATAAGGATTGACGCGTGGTGATGCCGAAAGCGCATTGCAAAGAGTATGTAGCGAGAAACAACAGCAAAGTGCAGATGACGAAGTAGGCGATCATCTGCGCACGCAGGGGTAGATTTGACATAAAGACTAAAGCTGGCAGTGTGCTGATCCCTTCAAACTCGGACATGAAGCCCATGCCTTGCAACGGGTACCAAGACATTTTCAGCGCGGAGTCGTGCCATTGGAAATATTGCTGTATGCGCAACAGTGCGTATTGTCCGTCAAAGCCCTCAAAAATGTAGACGCTATGACGGTAGTAGAAGACAGCCGCCATGCCCGCCAGGAACAGCAGGTTCAACGCTAGCGCGGTGACGTTTCTGCGCGTGTTCGACATTAGTAGCCACTCCGCTCGAATACCAGCCAGCCGCCCTCGCTCCGGGGCGCTCCATAGGCCTGGGTTATGCGCTGACGAACCTCTGCGGCGTAGGCGCGGTTGAAGGCCTTGGGGTCTTCAGGCACAAAGTCTGGGTCCATGCACACGAGAGCCTGCGGCAGGTCCAGCACGGACTGGATGAACTGCTGCTGCTGCTCAGGATTAAAAGCATCACCTGTAATCCGCTGGAACGGCACGAGGGTGTTCCAGCGGGTTACGCTCGCAAGGATGAACATGTTCTCCGAGATGCACACTGTCTGTCGGTCAGCGTTTTGTTGCAGGTAGCTGATTCGTTGCAAGATAGATGCTCCATACTTCGGGCTGACATATATTCCAGAGACTTCACTATACTGCTTGTTGCTGACCGAACTGGTGATGGGCACAAAATTGCGGGCGACTTCTTTGGCTTCATTGATGTTAAGGTTCACAACATATGGAAGAACGACAAGGGCGAACAATATGGCAGGCCAGGATAGCTTTGTCCGCAAAAAAGCGATTTTTTGGTTCTGCCTGATTCGAAATCTCAGCAAGTGCGCGTTTGTGCTGCAAAACAAGAGAACATAGGTCCATAAATTCCAGGTGTGCGGGCGATTGAAGTAGTATGCCCCCCACACCAAAAGGATAACCGCGATGGCGAAACGAAACCTGTCGCGTTGTGTAAGCGTTTCCTCATTCCATTTTATTGCTGATCGAAATAGTGAGTAAAGCGTGTACAAGAAGATAAGTAAAGGCATTGGACTAAAAAACAAAGGCAAGCCTAGGTCAAGACCAGTAAAACCTGAAAAAATAAAAATGTTGAAGAGAATGTTGCGGACCGGCAACGGTCCAAAAAGCAAAACAAGACCAGTATAGTATAAGCCCAGGAAGCCGACGAGCCCGATTCCATACAGAATTGCGCGCGCAACTGCCTCAGAGAGACTTTTCTCGCCGCTGAGCAGCAAGGCGTAGAGCAGGCTGCCGAGGAAGATGCTGATGCCAGTCTCTATGTTTAGACACAGGCAGAATGCTCCGAGAACCCCCAGTGACAGGGCGGCCCCCCGATGCCGGCAGCCTTGGAGGCCCGACATGACGAGAAGGGCCAAGGGAAAGCCCATAAAGCGCAGTGGTCCAGAGGTCGGGGTCAGAACGCTGAAGTGTAAGGTGTTCACCCAGGGTATGGTGAGCGCCAGGACAAGAAACAGCACAAAGGGTCTTCGAGCCCATTGGCGAGCGAATGTGACAAAGAACAGCAAGAAAAGAGCGGATCCAAGCTGTCCAAAACGGGCATAATCGCCGACAGTGAACCGACCAAAGATTTCTTGCCCGGCGGACAGCAATGGTGGCCAAACCATGCTGTAACGAAAGAGAACATCCCGCGCGGGGATATTGTCGAACAAACCGCCTGCCCCGGCGTAAAAAGCCAACAAATGCTCGTCAAGTACAGGGCCATATCCTGGGGCAAGAATGTGGGAAAAGAACCCTGGAAGCGTATAGTAGAGGACCAGCACAGCACTCAACGCGTACCACAAGCGACTGCGCATGCCGAAAATGGATTTGGCAAGTTTCGGCGCGGCAAGGATCACAAGCCCGAGGGCAAGCCCCGCGAGAAATTGATCACGCCCGACACGTGAGTATGAAGCAAAATATAGGCTGGCGGCGAGTAGCGCCGTTGCGCCAATGCTCATGCCGTGACGCCACTTATTGACCTGGTTGACCCAGCTCTCGGGCAGAATGGCTCGCTGCGCGCACATCGGGGCCAACAGTGTCGCAGCGGCGGCAATGCACAGCATCATCTTATGCGCAAACTGCTGGCGCATGCCAACGCTGTCCGCTGTCCAAAACAGCATATTCGACGGCGCGTAGCACACAGCAATGACGATTGCCACGACCAGGACAGACAAGAACCAGCAGAGAGCTTCCGCATGCCTGTTCTGCTGATTTACGGTTCTGTTTTTGGTCATCTTGTTTTCTCACAAAAGAATTGAAGTAAGGCTACTTCTATCTTCTGGCGTGGGAGGCATGAATTTTTTGTCATGGATATGCTGTGAATATTCCAGGAAACCCAAGACAAGGAACGACGCATTGCTTCAAAAGCTCTTTGCAATCAAGGAATAAAATGGAGACCCAGTGCGTGACGCCTTTTGCCAGGTCTTCCAGCAGGCGCGGCCTTGGTCCTACAGCTTGTTCAAATAATCTGTGCGCGCAGGCCCGTGCCAAGCCCGCCGCAGAGCCGGACGACTTCCATGTGGGCGCCCTTGGGCGCACGCGTGGACGCCATGAGGTTAACAGACGATTGCCTTCGGCTCTGTCTCATGATGCGGGGGGACAAAAACATCGTCTGCTTACGTGGGGTTGCATACAGCTCGCTGTCGCGACCGTCAAGGTGGCGTAAAAGCGTCTGGCAATGCGGGAGACATGCTTTCGCCGTTCAAGGTCAAAGCCACTTCCGGCCGCCTAGGGATCCAAAAGTCCAGTTGTCTTTTTCCGTCATGTCCTTGTCTCGCAGGTGTGGCCGAGCGCCCTCTGTCCTCTCGTCGGGCGTGGCCGAAACTGTAATGGCAGCGAGTCCGCCTCGCATGACGCTCGGTGCTGGCTGGCGAAGGTCCGCGCAGCCCCCGGTTCCCTGCGACAAAACGGCTGTCGTGAGGGTCTCAGCGGCAAAATGCCGTGCGCAACATGCTGGTCGAGGGGCTCTGCCGCCCGCTCAAGGGGGCGCAGATTCTGCCGAAAATGTCGGTTGGGGGATCGCCACGCCAGCAGCCGAGGGCTATTAAAGCGCATGGCAATGCAGTTGGCAGGCTTTAGGAGAAATATTTGCTGTAGAAGGAATGAACCGGGATCATGTTTTTCGGAAAAGTGTTATGCCATTCAAGGTGTCCAGGCTCGCCTGGGCTTTGGGGCTGTTGCTGTATGTCCCAATGATCTGGAAGCCGACAAGCGTAAATGAATGTAAGGAAATGGCCCCGGTGTTTTTGCCCCGGATGAATGAGCTCGACAACATCCAAACGGGGCTGCTCCACATCGACGCGGCACCCCAGTTCATGCTCTGCTGTCTTTTGCAGCCTTTCCTCAAGGCTTTCCTGGTACCGCAAGATGCCCCCCGGCACATGCCATCCGCACTCGTAATACGGATCATCACGCCATGCGAGGAGAACACGTCCATTGCGGTCGCGGATTAAAAGATCGACGTTTACGAGGGGGGTTAACGCGGAAATAAACAAAAAAACATCTTCCGGCAAACCTGCATTCGGATTGTCTATGCTGGCCCTGACGCTGGCGAGGATTTCTTGAAGCCGCAATTCTTCCATCTGGTCATCTCACCTCGCTGCTCCAATGCTCACAGGTAAAAGCAACAAGCAGGACATTTGACGGCGCAACCAAAGGACAGCCCCGTCCCGGCCCTAACGATACATGGCGATGGGGGGAATGACTCCCCCCGTTGCGGTCTGGGGCGGCCCCCATCATTCACTTACTTCAATTCCAGCTCCAGCACGTCGTAATGCCGTACATGTTTGTCGGGCACGATCTCGTAGCGTTCATCGCCGGGGTACAGCACGGCGCGTTCCGGGTCATTTCCGGCAAAGGCCTGCACCGCCTCCCACGATTCCCAGAAGGTGGTGAGCCCGATCTCCACGCAGCCGGAGCGTCCGGCATGGCAGGTCTGGTCCATGCGCTCCAGCACCTGGTGCCCCTGGTAGCCTGGGGTTGCACGCGCCTCGCGCACGCCGGTGCGCCCCAGGTGGACCAGGAATCCTTCACGGTGCCGTGTGGGGCACAGGCATTTCCATTCGCGAGCGATCATGCGTGCCGCCTATTTCTTGATCGTGTTTGGATGGTGCGCGTCGATGTCCTTTTTGACCTTGTGGCACATGGCGCAGTTGCCCCGTGCTCCCAGCGGGCGGGCCAGCTTCTGGTATTGCAGCGGCTGAATGACGTCGCGGTCCTTTCCGTAGGGGTTTATGGACGGGTAGAGGGCGTGCTGCGGGCCGTGGCAGGACGGGCAGGAAAGCGCGCCCATCTCGTCCATGCGGTAGCGGAAGCGGTCGTCCGGCTTCTTGGTCCAGTTGCCGAAGGCCTGTGTGGGGTCTGGCGCGCCGAAGTCCTTGTGGCAGGCCAGGCAGTCCGGTGTCTGAACCCAGGCGGTGCGGGGCGTGATGGCCTTCTTGTCCATGCCCTGCGGGGTGATCTGGCTGATGAGCCGCTTGGCTCCGCGCTTGCCCTTGCCGTCAAAGGCTTCGGCCTCGCGCTTCAGAAGAGCCAGGGCGTGGTCTTCCAGGGCGCCGTGGCACGACACGCAGTCGAGCCCTGCCTGGGCGTGCAGGTCGCGCTGGAAGCGGGTGCCGCCGTCGGGGCGGCTGGGGTGGCAGCGGGCGCAGGCCTCGGCTCCCTGGCCCTTCAGGGTGTTGGCGTGGAAGCCGTGCAAGGCGGCGGAAACAGACAAGAGATCGCCTCGGCCTTCCTTGCCGGTGAGCGGGTCGGAGTGGCAGCTGGTGCACTGCACCGGCTTGCCGCCCTTGGCCTGATTGGTGAGTTGGGTACGGTTCAGACGGTCATGAATGCGCAGAATGTTCATGCCGGTTTCGCCGCTGATGTTGCCCTTCCTGTCGCCGCCGCCGTGGCAGTTGGCGCAGGCCACTTCGTCGGAAACAGGCAGGGCCACGCGGGTGCGGCCAAGGATGTCTCCGGTGGTCTTGTCGCGCGCCTCGATGGTGGCCAGCGGATACGGGTTCAGGGTGTCGCCGGGGTTGCGGGGCGAAAGCGAGAGCTGGGCCAGGAACCAGTCGCGGCCCTCGCGCGGGTTCATGTTGCCCGAGGCCGCGCCCCCCTCCACCGCGTAGGTCAGGTTCACGTTGTCGGTTATCTTGCTTGGCCCGTCGCCGCGCTTGATGAGCTGGGCGTTGAGCTCAAGCTGCGGCGGCCGCAGGGAGAAGGCTCCCTGGGACTCCACCACCATGTGCATGCCCAGGTCGGGCCAGGCCAGCAGCACGTATTCGTCCTTGGCCGGGTTGAAGGCCGGAATTTCAGTGTCCTGGCCGGTGAGGACGACGGCGGCCTGCGCCTCGTCCTTGTGGCCGCCCAGCACCTCGGCGAGGTAGGAGGCCAGGGCCTCTTTCTCGGCCTGGTTGCCCACAAAGGGCGGCATGGCCGGGTTGACCTTGGAGATGGCTCCGATGAGCGCCACCATGCCGCGCTGGGTGAGGGTAGCCGTCCAGGGCTTGATGTTGTTCATGGGGCCGCCGAGAGAGTGGCAGCTTGAGCACTGGTGCTGGTACAGCTCGGCCCCAGCGGCCAGCTTGTTTTCTGCCGTCACCTCGCGGATGCGCGCCCATTTCGCCGTGGCCAGGTAGCCCTGGGCGCTTGTGGTTTCTTCGGTGCCGACGCGGATGCCGTTGGAGTATGTGTGGTCGTAGATGAGGAAGGGCTTGCGCGCGGCTTCGCGCACGAACTCGAAGCTGCCGATGATGCCCCAGCCAGTGAGCAGCACAAGAAGCGCCAGGGGGAAGCGGATGCGGCTGGGCGTCTTGACCGCCAGCACCAGGGCTCCAAGGGCCGCTGCCCCGGCGAAGATCTCGAAGTACTTCACGAAGCCGGAGATTCGCGCCGAGCGGAGCATGACCATTTCATACTGGGGCAGGGGCAGCGCCTTGATGTACCACCAGCCCGCGCCAATGCAGACGATGAGCGGCAGGATGGTCCAGGCTGCGGCCATGCGCACCATGCGTTCGCGGGAAAGCTCGTCGCTGATGCGTGTGGCGGTGACGAAGCCGAACAGACCGGCCATGGACAGGCAGATGCCCGTGCGCAGCACCAGTTGCGGCCAGAAGCTGGGGTTCATGAAGCCGTCCCAGAAACTGCGCGTGGCGAGCCACTGGCCTGGGGTCAGCATGAAGCCGATGATGCCGTTGATCATGAACAGGGAGAGGAAGGCGAAAAGGAAATAAAACCAGCCGATGCGGATATGGTCCGCCGGGTCCATGTGGTCGAAACCGTAATAGTAGATGATCAGGGCGATTATCTCGGCCAGGAAGAACACCCACTCCGTGGCGAACCCGTATACGAAGACTTTGATCAGCGTGCTGGTGGCCTGGGGCGACAAGAGCCCGATGGTGAACCAGATGCCCACGCCCGTTACGCCGCCCGCAACCATGGTGATGAGCAGGAAGAAGCGCGTGTGCTTCTTGACATGGGCGATGAGCACCGGGCTGTTCAGCCTGCGGGCGTAAATCTCCGAGAGGACAAGGTAGAGCCCGCCGCCCACGGCGAAGTGGGCCAGAAACACGTGAAAAGTGCCGATGAGCGCGATCCAGAAGCCGCCGGCCAGGGATCCCAGGTGCCAGATTGGATATTCCATGGCTTACCCCTTCCCCGCCGCTTTGGGGGCCGTCTTGAAATATAGCTTGAGCATGTAGGCGATGACAGCGAGTCCAAGGACGAGAGAGACCACGAACATAAGCAGCGGCGTTATCTCGTTCTTGACCGGCAGGCTGGCCGGGGTGAAGTAGGGGGCCAGCGTGAACAGGCGCACCTGGCTGCGGGTGACGGCCATGAACAGCACCGAGCCCACGGTGAGCACGGCCGCCAGGGCCGGCTTCTTCTGCACGCCCGCCATGAGGCCAGCCAGTCCCAGCAGCACGCCTGCGCCCAACAGGCCAGTGGCCAGGG
Organism: Humidesulfovibrio sp.; assembly: GCF_030689645.1. Lineage (GTDB taxonomy): Bacteria > Desulfobacterota > Desulfovibrionia > Desulfovibrionales > Desulfovibrionaceae > Humidesulfovibrio. Next base: position 9,715 of record NZ_JAUYFU010000109.1, read on the forward strand.
GGCTTTGCCCCATGAAGGCAAGCATCACAGGCCTTGGCAGAGCCATGAGCAGCCAGCCGCCCACCAGGATCTGCACCATGGTGATGCGCGTGAACCAGGCCAGCCCAAGGTCCACCCAGTCTGGGCGGCGCTTCTTTTGCCCCAAAATCGCGACATACAGCCCTGCCACGGCGGGTGCGGCCAGCAGCACGTGGGTGTAGCGCGGCCACAGGGTGGGATCGGAAAGGTTCAGCAGGCTGCCGCGCGGGTTGTCCATGTAGGCGGTCCAGGCTTCGGGCCGAAGCATCAGCGTCATGTTGTTGGCGAGCAGGAAGCCTGTGTACAGCAGGAAGCAGAGCGACACAGCCAGCGCAAGGCGCGAGACGCCCGGCGCGGAGTGGAACTTGGCGTCATGCACGTAGAGGCCGTAATAGCCGATGATTACGGCGGCGATGGCCGAGAGCCACCAGCCGGCCATGAGCACCGAGCTTGTGTACAGGAATTGCCCGTAGAGCACCTGCACGAAGAGCAGCGGGGCCACGCCGAAGTTGATGGTCAGGGCCAGGAGGGTGGGGGTGCGGTGCCCCAGTTCGTGGGCCAGGTCGGTGTGCTTGCCCGTCAGGCGGCCGAAAAAGGCGATGACCGCCGAGCCGACGGTGAGGTTCATGAACAGGATGTGCAGGGCGAAGGTGAGCACGAGCAAGGCTTCGAACCAGCCCCAGGGGGAGGGAATGGCCTCGGCAGCCGGAATGAGCCGGACGGGATCCATGTGTATTCTCCTTGACGGATGTCTATGATGCGGCAATACACCGAGCAGGGCGCGCTGGCAACGAATTGTTCCTATGTATTTGACCCGGCACCAGCTGCGCCTACTACCCTTTAAAGGCTTCCCTGCAGGAACGGTAAATGGATACAGTGATTCTGCTCGACGTAGGCAACACCAACGTCAAGGTGGGCCTGGCCCGTCCCGGCCAGGGGCTCATCTCCTGCTATGCGCTGCCCACGGCGCCCTCCGGCAACGTGGGCACCTCTGATGGCTGGGGCCTCAAGCTGCTGGACATTTGCCGGGTGGAGAACGTGACCCCCGGCGAGGTGGCTGGCTTCGTGGCTTCCTCGGTGGTGCCGCCCATGAACCCGGTGCTTTCCCGTGCAGCGGCGCGCTTTTTCGACCGTCAGGTGCATTTCGCTCCGGGCGACATCCCCATCCCCATCGAGAACCGCTACGCGCGGCCCGCAGAGGTTGGCGCGGACAGGTTGGTGACGGCCTACGCCGCGCGGCAGCTCTCCAGCGCACCGGCCCTCGTGGTGGTGGACTTCGGCACCGCCACCACTTTCGATTGCGTGGTGGGTGAAGCCTTCGTGGGCGGGCTCATCTGTCCGGGCGTTTTGTCCTCTGCGCGGGCTTTGGCCACGGGCACGGCCAAGCTGCCGCACATCACCCTGGAAACCGGCCCCGCACGCGCCGATGGCGGTCTGGACATCGGCACCAGCACATCCCAGAGCCTGAACATCGGACTCATTCATGGCTTTGCGGCCATGGTGGACGGCCTGGCCCGGCGGCTTGCCGCAACGCTTCTGCCCGGTCGCGAGGCCGAGGTGCGGCTGGTCGCCACCGGGGGCTTCGCCGCGCGCATCGCGGAAGTGTGCCCAGCCATTCACGAAGTGCGTGAGGATCTGCTCATGGAAGGACTCTGGCGCGCCTGGCTTGCGTCGCGGTAAAGCCTTCTTCCGAATTCTGTCCGCAAAATGTCACGGGAGAGTATTTGAATCCGTGACAGAAATGATATATTGCTCTGCATGCGACACTTCGTCTGACACCACGGTTCACAAAACCAAGGAGCACATATGAGCACCATTATCGCTGTCTGGGCCCGCGAAATTCTGGATTCCCGCGGCAATCCCACAGTTGAGGTCGAGGTTACCTACGAATCCGGCGCTTCCGGCCGTGCGGCCGTACCCTCCGGCGCCTCCACCGGCAGCCGCGAGGCGCTCGAACTGCGCGACGGCGACAAGAAACGTTACGGCGGCAAGGGCGTCAGCGTCGCGGTGAACAATATCCGCGAGGAAATCGCCAACGCCATCGTGGGCATGGACGGACTGCGCCAAGTGGCGCTGGACAATTCGCTCATCGACCTGGACGGCACGGACAACAAGGGCCGCCTGGGCGCCAACGCCATTCTGGGCGTGTCCATGGCCAATGCGCGCGCTGCGGCGAATTTCCTGGGCATTCCGCTGTACCAGTACCTGGGCGGCGTCAACGCCAAGCTGCTGCCTGTGCCCCTCATGAACATCATCAACGGCGGCGCCCACGCGCCCAACAACCTGGACATCCAGGAGTTCATGATCCTGCCCCTTGGCGCAGAGACCTTTGCCGACGCCCTGCGCATGGGCGCGGAGACCTTCCACATGCTGCGGGAGATCCTCGCCAAGGACGGCCACGTGACCAGCGTGGGCGACGAGGGCGGCTTCGCCCCCAACCTGAAGAGCCACGCCGAGGCCCTTGAGTACATCATCCGCGCCATCGAGGCCGCGGGCTACAACCCCGGCTACGAGATCGCCCTGGGCATGGACTGCGCCGCCAGCGAGTTCTTCGACAAGGGCAAGTACAACCTGAAGGGCGAGGGCAAGATCCTGTCCAGCGCCGAGATCATCGACTACTACGCCGACCTCGTGTCGCGCTTCCCCATCGTCTCCATTGAGGACGGCATGGCCGAGGGCGACTGGGAGGGCTGGACCAGCATGTCCGACCGCATGGGCAACGACATCCAGCTGGTGGGCGACGACGTGTTCGTCACCAACCCGGACATCCTGGCCGAGGGCATTGAGCGCGGCGTGGCCAACTCCATCCTCATCAAGCTGAACCAGATCGGCACCGTCACCGAGACCCTCGACACCATCGAGATGGCCAAGCAGGCCGCGTACACCACGGTTGTGTCGCACCGCAGCGGCGAGACCGAGGACGCCTTCATCTCCGACCTGGCCGTGGCCGTGAACGCCGGGCAGATCAAGACCGGCTCCCTGTGCCGCAGCGACCGGTTGGCCAAGTACAACCAGCTCCTGCGCATCGAGGAGGACCTGGAGGACGAGGCCATCTACTACGGCCCCATCCTGGCCGAATCCTGGTTCGCCCACGATCACGAAGAAGAGTAGGCCGCAAGGCTTGCGACCAAGCTGAAACCAAAGGCCCCGTTGGAAGACGGGGCCTTTTTTGTGCCTCCGCCAGATCTCATGCCCCTTTACTTTGCCTGCGATCCGATGGATATTCGAGCATAAGTAAAATTCCCATAAACACGGGAGGCCCCTATGCACGCGGATTCATCCCTGACCAAGCACGAGAACGAGTTGTCGCGCTCCTTGCGCCAGCGCGTGAACAGCGCCGAGAGCACCCAGGACGTGCAGAACGCCTTCGCTGCGTTCCTGCGCGATATGCTGAGCCGGGCAACCGGCTCGGAAGTGGTGCTGGACGAGGGCGACGTGCGTGTTGATCCCAAGGTCGAGGACGGCTTTATCCTCGGGCCGGGCATCACCGCGAACAAGGACTTCGCGGGGTTCCTGGAGCGCTCGGACCTCTTGCCCATCCTGCGCCGCCAGGCCATCGACTCCGTGAACCGCATCAACCACCTGGGCAAGAACACGGTGCGGGCCGAAGCCAAGATCTTCCAGAGGCCGGACCGCAAGTTCTAGCCCGCCCCGAGCTTTTGTAGAATGCAGAAAGGCCCGGCCACCCCCAAAAGGGCAGCCGGGCCGCGTTGTTTTGCGATGGGCGGAGGCTAGAGCGCCATGAGGGCGTCCATGCTGCCCGCGCTCTGGGCGATGGCGTCGTTCACGTCTTCCAGGTTCTGGCCCACCATCTTGGTCAAGACGGCCTTGGGGCCGAGCTCCACAAACCGCCGCGCGCCAGCGCCGTAGAGCGACTGCATGGTGGTGGTCCATAGCACGGATGACGTCATCTGCGCCGTGAGCATGGCCTTCAGCACGCCGGGGTCGCGCTCCAGCAGGCCGGTGACGTTCATGCACACCGGGAACTGTGGGGGCTGCCAGCGCAGGCCGTCCAGCACCTTGGCGAAGGCGTTGGCGGGCTCGCTCATGAGCGGGCTGTGGAACGCGCCGGAAACGGCCAGGGGCACTGCGCGGCCTTTGGCTTCCTTCACCAGCGCGGCTGCGGCGTCGAGGGCGGGCTTTTCGCCGGAAAGCACGAACTGGGCCGGGGAATTGTGGTTGGCGATGCGCAGGAACGCGCCGCTCTGCTTGGCGGCCTTGTCCACGATCTGCTCCACGGTTTGCAACGGCAGTTTGACTACCGCAGCCATGCCGTGGCCTTCCTTGCCCGCGCCGGCCATGAGCTTGCCGCGCTCGCACACGGCCTTGACGACATCCTCCACGCCCAGCACGCCCGCAGCGGCGAGGGCCGAGAACTCGCCCAGGCTGTGGCCCGCCGCGCCGATGGTCTGCATGGACGCGGCCTTGTCCTTCAGCGCCAGCCACAGGCTCACGTTGACCACGGTGAGGGCGGGCTGCAGGGCTTTTGTGTCGCTCATTTCCGGGGCCGGGGCGGCGTCTTGGGCGCCCCAGTATATTTCGCGCAGCTTGAGGCCGGAGTGCTTCTCGGCCAGCAGCCAGAGGTCCATTGCCGAAGCCTGGGCCTCGGCAACGTCGCGGCCCATGTTCAGCTCTTGCGAGCCCTGGCCGGGGAACAGAAAAGCGGTGGGCAGCATCAGCGTCTCCTTATGCTTGAATGAGGGTCCATCAGGCCTGGGCCTTGCCGAACAGGGCGCGGCGCAGGTCGTCCAATGTCTTGCAGGTGCCGGAGTGCAGCAGCGGGGCGTAGCCCAGGCGCGAGGCCTGCTTGAGGCGCGTTTCGTGTCCGGCCACCGGGCGCACATGGCCGTTCAAGTCCAGCTCGCCCCAGAACACCGCGCCCTCGGGCAACGGCGCGTCGTAGTACGAGGAAAGCACGGCGGCCGCAAGCCCCAGGTCCAGGCCGGGGTCGCGCAGGGCCAGGCCGCCGCCCTGCTTCACGTAGATGTCGAATTGGCCCAGGGGCAGCTTGAGGCGCTTTTCCAGCACGGCCAAGAGCAGGTGCAGGCGGTTGGCGTCAAAGCCCAGGGCGGCGCGGCGCGGGATGGCCAGAAAGCTCTTGGTGGCAAGAGCCTGAATTTCAACAGCAAATGGTCGCTGGCCGTCCATGGCCACGGACACCGCTGCGCCGGAGAGGGTGGCGTCGCGCGCGCCGAGGAAGAATGTCGAGGGGTCGTCCACCACGGACAGCCCCTTTTCCTCCATGGTGAACACCAGGAGTTCGTCGGAGGGGCCGAAGCGGTTTTTGAGCACGCGCAGCACGCGGGAGTAGTCGCGCCGGTCGCCTTCCAGGTAGAGCACGGTGTCCACCATGTGCTCCAGCAGTTTCGGCCCGGCGATCTGGCCGTCTTTGGTCACGTGGCCCACCAGCACCAGGGTGGCCTGGGAACGCTTCACCGCCTCCACCAGCTCGCCGGCCACGGCGCGCACCTGGCTTACGCTGCCGGGGATGCCCTCGGCGCGGGGGCTGGCAAGAGTCTGCACGGAATCGACGATGATCAGGCCGGGCTGCGTCCCCATGTCGGCCACGACGTTCAGGGCCTCGTCGGCGTTGTTGGTGGCCAGGGCCAGCAGGCCGGGGCCAAGCAGGCCCAGGCGGTTCGCGCGGCTGCGGATCTGCGCCAGGGATTCCTCGCCCGACACATAGACCGTGGGGCCCGCGGAGTTGCTTTTTTGCCCAAGGTCCGCTTGGCAGGCCGCCAATTGCAGAAGCAGGGTGCTTTTGCCCACGCCGGGCTCGCCGCCAAGAAGCAGCGCAGCGCCGGGCACAAGTCCTGATCCGAGCAGGCCGTCCAGGGCCGGGATGCCTGTTGGCCGGGCGTGAACCGCGTCGCCGCCCAGGTCTTCCAGGGCCTCGGGCGCGGTCAGGCTGGCCAACCGCTTGCCCGTGCCGCGCGCGCTCCAGCCGCCCAGGGCCGAGGACGCAGCAACCACCTGCATTGTGTTCCACTCGCCGCAGCCGGAGCATTGCCCGGTCCAGCGCGGGCTTTTGGCCCCGCAGGCCGAGCAGAGGAATTCTTCACGCTGTTTCGCCATGACCCGTATATGCCCGGTTTGGCCGCCCATGACAATGCGTGACGGCAACGGGCAAAACAAATCGGCCCCGGCAGGACGTTTTGTCCTGCCGGGGCCGCGTTCACTTGGCGCTGCAACCTAGGGCTTGCGCTTTTTCCAGGCGTTCAGGGCGCTGCTCTTGGGTTCGGCCCAATTGAGGGGCGTCTGCCGCGCCGGGATGACGGAGAGTTCGGTGACCTCGCCGCCGCGCAGCAGAAGCACGGTCACCTGATGTCCGGCCTCGGCCTCGGCCCGTGCGCGGGGGGAGTACGAGGCGGCAAAGGCTGCGGCGTCGGCCAGCACATGCTCCGGCCAGGCTTCGGGGCGGGCGTCGGTGGGAGCTTTCGGCGCATACTGCCGTCCCAGGGCCAGGGGACCGGTGACGTCCTTGAGCCGGAAGCGCAGGTCGTTCGGTCCGCAGGCGGCCTCCAGGGCTTCGTTGGCCTGCTCGTTGCGGCCTATGGACAGCCAGTAGGGCCCGGCCCAGTATTGCCGCGCCAGGTGCGAGAGGTGGAAGTCACGCGGTCCTGGCTCGGCCATATTGATGATGATGGGCAGGTAGCGCGCGGCGGGTTCGGCCTCGGCCAGGCGGCAGCCGCCAGCCGGGGTGGGGATGTCGGTGATGCCGAAGTGCGCGGCCAGGTCCAGCTGCTCACGGCGGCCCCGGCCCCAGATGCCCGGCAGAAGCGAACGGTCCACCAGCCCGGAGGTTTCCATCTTCGTGGGGCCGAGCTTCTGGGCCGAGAGGGGGCGCAAAAGAATGTCGGCCACGCCCGCGCCCTTGCGGATGAGGTTCAGGGCGTCGGCGCGCTGGCTCATGGGCCGCTGGCCCAGCACCTCGCCGGAAACCAGGAAGCTGGCGCCGAAGCGCTCCAGCAGGCCGCGCGCGTGGCGCAGCATGAGGATCTTGCAGTCCACGCAGGGGTTCATGTGCTTGCCGTAGCCGTGCTCCGGGGCCACCAGCATGTCCAGGTACAGGCGGCGCACATCCACGGGCAACGCCTCGATGCCGTAGGTTTTCTTCCAGTGGTCCAGCAGGTGCGGCTTGCCGAAAAACGGGCTCACATAGTGCAGGCCAAGGACGTTCAACCCCTGTTCCTGCAAGACTTTAATGGCGAGAATGCTGTCCAGTCCGCCGGAAAAAAGCGCCAGCGCGTGCCAGGGACGGCCAAGGTAACGATCAGAGATGTCCATGCGCGCGCTCTTACGTGAGTGGATGCCCGAGGGCAAGCGTCCAGGGAGCAGCGGGCCGGGGGGATTCTTGACGACGCGTCGCCAGGGCGAATAGAACCCTGACCATGGGCTCCGGCAGGGTGCGGCATGCGGATGTTATTTGCGAGGATGAAGGAGAAGTGAGTATGGACAGTGCAGTGCGCGGCGTGGAGCAAGCTGAGCGGGTGGAGCTGCTGGCGCTTTGGGAGGCTTCGGTGCGCGCCACCCACGATTTCTTGTCCGAGGCGGACATCGCTGCGCTGAGGCCGCAGATCATGAACGAATATTTCGATCTGGTTGAGCTGCGCTGCCTGTGCGGGACCCAGGGCGAGATACTGGCTTTCATGGGTACGGCGGGGGAGCGTCTGGAGATGCTTTTCGTCCACCCGGAGCACAGGGGCCAGGGCCTGGGCGGGCGGTTGGCGCGGCATGCCATGGGCGCGCTGGGCGTGCGCGAGGTGGATGTGAACGAGCAGAACCCGCAGGCCCTGGGCTTTTACTTGCGCCTGGGCTTTGAGGTGGCGGGGCGTTCGGCCCTGGACGGCCAGGGCAGGCCCTTTCCGTTGCTGCACCTGCGTCTGCCAAGCTGAACCTGGCCGCGCGCAGGAACGCCCGGTCCTGGCCGCATGACCAGAACCGGGCGCATCGTAGAAAAACCGGGCGTGCGGGTTTAGCGCACAACGAGCACGGAGCAGGGGGCCAGGGCGATGACCTTGGCGGCCACGCTGCCCAGGAACAGCTTGCGTGCGCCCTTCTTGCCGCGCGTGCCCATGACGATGAGATCAAAGCCGCCCTTTTGCGCGGCGTCCACAATGATCTCTTCAGGCGATACTCCAGAATCCAGTATTTCCTTGGCCTCGACCCCGGCTGCCTTGGCCAAGGCCTTGGCTGCGCCCAGCGCCTTCGAGGCCTTCTCACGCAGGCGGTCGGTGGCGGTGGCGCCGAACAGGCTCTCCATGTCTTCCACGGCTTCGGCCACGGCGAGGAGCGTCAACTCGGCCCCTTCCTTCTTGGCCATGGCGGCGGCGCGCGAAACGGGCAGCAGGGCGGAATCGGACGGATCAACTGCGACGAGAATCTTCATGAGTAGCCCCCTTGGTTTGGATGCACAGTGCAATTAGGGGTCTTGGTCGAAGCTGAACCCTGTCGCGACCCCGTGAGGCAGGGCTTGGCATGAGGCTTTATTCAGTATGAAAGATATGTGAAAAAACGAACAAGTCAAGAAAAAAAGCACCACATTCTCGCGCATCTTTGTGAAGGGCGGGCGCCAGAATGTTGCCGCAGCGCGTCCCCTTCTACTTCTGTATTTCGTTTTCGGCCATGATGCGCGCCACGGGCCGAACGCAGAGTGCGGCGGCGAACATGAGAGCGCCTGCAATGCCGAATAAGACAGCATGTCCCAACTCCCCGGCCATGATGGCCCCGCCCAGGAACGGCCCCACAAAGAACCCCGCATCCACCGCCACCATAAGCAGATTAGCGTTGTAGGCGCGCAGGCGCGGACAAGAGATGTTGAACATGCTGGAGTTGATGAGCGGCATGGTCAGCGCCATGCCTGTGCCGTAGAGCGCAGCCATGCCCAGGAGCGCCGCTGGCTTGCCCGCATGGGCGAACAGCGGCACCAGAATGCCGAGCCCAAGGAAGGTTGCGAGAAGGGTTCGCACCTTGTCGATTCTGTTCAGGAGGTTGCCGCCCAGCACGCGCACGAAAATGGTCGTGGCGTTGGCGCAGGTGAAGAATGCGCCGGGGTTGACCGCGCCGATGCCGGCGGCGAAGTCGCGCATGAAGAAGAACACGATGGCGTGGGCCGCCACCAGGAAGAAATTGGCTGTCACAAGCAGCATGACGCCGAGAGACTTGAAGGCCAAGCGCACTTCGCTCCAGCCTGGCCGCTCCAGGTGCGAGGCGGGCAAGACGGCTGCGCGGGCCCGGCTGCGCCGTCCCAGGGGCACCAGCAGCAGAAAGGCCGGGAGCATGAGCGGCGCGGCCAACGCGTAGGCTTGGCCGTGGCTTGAGAGGTGGGGCAGCAGCATTTCAACGAAGGGCGGCATGATGGCGTAGGGCAACAGGATTGTGGCTGAAAACAGGCCGAAGCCCTGGGCGCTTTTATCGCGCGGCAAGAAGGCCATCAGGGTGCCCATGAGCCCGGCCACCACGGTGACGAAGCCCAGGCCGTGCAGGATGCGCACGACCGCCAGCACAGGGATGGTAGAGGCAAAGGGGTAGCAAAGCAGCGAGACCGTCGCCAGGGCCATGCCAGCGCGCATGAACTGCACCCCGTTCTTGAGGGACAAATAGCGGCCCAGGAAGGGGCGCACGACGAGCGCCGTAAGGGGCTCAAGGGCCAGGAGCGGGCCGCGCCACGCCGGAGGTATGCCCAGCTCCGTCAGGTAGCTGTAGAAGCCATAGAAGATGGATATGTTGCAGAAGGCCAGCACGCTGATGGCGCAGATGGCCGCGAACTCGAAGCTCAAAAGCTTTTGGTCGGCGGCGCTGTCGATGCGTGGCTGGTCCGGTTCTTGGGCGGACATAACCGGGTCCTGTATCTGCGCTGGGCGCGTTCTGGCGAGGATTCGCGGCACGCCATCGGGCAGGGGCCAGGGATAGCAGAGGCCAGAACGGTGCGCAATGCTTCTGCCGGGCTGCCGGCCTGGTGGGCCTGCTGCCGGAATTGGCAAAAAAACCAATAGTCGCATGGATCAGGATCAGTGTGTGCGGCTTTTGTGTTATTTTTTTTATATTAAAATGGTGTTGAGAATTCAAAGAATACGTTTTTGTCAAAACAGACTGAAAATTTGTCTTTCCTCGATAAAGGATTCTGTCTATGAATGCCCTGTCGCCGTACGGGGCAGGCGGCGCTCCCTTTCAGCCCGGTCGGCGGAACCAGCGCCGGGAACCTTCCTTCCGCGCCCCACGACGAGGGAGAGCCATATGATCCAGGCGGGAGACACCGCATTCGTCCTCATTTGCGCGGCCCTTGTGCTGCTCATGACGCCGGGCCTGGCCCTGTTTTATGGCGGCATGGTGCGCGGCAAGAATGTGCTGGGCACCTTTATGCAGAGTTTCTTCCTCATCGCGCTCATCACCTTCGAGTGGGTGATTCTGGGCTACTCCATGAGCTTCGGGCCCGACGTGGGCGGGATCACCGGCAATCTGGCCTGGGCCTGGCTATCCGGCGTGGGCGCTGCGCCAAACCCGGACTACGCTGCCACCATCCCGCACTCCGTGTTCATGATCTATCAGTGCATGTTCGCGGTTATCACACCGGCGCTCATCACCGGCGCCTTTGCCGAGCGCGTGCGCTTCGCCCCCTTTCTGGTGTTCAGCCTGCTTTGGGCGCTGCTGGTCTACAACCCCGTGTGCCACTGGGTCTGGGGCTCCGGCGGCTGGCTCAAGCTTCTTGGCGTCGTTGACTTCGCAGGGGGCATCGTGGTGCATCTGACCTGCGGCGCAGCGGCCCTGGCCGCCGTGTTCGTGGTGGGCCCCCGGCGCGACTACGGCAGGCGGCAGTTCTTCCCGCACAACCTGCCCATGACCCTCATGGGCACGGGGCTTTTGTGGTTTGGCTGGTTCGGCTTCAACGGCGGCAGCGCCCTCGCCGCTGACGGCGTGGCGGCCACGGCTTTTGTGTCCACCCACATGGGCGGCATGGCGGGCATGGCCATGTGGACCATCGTTGAGTGGTGGCACCGGGGCAAGCCCACCACACTGGGTGCGGCTTCCGGGGCTGTGGCTGGTCTGGCCACCATCACCCCGGCTGCGGGCTTCGTCACTGCGCCTTCGGCCATGGTCATCGGCCTGGTGGCGGGCGGGGCCTGCTACCTGGGCGTGCTGGCCAAGGCGCGCATGGGTTACGACGACAGTCTGGACGTTGTGGGCATTCATGGCTTGGGCGGGCTCATCGGCACCCTCATGGCGGGCCTGCTGGCCACCAAGGGCGTGAACGCCGCAGGCGTGGACGGCCTGTTCTACGGCAATCCTGCACAGTTCGGCATCCAGGCCTTGGGCGCTGGCGTTGTGGTGGCATATGCCCTGGTTCTCAGTTGGGCGCTCTTGAAGCTTGTGGATAAGACCATGGGGCTGCGTCTGGCCCCGGAGGCCGAGTCGCAGGGGCTGGACCAGGCCGAGCATACCGAGACGGCCTACAGCGACAGTCTGGACATCGGCTCGCGCTAGCGGACACAAAGAATGACGAAGCCTCCGGCGTAGCACTCCACGCCGGGGGCTTTTTGCGTTTGGGCATCACTTGGGGCGCACCAGCCGCCAGGTGACGCTCTTGCCGCACCAGGGCGGCATGATGTTCCCCCTGAAAAGTTCGGCGGCCGATTCCGGATGGCCGACAACCTCCCACAGGCCTGACTCCGGGCAATCTTCTCCAGATTTCGCTGTGGTGCCGTGGGGGGTGGGGGGCATGAGAACTCCTGCTCAGCGTTTGAAACATAGTAGCAGCCGCCACGACAAAGTCAACGTAGACTCTGTATCGGTTGCCATGTTTTCTCTGGGGTTCGGGTGATAATCGCGGTTCGCCCAAGAAAGGCGGGGTGTAGATGGCTGCTGGTGCAGTGCCCATATGACAATCGAACGAGGGCGGCGGGCATGAGGTTGCCTCGGAGACCAAGCAGCGGCGGCAGGCAAACCCCGAGGGCATGCCAGACGCCGGAGCGAAAGCAGCTTTGCCCTGCGCGGGCGATGGTTGTTCCTGGCTTCTCCTCGCATCGGACCTCAGAGAAATTTTTATACTATGCGTAGTATTTTGTTTTGGGAAGGTCAATGGGGGTGTTTGGATTGATACGAACACTCGTGTGATTGACTGGCGTCTTGGGCTGAGGGCATAGTGGCCCACACGTCGGGCAAGGAGGATTTTCATGGAAACGCCGGTTCTTCAGCAGCGGGAGAAGCTCTCTGCGCATCTCATCAAGCAGTTCGGCCACAGGCGCATTGCCGCCAGTTATTGCGCCACGGCCCAGGAGGCCAAGGCCGAGGTTTTGCGGCTTATCCCCAATCCGGCCAGCGTCAGCCGCTGCGGCTCGGAGTCCGTCGGGCGCCTCGGGCTATGGGAGGCCATCGGCGGCCTGCCCGGCGTGACGCTCATGGACCCTTATGCTCCGGGCATGACTCCGGCGGAGGCTTTCGAGCTCCGCCGACAGGCGCTGCTGGCCGACGTGCTGGTCACCAGCAGCAACGCCCTCACCCTGGACGGGAGGCTGGTGAATCTGGACGGCATGAGCAACCGCGTGGCGGGCATGCTTTTCGGGCCGCGCAAGGTGTTGCTGCTTGTGGGCATGAACAAGGTGGTGGCCGACCTCGATGCCGCCTTTGCCCGCGTGCGCACCATCGCCGCCCCGGCCAATAATATCCGCCTGGCCGGAGCCCTGGGGCTCAAGAATCCCTGCGTGGAGGACGGCCGTTGCCACAACTGCCGCAGCGAGACGAAAATCTGCAATTCCTGGGTCGTCATCGAGGGCTCGACCATCAAGGACCGCATCCATGTGGTGCTTGTGGGCGAGGACTTGGGCTACTAGGCGCGCTTTTTTGGCGTGCCGGTCCGCCGGAATACAAAAAGCCCCGGCGAACCGGGGCTTTTTGTGTTGTGATGCTGCGTTGCAGGCTACTCCGGGAAGTGCACCTGCACCTGCTCCTGGTCGTCCACGCGGGTCTTGATCTCGCCAATGACGAAACCGGCCACGTCCATGCCCGACAGGCGGTTCATGATGTCCTCGGCAACATCCTTTTTAGCGATGAGCACGTAGCCGATGCCGGTGTTGAAGATCTGCATCATTTCCGGCCAGGACAGGCTTCCCTGGTTCTTGAGCCACAGA
>NZ_JAUYFU010000015.1 GCF_030689645.1 Humidesulfovibrio sp.
CGTCTGTTCAGCTGCCTCCCCAGGGGAGAGGCAGCGCGCGTCTTGCGGTTGGGCGAAGAAGTGCGCCAGGGGCGCGAAGCCGCTCACGGTGTGGATGCAGTAGTGCTCAGGCTTGTAGAGTTGCTCCCATAGCGGGTGCCCTTCGGCCACGAACACGCCCTGAGCCGTGGTGAAGCGGCGGTCGTCCGCCTTGGGCACGAAGCCGGGGCTGCCCGCTGGAGAGCGCTGGTCCCAGAACCCTCGGGCCTTGGGATGGCCGCCCCAGGCGATGAAGGCCGGGGCCAGCCGGGCCTCGCGCAGGGCGCCGAGCAGGTAGTTGCGGTCACGCTCCGGGGTCTCGAAGCCGAAACATTGGGCGAAGACGATTCCACCTGGCGCCAGCACCTTGCTGAACAGCGCCAGGTAGTCGCGCAGAGCCTCGGCTTCGAACTCCAGCATGGCCGCGTTGCACACGATGAGATCGAAGCCTTTGCCGCCGGCCTGCGGAGCTTCCGCCTGCGCCAGGTCGCCCAGGCGCCACCAGGGATGGTGCGTGGCGCGCACGGCGGGCAGCGACGGCAGGCTGATGGAGTCTGTGGGAGCATTGGCGCTGAAGTGGGCGCTGCGGCCCTGGGGTTCGAGCTCCTCGCGGAAGCCCGCGCCGAAAAGATGCGCCAGCAAATGGTGCTGCAGCAGATAGAAGCTCTCCGTGGCCTCCACTGCGGCATAGCGCTCAAGCTCCGGGTGCTGGGCCAGGAACAGCGCCAAGTAGCCGCAGCCCGGGCCCACCTCCAAAACGCGGCGGAATCCGGGCGAAAGGGCCTGCATCTTGCGGTAGGCCGCCAGCATGGCCGTGGCCGTGTCCAGCGGCAGCACGGGCGCGCGCTGGCCGAAATGGGCCAGCTGGAAGCGCACGGCCTCGGCCAGGGCCTGCGCCAGCAATTCCTGTTCGGCTTTGGTCAGTCCGCCCAACTCCTGCTGGATGGCCTCGAAGCGGCCCTCCTGCATGGTGTCGAGCAGCATGCCCAGCTCGTCCAGGCTGTCGACGCGCACAGGGAAGCCCACGCGGTTGAACAGCGTGGCCCCGTGGCGTTGGGCCAGCCGCCAGTTGGGCAGCTGCGCCTTGGCGCGGGATTCCTCTCGGCGGTACTGTGCGGGGTCGAGCATCCGTTGTTCTCCTTGTGCCTGGGTCAGGCCGTCTGCGCCAGCCCGCGCATGCGGGCCTCCTGCCGGGAAAGCAGGTCGAGCAGGCAGACGAGCATGCGCCTGGCGTATGAAAAATGGTAGCGCAGACCCTTGGTGTATTCCGCCGGGTCCGGGCTGGTGATCAGGTCGTAGAACAGGACCTGGCTGAAGTCTTCGAAGCGTTGGACCAGATAGGAAACGTTGTTCTGGTCGAATATGGCGAGAGCCTTTCGGCCCTGTTCCAGGAAGGCTTCCGGGGGCAGGTGCTCAAGGCTGTCGATGAGCCCCAGGCAGGCTTTGTGGCGCGCGGCTTCACTCAGGGCGAAGGCGATGGCCTTGGCCCAAAGTGGGGCGCGCTTGCGCGCCGCATGGGCCTGGCGCAGAGCCTGAGGCAGCCTGCCCGTTGGTTCGATGACCGGGGCCTCGTCGAACTGCACTGGCGGAGTGTCGATGATGCTGTCCTTGGAGGTGTTGACCACGGGGATGCCGCTCAGGCGGATTTCCTCCACCAGCCAGTGTTTCACGTCGAGAAAGTTCAGGCTGGTGTAGCGCTGCCGTCCGAAGCGGTTGGTCACGGGGTAGAGTTGCGGCCAGGTGTGGGTCAACTGGCGCGACTCCGGCAGGTAGCCCAGGCCGGTGTTGCCGGTGACATAGTTCAGGGACCAGGGATCGTTTGACGACAGAAGCGCCCCAGCCAGCACCACCCGCGCGCAGCCCAGGTGCCGAGCCAGCGAAAATCCCGTGGTCACCACCGAGCCGTGCAGCCGCAAGCCGGGCCTTGGTCCGAAGATCTCGGACCGCAAGGCCCCGAAGAGGAACTTCCGCGGGAACACATCGCCGCCGAGGCTTGAGAGGCAGTGGGCCACCAGCATGACCGGATGCAGCTGGGGCAGGCCCTCGAAGGTCTTGGCCACCTGGAGCGAGGTGTCGTTGACCACGCAGAAATGCGGTTTGATGCCCGCTTTCACAAGGGGCTTGAGGGCCGAGTTCACGGCGATGATCACCGCCTTGTCCTGGTTCTGGCGCAGGAAGCCGTACTGCTCCGCCAGGGCGGCCCCGGCTGCGGCCACTATGGCCGTTTCGCCCCGGAACAAGCCGCGCAGGGCGTCGATGTCCGGGCAGTTGGCGTAGGCTGGCAGGTTCTCGTACGCATGCACCACCTGGTCGAAGAACAGGTCCCGGTTGATGTCGCGGAAGGGGATGCTGCGCGCCAGGGTCTGACTGCCCACGGGGTACAGACGCTCGCGGTAGAACACGGTCTCCACGTACTCGATGATTTCTGCGGCGAAGGCGGCATCTTCCCGGCCTGCGCCATCCGGCGTGTAGAACACCGGGAAGCCGGGCCGGAAGTCGCTTTGCGCAAGCAGGGCGGAGATGGGCGGGTAGAACTCGTGCGGGCGGCCAAGGAACACCAGGGCCTTGTTCACCAGGCGCGTGGGCTCGATCTGCGCCAGGAAGCGCGCCAGGCGGCGCGGGTCGTGCTCGAAAATCAGCAGCAGCATGCCTTGTTCGCTCAGCAGGCGCTCAACCACCGGGGAGAGCTCCGCGCCGATGATGGCCATGAAGCGCGTTTTGGTCATCACCTCGTCCAGCGCGGTGGACGGGTCCAGGGTCTCGAAGATCGGCGGTTCGCTGCGCATCGGCTGCGCGTAGAACCGCTGCTCGTATGACCATAGCGGGATGTGGGCCGAGAGCACGTGCCGCACGGACGCAACATCCGGCCCAGCCGGAACAAGGCACGGCTCATCCTCGGCGCTTAAAAGCACGCCCAGCTCTTTGAGCACCTGGAAATGGACTCTGGCCTTCACGTCCGTTGTGTCCACGCTTACCCTGCACCGTCCTCTGATAGGTACGTTTAATGAGACCCCATCTGCGGGTCCATGTCCACTTGGCCCGCGTGCCGCGTCGGCCAGTGTTGCTTCAGACCGTATTGCCATGGCGCGAACCGGTCGATAGGCTACAAACCAACCGCGCCACCCGGACGTCCATGCACACCTGATGCCAGGGAAAGCGGCAAATTCATCCCACTAGGAGCATGGCATGAGCATTGATTTGCAGCAACGCATGAATAACCTGGGCCCGTGGTACCACAAAATACAGCTCCCCGGCGGCCTCGTCACGCCCGGCCACGATTGGGAACCCCTGTGGGACAACATCCGCCGGGCCACAACAAGCACGGACTACACTGGGCGGCGCGTGCTGGACATCGGATCCATGGACGGCATGTGGGCCTTTGAGGCCGAGGGGCGCGGCGCGGCCGACGTGCTTACCGTGGATATCGGCGTCTCCAGCGCGGAACGGCTGTTCTTCTGCCGCGAGCAGCTCAAGAGCAGGGTGACGCCGTTCTTCAACATCGCCATTGAGCAGTTGGAAGTCAATAAAGGCATCCTCGGCGAATTCGACATCGTCCAGCACCTCGGCGTGCTGTACCATCTGCCCGATCCCTACGTGTCGTTCCCGCAGTGCCGGGCGCTCATGCGCGCCGGCGGCGTGCTGGCCGTGGAGACTGCCTACATCGCCAACCTTCCCATGTCCTGCATGATCTTCAACGGCGTGATGCCGGCGGATGCGGACGACGGTTACTGGTGGCGCATTTACAAGGGCTCGCACCCGCAGTGGGCTCCCACCCTCTCCTGCCTGCTGGAGATGCTGCTCCTGGCCGGGTTCATCCCCGACACGGCGAGCATCTCCACCATCGAGCAGCCGGTCACGCACGGCGTCAACGCCGATGCGCCCGGCACGGCGTACCAGCGGGGACGCGTGGCCCTCACCGCCCGAGCAGCGGAGCGCAAGGACATCACCAAGGAAGTGATTGCCGAGGTGCTTGCGGCGGCAAAACCCTAAGCCAGGGGCAGTTCGACCAGGAAGATGGAGCCGCGCGGGCTGGCTGCCTCCACGCGCACATTGCCCTTGTGGTCCATGACGATGGACCGGACGATGGTGAGGCCCAGGCCCGTGCCGGTCTTCTTGCGCGAGAAGTAGGGCTCGAACATGCGCGCGCGCTCCTCCTGGCTGAATCCAGGCCCGTTGTCCGTCACGCTGATGCGCGCAAGGCCGCGGGCCGGGTCGCTCTGCGCGCGCACCGCAACCGCGCCGTTTTCATGCCCTTCCAGGGCCTCGGCGGCGTTGGTGAGCAGGTTGATGAACACCTTGCGCAGGCCCTCGGCGTCAAAGGGCAGGGGCGGCAGGCCCGCATCGGCCTCAAGGCTCCAGGCTATATTGCGGTGGGCTGTGGCGAAGGTGCCCACCACTTCGGTCAGCAGGGCGGAAAGGTCGCCGGGAATCAGCTCCAGCTCGGGCAGCTTGGCGTAGCCGGAGAACTCGCCCACCATCTGCTGCAGGCGCTCCACCTCGCGCACGATGAGTTCGGCGCAGTCGTCGAAGCTCTTGTCCTGGGCCACGCCGGAAAACTTGCGCAACAGCCGTTGGGCCGAGAGCTTGATGGGCGTGAGCGGGTTCTTGATCTCGTGCGCGATTCTCTGCGCCACCTCGCGCCAGGCGGCCAGGCGCTGCATCTTCTCCAGTTCGGTGATGTCCTCGAACACGGCCACGAGGCCCGTGCCGCCCACGCCGTCGGCCTGGCCTCCGCCCCCGCCGTGCAGCCCCACCAAGTTCACCAGGAACCGCGCACTGCGCTCCTTGAGCTGCAGGTCTATCTGCCGGGTCCAGCGCGCCTCGGGCACCTTGGCCAGATGTTTCAGCGCCGCGCCCAGAAGTTCGGAGAACTCGCCATGCACCAAGTGCTGGGCTTTCAGCCCGACCAGCTGCTCGGCATTGACCCCGAGCATGGCCTCCGCCGCCTTGTTCACGGTGCCGATGCGCCCGTTGGCGTCTGTGGAGATGACGCCCGAGGTGATGTTGTCCAGCACGGCCTCGATGTATCGGCCTCGGCGCTCCAGCTCCATATACTGCTGGGCCATGCGTTCGTTGGCGTTCATCAGCCGCTTCTGGCCCGTGTCCAGGTCCTCGGCCATATGGTTGAAGGAGCGCACGAGGGAGCCCAGCTCGTCATCGGAGGTGTCGTCCAGGCGCACGGAGAGATCTCCCCTGGCGATGCGCTCCGTGCCGTCGGCCAGGGCCTGCACCGGCGCGCTGATCTCCTTGGCCAGGCGGAAGCCGAACCACGAGGCCCCGAGCACGATCAGGAGGCTCATGACGCCGAGGGTGAGGTAGAGATTCATCTTCCAGGGGTACTTGAGCTTGCGGAGCTTCTTGTACTCGTTCAGGCCGCGCACCACCTGGTCGAGCTTGTACATGAGCCCGCCGCCGATGCTTTCGCCCAGCACCAGGAAGCCCGCCTTGCCTTCATCCACCGGCACTAGGCCCAGGATCAGGTCGTTGCCCGCGCTTGAGAGCATCACCGAGACGTAGCGCGGGTTCTTGCGCAGGTCGTCCATGTTCACCTTGGTGCGGGCCTCGGACCAGACGCGGTCGAACACCTGGGGGGGGTGCTTGTTCTGGTCCTTGCCCTCGGGGGTTATGACCCCGATGACCGAGAGACCGTACTCGCGCAGGGACTCCTCCAGATGGTTGTCCATGCTTTTGCCGCCCCAGGTGTAGTGGTTGGCGGCCACCTGGCTGATGACCTCGCGGCCGCGCTGCTCCACCCGCGCCTGGGCCGACTGATAGAAGGCCCGGCCAATCTCCAGGGACTGCTCCATGGAGTCTTCCACCTGGGTCTTGAACCAGTAGTCCACGCTGGTTTGCACGAACTTGGCCGAAACGTAGAACATGAGCGCCACGGGCACGAGGGAAAGCAGGATGAAGGCCAGCACGAGCCGGGTTCGCAGGCGCGAGCCCAGGACGTTGCGGCGGCGCTCCAGAAGGAGCTTCACGCCGTTTCTGCCCACCACGAACAACACCACCAGGAGCAGGATGATGTTCAGGTTAACCAGGCCGAGGAACAGGTAGGAATTGACGCCCAGGAGCTTCAGCTCAACCCAGGTGAGCACTACGATGATCAGGATGCCAAGAACGGCAATGCCGACCTCCCGTTTGCGGCGTTGACGTTCGCGGGCTTCCGGCGCGATGGCCGTGGCCATGGGGGTGTCGGCTGGAGGTTTCACGGGCGCTAGTACTTGAAGTGCAGTTGGTACGTCGCCTGGGGGGCCATGTCCCTGGACCAGAAGAACAGGGTGCGCTTGAACCAGTTGGGGATGTCCGTCTGCTGCAGGTTGATGTCCAGGGTCAGCGTGTACGTCTTGCCGCGCTCAAGGAGTTTCCAGGAGCCCATGTCCAGGGTCAGCGCGCCCCAGCCGCTGCGCAACAGCTCGTCCAGGCGGGCGTTTTTGAGCGGGGCCTCGCGCCCGGGCATGATCAGGGCGTATTCGCGGGTCAGGGAGTCGTATTTCAAGCGGCAGACCATCTCGGCTGCGGCCACCTGCGGGCTGGAGAAGATGCCGCCCTGGCGGATGAGTTTGCCCCGGCAGGAAAGGGCCAGGGGCACGCCGCTCTGCAGGACGTCCGTCACCTCGGCCAGGGAGTCCAGCGCCACGCCGAAACGCGCCGTGAGTGCGCCGGACTGGTTGTCCACCACCAGGTTGGACAGCACCAGGGACTGGGCCTGGGCGGCCTGTCCCCAAAGGGTCAGGGCCAAAACCAGAGCCAGGGCGGCGGCCAAAGGTGGGCGACGGCGAAACTGCATGGGCCATCCCGGTTGCGGTGACTGCGTGCGTTGGCCGCGTGTGTTGACGCGCGACCAAGGAGGCCCAGAGCCCCCACGTGCGCCGTAGGATAGCATCCGGATGCGGGATTATCAAGAACCGTGCAGGTTGGGCCTCCGGCCCGGAATGCCGGGCCGGAAGAACTCAGCCCTTGGGCGGGCGTGAGCCGAAGATGGACGTGCCCACGCGGATGAGGGTCGCGCCCTCTTCGATGGCCGCCTCAAAGTCGCCGGTCATGCCCATGGAGAGCTCCGGCAGAGGGATGCCCAGGTGGGCGGACAGTTCGTCGCGCAGCTCGCGCAGGTGGGCGAAGTAGGGCCGGGCTTCCTCGGGCGCGTCGAACATGGGCGGCAGGCACATGAGCCCGCGCAGGTCCAGGCCGCAGCCCCGCTTGTTGAGCGAGACGACAACCTCGGCCAGTTCGTTGAGGTCGGCCTCGTCCACCCCGGCCTTCTGCTCCTCCTCGCCCAGGTTCACCTCGATGAGCACAGGCAGAAGGATGCGCGCGTCAATTGCGCGGCGGGCCAGCTCGCGGGCCAGCTTCTCCGAGTCTACGCTGTGGGCCAGGCAGAAGCGGTCCACAACGTTCTTGGCCTTCTTTGTCTGCAAGCCGCCCACGAAGTGCCACAGGATGTCCTCGCCCACCAGGGCGTCCTGCTTGGCCAGGGCCTCCTGCACGTATGACTCGCCGAAGTCGCGCTGGCCGCAGGCGGCCAAAGCAGCGATGTCCGACGCGGGATGGAACTTGGAGATCGCCACCAGGCGCACGGATTCGGGCGCGCGGCCAGCGCGCTCGCAGGCCGCGACCATGCGGCGCTTCACCTCTGCCAAGCGGGTGCATAAAACGTCTGCTCTGCTCATGGGCCTAGCTCTACGCCAAAATTCTGGCGCAGGGAAGCGGGGAGACCGGGGCTGCGCGGGCGGGCGCTGCGCTGCGGTCCCCCCCCTGTCAACCCGCCAAACGCATCCTTTTTCCGGCCAAAAATAAGGAATTTTTGTCCACGGCAAATAGGCGATGCCATGCTCCGTTGAAATTGTATTGGAGGTCGCATATGCTTGCGAACAGACAGGGCAAACAGCTTTGGATTGCGGACGAGACCGGCGGGTATGTTCAGGTGAAGAAGCCTGCGGACATCCGCAACCGCCCGCGCGGCAGGGGCCTGCCCGACTGGTGGGTGGTGAAGAAGACCCCGGACTGGCGTCCGCCGCACACTTCATTCGTGGAGGAAAGGGCCCCGGCGAAGCGCCTTCCTGAGTGGGTGCTGGTGGACGGCGCGCCGCTGCCGGAACAGGACGGTGCGGGCGGCGCAGGCCCGGGCATGAAGATCGGCGCTGGCGGCAAGCCCCAGGGCTACGACTCCCAGGGCCGCTGCACCGGCCCGCGCGGCGGTGCCGCGTCCCTGCGCGACGGCTCGGTCAGCACCTTCGGGACCGATGGCCGCCTGTACGCAAACGGCCAAGGCGACGACGAAGAACAGCGCGAGGACGCCGACTCCCCGTTTTTGACTGGCATCCTGCTGGCCGACAGCGGACGGGTGTGGACCGATGCTGACGGCGGGCTTTCCGGCGGCAACGAGGTGCGCGGGCAGGTGACGCCGCCGGAACAGGAAAAATATCCGCCTCCGCCTGCCCCAGCGGAGCCGCATCTGACCTACAGCCAGAAGTCGGGGCAGTTGAACGGCCCGGATGGCAAGCCGCTGGCCGTTGGCTATGCCGGGCGCGGCGGAGGCCAGAACAACCCGGGTACAGAAGGCATCAAGGGTGTGGGCCCGCTCCCACGGGGGAACTGGAAGGTGGAAGAACTCAAGACCAGTCCATGGCCTGACCCTGCGTACAAGCTCACACCTGATGAGGAAACGCGCAAACGAGTCATTGCTCTTGGCCGCGACCCGGACAGCTTTTACGTCCACGCGCAGGCGCGCTTGCCGCAGGACCGGGGCCGGGACTCGGCTGGGTGCATCGCGCTGGAGAAGCCGGACAGGGAGAAGCTGAAGCCGTTCAATAAGGAGTGGATTCGTGTGGAAAAATAAGCTCGTGGTCCTGGTGTCCTTTGCCGTACTCTGCCCGCTGCTCATTCTTGAGGCGGCTTGGTGCGGGCCTGTAACCCTGTATGAGAACATAAAGGGCGAGTTCATGTTGGAAACGTGGACCGCAGGCGACATACGGGCCGTGCGTTTGCCACAGGCGGAAGGCGAGGCCCTCATGGCGCGGATCACGAATTCCGCTCATATGGCGGTGGCAGGCTTTGGCGAGACGGCCAACGCCACCCTTCGGGCGGGCGATGACACGAAGAGCGCGGCTTTCGCCCTTCTTGGCCCGGCAAAGCCCTTGCCCGAGTGGCGCAGATGCAAGCTCGCTTTTGGCTATGCCTCGGCCCGCCCCGGCGACAGCACTGTTCTGCTGATGAACATGTGCAACACCTGCCAAGACAACAAGGAATATGCGGCATCATTTTTCGTCGGTTTCAGTCCCTCGGTACTGCCAAAAGAATATCGTCAGCACATCAAGCGCTTTGCGCCCACCAAAGGCGTGCACGCCGGGCTTGCCACACAGAGCGGCCTCAGGCTGGGCCTCACGCGGGAAGAAGTCGAGGGGGTGCTGGGCAAGCCGTTATGGAAGGAGAAGGACACCTACCACTACCAAGCGACACGGTATATCCAGCTTTCCTCAGAGTTCCTCATCTCCCGATGGCAATGGCCGAAGGACGTGGAAGCAAAGCTTGGCGGAGATGACCACAGGATTACGGTCTGGTTCGTGGGTGGCCGCGTCAGCGCCTTCGAGGTGCTAAAATTCTATGACTTGTAGCGTTGCGCCGACGGCCCGCAACCGACGGACATTCTGCTGCCCAGCCTCCTGCTGGCCGATAGCGGGCGGGTAGCCACGGATGCGGGCGGCTGGTTTTCCGGCGGGAACGAGGTGCGCGGGCCGGTGTCGCAGCCGCATCGGAGCAGCGAGACAAAAGTGCATGAGCATACGGCCCGGCCCCGCAAACGGGAAAGCCGGGCCGTCTCACATCGGTCCTCAATGTCGGGGCGAACGTTGCTGCGCGGCTCCTACCCTTTCGGCAGCGGCCAGGAGAGCGCGGGCACGATGTCCGAGTTGGCGGGCAGGAAGATGGACGCGTCCGTGTGGCCGGGGGTGAACCAGGCGAAGCGCTGGCCCTCCAGCGGAACCACCTCGCCCTCATAGGCCGTGATGTGGAAGAAGTTCAGCAGCACAGGCCCCTGCGGGTACACGAAGCGTTTCTCGCGCCAGAAGACGAGCCGCGTGGACGTGAAGGACAATTCCTCCTGAAGCTCGCGGATGAGCGCGGCCTCAAGGCTCTCGCCCTCTTCCACCTTGCCGCCGGGGAACTCCCACCAGCCTGCGTGGGCCTTGCCCTCCGGGCGCTCCACCCCCAGAAACCGACCATCCTTCCAGACGATGCCCGCCACCACGAGCAGATCGGCTCCGGCCGCGGCATCACGCATCAAGGCAAAAGCCCATCTCTGTCTGAATGGCGGCCATCTTCCCCTCAAGGACGCCCATGCGCTCCATGAGCGTCTCGGCCCAGTCCGACACCTCGCGATACTGGTTGTTCACGGCCAGGGCCTCGCCCGTGCTGCCGTAGGTGGCCGGGTCGTTCATCTTGGCCTCAAGCTCGCCCTGCTCCAGAAGCACGCGCTCCAGGTCCTTCTCGCACTTGGCGTATTCCTCGCGCAGGGGTTTGAGCGCGCGGGAAAGGGCGTTGCGCTGCTCGGCCAGCTTGCGCTTCTCCTCTTTGGTCAGGCGCTTGGATCCCTGGCCTTCCTCGCCCTCGGCGGAGAGCTCAACCGGAGCGCACTCGGGCTTTTTGGCCTCGCGTTTGGCCCCCTGCTTCGCCTCCACAAGGGCGGCGCGGCGCTTGGCGTCGTAGTCCTCGAAGCCCTCGTGATGCTGCACCAGCCCGTCTGTGCCCAGCACCCAAATTTGCTCGGCCACCTCGCCCATGAGGTAGCGGTCGTGGGCCACCATGAACAGCGTGCCCTCGTAATCCTTGAGCGCGGCCACAAGGCCTTCGCGGCTCTCCAGGTCCAGATGGTTGGTGGGCTCGTCCAGAATGAGCAGATTGGCCCGGCCCAGAAACAGGCTGGCCATGACGAGGCGGCTTTTCTCGCCGCCGGAAAGGGCGGCCACGGGGCGCTCGAAGTAGGCCTCGCCCAGCAGGAACAGACCCAGCACGCCCATGAGCTGCTCTTCCGTGCACCTGGGGTCGCACAGGCGGCGCATCTCGCCGATGACCGTGCCCGTTGGCCGCAGGATCTCGGTCTGGTGCTGGCTGAAATAAGCCAGCTGCGTGCTGTTGCCCAACTTGGCGTAGCCGTGGGTGGGAGCCAGGGCTCCGGTGAGCACCTTGAGCAGCGTGGACTTGCCCGCGCCGTTGGGAGCCACCAGGGCGATCTTTTTGCCCCGGAAGATCTGGAAGTTCAGGCGCGGCCAAAGCTGCTTGCCGCTGCGCCCGGCCTCCTTGGCGTACTGAAACTCCAGGTCCACGGCGTTGACCGCCACCTTGTCGCCGCGCGGGGGTTCCGGCAGGCGGAAGGACAGCCTGCGGCCAGGCTTGGCGGCCAGCTGGTCGCCCTTGAGGCGCGAGAGCTCGTCTTGCAGCTTCTCCACCTTCTTGATCTTGCTCTGGGCCTGGGCGGCCTTGCGGGCCTTGACCCGAAAGCGGCGGATGAACTCCTGCTCGTGGTCGATGCGCGCGGTGATCTTGGCGGCCTCGCGCTCGCGCTGCTCGGCGTTCTCTGCCATCCAGGCCAGAAATTCGCTGAAGGAGCCAGCGCGCAGCACGGGCTTGGCCGTACCCAGCACCAGCACGTGGGAACCCACGCGCTCCAGAAAGATGCGGTCGTGGGCCACAAAGATCAGGGTGCCCTTGAAGGCCAGGAGGTAGTCCTCCAGCCACTGCACGGCTTCCAGGTCCAGGTGGTTGGTGGGCTCGTCCAGAAGCAGGATGTCGGCCCCCTGCAACAGCACGCGGGCCAGCTTGGCGCGCTCGCGCCAGCCGCCGGAAAGGAACTCCAGCTTGCGCGAAAGGTCGTCGTCCTCAAACCCCAGGCCGGACAGGATGGCCCGGGCCTTGTGCTCCGGGTGGTAGCCGTACTGCGCCTCGAAGCGGCTTTGGCGCTCGCTGAGGCGGAGAAGCTTGGCCTCGTCGCGTGCCTCCACCGCCTGCTCCCACTCGCGCCAGAGGTCGCGCCAGGAAGGCAGGGCCGAAAGCACCCAGCCCAGGAGCGGCTCGGAGAGGTCCGCGCCGGAAAGCTCCTGGGCCACATAGCCCACGCGCGCGCCCTTGCTCATGGACACGCTGCCGCCCTCGGGATCCGTGCGGCCTGCCAGGATGCGCAAAAGCGTACTCTTGCCAGAGCCGTTCGGCCCGGCAACGGCCAGGCGCATGCCCGGCAACGCCTCGAAGGAAAGGCCGCTGAAGAGCGCCTCGCCCCCGTAGGACTTTTCGATGTTCTGAACCGTGATCTTGGACAAGCAAACCCTCCGATAAAATTGGCGCAAACCGAGGTCTCGGACCCCGAACCCGCGTAATGCCCTTGGACGCCCCCATGGGGCCGCTGTGCTGATATATCGCCGCGCATGAACTTGGCAAGAGGACGCTGCTCCGGGGATTGGCAAGCCGAACTCTGGCGGCTATAGCTGGTCCATGTCCTGGCATGTGTATCTTCTGACCTGCGCCGACGGCGCCCTGTACTGCGGCGTGACCACGGACCTGGCGCGCCGCCTGGCCGAGCACAACGCCGGCACCGCCTCCAAGTACACCCGCGTGCGCTTGCCCGCCGCCCTTGCCGCCAGCGCCCCCTGCGAGGACAAGGGCGCGGCACTGCGCCTGGAGCTGGCAGTCAAGAAGCGCCCGCGTGCGGCCAAGGTGGCCTTTCTGCTGGACCAGCCGGGCGCGGCCCTGGCGGAGCCCGCATGAGCGCCTTCGACCCCGGCCAGCCCTGCGCCCTCTGCCCCCGCGCCTGCGGGGCCGTCCGGGCCAAAAACCCCGGTCTCTGCGGAGCCGACGCGCAAATCCGCGTAGCCCTAGCCCAACTGCACCACGGCGAGGAGCCCTGCCTGAGCGGGTCCGACGCCGACACAGGCGGCAGCGGCACAATTTTCTTCTCCGGCTGCGCCCTGCGGTGCGTTTACTGCCAGAACCACGACATCAGCATCGGAAACATGGGGCACAGCCTGTCCGTTGAAGACCTCGTTGCGCTGATGCTGGAGCTTCAACTGGCTGGCGCGTACAACATCAACCTCGTGACGCCCTCGCACTTCACGCCCCAGGTGCGGCAGGCGCTGGTGCTGGCCAAGGAGCACGGCCTCGGCCTGCCTGTGGTCTGGAACTCCAGCGCCTACGAGACCGTAGACGCCCTCAAGAGTCTGGAGGGGCTGGTGGACATCTACCTGCCGGACCTCCGGTACATGGACGCCCATGCCGCAGCCCGCTACTCCGCCGCGCCGGACTATCCGCGCATGGCCACCCACGCCATCTGCGAGATGCACCGGCAGGTGGGCCAACTCACGTTCGATGACGTCGGACTTGCCCGGCGCGGGCTCCTCATCCGCCTGCTGGTGCTGCCGCAAAACCTGGGCCGCACGGACCTGGCCCTGACCTGGATCGCCGACACCCTGGGCGCAGACGCCGCCGTGAGCCTCATGGGCCAGTATTACCCGGCCCACCGGGCTGCGGAGTTTCCAGAAATTAACCGGAGCGTCACGCCGGGCGAGTACGCCGCCGTGCGCGCGCATATGGAGGAACTGGGCTTTGCGCGCGGGTTCGTGCAGGATGTGGGGTCAAGCTCCGCCTTCACGCCGGACTTCCGCACGCCGGACTTCCGGCCCGAATGAAGCCCAGGCCTCGACGCGAACCGCGAACCTTGGTACGGGTGTTTCATGCCGACCTCTGAACAAGACTTCCTGAGCGTCATCGACCGCCACTTCCCCAACCACGGCGAACACGTGCTGCTGGGCCGGGGCGACGACTGCGCCATCCTGGACATGGCTGTGCCCGGCACACCGAACGATCATGCCGGCCAGCTGTGCATCAGCACCGACCTGTTCGTTGAGGACGTGCACTTCCGCCGCTCGTACTTCTCCCCTGCGGACATCGGCCACAAGGCCCTTGCGGCGGCGGCAAGCGACCTTGCGGGCATGGCGGCCACGCCCCTGGGCTTCGCCCTCTCCCTCGTGCTGCCCGATGACATTTCCGACGACTATCTGGACCAGATGCTGGCGGGAATGGCCGCGCTTTCCAGCCGTCTGGGCATCCCGCTTGTGGGCGGCGACCTGAGCCGAGGCCCGGTGCTGGCCCTGGATGTGGTGGTCTTCGGCAGGCCCGGCCCCAGGGGGCGGCTTTTGCGGCGCGCCCAGGCGAAACCCGGCGACGCCTTGCTGCTTGTGGGCGACATCGGGCTGGCGCGGGCCGGGCTGGCGGAGCTTGAGCGCAAAGCCTGCTGCGTGCTGGACGAATGGCCCGCAGCCCTCCTGGCCCATCTGCGGCCAGAGCCGCGCATCGCCGAAGGCCTTGCACTGGCGCGAATCACCGCGCCCGACGGAGGACCGGCCATCTCCGGCCTCATGGATGTTTCCGACGGCCTGGCGCGCGACCTGCCGCGCTTCCTGGGCCAGTGCGGCGCAGATCTGACCCTGGACTGCGACGACCTGCACCCCGAGGTGGCTGCGTATTTCACCGCAAACGAACAGGACCCGGTCGTGGCCGCCATCCTGGGCGGCGAGGACTACGCGCTCATCGCCTGCGCGGACCAGAAGCGCCTGCCCCTGGTGCTGGCCGAGATGCCCCAGGCGCGGGTCATTGGCCGCGTATCGGCCACGCCCGGCGTGCGCCTCAACAGCGGGCAGGTGCTGCGCCAGGGGTTCGACCATTTCGCCAAGCCAGACGAGGAATAGTCCGCCCGCACCTCCAAACCTCAGGAGCACTGCATGGACATGCTTCCCGACAGCCCGCGCCTGACCATCCTGGGCTACGTGCGCTCCAGCCTCACCCACCGCGATGCCGCGCCGAAATCCGGCGACGAGGGCGCGCCAGAAGCCTGGATCGAACTTGATCCCGGTTACGCGCCCGCGCTCTTGGGACTCGCGCCCGGCCAACGCGTGCTCGTCGTCACCTGGCTGCACGAGGGCGACCGCACCACCCTGCAATGCCACCCGCGCGCGGACAAGAACCGGCCCAAGCGCGGGGTCTTCGCCACGCGCTCGCCCGACAGGCCCAACCCCATCGGGCTGCATGAAGTAGAGATACTGGAGATAGCCGCTCCGGCGCGGCTCAGGATCTCGCCGCTGGAGGCCATACACGGCACGCCGGTGCTGGATGTGAAAAGCGTGGGGACAAGGCTGGGCGACTGAAGCCGCCCTCAAGGCTTGCTGCGCGGGCGGGCCGCGGATTAGGCCTGGCCCTTGATGATGAGGCTCAGCTTCTTCACGTCGGCGTTCAGGGCCGCGCGCTCCTTCTGAAGGTCGTCGATGCTGCGCTGCAAGTCTTCCAGCTTGCGCCGGGCGGCCTCCTGAAACTTCAGGTGCCGGGGGTCCTTGCTGGTCTTGAAGGAGGGCTTCTCCTTCTCCGCGTCCATCTCGCGGACGAGATTCTTGATCTTGCCCTCGCACACCGCAACGCGGCCGGAAAGCATCTTGCGCTTCTGCTTGAGCGCCTCAAAATCCACTTCTTTCTTCACGGCCATGGGTACACCTTGGGGCTGATGGGGCTTTTGAAACGCTGCGCCGCAGCTTTCGCCGCCCGCTGCCCTGCTTCGCCCGTGGGGCCGGGTTTGTCAACCTGGAAGGGTGCGGGAGCCCTAGCCGACGTTCTGCACGTTCAACAAACGCAAAAAATCCGAGTATCGCTCGCGCTGCATGAGCAACTCCACCGTCTGTGCCGTTCCCATCGTCAACACCACGCGTAGCCGCCCTCCGTCGGCCTCCGAGCAGGTAATGTATCGGACCATGTTCAAATTCACGATAATCTGGTCCTCCAAACTCCCCGAAAGATCGCCGAGCCAAACCATGGGAACCACCTTGCTTGCCTCGCATTCACGTTACAAAGAAAAGCCATCAGCGCCCCTTGCCCCTCGCCCCAGGGTCTCAACGCCTAACAATCATTAAACAGCGCATAACGAACCGTCAAACCGCCCAAACAAGCAATAAAGGCCCGCCGCTCGCGCGACGGGCCTTCGTATTGCCTTAAGCGTTGATGGTAAGCCTAGAACATGTCCTGCACGCCCGTGGGATCCTTGAACTCCAGGGTCTTGTCCCACTTGATCTTCTTTTCGCCGCGGTTGTCCAGGTACTTGCCGATTTCCAGATCAACCTTGAGGGGCACGTCCACTCCGGCCTTGGCCAGAGCCTGACGCAGGTAGCCCTCGGCCTTGCTGGCGATGGCGATGGAGTCGCCCTGCACGCGCATGGCCTCTGTCGGGTTGTGGAAGCCGACGGAGTTCTCCGCGCCGATGAACAGCGAGCGGTAGAACGCCTCCTCGTAGTAGTCGCGGGCCTTGTCGTACAGGGCCTTGTCGATGACCTTGCCCTCGGCCTGGGCCTTGTGGGCGGTCTCAAACAGCTTTGCCAGGGTGGCGGTGGCGTTGCCAGCGCGGATCTGCAAGGAAACGGTGCGGTCCTGAATGGCCACAACCTGCTCCTTGAGCCAGGCGGCGGTCTCGGTGTGGCACTGCATGCAGGCCTTCATGTCGTTCTTCAGCGGGCTCATGATGCGGTGATCACTGATCTTCTTCACGCCCACCTTGGTGTAAGGCATGTGGCAGTCCGCGCAGGCGGCTCCGGCCTTCCAGTGCACGCTGTTGTTGCTGAACAGCTCGAATTCCGGGTGGCGGATGAAGCCCATCTTGAACCCGGTGACGTTCTGCTTCCACTCGCGGTAGGAGTCGTCGGAGCGGATGACCTTGATGATGTTCTCGATGGTGATGGCGCCCCACTTGCTGCCCTGCCAGGGGAAGAACAGGCCCACGGACTGCATGTCCTTGTTCTTGGGGATGTTGTAGGTGACGTGGCACTGGGCGCACACGGCGGAGCGCTTTTCCTGGCGGGTGAGCTTCGACTGGTCGACCTTCATGGAGTCGAGGGCCGCGCCAAGGGTGTACCCGCGCGAAATTTTGAGCCCCATGTCCTTGTTGTCGTGGCAGTCGATGCAGGCGACACCGAGTTCACGGTTCTTCTCCGGGATCATTCCCAGAATTTCCTTGTAGGGCTTCTTGTAGTAGTCCTCGCCCAGCTGCTTCTGAAGCGGCACCGAGTACGGGCTCTTGCAGGAGAGACACACGCCGCCGGCCTTCAGGCGGCTAGAGTCGATCTCGATCTGGTCGCGCACCATGCGCGCGTGGCCCTTGGGCTCGTTGTACTCCACGCCGAAGCCCCAGCCATTGAACAGCACGGCCATGTACGGGTACTGGGCCAGTTTGTCGTAGGTCAGGTGATCGGCGTCAAAGCCGCGCTTGTACTTGCTCTTTCCGGCGGGCTCGGGCTCATTGGTCTTCTTCCAGCTCTCAAACTCTTCCGGGTAGGCCTTGCCCCAAAGCTCGGGGTCGATCTCGCCATCGGGGATGGTGACTGTTTTGACCATCTCCGGCTTGCCGGGCGCGCAGCCGTAGGGAATGATAAGATACGCCAGGGCCAGGGCCACTCCGACGATGAACAGGTTTCTCTTCCTTTTAGCCATCACTCGCTCCTCCTCCCGTAAAAAGCGTTGTTCCCCTGCAACGGAGAAATATTATCGTCGTATCGTTCAGCCGCGCCTACTGCGTTTCAATGGCGCCGCTGCGCTTGTGTATGGTGCGCCTGTGGCAGTCGGTGCAGTTGCGTTCCTGGTTGATCATCTCCACAGTGGACTCGTGGCAGCGGATGCAATTGGCCTGCACCACCTTGCGCCCATGCGCGGTGATGCGAATGTCGTCGGGCACGCGGCCCGAGTGGAACAGCATCAGGTCCTTCATGCCGTCGATGGACTTCCAGGCGTAGTGCACCGCCGCGTTGTCGTTGGGCAAATGGCAGTCCACGCAAGCTTTTCTGCGG
The DNA here is from genome assembly GCF_030689645.1 of Humidesulfovibrio sp. Taxonomy (GTDB): domain Bacteria; phylum Desulfobacterota; class Desulfovibrionia; order Desulfovibrionales; family Desulfovibrionaceae; genus Humidesulfovibrio. The sequence continues at coordinate 17,880 of NZ_JAUYFU010000015.1, forward strand.
TGCGCTCCCTGGTGGAACCAGGCCTCGTAATGGGATTCATGGATGTGGCAAGACGCGCAGAATTCCGGCGTCTCGCTCTTGGCCAGGAGCTGTGGCGGCCCCAACATAACGAAGAGCCCCACGCCCAGGGCCACTGCGCCCCCAAGCAACAGGTACTTCAGTCTCCCAGGTTTATCTTCACTCATCCACCCACCGCCTTCATGTGAGACGTGACGCCCGCCACCCCTGGCGGACAAACACCCTTGAGCGCCACAGATCCACCCGATCTGCCACGCTCCAAACGTTTTTCTAGCTTACCTTATTCTCTGCCGAATGACTTGACTTAAGTCAAGCGGGCGAGGTGAAACGATGTCAGGAGCCGTTCCCGAAAACCATGGGATTAAACCACAAACACGACAACGCTTATTGCTTTTAGAATTTCGTCAACCTATGAAGATAAAGCTATTTCAAGCCAACCCACAAATCCATCTGGAGATTTCATGAAACGCACCCTGCTCCCGCTCACACTGCTCCTCCTGGCTCTAACAGCCCTTCCGGCCTTTGCCGCTGGAAGCGCTGCCCCCTACGTCGAGGCCAAAATCGGTGGAAACTACACCCAAATCGACAATATAAGAAACACCAGCCCCGTGGCGGCTCCGGCCCCTGCCAGCAAGTCGAGCGTCGACGGATTGACCGGAGTCGTCGGCGCGGCTGTGGGTTTGAACTTCAAGGGCATGGGTCTTCCGGTGCGGGCCGAAGCGGAATACGCGTACCACTCCCAGCTTTCGTACGACGCCGCCCCGACCTTCGTGGGCGCAGCCATACCGACGTCCCTCAAATCCGATGCCGACAGCCAAACCCTCTTCTTCAACGCCTACTACGACTTTGAAACCGGCACGGCCTTCACTCCGTATGTTGGCGGCGGCCTGGGCATGGCTTGGAACCACACCGAAGCCACGGGCACTGTCATCGCCACCGGTGCCAGCCAGGACTACCGCAAAACCACGGACAACTTTGCCTGGAACCTCAGCGCGGGCTGCGGCTACAAGCTGACGGACAACTGGGCCCTCAACGCTGGCTACAGGTACCTGGACCTGGGCAAGATTGCGTGGGGCGACGGCGCATCCTCCCTGGCCTCGAAAAACATGACCGCCCACGAAGTCACCATGGGCCTGCGCTACCAGTTCTAGCACCTCCGTATCATTTGCCCGCAGGGGGAGGGGCTTCGGCTCCTCCCTTTTTTCGTCCCAGCGAGCACCGTGAGCACCTGCCCGGCAGCCCCCAGCGCTGAAAACGAAAGCGCCCCCGCCAGTCACAAGGAACCGCGGGGGCGCGAAAGCGTCTTTTTGGCGCGAGCCCTACATGGCGTTCGCGTCGATCTGCTCCACCTGCTCCTGGATGGCCTTGGCCAGCGGGCCTTCAAGGCCCATTATGTCCACGTTCAGGAAGCCGCGCACGATGGTCGAGGTGGCCTCGGCCTCATCCATGCCGCGCGCCATCAGGTATTCGATCTCGTCCTGGGCGATCTTGCCCACGGCGGCCTCGTGCGAGAGGTCCACGCCCTCGACGGTGGCGTCGAGCTCCGGCACGGCCAGCATCTGCCCGCCGCCCAGAATGAGGCCCTTGCACTCCAGGTGCCCGCGGCAGGGAACCGCGTGCCCCGCGATGTGCCCGCGGGCGATGTTCACGCCGCCGGTGGTGATGGCGCGGCTGATGATCTCCGAGCGGGTTTCGGGCGCGTTCATGATGACGCGGTTGCCGCAGTCCACGTGGGAGCCTTCGGGCGTCACGATGATGGAATTGAACCGCGCGATGGCGCCGCGTCCGTTCAGGTAAATGGCGGGGTACATCTGCAGAGTGCCCACGGGGTTCAGGAGCACGTAATTGCTCTGGAACACGCCGCCCTCCTCCACCACGCCCACGGAGCGCGGGCGCACGGTGGCGTTCTGCCCCCAGTTGTGGACCATGGTGAAGGTGAGCTTGCCGCCCTTTTTCACGTAATATTCGGTGATGCCCAGGTGGGCCGCGCTGGTGGTGCTGTGGGCCGTGGAGCAGCCGGTCAGGATGTGCAGTTCGCTGCCTTCCTCCACCACCACGATGTTGTGCACGTTCTGTCCGCCCTTTTCAGCCTTCAGAAACAGGCACGACTGCACGGGCTTGGCGATCTTGGCGCCCGGTTTGGTGCGGATGAAGTAGCCGCCGTGGACGTTCTCGGCCACGTTGCGGGTAAACTCGTCCTTGTCGCGGGGAACCAGTTTCCAGGCGTACTCAGGCAGGCCGTCGTAGCGCTTCATGGCCGCCTTGATGTCCAGGAGCTCCAGGCCGGGGTCGCGGCTCTCGCAGTGCACGGTGCTTTGGTCCATGTGCATGAACACGGCGCTGGCCGCGTCGGAGTCCACGTCCACTCCGGCGTGCAGGATGCGGTGCTTGTCGCTGGCGTCCAGGGTGCGAAGATCGGCGATTTCGCCGTGCTCGATGCCTTTAAAGGCGTAGTCGGTGAGTTTGACTTCTTTCACTTGCGTCTCCCTGGCCCTAGAGCACGATCTGCCCGGGGGCGGGCTCGTTCAGGCACTTGATGCATTCCTGGTAGCCGTAGCTTCTGATGTGCTCCAGGATGTCGCGGGGGCGGGCCTCGCAGCACAGGTGGCCCTGGTAGAGCACCTGGCCGCGGTCGGCGTTGATGTAGTCGAGAATATAGCCCGTGTGGGTGATGATGAGCCCGCTTGTGCGCACCTTGCACTTGAGCGGCTTGTTGCAGTCCGGCAGAGCGTCCACCTCGCCGTCCAGCAGGCGGCGCACCACCTTGCCGATGAGCTGCATGTTCTCCAGGTCCACCCCGCTCTCAGGCTCGTCGAAGAGCACTAGGCCGGGCTTCTGCGCCATGAGCTGCAAAAGCTCCGAGCGCTTGATCTCGCCGCCGGAGAACCCGGCATTGATGTCGCGCTCCAGAAACTCCTCGAAGTTGACCTTGCGGGCCATGGCTTCGGGGTCGATCTCGCGGCCGCGCGCGCACATCTGCACCAGGTGCCGCGTCTTGAGGCCGTGGATGGTTGGCGGGCGCTGGAAGCTCATGCCGATGCCCAGGCGGGCGCGCTCGAACATGGGCATGTGGGTGATGTCCTGGCCCCGGAAGATGATGCGGCCGCCGGTGACTGTGTACCCGGAAAAGCCCATGAGGGTCATGAGCAGGGATGTTTTGCCGGAGCCGTTTGGCCCGAAGAGGATGAAGGTCTCGCCCTCGCGGATGTGCAGGTTGATGCCGCGCAGCACCTCGCGGTCGCCGATGCTGACGCGCAGATCCTCGATTTTGAGCATGAAGGCCTCGCTTTGCCCCGCCTGATTTCGGCCCCCCTGGCAGGGGGTCCGGCGGGCTTGAGAGCGGTTTCCTACCGAGTTTGGCGGATGAAGTCCAGCCGGGCCCAGGCTTATGCCCACTGCGTCGCTTTGCTCCGGCTACGCTTTCGTGTACGTTGCGCTTTATGCGAGGCACGCCATGACGAAAAAGCTCAACTCACTGGATGCGCTGAAGGAGCTCAAGCTCCCCGGCGCCAAGCCCACCCTGCAGGACCAGGTCAAGGCCGCACTGCACCAAAGCAAGAAGGGGCAGGTTGTTCCGGTCAAGCCACAGGCCAAAAGGACCACGGTCCAAGCCAGTCCGGCGGAAGATGCGGCAGACGAATCGCTGTTTTTCCGGGCCATGCAGGGGGTGGATCAGATCAGCGGAGCAGGACGGCAGATTCAGCCGCCGCCGCCGCCAGCAGCGGAGCTTGAGGAGGAGGACGGCGATCCCGAGGCCAAACTCATGCGCCAAGCCATGCTGGGCAACGTTGATTTCGAGCTGGAGCTGTCCGATGAGTACATGCACGGCTATGTGCGCGGGCTGGATTCCAAGATCTTCCAGCAACTCAAGGCTGGCAGCCTCAGCGCGGAGGGACGCCTGGACCTGCACGGCCAAAACACGGACCAGGCGCTCGACTCCCTGCTTTTCTTCATGCGCGAGAGCTATCTGGCGGGACGGCGCATGGTGCTCGTCATCCCGGGCCGGGGCAAGAACTCCCCGCGAGGGCTGAGCATCCTGCGCCAGGAGATGCAGACTTGGCTGACGCGCGAGCCGCTCAGGCGCATCACCCTGGCCTTCTGCACGGCCCAGCCCAAGGACGGCGGCGCGGGCGCCCTCTACATCCTGCTGCGCAAAATGAAGAAGAACCAGGGCAAAGTGGCCTGGGACAAGCAGATGAACTGGGAAGACGCAGACCGCTGAGGCCGCTGCCGCCAATACGGAGTTGAGCAGGGCTCACCGCCGGAGTCGATACGCCACTTGGCGCGCGAAATATCACCAAAAGGTCAATCATTAAAAAAGGCAGCGCCTTGCTGCACTGCCTTTTTCATATATCAAACTTGCTACTTGGCAGATGGCACCATCGGAATCTGCCTAGCCAACTCGTAGCGGATCACAGCGCGAATCTTCCCTTCGATCTGCAGATAGCGAGCAACCGTCGATGCCGAAACGACCTTTCCAAGCTTGCTGGCGCAGTTCTTGCGCAGAGCAACTTCGTCCGTCTCGATGGAAAGGACCTCCTTCGTAATCTTCGTAGCGGTGGCGTCGCTCATGGTGCCGCTGCCGTAGGCATCAAGGTAGCTTGCCACCACCTTGACGATGCGCTTGTTGATCGATTCAAGATCCTTCTGGTATGCATCGTATACTGGCCAGAACGCCATGTCTTCCTTCTCATTAAGGCGCATATTGACCCGTACGAGAAGTCGTTTGTCGGCCTTAATCTCTTTCACCAGGGCCTTCATATCCTCTTCTGCAGCCATATCTTGGGCGAAAGCGGATCCAGTGAAGAGACTCGCCAGGACAACAAAAACAATGGCAAAACGCTTCATACCTCATCCTCCCTGGTTCCGGTTGGAAGTGCAACAGCCGGTGACAAGACACTGCGGACACATGAACGACCACCACAATACATCGCATTACGCGTATTATTCAAGTGTTTTTCGAGGCAACATGCAAGGCCCACGCTCGCAAACCTCACAATACTCTGGTTCACTTACACATAACTAAAAATAAGGCCCTGCGCCCTCCAACGAGTTGACGCTGCTGCCCACGTTGACGGCGTCATTGACTCACATTGTAGCCTGCCGCATGCCCCAACAACGCCCCACGCAACAGTCACATGCTTGATGATTTTAAAGACGTGACAAGGGAAGAGAGCAGGCGAGGAATGGCTCCTGCCTGTTGGATGTCGCGCAGCACCTCCGGCATCACCATCCCCAGGCAGAACGAAACGGCTCTTGCCAGCGGCCCTCCCACAATGTATACACCGCCTCTCGAAACGGCATCACACCCGCCTTCTCAAGTGCGGAGAGGTAGCGAAGTGGCCGTACCGCGCCCGACTCGAAATCGGGTTACGGACTAATAATCCGTACGTGGGTTCGAATCCCACCCTCTCCGCCATTCACTTATGAAATCAATGTGTTACGATATGCGCTTCGCCAGGTGAGACAACCCGGTGAGGCATTGCCATGCACATTCCAGCCTACCTAACCCTTTCCCGTCATAGCATTTATTTCTTCCGCTACCCTCTGCCCAAGTCTGTTCACTCCCCAGGTGTCACTAAGGACATCAAGCTGTCCTTACACACGCGTGATTCAAAGAGAGCCTTGCAGACCGCACGGCTCCTCGCGTATGTGGGCGACATCATGGTAAACAAAGCCACTCAAAGCGGAATGAGCTACGCGGAAATCCGCTCAGTCCTGCACCAGCACTTCTCTACCCTTCTGCGCAAGCACGGGGACCGGATTGCAAGCCAAGGCCAGTTGGATACCCTGCGCGCGCAAGCGCTGAGCGCAGGGCGTGACCTAGGCTTTGCCATAGAGGAAGAAGAGGAAATTGCAACGACAAAAGAATTCATCGCCAAGCACAAGCTGCCGATCAGTGAGGGCACGCCAGAGTTCGCCACATTCAGGAAAGAATTCGATAAGGCGTACAGAGCCTATTGTGCAAAAGCTCTCGCGGTGAATGCCGAGTATGACGGGTACACATTCGAAGCGATTGAAACCCATCCGATCAAAGCCGAGTCATCACCCTGCACAGCCATTACCCTGAGCGACCTTGCGGATAGGTACGTGCAAGAACGCGTCAAAGGCGGGAACTGGACCGACAAGACCGAGCGCGAATACAAGGCCATGTTTACGCGGCTCACTGCGATCTTGGGGGATGAGCGGGATTGCCGCGCCCTGACAGTCGTTGATGGTCGAAAGGTCAAGGAAGTCCTAGGCAGCAGCAACAAAAGCAATGTGCGCAAGGCGATTGACGCCAAGGAAACCACTCACAAAGCCGCGTCATTCTACTCCGATACGCTCCACGCTAAAACGGTCAACAAACATCTCGCAACCTATGGCAGCCTGTTCAAGTGGGCGACCGCAAACGGATACGCCACAGCAAACATCTTTGAAGGGCTGACAATCAAGGTCGCGAAGAAAAGCGAGCATGTTCGTACCGCGTTTTCTCCTGAGCAGATCAGCCGCATGGTTAGTGAATTGACAGAGAACACTAGCGGGCTTGTGCGCAAGGATTACCAGAAATGGGGGCCACTGCTCGGCATATTCACCGGGGCGCGGTTAAACGAGATTGCTCAGCTCACGCCTGATGATGTCCGTCAGATTGACGGAATCTGGTGCTTTGACATCAATGAGCAGGAAGAGGGCAAGCACCTCAAGAACAAGGCTTCAAGCCGGATCGTTCCGGTCCATTCAAAGCTCATCAGTTTTGGCCTACTAGATTATGTCACCGCGATGAAGAAAACTGGACGCGGGCGCTTGCTCCATGAACTGACCTATGACCAGAACAATGGGTACGGACGAAATCTAGGCAGATGGTTCAATGACAAGTTCCTGGGCAAGCTCGGCCTTAAGGATACGCAGCACGTTTTCCATAGCTTACGGCACACGATGGTTACGGAACTAAAGCACGCGAACGTTCAGGATGCGATGCTGAAAGCCATAATTGGGCACGCGCAGGTTGGTGTTGCTGAGAATCACTACTTTGGCAAGGGATACAAGCCGGAGCAGTTGTCCAACGCGATTGAGTTAACGCATATCAATCCGTTGTAGCCGCTTATACACAATGGTCAGCCAACGAACGCATAGCCTGTTGCCAACACGCCACAAGAATTAACAGCCTAGAATTATTGACTATTCAAGAAAAGCCCCCTAGGGTTGGCTAGGCTTGCTGTGGCAGGCTAGGACAAGTTCGCTATAGTTAGACTAGTTAGGACTTGTTTAGGCAGGGCTATGGCTTGTTAGGTTACGGCTGTGGCTTGTTCGGTATAGTTCAGGCTTGCTACGCGGTATGGCTAGGCTTGCTGGGGTATGGCTTAGGGTCATTGTTTTCGTGAGAGGGGCTACTCCACTACTCGCTCTTCGTGAGAGGAGCTACCCGTAAAGTCTGCCAAGCCGGACCAACGGGACGAAGGGAACCGATACCAGCGGCCCCGCCTGGCCTTGGGGTCCCACACATCGCGCCAGGATACCCAAGGACGCGCCCAAGGATACTAGGGGGCAAGGGCCACCAAAACAGACAAGAAGCCGCCACGCCCCATCACAAGCAGAATAGTAACCGAATGGGCGAATGCCTGCGCCAACTCGCACCAAGAGCTTCCCCGACATCGTCACAAAACGCGCCAGGAGCCCCCCAGGGCGCGCTTAAGCAACCCCAAGCAGGGAACTTCACAACCCAGGAAGGACAGAGGCCACCACGGCGCTCAGGCAGCAACAAAGAAATGGAGCGGGCATGCGCCACTCAGCAGCGCCAAGAAGGATTCGCAGAGGCCACTGGGGGCGCAGCGCCCCTTTGAGAGTCAAGGGTGTCGGACAGAATTATGAATAAATTTTCAAATAAGTTGGTACAGCGAACAACACCCTGAATAGCATCACACGTACAGCTCGATGTTAAACGGTATTACCGAAGGCGGAACAATTATCGCATTACGGACTCAACGTAGGACTGATTGAACTTCAGAAATGACAGCAGTTGGTAAATCAAACTTACTTAACCCAGTAGATTTAAGCCATCGATAAGATTCAGCGCTGTCCATGTCAGATCTTGGAGCAGTTTTGGACAACAAGAATGCGCTTGTCCTAGAAATTCCATGCCCTATGATAGAAATCATTGTCTGAGAGCATGCACCTAACTCAAGAAACAAATGAAGCGGTGGGAGCGATCCAAGATACTCCGTATTACCAGTCTGGACAAGGGCGAATGCCAAAATATCACTATAACATTTAGTAAACTTTACATACGTAAAACGTAGATCAGTCTCGATTTCCTTAAATAGTTCTCTTGCAACAGTATTCGGATCAGCTTTCTTACGAACAAGCTCTGTATTTCTACGAGCAATTCTGAAACCGAGCATCGATGAGTATGAAGTACCGCGCATCCATATTAAAGCGAATTTCGCCAAATATTCGCATTGCCTATTCTGATAAGGAAGTTTTTTGAATTTCATATTTATACGTCTGAACAATGAAACGTATTGCTCAACAATCGACTTCCATGGTCTTAATGGATGCTGAGGGATTAAATACCGTGGGCCTTTTTTGGGATTGTTTAATGATTTTAAAAAATAATCATATAGCGCAACTTGGACAAAAACAGAAACACTTTGGTTCTTTTGAATAATATCAAACGGCAATGTACATCGTGACCGTATTTTCTCAAAACGAGATAAAACTTGATTGAAGAATTCGACTTGATCCTCTGTATTTTGTGGTAACGATCGATCAAGTCTGCCCTTCGAAAAATCATAAAACAATTTCATGAATGCATTCTCTAGCCCTGCCGTAGCTTTATCACCAGACGGCTGAGAGTCAGAATCGATGTAATTCAAAAGATCTTGCCTTCTTTCTGTAACGTAGTTGACAAGAGCTGGTTCAGTTGATGTTGCCTTATCATCAACATCAAGCTTGAATAACCATTCATTAACATTCAGCATATAAACATTACCTTCAAAATCCTTAGTGAGTCGACCAGCACGACCAGCAAGGTTCCAGAATTCAGCGGATGTAATTGGTATTTTTTTTCCTGCAACTTTCCCCTTAGTCGGATTTAGCATGAAAATATTCTGTGCTGGCAGGTTAACTCCCTGCAATAAAGTGCTAGTACAAACTAGATAACGTAATTTTCCACGCGAGAATAAGCTTTCAACACCTTTACGAAGAAATGCAGGTAGCCCACCGTAGTGAAAAGCTACACCGTGCAAAATTTCTTTTGCTAGCCTGTAGTCAGAATGTATCTCTCTTTTTATAAACTTGCTAAACTCTACAATCTCTGGATCGACAGAAGTAAAATCATCATCTGTAATCACTGAAATATCAGAGATATGGGTTGCGATTTTTTCACATTTTGCTTGCTCACTACCGTACACGATGTTAATTGCTTCATGTCCGATATAGTGTGCAACGTTAGCTATCGTTTGATCTTCAGAAATCAACTCAGTGCCGATGTTAATTTTACAAATCTCATCCGAGATTAACCCTTCATGATATGCTCTAACAGCAACCTGTGTCGTTAGGATCGGGTCAACATTGAGCAATATTAAGTTTTGAATTACAGCGGCATCGTGTGATGTTATTGAGCCCGATGTCTTTCTGTTTAAGTTAAAAAAATTGTGTAGTTTTGATATACCTTTTGCGAATGGAGCACCGAATACAATTCGCGCATCAGGGTTTCTATCAATCAAATTTTCAATAGCTGCTTGTAATATTACCCCTCTGCTTGGATCATTTATGTTTTGAATCTCATCTGCAATAACAAGCTGAAACGACTTACTTGTCGCTTCAAGCAAAAGCTGAACACGCTCTTGCGTTAAGACATATAATGTTGCTTTAGATTCTTCTGGATCAAATGGAACTTCAGAAACGTCAATATCAATATCGTGATATTCGCCAACAATACTTTGAATGTCTGAAATAACTTGTGATATTAATGCACGCGTAGGGACAATGTATAAAGCCCTTTCACACGCTTTGCTGACAAATGAGCTAACAATGAAATGCTGTAGAATGAAACTTTTTCCCGCAGAAGTTGGGGCACTAACTGAGATTGATTTGTAGTTTTGGAGAGCATCCCATAACATTTTTTGCAAATCGGTTGCTGTAATTACGCTATCAGGATTGATTTTAATTGAATTTATTAATTTATGAGTTTCATTTTCTACAGCGAGCGTGAACGGAATATGCAAATGTGTTCCTCCAAGCACATGATTGTTAAAGTGCCCAAGAGCGGGAAAATTCCCCAACCTTCCGAGTATTAGCGCTACTATTGATGCGACAGAACTAACATCATACTCATTTGACAATTTCTCGCAAGAGTTAACAATATTCCAACATGAAATACAAATTTCGTAAGCCGCTCTTCTATGAACGTGGCTACCTGAAGCAGCCAATGCAGTTGCACATTGCAAAAGCCTTCCTATAGAATCAGTGTCTTTAACCTCACCTTGATATCCAAAGCCGTAGGCAATCGATTGGCAATAAACAGTCTTCATTTCACCATGAAACTGTTCATTATCCCATATCCTGGAACAAAGCTGATCGCTAAGCGTCATAGCCAACCCCAAGGAATTGATAAAACGACTTTCTGAACGATTCCACGCTATCAAAAGGTAGTAATATACAATAGTACCTTAAACGTTCAATTTTTGATTCAATTATTTTAGTTTTGAAGAGTCCACACGCAGTTTCGACCCTGCTACGATACTTTTCCAAAAATTTGTTAATCGCTTCTTCTTCTGTGTACTTAACCATATTATCATACAAAGAAGAATCAAATCCGACGAAACAACAATACCTTTCTGACACATTATTTGATTGCGCAGTATACGGATCAAAATAATTGAGTAGATGCTGGCGAATTGATTCATCGTTAACGTCTGAATGCATCCTGATTATCTGAATATCTTTCTCTCTCTGTGAACCAAATTGATGTACAGATGTAAAATCCTTAATTGATTCACAAATACTATCTAATGCGCTCGACATCTGCTTGTATAGCTTTGCTTCTCCCCATAACAGCTCCAATGATTCAGTTTCTTTTGTAAAGATTATGTGCGCAGCATCAGTTCCATGCACTGGCATTGAACTATTTGTTTTCAGGTTCATCTTACATACAGCCCGTGGTGCTTTTAAGAACGCTTCAAGGATAATGAACAGGAGTATTTCACCAGGTTCACCACTCGTATCTAGTGATTTCTTTGCTGCGATAAGTGATTTTCTAGCTAAGTCTGTGAGATCAAGTATATATCGACTATCATTCGTTTCTTTAAATTTTGTATAATACGAATCTTTAACGTGCCTCGGGACACAAAAATCAATTATTTTGTAGTAAACATACTGTGCTAATTCTTCTGTGCTTGGCTGTCCACTTTTCATTGAGATGTACAGGAAACTTCCCTTCATGTTGATTGGCGAGACATCTGGCATCTCAATTTCTGACAGCACTAAACGGTTCTCGATGCCTGAGTATTCTCCTGCCAATGCAAGATCGGCCAGAGTCTTTTGTCTTTGATCTTCCATCGATCTTGTCCTCGTTAGGTCTGCCTATTCGAACCCTGCTATACCTTATCTGTTCCGCATCCATTTGCCAAGCCTTCAAGAAACACGACTTGGCTTCAGAACATGATTGACACCGAGTGTGTGAACAGTTCGTTAAACGTGGCCTACGGTATCTACAGGATTCGACGGCCAATATCGCCTAGTTCGCATTGTCGTCGGCAACACAAATCAGTACCTGGGTTCGAATCCCAACACAGAATCCAAATCGCCCCCCCCCAGCCGTACCAACAGGACGCGTCCCCAAAAGCGCCTGAGAGGCCCCAGGAGACGATTGGGCCCGCGGGCTGACAAAGACATGCCCCGCCCCACCAGGGGCGCTCAAAATCAATCCTGTGCAGCCGCGTTTTGGCTAAGGCCGGGCTGGAGCTGTCTGATCCATGAGATACCACAAGGATTGAAGCTGGACACACGCGCAGCCCTGCCATATGCTAGGTGAGACAGTGAGGTGAGACATTCCCTGAAACACTCGCCAGCGAACGCACGTCATTTCAGCATATTGCCTGAATGGTAGAGAATCCCACCCTCTCCGCCATTGATTCCCCAAGCCCTCGACTTCACAAGAATCCTTGAATCGCAACGACTTCCTGCTTCCCAACTGTCCCACAACGCTGTACCACAGGGGCATGGGAACGATGGCAAAATGTCCGGGCGTCTATCGTCGTGGCGAGTCTTCTGCATGGTGGTTCCGTCGGCGTGTGCCGCAAGACCTCCTGGCCTATTATGCGCCCAGGAAGGAATTCGCCCACAGCCTTGAGACCACTGACCACAGCACGGCCTGTCAGAAGGCCCGGCTGGAGTACGTGAGGCTGGACCAGGAGTTTTCCGAGGTCCGAAAGAAGCTGGCGGCCCAGCCGGTGTTCGAGCTGTCCAAAGTCGAGGTCCAGCGGATCGCAGCCCTGATCCGCCACGACATGCTGGCGGAAGATGAAGCGGCCAGGGTGCAAGGCAAGGGGGCTGACTACTTCGAGCGCCTGGACGAAGGGTTGGACGCGCAACGGGACATGCTCAAGCGCGCCCTGATCGACAACGACCTCGGCAAGGTCTCCGGCCTCCTGGAGGACTACCAGGACCGCCTGGGCCTTCGGCTGGACCCTGCCAGCCTGGCGTACCAGGAACTGGCCTACGCCGTCCTCCAGGCCGTGACGAAGACCACAGAAGAGCTTTGGCAGCGGAACCAGGGCCGCTTGGTGGAGACGCCCCAGCCCCCAGCCCCGGTCCGCATATCTGGAAAGGCCCAGCCGCTTGCCGCAGATGGCGAGCTGACGCTGTCCGGCCTCTTCGAGAAGTGGAAGGACGAGAAGCAGCGCACATTACCGGAGAACACCGTCACCGACTACGCCAGCCACGTCCGACACTTCCAGGAACTGCACGGCGACCTGCCTTTGTCGGGCATCACCAAGGCCCACGTCCGCGAGTTCAAGGACGCCATGCTCAAGTGCCCAGCCATCAACAGGCTGCCCAAGCACTACCGGGGCAAGTAGCTCCCGGCCCTCATCAAGTTGGCTGAGAAGGACACGAGTCTTCCGCGCCTGTCCGAGCGCACCATCAACGAGAAGTGTCTCGCGGCCCTGTCCGCTGTGCTGAACTGGGGAGTGAAGAACGGCTACATGGAGCATAACCCGGCCACAGGGATCAAGGTGGACGTTGGCAAGGTGAAGGAGAAGAAGCGCCTGCCCTACTCCGTGGAAGACCTGAACCTGATCTTCCGCTTCCCGATCTTTACCGAAGGCACACGGCCCAGAGGCGGAGCAGGCGAGGCTGCCAAGTGGCTGCCCATCCTGGCCCTTTTCACCGGGGCGCG
>NZ_JAUYFU010000026.1 GCF_030689645.1 Humidesulfovibrio sp.
CCACAATGTCAGAACGGAATCGTTCACCAGGCAGGACAAGCAAAATTGGTGCCGCACCAAGGTGTGGCGCTGCAGCCACTGCTCGATTGACGCCGGCGCAGGCTCCGATTATTCAACTTACGGTTGCGGTTATCCACGCGCCAAGGAGCGGGTGCCAAGCTGTCCACCCTGATGGGAGGAAACATGATGCGCGGAAGACATCCGGAGTTGATCAAGCTTGCGGCCAGTGCTGCTGGAATGGACGCCACCCTTTCAAGACGGGGCTTCCTCCTGCTCTCGGCCTGTGCAGTGTCCAGCCTCACGGCCCTGGGCCTGTGCGAGGCCCTGGGGGCTGGCGCCCCGCTGGTGATCCTGGACAACGCCCAGGGCATGATCCTGGCCGACCCTTCCCGCTGCGTGGGCTGCCAGCGCTGCGAACTGGCCTGCACGGAGTTCAACGACGGCCGCGCCCAGCCTTCCCTGTCCCGCATCAAGATCGACCGGGCCGCGAGCTTCGGGCCGGAGGGGCCCACCGCAGGCACTGGCGTCGGCCCGGCCATGCAGGGAACCTGGGGCAACGGCCTGGTGGTCCAGGGCGTGTGCCGCCAGTGCCCGCACCCTGTGCCCTGCGCCACGGCCTGCCCGGAGAACGCCATCGTGGCCGACCCCAGGACCGGGGCCCGGGTGGTGGACGCGAAGAAATGCGTGGGCTGCCGCCTGTGCCAGCGAGCCTGCCCCTGGGACATGATCTCCTTTGACGAGGAGCGCCAGAAGGCCTCCAAATGTTTCTTGTGCAACGGCAAGCCCAAATGCGTGGAAGCCTGCCCTTCCGCCGCCCTGCACTTCGTGCCCTGGCGGGACATCACCCGCGAGGGCCGCGCTGGAGCGGCAACCCTGACCGCGCTTTCAGCGGCCAAGACCAAGGCTTGCGTAGACTGCCACGCGCCCTCCGGCAAGAAGCCAGCCCGTCGCTAAAAACCAGGCCCCCATCTTTTGAGGAGTTCAACATGACCACGACCGACGGAGGCTTTGCCGGAAAGGTGCTGCGGGTGGACCTGTCCACTGGGAAGATAAGCACCCAGGACACCAGGGAGAAGTATGGGGCGGTGCTCGGCGGCACCGGGCTGGGCTACCAGGTTCTCTGGGAGGAGGTCCCTGCGGGCACCAACGCCTTTGACCCAGGCAACAAGATCGTTTTCGCCACTGGGGTGCTTGCGGGCACGGGCGTGCCCTGCAATGGCCGCACGGCTGTGACCTGTCTTTTCCCCACCTGCTGGCCCAAGCATCTGGTGGGCTCCGGCCACATGGGCGGAAACTTCGCGGCAAAGCTCAAATACGCGGGCTACGACGCCCTCATCGTGGAGGGCAAGGCCGACCGCCCCGTGTGGATCTTCATCCGCGACAACCGCGTAGAGCTGCGCGACGCCTCCCGCCTTTGGGGGTCCGGCATCCGCCGGGCCAACCTGGAGATCAGCCAGGAGATGGGCGCTGACTGCTCCGTGGCCGCCATTGGCCAGGCTGGGGAAAAGCTCGCGCCCATGGCCATCGTGTCCAACTCCCTGTCGCATTCCGCTGGCGGCGTGGGCGGAGTCATGGGCTCCAAGAACCTCAAGGCCATCGGCGTGCAGGGCAGCGGGGCCGTGCGCATAGCGGGCGACAAGGGCCAGTGGGAGCAGCTCATCAAATTCCACCTGTCCATCCTGGGCGGGAACAATCAGCATGTGGTGCCAAGCTTCCCCACCCCGCAGTCCGAGTACTACAACCCCGGCTCGCGCTGGGTGGGCGAACCCGGCAAACGCTGGGGGGCCGCCGACCCGCCCGTGGAAATCACAGGCAACATCTTTGACTTGAACCGCATCGCCTATCGCACCAACACCGCAGCCTTCTTCCTGGGCGACGGCGCCTGGAAGCACACGGTTCGCGGCAACGGCTGCACGGCCTGCCCCATCCGCTGCCACACGGTTCTTAGCGTGCCTGCGGTGGAGGCCAAGTACGGCATCAAGAAATCGGCCCAGAACACCTGCGCAGGCCTGTTCTTTGGCAGAACCTTCTTCAAGTCCATGCCCGGCGGATTCAAGGGGCCGGAGTCCCTGGAGGCTTGCATGGTGGGCATGCACCTGGCCGACGACCTGGGCGTGTGGTGCAATTACGGCCAGCTCCAGCGCGACTTCCTCAAGCTCCAGCGCGAGGGGCTGCTCAAGGCCAAGCTGGGCGCAAAGGAATACAACTCCATCGCCTGGGACAAGTTCGAGGCCGCCGACCCGGCGTTCCTGTTCGACATCCTGCCGCGCATCGGCGAGCGCCGGGGCGAGCTGGGCCACGTGCTCAGCCAGGGCACGGCCGGGCTGTTCTCCCAGTGGGGCATCTCCGAGGAATACTGGAGCCGGGACCATAACGCCGTGTACTGGAAGATGGGCCACCCAAAGCACCACGCCAACGAAGACGACGGCCAGTGCGGGGTGATCATCAACACCCAGTACAACCGCGACTCCCAGTGCCACTCGCACTCGAACTTCGTTCGCAACGGCCTGCCCCTTGCGGTGCAGAAAAAGCTGGCTGCAGAAACCTGGGGCTCGCCCGACGCCGTGGACGCCGTGGGCGACTACACCCCCATGAACGTGCACAAGGCCAGGCGGGCGCGCTGGTCCCTGGTGCGCAAAGAGCTGCACGACTGCCTGGGCCTGTGCAACTGGATGGGGCCCTGGGTTGCCTCGCCCCTCAAAGAGCGCGGCTACCGCGGCGACGACAGCCTGGAGTCTCGGTTCTACAGCCTGGCAACCGGCCAGAAGGTGGACCGCGAAGGGCTGGACCTCATGGGCGAACGCATTTTCACCCTGCACCGGGCCCTGACCATGCGCGACATGGGAGAGCCGGACATGCGCGCGCGCCACGACACCGTTCCGCCCTGGGTCTTTGAGGACTTGAGCGGCGCCGCACCCTTCACCAAGGGCACCATCCGCATGGACAGGGCCGACATCGCTCTGGCCATGGACCTGTTCTACGAAGTCATGGGCTGGGACAAGGCCACAGGCGCGCCCACCAAGGAAGCTTACGCCCGGCTCGGCCTGTCGGATGTGGGCAAGACTCTGGCAGAATCGAATCTCGTGCCTGGGAGCAAGGCATGACGCCCGAGGAGACGACCGTGCTCGCGGAGGCGGCGGTTGAAGCCGTGCGCGAGGCCAGTCGCCAGGGGCGACTGGTGACGAGTCAGGACGTGCTCGCGGCGCTGGAGGCGGACGGGACCTTCCTCGCGCCCGTTGGTCTGGAATCGAAAGAACAGCCGCCCCTGGCCGAAGACCTCTGCGCCCTGCTGGCTGGAATCCTTGCGGAGTCCCAGGAGATCGCCTCGTTTGAGAGCCTGTCCGGCGGCAGGACGCTGTACCACGCCCCCGCTCTGCTCAGCCGCACCTATGCCCGCATTCTGGACCGCAAAGGCTTCCCGCTTCAACTCATGGTGGAGGAGATCCGGTCCAACTCCCGAGATTACCCCCGGCCCGTGCCTGTGGAACTTTTCGAAGCGCCGCCCTTCGACCTGACCCCGGAGGAGATTGAACACGCCCTGAAAGCCTTGGCCGCAAGTCCCGACCACCAGGACATCACCTTCACCACCGCACCCACGGGGGCGCTGTACCTCTTCTCCACGCTCCACTTGGAGCGGGGCTATGCAACGTTCCTCGCGCAGCGGGCGGAATCCCTGGTCATGAACCCATAGGGCGCCACGCATAATCAATCCCCCCTGCCCGGCCGCCTCACCGAACAGTCATCCGCAAGGAAGAATGCGCGCGCAAAGAGGCGGAGCGAACGCACCCGCCAAGAAATCAACAATTCACCTGACAAATGGTGCTGCCGGACTTGGAGGGAAGCACGTCGATGCGCGCGTCGATGCGCTCCTTGAGTTCGGCCACGTGGGAGATGATGCCGATGAGCCGCCCCGCGCTGTGCAGCTCCATCAGAGTATCGAGCGCATACTCCAACGTCTCTCCATCCAGAGAACCAAAGCCCTCATCGATGAAGATGCTGTCCAGGTGGCGACCGCCCTGCTGGGCCATGACAACGTCTGACAAGCCCAAAGCCAGCGCCAGCGCCGCCAGAAAGGATTCTCCGCCGGAGAGAGTGGAGGCCGGACGCGTCTCGCCAATGAAGGCGTCGGTCACATCCAAGTCCAGGCCGCCTGTTGAGCGGCCATCTCGAGCGACACCCGCCCTCACCAGCAGATAACGCCCCCGGCTCATGCGCAAAAGCCGCTCCGAGGCGGCGCGGGCGACCTCCTCAAAGAGCGCGGCCAGCACGTAGCGCTGAAGGGTCATACGCAGAGGGTTCACCCCGCTCGCCAGTTCCGCCAAACGGCCAACCACGCGATACTGTGCCTCCAACTCCTTGGTGCGCTCGGCCTTTTCGCCAATGGCACGAAGCGATTCAAGCAATCCCTCCTGCTGGGTGCACAACTCGCCAAGCACCTGATTATGATGGGCAACCAAGGCCTGGGCCTCCTGCTGCGCCGCAACGAGCATCGGCATGTCCGGGCGCGTCTTCCCCTCGCAGGATGCCTCGGCCCTTGCCTGGCGATCCTTCGCTGCGGCGAGGGCCTCATTGAACTTCGCATGGCCCGTCCGCAGAGCCTCGGCCTGGGCGCGGGGCAGTTTGGCCTCCTGATATTCCTGCCGGGTGTGGAAACCATCCACAAGCAACCGCCGATCAAAGGTCTGCCGCTGCTCTGCAAGTTGCGCAGAGGCTGCGGCCTCAACCTGCTCCAGGCTTGTGCGCTCGCCTTGGCGGGTGTGGAGCGTTGATTCCAGTTCCGACAGCACGAACTGAGCCGCCTTGAACGCCTTCTCTGCGCTGGGGATGAGCCGGGCCAACTCTGCCAGGCGGGCCTGAATATTGGCCTCGGAGCTGGCCTCGCCGGAACCCGACATCTCGGCCTCGAAACGCTCCAGCATGCCGCAAGCGCTGCCCAGGGCACTGGCGGCTTCTGTCCGCGCCAACTCCGCAGCAACCTGCCGAGCCCGCAACTCCTGACGCGAGGCCTCCAGACTTTGGCGCTCGTCTCTGCACTTGGTCAGCCGCAGTTGTTGTCCGGCGACGCGGAGCTTTTCCTTGGCAAGAACCTGTAATCGGGAGGCCAGCTCCGTGGCGGAAGTCCCGGTTTCCTGCCCCAGGCTGGTCCGGCATTGCTCAAGCCCGCCAGCCAACTCAGCGAATTTTGTACGGGCCACCTCGGCCAAAGACCTAGCGGCGGCAAGAGCCTTCTCGCTGGTCAGCACCTGGGTCTCGGCCCGGTCAAGGTCGTCAGCATTTGGTTGGCCTTCCACATGCGCAGCGGGTTGCGGATGGTCAGCCGAACCGCAGACCGGGCAGGGAACACCCTTGACCAGCGCCGCCGCCAGACGTGAGGCTTGGCCCTCCATCAGGGCCTGCTGAGCCTCCTGGCGTTTCAGCAGTCCCTGGGTCAGCTCGGCCTCGCAGGTGGCGACTCCAGCCTCTGCCTGAGTCCGGGCATGCGCCGCCTGGATCTGATCGCGCAGCAGGCCGTCCAATTGAGTACGCTGCACCGCCAGCCCTTCCAGTCGCGAAATGTCCAGATCCAACCGGGCCAGGTCGCCGGCCTGAAGCGACAAGGTCTCGATCTCCCGCGTCAACTCGGCCATGCGCGCGTCGCAATCAGCCACCTGTGCTGCCGCCGACTCAGCCTGCGCACGGGCGTCATTGTCCCGCTGCTTGGCCTGATCGACCTGCTGGCGGGCAGCGTCGCGCTCACGCAACCGTTTGAGTTGGGCCACAAGCCGCTCCTGCTCGGCGGCGCGCTGGGGGGCTTTGGCCTGTTCCTGAAGGGCTTGCTCCATGACGCTTTGAGCGGCTGACCGCTGGCCGGAAAATGTTTCGATGTCTGCGGCCAGAATACGCAGGGCGCTGGCGCGATCTCTGGAGGTCTGTTCGCCTTGCGCCAGTGTTGCCTCCAGGTCCACATGATCGAGAGCCTTGAAAGCCCGCTCCGCCTTCTGGGACTGGACCTCCATGCGTGGCTGGTCGGCCTCAAGCCTCATCAAGGCTTCGGAGGCCAGCTCACGTTCGGTGAAATCCTTGTCCACGGCCTGGGCTTGAGCAGCCTTGGCCTGGGCTTCGGCCTGCACCAAGCGGGCGCTGGCAAGGGCTGCCTCCTGCTCCACGCTTCGAATCTTCAGCGCAGCCAAACGTGCTTCCAACTCGTTTACGTCCTGAGCCCCCTTGGCCGAAAGGATGGCTTCCATGCCCGAGCGCAGACTGTTCAGCATTTCAAGCAAGGCGCTGCGGCGGCGCTTCAGCGCCTCCTCTGCAAGCTTGTATTTCTCGGTGCCAAAGAGCTTTTGCAGAATCTTCTCCTTGTCATCGCTCTTGGCCAGCAAAAGCCGCCGGAACTCGCCTTGGGGCAAAACCATGACCTGCCGGAACTGCTCGCAGGTAAACCCCACCAGTTCCTCGATGCGCGCATCCACCTCGCCGACCTTGGAGAGACGCTCGCCCAATATAGCGCCCTCCGCGTCCACCTCGTACAGCTCCACGCGGTGCTGGCGCTCCACTGATTTTCCACGCGACAAGACGGACTGCGTCGGCTTGCGTTCGATGAAAAAACGTCGCTCACCCACTTGAAAGCGCAACGACACCGTGCATTCATCCGAGGGCAGAGCCAACTGGGAGCGCAGAAAACGGTCATTCTGACGCTCGCGCGCCTCGCCGCTGGCCTTGCCATACAATGCGTAGCACAGGCCATCCAGAAGCGATGTCTTGCCAGCGCCGGTGGGTCCGTTGATGAGCAGGAAGGGGTTGGTGCCGGTACGGGTGAAATCCACGGCCTGTTCGCCGGCAAAAGGACCAAAGGCGCGCAGGGTCAGCAACAGCGGCTTCATACGGACACCTCCGTGCTGCTCGTTGAGTTGTCGACAGAATGCTCGGCGCGAAGCATCTCGTCCACCACTGCCCGAAGCGCCTGCTCTTCGGCTTCATCAAGCTCGCTGTCAGCCACATGGCGGAAGAAGGCCGTGATGATCTCCCACTCCGTCTTGCCGCGCACGGTGATGCCTTCCTGCCCGGCCAGGCCAATGTTCTGGTAGGCCGTGCGGGTGATATTCAACACGTTGGGGTAGGCCTGACGCAACTTGGCCGCATAGTCGAAGAGCGCACCCCGGTCCGTGAGTTCAATCCACAGGTAGTCCTCGCGGCTTTGATCTGCCGCCGCCGCTCCCAGAAGCTGGTCCAGATCGCCGGAGATGATTCGCAGGTCGCGGCGAGGGGCGAAGGGCAGCAGCTCGCGGGTGAAGGAGCCGTCGGCCCCAAGGTCGTAAAGGGCGGCGCTCTTCGAGTGGCTGGCCTCGGAGAAGGAGTATTTCAGCGGGCTGCCTGCGTAGAACACAGTGTCCGTCACCGCCTGGGGGCGATGCAGGTGCCCCAGCAGGGTGAGGCTGAAGCGGCTGAAGTGCGCCGGATCAACGTGGCAGGCGCCGCCAATGGACAAGGGCCGTTCAGATTCGCTGGTGGAGCCGCCCAGGGTGAAGCAGTGGGACAGGCACACGCTGCGGTGTGAACACGCGGGCAATCCGGCCATGACCCGGCCCAACGCCTCGCTGAAGTCCCCGGCGGGCAGGTCTTGCTCGTGCACCTTCAGCATGACAGGGGTAATGTAGGGGAGCGGGAAAAAAGTCACCTGACCGCTGGCGTCGTCCAGGGTCACAGGCACAATTTCACCAGGCAGGCCGGGGGCGATATGCAGGCCGCGACTGCTCAGCAGCTTGCCGCCAAAGGCCAGGCGCTCAGCGCTGTCGTGGTTGCCGGGCGTGAGCAGGACACGCACGCCGAGGTCCAGCACCAGCCTCGACAGAAAATCGTCCATGAGTTGCGTTGCGGCAACCGGAGGGATGGCTCGGTCGTACACGTCGCCACTGATCGCGACAACATCGACCCTGCACTCGCGAACAATTGTCAGGGCCTGCTCCAGCACTTGCGCCTGGTCGTCGATCATGGAGACCTCATGGACCAGCTTACCGAGGTGCAGGTCGGCCAAGTGCAAAATTCGCATGCGAACTCCAGATCGGGATATGATTGTTTCATCGGTTTAATTACAAGGCAACACTGCAACATCCACAGGCGCTGCGGCAAACAAAAAAAGCCCCGCAAAGGCCGGGGCTCATTTCATCCGCAAGGCGATGGGCTACTCGCTCTTGAGCTCCCGGGCCATGAGGTCGCGCACGGCCTGGGCCGGGTCCTTGTCCTCATACAGAATGCGATAGACCTGCTCGGTAAGGGGCAGCTCCACGCCCAGCTTGTGTGCCAGCTGGTACACGCTCTGGGTGGTGCGCACGCCCTCGGCCACGGTCTTGGTCTCGGCCAGGATGTCGGAGAGCTTCTTGCCCTGGCCCAGCTTCATGCCCACCGTGCGGTTGCGCGAGAGGTCGCCCGTGCAGGTGAGCACAAGGTCGCCCATGCCGGAGAGGCCCATGAAAGTCTTTTGCTTTGCCCCCATGACCTTGCCCAGGCGGCTCATCTCGGCCAAGCCGCGGGTGATGAGCGCCGCGCGGGCGTCGTGGCCGAAGCCCAGGCCGTCGGCAATGCCTGCGCCGATGGCCATGACGTTTTTCAGCGCGCCGCCCAGCTCTACGCCCAGGAAGTCCTGATTGGTGTAGACCCGGAAGGAGTCGGTGGAGAAAAGGGCCTGCAGCTCTCGGCCAAGCTTCTTGTCCGCGCAGCCCAGGCTCACGGTGGTGGGCAGGCCCAGGCTCACCTCTTTGGCGAAGCTGGGGCCGGAGAGCGCGGCGTAGCGCGGAGCCAGGGACTCCAGCGCCTCGGCCACCACCTGGGACATAGGCGCCAGGGTGTTGTTCTCAATGCCCTTGCTGGCGCAGACCATGATGGGCTTCTTGGGCAGAATGTCGCGAAAGCTCTCAAGGCTTGCGCGCATGAACTGGCTGGGAACCACCAGCAGGAAAACCTTGGCCCCGGCAAAGGCCCGGGCCGGGTTCGAGTGCAGCTGGAGCGCCGGGGAAAGTTCAAGGTCGGGCAGAAACCAGGTGTTGCGGCCCTTTTCCTTCATCTCGGCCAAGAGTTCGGGCTCGCGGACCCAGAGAGTGGTGGGCACGCCCTTTTTTGCCAGAAGGTCGGCCAGGGTTGTGCCCCAGCTTCCCGCGCCGATGACGGCGGTCTTCATGCACTGCGCTCCTTGATTGAGGGGGGGGTGCCGCGGGCGCGAGGCTCGCGCGGCGCAACAGACGGTGTGAGCCTTCATACCTGCTGCCGCGGGGCGAGGCAACCCCCCAGGGCACGGCTCCAGATATCCAGGCGGGGCGAGTTGCAAGCGGCCCCGGCCTCGGATACAAGAACGCGTCCCGCAACCGTTTTTGCGGGCACCACCGAAACCAAGCGAGCAGCCCATGAGCATGAGCGAGAAGTCCAAGAAGACCCCGGCCCCCGTGTTCACGGACACGGAAAAACGCATCCTGGCCCTGGCGGGCGCGGACCTGCCCGACTCGCCCACGCCCTTTGCCGACATCGCCGCTCAGACGGGCGCCACCGAGGCCGAGGTCCTTGCGCTCATCACGCGGCTGAAGGAGGACGGCGTCATCCGCCGCTTCGGGGCCACCCTGCGCCACCAGAAGGCTGGCTACGGGCACAACGCCATGGTGGCCTGGCGCGTGGACGACCCGGACGAGGCCCTGCGCGTGGGCGAGATGATGGCCGCACGGACCGAGATCAGCCATTGCTACATCCGCCGCACCTACCCACAGTGGAAGTACAACATCTACACCATGATCCACGGCAAGAACCCCGGCGACACCACCCGCGTCGTCGAGGAAATCTCGCGCGATACGGGCGTCACGGACAACCAGACCCTGGCGTCATTGCGTGAGCTGAAAAAAACATCCATGCGCTACTTCTAACCACGGCCCCAAGCAGAGAGCCCAAGCCGCGAACGAACGGAGAACCCGCCATGTCCACCAAGTCTGAAGCATATTTCCAGCGCGCCCAGAACATCCTGCCCGGTGGCGTCAACAGCCCGGTGCGCGCCTGCAAAAGCGTGGGCTGCGAGCCCCTGTTCATCAACCGCGCCAACGGCAGCCGCATGTGGACCGTGGACGGGACCGAACTCCTCGACTTCGTCATGAGTTGGGGCCCGATGCTGCTGGGACACGCCAACGCCGATGTGGAGAAGGCCGCCATCCAGGCGCTGCAGAACGGCGCAAGCTTCGGCGCCCCCTGCCCGGCTGAGGTGGAGCTGGGCGAACTCATCCGCGAGATCATGCCCGGCATGGAGATGGTGCGCATGGTCTCCAGCGGCACCGAGGCGACCATGAGCGCCGTGCGCCTGGCGCGCGGGTTCACGGGCCGGGCCAAGGTGCTCAAGTTCGACGGCTGCTACCACGGCCACAGCGACGGCTTTCTTGTGAGCGCTGGCAGCGGCGTGGCCACCCTGTGCATCCCCGGCACCCCGGGCGTGCCCGACGCCATCGCCAACCTGACGCTCTTGGCCCCGTACAACGATCTGGCCGCAGTGGAGGCCCAGTTCGCCGCCCACGGCGCGGACATCGCCTGCATCATCGTGGAGCCCGTCGCGGGCAACGTGGGCCTCATCCCCCCGGCCAAGGGCTTCCTTGAAGGCCTGCGCGAGATCTGCAACCGCTACGGCGCGCTGCTCATCTTCGACGAGGTCATCACCGGCTTCCGCGTGGCCCTTGGCGGCGCGCAGCAGCGCTTCGGCGTCACCCCGGACCTCACCACCCTGGGCAAAATCATCGGTGGCGGGTTTCCCGTTGGCTGCTACGGCGGCAAGCGCGCCGTCATGGAGCACATCGCGCCCAGCGGGCCGGTGTACCAGGCGGGCACGCTTTCGGGCAACCCCGTAGCCATGGCCGCTGGCATCGCCACCCTGAAGCAGCTGGCCAGAAGCGACTACGCCGGGCTCGAAAAGCGCACCAAGACCTTTGCCGAAAAACTGGCGGACATTCTGCGCGCCAAGGGCCGCGACGTGGTGCTGAACCAGATGGCGTCCATGTTCACAATATTCCTCACCAGCACGCCGGTGACTGACTACGCAACAGCCAAGACCGCCGACGGCGCGGCTTACGGCGAGTTCTACCGCCAGATGCGCGCCCTTGGCGTGAACCTCGCGCCTTCGGGCTTCGAGTGCGCGTTCACGTCCTTCGCCCACACGGATGCGGACCTGGAAAAGGCCCTGGCCGCGGCGCAGCAGGTGAAGCTGTAGGGAAGCATCGGCAGGCGCACAGAGGCAAGCAGAAAGCAGAGCCCGTCGGAAGCGATTCCGGCGGGCTTTTCCGCACCAACGGGCCTGGGTGACGTTCAGCTTGTGCGGCTCGCCCCCGCTATGATGCGTATTTCCCTGAAATCTACGTGAAAGTGCTGCCGCATCTTGGCGAAACCACGATTGAAAGGTACGTTGGCAACGGTAGGCGCGCATGGCGTCTGAAGATAGAGACAAAACCGAAATCAGAGGTCCGCATATTTTGACGTCCGCTCCTGACAGCTTTTCCCCAGACGCCTTTGCGGCCCGCCTGCGTGACATTCGCAAGGCCACCGGTCGAACCGGGGCAGACATCGCCCAGCACGGAAACATCACCAAGCAGACCTTTTCAGGATACCTGCACACAGGCAGGCTGCCCTCGGCAAGCGTGCTGGGCAGCTGGGTGTTGCGCCTGGGCATCAACGCCAACTGGCTGCTCACCGGGCAAGGCCCCATGCTCCTTGAACAAACTCTGCACTCTGCGGTTCCCGTGGTGGAGCGCATCTCCCGGCTCGTTGCGGAACTGCGCGAGACCGGCGCCGACGAGGCCGAGGTTCTGCACTCGCTGCTCGCAATGCTGCAGGAAGAATTGGCCCGGCTTGAGAACGACGACAGCCAGCCCAGCGACCTGGCAGCCCGGCCCGCCCTCGACTCCGCCGCTTCCCTCGGCGGCGCAAAAGCCTAGCCGCACCTGCGGAGAACCGTCACCTACGCCTGTACGCACATCCTGCGAAACATGCCCAGCGCCCAGCGCCAAGCCTGCGGACCAACACTCCGCAGGCGCGCTGCCGCATCCTCTTGCTTGACGCTGGAACCCCGGAGACGGAAATTCGTCCTCAACGTCTCCTGTTTATCACGTTCCTTCAGGGCGCCGATGCCAGATGCGCCCCTGACTGAATCCTCAGCACGGCGGACGTAGATGTTCTCCCGGCGAAAGCGCCCTGCACAGCGGTGCCGGATTGAACGCTGACCAGTTCGTGGACGGGTGCGATGCGGCATCGAGACTTACACGGGGCCGACTTGTGGGGTAACGGGGAATTTCGGAACAACAAGGGAGAGAAAGGAACGAGAAGGCTTGCAGCGGACGACCGTGAGCCAGTGAGCATGGTGTTGAGACAGTCTTGGCTGCGCAGCATGCCGGGGCGACGGTCAGCCCTCTGTGGCGCAACGCCTGTGACGCCCGCTACGGGTGCCCAAACTCCGCCTGAAGGCGGGCCAGCGCCTCCATCTCCCTATCATGATAGCGCTCCTTGTCTATCAGCGTCGGCTGGCCGGTGGGCGGAACGTCGTGGTGCATGTACCGGTAGATGTCGAAATGTCCGCAGGTGTACCCGCGCACATGCACGTCCCGGAACCATTGGCAGCCGACGTCCAGGATCTGCTTGCCGACGCTGAGAATGGCCCCGAAGGGCGTGACGCGCCCATGAGGCGCTGTGATGCCCCGAGCCTTCTGCATGTCGATGAGCGCGCACCACTCGTTGACCCGGCATTCCGGGAGCGGCCAGGGCTGCGTCTCAAACATCCTGTGCATGCGGGGCAGATGGTAGGCCCTCATGAGCGACCCCTCGGGGGCGCGGGTCTTCATATAGAGGTCGCGCAGCTCAGGGAAGGTGGGGCGATACTGCATGTAGGCTTCCGAACCGCACTTGCCCGTAAAGGACGCCGGGCAATACCAGCACTGACCGATGTGCCCAATGGCGATGTGCTCGCCCATGGCCTCCAGCATGGGGCCGATGACGTCCTGGCGAAAAACCGCGTCGTTGTGGATGATCAGAACGTGGTCCTTGTCGGTCTGCTCCCAACCGAACTGGTAACGAATGGCGTGGCGGCGCTCCGTATCTTCGAGTTCTCCAAGATCCAGGCCAAAGCAGTAGTTCCACTGCTTGGGCATCATGTAGACGATCTTGTCCTTCAGCCGCTCCCTGACGAACTCATGGTGCCCGCCCGCCATCTGGACGTTGCGGGTGTCCGTGTTCTCTTCAACAAAGTAAATTTTGTCGATGTGCTGTCCGCTCGCCCGGTCAAGGGAGAGCAAGGCCAGGGCAGTCTGGTGCACCTTGCCGCAAACGTTGATCAAAACATCAACCTTTCTGTCCACTCTCTCACCAGCCTTGGCGTTGGGGCGCTTCCTGGTCCATCAGCATGCATACCTGACTGAACATATACAAATTTTCACCACACTCAGATATCCGTGTCAAGAGAACGGCTGATTCTGGAATAGACAGGCGGCTGTCTCTTGCTCTTCACGCCCTCGATGAACAGCTCCTTGACCGAGGAGAGCTCCGTCCGCCCACTTCGCCCTTCCTGTGCGGGCTGCCGGAGGCCTCTGACTCGCCCGTGACCGGGCCGATGGTCATTGCCGCGCTCCAACCCGCATTGCATGGGGTAGCCATGTTCCTCCGGGCCAAGCTGTTGCTGTTGCAATGGCTGTTAATCTTGAGGTAAAAGGAAATTGCACATGACTTGTCCTCCTGCGCAGGTCTTTACCCATCGACGGGACCTGCACGCTTTCGAAACCGCGCCGATGGACCAGCGAGGAACGCCATGCCCAATGCCCCTGCCCAATCACCCCACCCTGCCCACCTGCGCGGCGTGAACCTTGGCGGCTGGCTGCTGCTCGAAAAATGGATGACCCCAAGCCTGTTCGCAGGGCTTGAGGCCACGGATGAAACCACTTGGTGCGCCGAACTGGGCCATCAGGCCCCTGCGCGCCTGCGCGCCCACTGGGAAAGCTTCATCACGCGCGAGGACTTTGCCTGGCTTGCAGGCGTCGGCGTAAACTCCGTGCGCATCCCCGTCGGGCACTGGATCTTCGGACCGCCGTACCCCTACCACGCCAAATACGGCGCCAACCCGCACCCCTTTGTGGAGGGCGGCCTCGACGTCCTCGACCGCGCGTTTAAGTGGGCGACGGAATTCGGCATTTGCGTCATCATCGACTTCCACGCCGCCCCTGGCTGCCAGAACGGCTTTGACAACGGCGGCATCAAGGACGTGGTTGAATGGCACACGCGGGAGGAATACATCGCGCATTCGGTCCTCGTGCTGGGTCGGCTGGCCGAACGCTATGGCGCCGAGCCCGCCCTGTACGGCATCGAGCTGCTCAACGAGCCGCGCTGGGACATCCCGACGGAGGTGCTCACGGCTTTCAACCTGCGCGCCTACGACGCCATCCGGGAGCACTGCCCGCCAGAACGCGTGGCCATCGTTTTCCACGACGGTTTCCGCTCGCACCGCGAATACCTTGGCTTCATGCAGCCGCCGCAGCACCAGAACGTCATATTCGACATCCACCGCTACCAGTGCTTCAGCCGCGAGGACCTCGACATGGACATCAACGGCCACATGCACAAGGCCGGGGTGCTATGGGCCGAGGAAGCCCGCGACATCCACCGCGAGCTGAAGCTGCCTGCCATAGTGGGAGAATGGAGCCTGGGGCTTAACCTGGAGGTGGTTTCTCTCTGGGCTGAGGGGCCCTACGACCATGCCCTGACCCATATGGACGATTTCCAGCGGGACGTGGCCTACCGGGCCTATGCCGCAGCGCAACTGCTTACGTACGAGCAGTATCGCGGCTGGTTCTTCTGGAGCTACCGCACCGAGACCACGCCGGAATGGTGCTTCCGCGAATGCGTGGAGAGAGGCTGGCTGCCGCCGCGCTTCTAGCGGTCGTTGCCGTTTCCGCGCCGCCGTTCGCCAAACAGGAGCTTGGTCTCGCTCAAACGGTTCAGGACCAGCGTGCGGTTGTGCAGTCTCTTGAGGCCTGGGTGAAAGCTGATGTTCAGGAGGGTCGCCTCTGGCAGCTCGCGGCCAAGCATCTCCAGAATCTGCCGTTCTCCCTCGGGATCAAAGGCGTCGGTGGCCTCCTCCAGGAAGACCCAGGCCGGCCGCTGGAGCAGGACACGCGCAAAACCCAGTTGCTGCTGAGCGCGTTGCGGCAGCGCCTGCTCCCAGTTGTCCCGCTCATCCAGTCGGGGGACAAGCCGGAGCAGCCCAACGCGTTCAAGGGCGCTGGTGATTTCTGCGGAAGAAAAGGCTGCCGCAGGACGCGGGTAGCTGATAGTTTCCCGCAGGGAGCCTTCCGGCAGAAGGGGCCGCTGGGCCAGGAACAACATGTCGCCCGCTCCGGGCAGCGAAACCCGCCCGCCGCCCCAGGGCCAAAGTCCGCCGAGAACCTTGAACAGGCTCCCGGTCACTGCCGGGTCCCCGGTTATCAGGACCCGTTCGCCGCTGTAGATGTCAACGCTGAACTTCTCGATCAGGACACGGCCCGACGGCTCGGCGATGCAGAGGTCCTCGATCACCAGGCGGTCGCCGGACGTCCGCTCCAGAACAATGCTTGAGCATCCCGCCGTCTTGGCCCTGGCGTCCATCTGCTCCATGTCCTCGTAGAGCGACAGGACGCGTTCAGCCGAGGCGCGGCAACGCGCGATTTCACCGATGCTGTCCACCGGCCAGGAGAGGGAGGACGTGAGCTGCTGGAACGCTTGCGCGGACTGCATCAGCGCACCGAGGGTCATGGCCCCGTAGATGTACTGGGGGGCGGCGAGGAGGATAGGCAGCACCGGCAGCAGCGAGCCATACACTGTCCCGAATGAGACGAGGCCCAGGTACGCGAAGGATTGCTTTTGCCAGTCGCGCATGACCTGGCTGAAACGCACGGATGAGCCTTCGCGCTCCCGCGGTTCGCCCCGCATGAGCGCTATGGATTCCGAGTGCTCCCGCACCCGTGACAGGCCGAAACGAAAGGTGGCTTCTGCGGTCTGCAGGGCGTTGGTCGTCCGCACCAGCGGGCGGCCGACAACCCAGCCGAAGGCGCTGCCCAGGCCTGCATACAAAAAGGCCACCGGCACCA
Source organism: Humidesulfovibrio sp. (assembly GCF_030689645.1). GTDB lineage: Bacteria > Desulfobacterota > Desulfovibrionia > Desulfovibrionales > Desulfovibrionaceae > Humidesulfovibrio. The sequence continues at coordinate 16,098 of NZ_JAUYFU010000026.1, forward strand.
TGTAGCCCGGCACGTTGACATTGAACCCCGGCACGTTGACAGAGCCCGACACCGTCCACAGGATGTTGACGAAAAGGCTGAAGATCAAAACGCTGAAGGTCAGCGAATGGGCAAGCCCGATGGCGCTTTCCGTGGCGATGCGGATGTCCTCGGCGATGCGTTGGTCAGGATTGTCATGTTCGCCAGGGGTGAAGAGCAGCCGGTAGTGGTGGGCGTCTTCCATCCATCTTCCCACCAACTGGTCGGTCAGCCAGGCGCGCCAGTCGATTTGCAGCCAGCGCTTGACCATGAGGTGCGAGGCTGTGACGACGAGGGAACACGCGATAATTCCGGCAAATATTGTAATCTGGATGACGACGCCGCGAACGGAGCGCTGCTCAAGGGCGTCATAAAGCGCCCTGTTCCAGTAATTCCCCACTACGGCGAGCCCGACCTGCGCCATGGTGAGCAGCAGCAGCAAAAGGGTCGCGCCCCGCACCTTGGCACGCCGCTCGCAATGCCAGTACGGGCCGGCAAGGCGAAGCACCTGCTGGAGAAAGCTTTTCCGGGTGCCGAGCGTACAGCTTGGAGAGGCGGTCGGTGCAGAGTTCGGAGTAGGGTCTGTCATTGCCATATGGGTTAAGGCTGCGGGCGGGGCTGACCCCTGATGAAAACGAACGAAATCAGCGCACAATGCGAGCTTCTTTCCACAGCATACCAGGGAATTTGTCCAGACCACAAGCAAAAGCTATAGGCCATTCGGCTTGCTCATGAATTTTCTCCTCGCATTGTACTTGGTTGCGCCAACCAGGAGAACAAATCAGCCTTGAACGGCGCGGCAAATGCCAGAATTTCCAGCATTGGCCTATCTGCGGCCAGACTCGCTCCTGCGGCCAGCGCGACTGTTTCAACGCTCGGCGTCTGCGCAGCCCGCCGCCGCCCCGATCAAGCTCCATTGACAAACACCGCTAAGTATAATTTAGTATTTCTTCATCTTCCTAAATCCACACAACCATCAGGACAGGATGAGCATGGCCCACAGACCTGCACCAGCCGATGAGCTGAGCGTCTTGCATGCCGAGAACCGCCACCTGAAGGACAGCATCGCGGCCATGCGCCAGGCCATGGAGGCTCTGGTGCTCGACAAGAACGCAACGGTGCAGCAGGCCGTGGCCGCCTCCCGGGACGAACTCAAGAACATGCGCGAAACCATCGCGGCCCTGCGCGACGCCCTGGAGGCGCTGCATGGTGAGCGCGACCGCCAGGTTCAAGAAGCCGTGGCACGGGGCAAGGTCGAGAACAACGACTTGCAAGCCGCCATCCAGGCCATGCGCGAACAGCTAGAACTGGAGATGCTGGCCGAACGCGAACGCTTCAGCATTGCGCGCCGGGGCTACGAGGATGAGCTTGCTCAACTGCGCAAGACCGTGGTGGCCCTGCGCGAAGCCCTTGAGGCAAAGGTCGTGGCCCATGCCAGGTAGCGCCAAGCCCCGGCCCAAAGCCGCACCGCGGCCCCTTGACGCGCCTTCAGCCGCAGCAAAGGCCCACCATCAAAGCAGGCCGGAGATGCTGCTTGAGGTGTCGCACCGCCTGGCCGGCCTGGACACCCTGGACGAGATGCTCCAGGCTATGATGGAGATGGTCTGCTGGGAACTGGGCGCCGAACGCGGCTCGCTGTTCCTGAACGACCCTGAAAACGGCGAGCTGTACTCCATCGTGGCGCAGGGGAACCAGCGCCGCCGCATCCGCATATTAAACACCTCCGGCGTGGCGGGCCGGGTGTTCACCACAGGCCGGGGCATGGTGGTGGCCGAGGCCTACAAGAACAAGCATTTCAACAAGGAAGTGGACCGCCAGACCGGCTATGTGACGCGCAACATCATCTGCGCGCCCATACGCACGGTCAAGGGCGAGCTCATCGGCGTGGCCCAGGTCCTGAACAAGAAGGACGGGGCCTTTTCGCGGGACGACCTCAAGCTGCTTGAGGCCATCGCCATGCAGGCGGCCATTGCGCTGTCCAGCGCCATATACATGGAGAAGATGCAGGTCTCCAGGGCGAAAGAGCTTGAGTTCCTGAACGTGGTGGCCGACGTGACCTCGGAGATTGAGCTGGGCACGCTTTTGCGCAAGGTCATGGGCGAGGCCACCAAGATGCTCTGCGCCGAGCGCTCCACCCTGTTTCTGAACGACGAGAAGACAAACGAGCTCTGGTCCATGGTGGGCGAAGGCATCGCCGCCACTCAAATCCGTTTTCCCAACCACCTGGGCATTGCGGGAGCCGTGTTCACCAGCGGCCGCTCGGTGAACATCCCCCACGCCTACGCCGACCTGCGCTTCAACCCGGCCTTTGACAAAAAGACGGGATTCTTCACGCGCTCCATCTTGTGCACCCCGGTGGTGACCAAAGAGGGCAAGGTCATCGGCGTGACCCAGGTTCTGAACCGGCACGGCGGCCCCTTCACCGCAGAGGACGAGTCCCGGCTCAAGGCCTTCACCGCGCAGATCTCCATCGCGCTGGAAAACGCCAAGCTCTTCAGCGATGTGCAGAGCATGCGCAATTACAACGAAAGCATGCTCCAGAGCATGAGCAACGGCGTCATCACCCTGGATGACGAGGGACGCATCAAGACCTGCAACGCAGCCGGACTGCGCATTCTCTCGGCCAGCGGCCAGGAGCTCCTGGGCAGGCCCTTTGCAGAACTCTTCACCGGAGGCAACGCCTGGCTGGCGGACAAGGTGGCGGCGGTGGACGCCACCCAGGCGCCGGACATCGTCGTGGACGCGGAACTCAACTTCGGGAGCCAGAGCGTCTCGGTCAACGTCACGGTGCTGCCGCTCTTGAGCGGAGAGCAGCAGAAGCTCGGAACCATGCTCATGGTGGAGGACATCTCCAGCGAAAAGCGCATGAAGTCCACCATGAGCAGGTACATGGACCCCAAGCTGGCCGATCAGCTCATGGCCGGGGGCGAGGACATCCTGGGCGGCAAGACGGTGGAGGCCACGGTGCTCTTCTCAGACATCCGAAGCTTCACCACCCTGACCGAGACCCTGGGCGCGCAAGGCACGGTGAGCTTTCTCAACGACTACTTCACCCTCATGATGGACTGCATCCAGGCCGAGGCCGGCATGCTCGACAAGTTCATCGGCGACGCAATCATGGCGGTGTTCGGCGTGCCCCTGTCCCACGAAGACGACGAGGACAGGGCCCTGCGCTGCGCCATCGCCATGATACGCGCCCTGCAAGGCTTCAACGCTCAGCGGGCCGCTGCGGGCAGCAAGCCCATAGACATCGGCATCGGCCTGAACACGGCCCAGGTGGTCTCGGGCAACATCGGCTCGCCCAAGCGCATGGACTACACCATCATCGGCGACGGGGTGAACCTGGCTGCGCGGCTGGAGTCGGCCTGCAAGCAGTACAGCGCGCGCATCCTCATCAGCGAGTTCACCCAGGCCCGGCTTAAGGGCATCTACCGCCTCCGCGACGTGGACGACGTGGTGGTCAAGGGCAAGACCGAACCCGTGCGGATTTTTGAGGTGCTGGATTACCACACCGACGAGAGCTTCCCCAACCTCATGGAGGCCACGGGACACTTCCAGGAGGGCCGCAAATCCTACCGCGCCGGAAATTTCGCCAAGGCTTGCCGCTCCTTTGCCGAGAGCCTGCGTCTGAACCCGGCTGACAAGCTCTCCGCCACCTACGTCGAACGCTGCGAAACCCTGTCCACCGCCGATCCAAAGGATTGGAACGGGGTGTGGACCATGACCAGCAAATAGCATGGAGCGCACGTGACGGCACACTGCACAGCCACCCCTCCCGCCCCAGGCGGCCCCGACAACCGGAGCCACGCCCGGCGCGCTGTGCGCATCACCGGACGCCTGTTCAGTGATGGCGTCTGGCAGGATTGCGAGGTCATCAACGTCTCCGCAGGCGGGGCGAAGCTGCACGTGGTCAGCGCCTGCCGCCCGGGACAGGAGCTGCGCCTGGAGATCGAACTCTGCGGCCAGCTCCCCGGAGTTGCCGCCTGGGTGCGTGGAGACGAACTGGGCATCAAATTCACTGGCGACCCCGCCGAAACCGCCGCAGCCCTCATCGGCCTTGCAACCTACGGCTAAGGCCATGACTCCGTTGCGACGCGAACGCGAGCCAATGGGCAAAGCCATTGAATTTCCGCGTCTCCCTTGATATCAGCCGCCGGTGGCCAGCCGCCGATGAGCATCCAATACCAGGAAACAGGAGCACCATGACGCACAGGCCAAGCATCGACGCCACCCTCGCGCTGGTGGACAACATCCCCGCTTTCTCAAAAAGCGTCACCCGCGTGCTTCATCTGGCGTCGGACCTGAACTGCAGCGCCCGCGACCTGCTGGAGGTCGTCTCCACAGACCCCGTGCTCACCATGAAGGTTCTGCGCCTGGTGAATTCCGCCTATTTTGGCCGTTCGCAAAAGGTCACCTCGGTCCATCAGGCAATGGTGACGCTGGGCCTGAACACTCTGAAAAATGTCGCGCTCTCCCTGGCCATGCTCGGCGCCCTGCCAAAGAAAAGCAGCTCCGGCTTCGACATCGACGCGCTCTGGGAGCACAGCCTGGCCGTGGGCCTGGCCGCCCGGCGGCTGGCCCGGCAGCAGAACCTGAGCCGCACCGAGGCCGAGGACTGCTTTGTGGCCGGCCTGCTGCACGATGTGGGCAAGCTGGTCCTGGCCCAGTTCCGACCGCAGGAGTTCGCCGATGCCCTGGACGAAGCCCGGCAGCAGGGCCGTCCGCTCCACGAGGCCGAGCGCGCCAGCATCGGCGTCGACCACGCGGAACTCGGCGCAGCCCTGGCCCGGCGCTGGGAACTGCCGCCCGCCCTGGTCAATGCGCTGGCCGGACACCATGACCCGGAAGCCGCGCCCGCGCCCATGACCGATGTGATCTTCGCCGCGAACCAGGTGGCGAAGCGGTTGACTCTCGGAGACTCCGGCGACATGCAAACCCTGCCCTTCCCGAGCGGCCTGGCGGAGCGCCTGGGCCTGGACGCCGGGGCCGCCACAGCGCTCATGCCCGACCTTGGCGATGAGCTGGAACGTTCGCGCATCCTCCTGAAACTCTAGCTAAAGGACAGGTTTCACCATGCGGCTCGTCTTCTGGGGAACCCGCGGCTCCATCGCAGCGCCCGGCCCCGACACTGTTGTGTTCGGCGGCAACACCACCTGCCTTGAAATCGACACGGGCAGCGGGGAGCGCATCATTCTGGACGCAGGCACCGGCATCCGGGCCTTGGGCCTGAAGCTTGCGCAACACATGCCCCTGCGCTGCTCCATCTTCATCACCCACACCCACTGGGACCACATCCAGGGCCTTCCCTTCTTCGTGCCGCTCTTCGTGCCGGGAAACAGCATCGACATCCACGGCCCCTTTGATCCTGTGGGCCTGAAGGACATCCAGGACGTGCTCTCCGGCCAGATGGCCTATCCCTACTTTCCGGTCAGCAGCGCGGAGCTCAAGGCCAACATCGCCTACAAGACCCTCTCCGAGGGCCAGAGCGTGCAGATCGGCGAGGCAGAGGTCACTGGGCTGCTCATGAACCATCCGGTTATCTCCCTTGGCTACAAGGTTTCCTGCGGGGGCAAGAGCATCTTCTTCACCGGCGATCACGAGGACTACGGCAACATCTATGCCCCCGGCGACCAGTTCTATGACGAATACGAGGAGATCATCGCGGAGCGCCGCGCCCGGCAGGCGGATTTCCTGCGCGGGGTGGACGTGCTGGTGAGCGACTGCATGTATGCCGACGACGAGCTGCGCCTGAAGGCTGGCTGGGGCCACTCCAGCCCGACCACCTGCGCCCGCCTGGCGCGTAGCGCAGGAATTCCACGACTCGTCCTGACGCATTTCGATCCCACCAGAAATGACGAGGCGCTGCGGCTCTTTGAACGCGCCGCGCGCGAGGCGCACCAGGGGCCGGACCTGTCCATCGAACTGGCCAGAGAAGGAATGGTCATAGATCTCTAGCAACAGCCGCTGTCGGACCCCGCTCCCCGAAAACTTGCAAGAGGCACTGAAGAACCAAAAGCACGCTCTGTTCCAAACCGCAACGACGACTGCTTTGCCTTTCTCTAATCCATGATTTATGGATGAAGAAAACGATTGAGGAGCGCGCAATGGGACACACCAGCGGCAAGATCCTGCTCATTGAGGACAACGAGGCCTTCCGGGACATGCTCCGGGAAAGCCTGCAGGAGTTCGGGCATGAGGTCGCCGTTGTCCGCACCGCCGAGCAGGGCATCGAACTGGTACAATCCGGAGGGTTCGACCTGGTCATCACCGATGTTCGCCTTCCCGGGATGTCGGGAGTTGACGCCCTGCACATGCTCCGAGAGGCAGCCCCCAGCACGGAGGTCATCGTCATGACCGCGTTCTCGGATCATGACACCGCCTTGGACGCCATCCGGCAGGGCGCATATGACTTCTTCTCCAAGCCCTTTCGCCTTGAGGAAATGCAGACCGTGGTCAACCGGGCTTTGGAGAAGCACAGCCTCAAGCAGGAGATAGGCATCCTGCGCGAAGCCCTGTCCTCCAACCGGACCGGCCGCCAGGCCATTGGTCAAAGCCCGGCGATGCAGGCCGTGCACTCCTTTGTCAAACGGGTCGCCCCGCTGGACACCTCGGTGCTCATCCTAGGCGAATCCGGCACGGGCAAGGAGGTTGTCGCGGACCTTATTCATGAAGCCAGCAGGCGGGCAGGCGGTCCTTTCATCAAGCTGAACTGCGCGGGCATCCCGGAAAACCTGCTTGAAAGCGAGCTGTTCGGACACGAGAAAGGCGCGTTCACCGGAGCCATCCATTCAAAGCCAGGGCGCTTTGAACTGGCCCAGGGAGGCACGCTGCTCCTGGACGAGATCGGCGACATGCCCTTGACCCTGCAGCCCAAACTCTTGAGGGCGGTTGAGCAGAAGCAGGCGGAACGCATCGGTGGCACAAAACCGGTGCAATATGATGTCCGCATCGTGGCCGCAACCAATGCCGACCTTGCGCGGCGCGTCGCAGACAAGTCTTTCCGCGAGGATCTGTACTACCGCCTCAATGTGGCCACCATCCACCTGCCGCCCCTGCGTGAACGGAAAGAGGACATCGCCCTCCTGGCGGCGCATTTTCTCCAGGCATTCAACCAGCGGACCGGCGCGAGCATACCGCCCCTGGGCCAGGCCTCCGTGGACCGTCTCAATGCATACAATTGGCCGGGCAACGTGCGGCAATTGGCCAATGTGGTGGAGCGCGCCGCAATCTTCAGCCGCTCTGGGATCATCACCGCAGCCGATGTGGAACTCGCCATCTCCGATGGAGCCCAGCCGGCCCCGGCAGGCGAAAGCGGCAGCCCCCTGCCCCTGCGCCAGACCCTCCAGGATGTGGAGCGCAGCCTCATCGTCTCCGCCCTGCGCCGCACGGGCGGCATCCAAACCTTGGCGGCCAAGGCCCTGGGCATCACGCCCACCAATCTCTGGAACAAGATCCAGAAGCATGGCATCACCGCCGATGAGAGTCTCCCCAACTAGCCCCCCAATCATCCATAAATAATGGACACAGGGCCCACGGCCCCGCACGCGCTCCACAATCTGTGGATTCAAAATCATACCAGTCAAGCAAACCACACGATTCAGGGTAGTTATAGCGACATGCCATAAGCAGACAGAGGCTCATAGAGCGGATGTCTGAGATTTTCGATGGTCCTTTCCTCGGAATGTGTCCCAAAAAGGCAGCCACAGTCCACTTTCTGTGGATTCCACCTCCCCGCCAGATGTGCGCATCTCAAAACGCTTGAGAAAACATTGCTGCCACAACCCACTGTCCGGGCAGCAATTCCCTACCAGTGTTGTCTGCATTCCCGGGAATGCCCAAAAACTGGCACGCTGGTTGCTCAAGGGACAGCATGAATCGGCCAATAGTGGCCACAAACAAAGCCCCAGGAGGACACCATGTTGACCAGACTCATGACCCTGATCCGTGACGACGAAGGCGCTACCGCTCTGGAGTATGGACTCATCGCCGCCCTCATCGCCGCTGTCATCGTCGGCGCTGTCACCGCCCTTGGCACCCGCGTCCAGGGAACCTTCCAGACTATCACCAACGCCATGCCCGGAGCTGGCGGCTAACTCCGGCCCGGACAGAATCTGACCGGCAACAGGCCATGCGAAACATTTCTGAAATGCTGCTGAACCCAGGATACCGGGCAGGACGTGGACTTCTTCCCCACGCGAACCTGCCCGGACCCTGAAGCCGCACAGGAAACGACAAGGGAGGCACCATGAATCCGATAATCTTCACCACCGTGTGCCTTGCCCTGGCCGCAGCAACCTGCATCGACCTCCGTTCCCAGCGCATTCCCAACGCGCTGACAATCCCCACCGCCCTCGCCGCCCTGGCGTTCCACGCGCTGAACCAGGGACCCGCTGGTTTCTGGTTCAGCGCGGGGGGACTGGGCCTCGGATTCGGGCTCATGCTCGCCCCCTTTCTTTTCGGGGTCATGGGTGGCGGCGACCTGAAGCTTATGGCTGCCGTTGGCGCCTGGCTCGGGCCGCAGGCCGTCTTCACCGCATTTCTGGCAACGAGCATCGCAGGCGGGCTTTATGCCCTCGCAGTGCTCGCGCAACGACGAGATGTCCTGCGCAGCGTCTTTCTGCGCTTCACCAGCGCGCTGTACGCAACTGCAGGCACGGGCGAATTTCATTACAGACCCGCCCCCGGGGCCGAGACGCTCCCCAGGCTGTGCTACGGCCTGGCCATTTCCTTGGGAACCCTGGCCGTCATGATCCACCGCGTGCTTGAACACGGCTGGCTCGGCCAGGCCTGGTGAGGGGGACCACATGAACACGTCACTGAAGTCCACTGCCCAACTCGGCCTGGCCCTGGTTCTGGCTCTTTCAGCCGGAATCCTGGTGTACCAATGGCTTCGGACCGCCGCATCCCCAGGGCAGGCCCAGGTGCAGCAGACCGCACAACTGGTGGTGGCCGCGCGCAACATCCCCGCAGGAACGCGGCTTGAGCCTGCCATGCTTCGGACCGTGGACTATCCCGCCAGCCTGCTGCCGGAGCAGCGATACGCCTCTGCGCAGGAACTGGCTGGCCGCATGCTGGCCACCGGCGTCAGCGCCAACGAACCCATCACCCCGTCCAGGCTCACCGGCGAGGCCGGAGCAGGCGGCATCAGCGCGGTCATCACCCCCGGCAAGCGGGCCATGGCGGTCCGCGGCAACAAGGTCATGGGCCTTGCCGGATTCATCCGCCCAGGCAACATGGTGGATGTTCTGGTGACGCTGGCCCTGGACGAGAACTCCAAGCGGAACACGACCAAGGTGGTGCTGGAGAACATTCCCGTGTTGGCGACCGGCACCCAGATGACCACGGACAAGGAAGAATCACCTTCACAGGTGGACATTTACACCCTGGAACTGACCCCGGAGGAGAGCGAAAAGCTTGCTCTGGCATCGACCCAGGGAACGCTGCACTTCGCGCTGCGCAACGCTTCGGACACGGAGATCGTGCTCACCGACGGGGCTGACGCCAAGTCAGCCATGGCGTCGTACCGAACACGACGCGTGGCCCAGGCCCCTGGCGGCACAGGCATCACCGTGGAGCTCATCAACGGCGCACAGCGCACTAAGGTAAGCTTCTAGAAAGGCAGGTCGCATCATGAACGCCACGTCGAGCATTCTCGCAGCAGCACTCATATCCCTGGTTCTTGCGGGCCAGGCTCTGGCGCAGCCGCCTCCCCAGGCGCAGGCCGCCAAGGTCAACATAAGCCAGACCAATCCGCCCCTGGAGCTCACGGTCGGCAAGTCCATCGTTCTGACCAGCGACCAGGACATCCGCCGGATCTCCCTGGCCTCGCCCGATTCCGTCGATGTGCTCCTGCTCTCCCAGCGCCAAGTGTACCTGACTGGCAAGGCTCCCGGCGCAACGAACCTGACCCTCTGGGGGCCGGGCGACGCAGTCATGGCCGTGTACGACCTGAATGTCACGCCCGACCAGTCGCAGCTCAAGAACATGATCTTCACCGTGCTGCCCAACGAGCGCGGCATCCGCGTATCCAGCAGCGGCCGCAACATCATCCTTTCGGGCCATGTGTCCAGCGCCACCCGCATGGCGGCGGCAGTCTCCCTCGCCGAAACCGTGACCCCGGGCAAGGTGCAGAACCTCATGAGCGTCGGCGGCGTGCAGCAGGTCATGCTCGAGGTTCGCATCGCCGAGATGAGCCGCACGGTGCTCCAGCGCTTCGGCATCAATTTCAACCTCATGACCGGCGGCAACGCCGTCCAGTCCATGCTCGGCGGGCTCACCAAGCTCTCCGGCGGCGTCATGACCCCCACGGACAACATCGGGGCCATCGTCACGCCCAACCTCGGCAGCTCCGCATCGCTCACAGCCTTCATCGACGCCCTGAAGGCCAACGGACTGGTCAAGGTGCTGGCCGAGCCGAATCTCATCTGCCTTTCCGGAAAGTCGGCCAGCTTCCTGGCCGGCGGCGAAATCCCCATCCCCATCCCCCAGGGCCTGGGCACCGTGGCCATCGAGTACAAGCCCTTCGGCGTGGGCCTCAACTTCACGCCCATCGTGCTTGATTCGGGCCGCATCAGCATCCAGGTGAACCCCGAGGTCTCAGAGCTGGACAGCTCCCTCGGCGTCACCATCAACAGCTGGCAAATCCCCGGCCTGACCACCCGCCGGGTAAGCACCACCATCGAACTGGGGAACGGCCAGAGCTTCGCCATCGCCGGGCTCATCAAGGACACCTCCCGCGAGTCCATCAACAAGTACCCCGGCCTGGGCGACCTGCCGGTTCTCGGAGCGCTGTTCCGCAGCAGCGAGTACCGCAAGAACGAGACCGAACTGGTGATCATCGTCACCCCGCACCTGGTGAAGCCCCTGGACATGGCCCAGCAGACGCTGCCCACGGACGGGTTCCGCGAGCCCACCCCCTCCGAGTTTTTCGGCAAGGGCGAGATGGAAGGCAAGGCCGACGCAGGGCAAAAGCCCAGCCAGCGGCCCGCGCCCAGCAAGAACGACACGTCTTCCCGCACCGGCGGCAGCGCTGAAACAGCCGCGCCGCAGGCTCAGTAGCCAAGGAGTGTTGACCATGAACATGCGCACCGCTCTCATCCTGGCCCTGCTGACGGCTCTCGCCGCTGGCTGCGCCGCCGAAAGGCCGCCCCTGGCGGACACGTGGGGACTCTCTGTGCGAATGGCGGTGGAGAACCAGAAGCTCGACCCGGCACCGGCCAGCCTTGAGCCTGTGACGGGCCTGGACGGCGCGTACGTCCAGGGCGCCATGGACGCCTACCGCAAGAGTTCCACACCGGACGCCAGACAGGACACGGCCAAGGCCATTGACACCATCGTCGTCACAAAGGGGGGAAAGTGATGTCCTCTCAACAACCACACACGCACCGCAGCGCCCAGGCAGGCAACATCTCGGTCGAGGCCGCGTTTCTGCTGCCGATCCTGATGGTCCTTGTTTTGGCCTTCATCGACATCAGCAGGTATTATTGGACCCATACAGTTGTCAGCTCTGCCTCAGCCGAGGCAGCACGCCTGGCCGTCCTGTTCGAACCCGCCGACAGCGCCGTCACCGCCTGCGCCGTAAACCGCGTGCGCAACGGCGGCATCAGCGCCGTCCCCACGGTGCAGATCGGGCAGAGAGCAGCAAACCAGCCGGTCAGCGTCACCGTGAGCGTCGGCTTCGATTTTCTGACCCTGTCCCAGATCTCCCCTGACATCCTGGGCCATCGGACCATCTCCGCCACCTCGGTGATGATCCACCAGCCCTAAGGAGGCTCGCCATGAACGACAACCGCAACAGCCAAAACGGGTCCGCGACTCTGGAGTTCGCGCTGGGCGTGGCTCTTGTGCTCATGCCCCTGCTCCTTGGGATGGTGGACTTCAGCCGCTACCTGAGCGTTGACCACACCATTTCACGCGCCGCCCACGAGGGAGCCTTCATGGCCGCCCGCGGCGCAGACCCCTCGCAGACGGTGCGCAACTATGTAAGCCAGGCCGGTCTCGACGCCGCCAAGGTCACGGTGAGCACCAGCCCGCCCCTGCTGACCTCGACCAGAGGTGAAGCCATGAAGGTGACCGTGAGCTACGACCTGACCAGCTACGCGCTGGTTTCGTGGGGCGCCCTGTTTCCGCAGGGGATAAGCGCCGCGGCCATCGCCCGGCACGAATAGCCAGGAGGCACGCAATGAATGCGAACACTTTGCGCAATCTGTACCGCGATGAGCGGGGAGTGACCGGCGTCATCATGGCGCTGCTCCTCGTCGCCCTGGCGGGCATAGCCGCGCTGGCGGTGGACATGGCGTCCATGCATGTGCGCCGCAGCAGCCTGCAGACATCCGCGGACGCCGCAGCCATGGCCGGAGCCAATGGCCTCATCTCCTACGGCAACGACCTGACCAAGGTTCGGGCCCTGATGCTGGACTATGCCCGCAGAAATCTGGACAGCCAGGACGCCCCGACCGTGGCCGTCCAGGAAGCGGACATAATTTTCTACAAGAACGGCGCGCCCGACACCCAGTCGCCCAACCAGGTGGAGGTCACCGTGCGCCGCGCCAAGTCCCGCAGCAACCCCGTGAACCTGTTCTTCGGACGGGCCGTGAACGTCAATCAGGCGGATCTTTCGGCCTCGGCGCGGGCTGGCGTCATCAACGCAGCGTCCAGCAAGTGCCTCAAGCCCTGGTCCGTGGCCACCAAGTTCACCTGGAACGACCACGCGGACACGGCGAACTCCGGCTATTCCGGCAATGGCGTGCTTGATGTGGCCAGTGCGGCTGAGATGGGCTCGATTCAGGTGCAGGGTTATGGCGCAGCCGATCTTGGCACCCAGGTGCTCCTGAAGGTGGGCGACCCCCAGTACACCATCGTGCCCAGCCAATACAACGCCATCACCTACCCGCCGCTGGACAAGGGTGCTCCCGTCTCCGGCGCTTCGGAATACAGGACCAACATCGCCGGGTGCGAGGGCTCGAACGTGACGGTTGTCGAACCTGGAGACAGGCTGCAGACCGAGCCCGGCAACATGACAGGCCCCACCCGGCAAGGCATGGACGATCTGCTGGCCCAGGATCCCGGAGCCTATTGGGACACCGGCACACGCTCCATCAAGGGCAGCTCGTACAAGGATCCGCAACTGAGCCCCCGCGTGGTGCTCATCCCCTTCTACAACCCGGCGGAGCCGCCGATATCAGGCCGCAGCTACGTCACCGTGCACCAGCTCGGCGCGGTGTTCATCGAAGGCATCGACAACAAGGGCGATGTGACAGGCAGATTCATCAAGACCGTTCCGCATTCGCCCAAGGACACGGGAACAGGCAACGGCATGCTCTCCGTGGCCAGGCTCATCGAGGACTCCAGCCGCGGCGCTGGCAAGTAGGAACAAGGGAGGCAGCCATGGCAGCGCAAAAGGCGACAGTCGTCATCCAGACCACCAGCGAAAGCCTGCGGAACGAGCTTGCCGCGGCCATTGGCAGCAATTCCAGCATCGAGGTGCTGCAGCCCGCCGCCGCGCCAAGGGCCGACGCTGTGCTCCTGCCCATCGGCCCGGACGCCCTGGCGGACATCGCCCTGGCCGGGCGCATGCTGCAGGAAGGCCGTGCGCGCCAGATCATCCTGGTCGGCCCGGCCCCGAGCCCGGAAATGCTGCTGGCGGCCATGCACGCAGGCATTGGCGAATACCTGCCAGAGCCCCTGCAACCGGCCGGTCTGACAACGGCTCTGGAGCGCCTGCGCTCCCGCAGCGGCAAGCCCCTCGCCGCCGCCGAAGCCCAAAGCGGGCGCACCATCCTCGTGCTCGGCTCCAAGGGCGGCGTGGGCACCACGACAATCGCCGTGAACTTGGCCGACGGCATGCACAGGCTGTGCGCCGCACCCACAGCCCTCATCGACCTGGCGCAGCCCCAGGGAGACGCCCCGATTTTTCTGGACTTGGACCACGCCTACACCTGGGCCGATGTGGCGGCCAACATGAGCCGCCTTGACGCCACCTATCTGGAGAGCGTCATGGCCCGCCACCACTCCGGCCTGGCCGTGCTCGCCGCACCCGGATACAGCGCTGAACCGACCATGAACCCGGCGGTGCTGCGCCAGATCCTCGCGCTCATGCGCGGCATGTACGCCTTTGTGGTCATCGACGCGGGCACCGGGCAGGACGACGCGGCCCTGGAGGCTCTGGAACTGGCGGACGAAGTGCTGCTGGTGCTTGATCTTTCCCTGCCTTGCCTTGCGCGCGCCAAGCGTTTTCTGGAGGCCGTGCGCTCCAGCCAGCCTGAACTGGCGGCCAAGATCCGGCTCGTGGCCAACCGCAAGGCCTCCGACTCGGACATCGGCATTGGCGAGGCCGAGGGCATCCTCAGGACCAGCGTTTCCTGGTCCGTGCTGAACGACTACAAGACCGCGCTCACAGCCATCAACCAGGGCAAGACCCTGGCGGAAACAGACCCAAGGTCGGACATCGCCAGAGGCGTTGCGGCCATTGCGCGCGACCTGGCGAAGAGCACCCCGGCAGAGCCCGACAGCTTCGGTTCCCTCTGGTCACGGCTACGCAACATGCCGCTGGGCTTCAATCTCGCCCGGCGCAACGGATGAGGTGCGCCATGGACCTTGCTGCACGACTTCAAAGAAGCGCCACGCCTCGAAGCATCCCGCTGGCCACGGACCCCATGCCCACCCCCGCGCCCGTGCGCGCGGAAACGCGCCAAACCCCGGCAGCAGACCAATACCACGAGATCAAGAACCGCATCCACGACCGGCTCATCGACGTGCTGGACCTGGCCCTGCTCGACACGCTCTCACCGGACGAGATGCACCAGGAAGTCGCCCGGGTGGTGGAACGCATCCTGTGGGATGAATTCGCCCAGGAACCGCTCAACGCCTCGGAGCGCAAGACGCTGCTGCGCGAGATCCAGGACGAGGTGCTGGGCCTGGGGCCTTTGGAGCCGTTCATCAAGGACCCCACGGTCAACGACATCCTGGTCAACGGCTACCGCAACATCTACGTCGAGCGCCGGGGCATTCTGGAGCGGGCGGATGCCCGGTTCAAGGATGACGACCACCTTCGCAAGATCATCGACCGCATCGTGTCCCGCGTGGGCCGCCGGGTGGACGAATCCTCGCCCATGGTGGACGCGCGCCTGGCCGACGGCTCCCGCGTCAACGCCATCATCCCGCCGCTGGCCATCGACGGCCCGGCCCTTTCCATCCGCAAGTTCTCCAAGGACCCGCTGGAGCTGGACGACCTGATCCGCTTCGGCGCTCTGCCCCCCCACGTGGGCGAGGTTCTGCAAGGCATCGTGCGCTGCAGCCTGAACGTGCTCATCTCCGGCGGAACCGGCTCCGGCAAGACCACCATGCTCAACGTGCTTTCGCGCTTCATCCCCGAGGAGGAGCGCATCGTCACCATCGAGGACGCTGCGGAGCTTCAGCTCAAGCAGGCCCATGTGGTTCGCCTGGAAACCAGGCCCATGAACATCGAAGGACGCGGAGAAGTGACCCAGCGCGAGCTGGTCAAGAACTGCCTGCGCATGCGGCCGGACCGCATCATCATCGGCGAAGTGCGCGGGGCCGAGGCCCTGGACATGCTCCAGGCCATGAACACCGGTCACGACGGATCGCTGGCCACCATCCACGCCAACACCCCCCGCGACGCCCTCATGCGCCTGGAGACCATGGTCGCCATGTCGGGGCTGAACATCTCGGACGTGTCGCTCAAGCGCTACATAAGCTCGGCCATCGACGTCATCATCCAGGTCTCCCGCCTCATGGACGGGACGCGCAAGGTCATAAGCTTCCAGGAGATCACTGGAATGGAAGGCGAGATGATCACCATGCAGGAGATCTTCGCCTACGAGCAGTCCGGCCTGGACAGCCAGGGCAAGGTCCAGGGGCGGTTCGTGTCGCGCGGGATCCGGCCCAAGTTCTCCGACCGGCTGGCGGCCCATGGCGTCACCCTGGACCAGCACCTCTTCACCCCCCTTGGCGGGGCCTCATAAGGAGGCGGCCATGCCTCTGCTCATCGCCGTTCTCGCCACCCTGGCCGTTCTTCTCCTGTGCCTGTTCCTGCTCGGCGTGGCCCAGTCTGGCTCCACCGAACGCCGCCAGCGCGTGGACTCCAGACTCGCTGCCCTGGCCATGGCTGGCCCGGATGTTTCGACCCAGGACATCGTCCGCCGCACCGTCTACAGTGAGGTGCCCTGGCTCCACCGCTTCCTGTCCGGGCTCAACTGGACGCGCGCCTTCGACAAGTCCCTGCGCCAGGCCGGCATCAAGGGATTCGCCGGGGTTTACATCCTCGCGGCGGCGCTGATCTTCTGCGTCACCCTGGCCCTCATCCAGCTCATCACCGGCTCGATTCTGGCCGGAATCATCGGCGGCCTGGCCCTGTGCCCCGCGCCCTTCCTGCGGGTGCGTAGGCAGCGGGCCAAGCGCATGGCGGCCTTCGGGCGCCAACTGCCCGACGCCCTGGATCTCATCGCCCGCGCGCTCAAGGCCGGCAACACGTTCTCCGGCGGCATGCGCATGGTGGCAGACGAGTTCCCCGACCCCATCGGACCGGAGTTCGGCATCACCCTGGACGAGATCAATTTCGGCGTGGACACGGGAAAGGCCCTGGAAAGCATGCTGAGCCGCGTGGACTGCCCGGATTTGCGGTTCTTCGTGGTTTCGGTGAACATCCAGCGCGAAACGGGCGGCAACCTGTCTGAGATCGTCGGCAACACCGCCAGCCTCATCCGCGAACGCTTCAAGCTGCTTGGCCGGGTCCGCATCCTTTCCGCCGAGGGCAGGCTCTCGGCCATGGTGCTTCTGGCCATGCCCTTCGCCATCGCTTTCGTCATCTACCTGATCAACCCGGACTACATGTCGCTGCTGTTCACCGAGCCCCTGGGCCGGATGCTGATCGCCGCAAACCTGGTGCTCATGGCCATCGGCACCCTGTGCATCCGCAAGATGGTCAACTTCCGAATCTAGGAGGCTCTATGAACGCCGGTACGCTCATCCCCTTCGCCGCCTCCACCCTGGCCTTCGCGGCAGTGCTGCTTTTGGCCCTGGGCCTGCGCAACGCCCGGCGCGGCAGCGCGCACAGCGCGCAGCTTCAGGGCAAGATCGCCCGCCTTGGCGGCGGTTCCCTGTACCAAACCGGCCACCCGGCCCCGATGACGCAAATGTCACAGCGCGTGCAAAGGCTGTTTCAGGGACTCGGGCGTTTCCTGGGCCCCAAGGGACAGGAGGACGTCGACCAGGTGCGGCAGAGCCTCATGCGCGCGGGCCTGCGCAAGCAAAACGCCGCATTGATCTTCCACGGGTCCAAGGCTGTTCTAGCCCTGGCGCCGCCAGTTCTCTTCCTCGGCGTGGCGCTTTTGCTGCCCAAGACGCCCAGCACCCAGGTCATGGTCATCGGCGCTCTGGCCCTGGCCCTTGCAGGCAACTACCTGCCCAACGCCTGGCTGCGCAGCAAGGTGGCCGAGCGCCGGAACCAGCTGCTGTGCGAACTGCCGGACGCCCTGGACCTGCTCGTGGTCTGCGTGGAGTCCGGCATGGGACTCGACCAGGCCATACACCGGGTGAGTGAAGAGTTGATGTCCACGGCCCCGGGCATCTGCGGCGAACTGCGCACCATGACCTTGGAGATGCGCGCAGGGCGTCAGCGCCAGCAAAGCCTCAAGGACCTGGCGGAACGCACCGGGCTGGAGGATGTGCAGAGCCTGGTGACCCTGCTCATCCAGGCGGACCTGTTCGGCATCAGCGTGGCCCGGACGCTGCGCGTGTATTCGGAGACCCTGCGCACCGGCCGCTTCCAGCGCGCCGAGGAGATGGCCGCCAAGCTGCCTACCAAGCTCATGTTCCCGCTCATCGTGTGCATCTTCCCGGCCCTGCTCGTGGTCATCATGGGTCCGGCGGCCATCCAGCTCATGCAAGTGTTCAGCCGCATGGGGCAGTAAGTTCAGGCCGAAGCCACCGGGCACTTGTTTCGCCAGCCACAAGCATGGTAGCCTCGCGCGTGGCCCGGGGCACACGCCCCCGCACATATCGAGGAGGCCAAGCCATGACGAAGAAATCAGCTGCCACAGGCAGGATGTGCCTGCTCCCGCGCCCCTCGCGCGAGGACGACCTTCGCATGGAGCAGAGCATTCTGCGCGCCAAGCAGGAATGGGAGCGCACCTTCGACCTCGTCCCGGACTGCATCCTCATCCTCGACCTCTCCCTCTGTGCCCGAAGACTGAACATGACCCTGGGCGACCGGCTCGGAACGCACCCGCGCGAACTGCTGGGGCATAGCCTGGAGCAGCTTGCGGGCACGGAGGATGGAGCCAGCGCCCGGCTGCGCGAGATGTGCCTGGCGGAGGTGAACGCCTCGCAGGAGATGCACATTCCCCGCTGGGGGGGGCATTTTCTCATCGCCGTCTCCCCCTTTCTGGATGCGGACGGGGTGCGCAACGGCACCATCGTCGTGGGCCACGACATATCCCGCTGGAAGCTCCTTGAGCAGCAGCTCGAACAGTCGCGCAGGCTGGAGGCCCTCGGCACCCTCGCAGGCGGAATCGCGCACGACTTCAACACAATTCTGGGTGTCATTCTGGGCTATGCGGAGCTGATGCAGGTCCACGCCAAGGGCGGACCTCAGGAGCGCAGGCTCAACGAGATCCTGCGCGCCGGAACCAGGGGCAAGGAGCTTATCCGGCAGATTCTGACCTTCAGCCGCCAGAGCGTGAGCCGCAATACGCCCATGCGGCTCACCCCTCTGGTCGAGGAGGTTCTGCAACACCTGATGGAAACCATGCCTGGGCACATCTCCGTCCGGCGCATGTTTGACGTCAAGTCCGATCAGGTGCTCGCAGACCCGTCGCTGGTCCACCAGGTGGTGCTGAACCTCTGCACCAACGCACTGCAAGCCATGCGCGAGACCGGGGGCACGCTCGAACTGGGCCTCGACGAAATCTGCCTGGGTGCGGAACGGCCCCCGAAGCTCACGAACCTGACTCCGGGAACGTACGTCCACCTGCGCGTGAACGACAGCGGGCCAGGAATCCCGCCGGACGTCACCCACCGCATCTTCGACCCCTTCTTCACCACCAAGCGCCCCGGGCAAGGAACGGGCATGGGGTTGGCCGTGGCCCACGGAATCGTGCGGCGCTATGGCGGGACCATCACCGCCGAGAGCGCGCCCGGAGAAGGTGCGACCCTGCATGTCTATCTGCCGCAGGTCACAGACGTCGGGGCTGGGCAGGAAAACGAGGAAGAGCCCTTGCCGGGCGGACAACCCTCCATCCTGCTGGTGGATGACGAGCAGGCCCTTTTGACCGTGACGCAGCAGGCGCTGTCCACACGCGGCTACAGGGTGACCTCCGCCGCGAGCGGCGAAGAGGCGCTGCAAGTCTTCCGCGCGGCCCCGGAGGCCTTCGACCTTCTGCTCATAGACCAGGCCATGCCCAACATGTCCGGCCTTGATCTTGCGCAAAGCGTTCTGGCCCTGCGTCCAGGCCTGCCTGTGGTCCTTTGCGCTGGCAATCCCGATGCGACCCTTCGGAAGAAGGCCAAACGGCTGGGCATCCGCGAGGTGGCGGACAAGCCTGTTCCCATGCGGCAGCTTATGGAAATCCTTAAACGCGCCCTGTAAACTGCCTGAAGGAATCCCAATCCGCCCTGCCCGAGCCCGGCAGAGCAGGCCCCGCCTCGGCGCGAGTGTGCCGCCTGCCTTGCCGTTGCCCTTGCGCAATGCGAGGCGCCCGGCTATCCCAAGCCCTTGGCCGCATGGCCTGTGCGGCCCCGAGATACGCCGCTCGCTGTTTTTAACTCAAGGAAGCACCCAGTGAATGAAACCCATTGCCCCCGCATCGCCGGGGAGCTGTCGCTATCCCTGCCCCAGGTGGTCGCCGTGGCCCGGCTGGTCGACGAAGGCGCCACAGTTCCCTTCATCGCCCGCTATCGCAAAGAGGCCACAGGCTCCCTGGACGAGGTTGTCGTGGCCGCCATCCGCGACCGGCTGGGAGACCTGGCCGAGCTGGACAAGCGCCGCGAGGCCATTCTGGCGTCCCTGGACGAGCGAGGCCTGCTCACCGCCGAGCTGAAGGCCGCCGTGGACAAGGCCCCTGACAAGGCCCGGCTGGAGGACATCTATCTGCCCTTCCGGCCCAAGCGGCGCACGCGGGCCATGATGGCGCGGGAAAAAGGCCTGGAGCCCCTGGCCAAGGCGCTCATGGCCCAGCAGGGCCGCGACCCCAAGACCCTGGCCCGGCCCTTTGTGGACGAGGCCAAGGGCGTGCCGGACGGTGCCGCAGCCCTAGCCGGTGCGCGCGACATCCTGGCCGAAGCCATGGCCGAGGAGCCGCGCCTGCGCGCAAGCGTGCGCGAGCTGTTTTCCCGGCGCGGCAGGTTTCAGTCCAAGGTGGTCAAGGGCAAGGAGCAGGCCGGGGCCACCTTCCGCGACTGGTTCGCCTGGGACGAACCCCTGCGCGCCATTCCCGGCCACCGCGCCCTGGCAATGTTCCGCGGCGAGGCCGAGGGCTTCCTGTCACTTTCCTTGCGCCCGCAAGAGGATGAAATCTTCGAGCTGGCCAGGCGCGCCTATGTGCGCGGGCGCGGACCAGATGCCCTGGAAGTCGAAGCCGCCCTGGCCGACGGCTGCAAGCGGCTTCTCGCGCCGTCGCTGGAGAACGAGCTGCGCGCCGAGGTCAAGGCCCGCGCCGACGCTGAAGCCATCCGCGTTTTTGCCGCCAACCTCCGGGGATTGTTGCTCGCCCCGCCCCTGGGCCAGAAGCGCGTGCTGGCCCTGGACCCCGGCTTCCGCACCGGGGCCAAGCTGACTGTGCTGGACGCTCAGGGCACATTGTTGCACCACACAACCATCTACCCGACCACTTCCGCAGGCCAGCGCGAGTCCGCGGCCGCCACGCTCAAGGAGTTGTGCGCCAAACACAAGGTCGAGGCCATCGGCATCGGCAACGGCACAGCCGGACGCGAGACAGAAGCCTTCGTGCGCGAGTTGAACCTCGGAATTCCCGTGGTCCTGGTGAACGAGGCCGGAGCCTCCATCTACTCCGCCTCGGAGATCGCCCGGCGCGAGTTCCCGGACCTTGACCTCACCGTGCGCGGCGCTGTGAGCATTGGCCGCAGGCTCATGGACCCCCTGGCCGAGCTGGTGAAGCTCGACCCCAAGAGCATCGGCGTGGGCCAGTACCAGCACGACGTGGACCAGGCGGACCTGCGCAAATCACTCGATGACGTGGTCATGAGCTGCGTCAACGCCGTGGGCGTAGATGTGAACACGGCCAGCCAGGAGCTGCTGGCCTTTGTGTCCGGCCTTGGACCGGCCCTGGCCAAGAACGTGGTGGAGCACCGCACTGAAAACGGCCCCTTCCCCAGCCGCGACGCCCTGCGCAAGGTCAAGCGCCTTGGACCCAAGGCTTACGAGCAGGCCGCCGGGTTCCTGCGCGTGCGCGGCGGCGAGCCCCTGGACTCAAGCGCCGTGCACCCGGAGCGCTACGCCCTGGTGAAGCGCATGGCCAAGGACGCCAAGTGCGCCGTGCCGGAGCTGCTCGCCGACGCCTCCGTCCGCGCCCGCGTGCGGCTTGCGGATTACGTGGCCGAGGACGTCGGCCTGCCCACCCTGAGCGACATCATGGCCGAGCTGGAAAAGCCGGGCCGCGACCCCCGCGCTGGCTTCAGCGCCTTCGCCTTTGCCGAAGGGGTCAACCGCATCGAGGATTTGAGCCCTGGCATGGAGCTGCCCGGCATCGTGACCAACGTGACCAAATTCGGGGCTTTTGTGGACATCGGCGTGCACCGCGACGGCATGGTGCATGTGAGCCAACTGGCCGACCGCTTCGTGTCCGACCCGGCGGAAGTGGTGAGCGTGGGGCGGGAGGTGCTGGTGCGCGTGACGGAGATCGACATGCAGCGCGGCCGCATCGCCCTCAGCATGCGCGGCCTGTCCGGCCAGCGCACCCCCAAGGCCTGACAGGCTGCGGAGATCTGCGCAAGGGACCGGGTGCGCCCCGGCCCCTTGGCCTGAAGTCTGTGGAAGAGCGCGGGCCTACTGCGGCAGGCTGCCGGAAACGCCCTGGACGAACCAGCCCATGGACAGCAGCTCCGCGTCCGTGGCCTTTCCGCCCTGCTTCACGCGCTCCACGCCGGACTGATCCCGAATTGGACCGGCAAAACTCATGTCCTGTCCCTTGACCATCTGGGCCTTGAGCGCCAGGACCTTGCTCGCCACGGTCTTAGGCACGGCCTTGCCAAAGGGCGCCAGGGCCACGCCGCCCGCCTCGAAACCGGTGAACACCTGGTCGTTTCGCCAGGTTCCGGCCCGAACCTTCTTGACGATATCCACATACACCGGCCCCCAGTTGAAAGTGGTGGAGGTCAGGGTGCAAGGCGCGCCATACTTGAGCGAGTCGGTGCCGTAGCCGATGGCGGGCACGCCCTTGGCGCAGGCGGCGCGGGAGGACTCCGAGGTGTCGGCCATCTCGCGGATGAGGTCGTGCTTGCCTTCAACCAGAGCCAGAGCCTGGGCGGTCTCGTTCTTGGCGTCGCGCCAGGATTTGAGCCACACCACGGTGTTGACCTTGCCAGCGTCGAAGGAGGTGCGCGACTCCACAAGACCGCGCGTCAGCCCCAGGGTGAAGGCGTTGATGCCGCGCACCACTTCCGCAATGGGCTGGGTGGCAACGGTGCCCACGTTCCTGTAGCCCATAAGCCCGGCCAGATAGCCCGCCAGGTATTCGCCCTGCTCGATGCGCACCATGTAGGTGCCCAAGTTGGGCCGGGTCTTGAAGCCGGAGCAGTGCATGAACTTCACGTTGGGATATTCGGCCGCCACTGCATACATGGGCTCCATGTACATGAAGGTGGTGCCGAAAATGAGGTCGTAGCCCTGACGCGCATAGTCGCGCATCACGCGCTCGGCCTCGGCCGGGGACTGCACGTTCTCGGTGTAGGCCACCTCAACCTGTCCGCCCAGAGTCTTCTTCAGGTGCTGGATGCCGTCGTAATGGGCCTCGTTCCAGCCCTGGTCATTGATGGACTCCAGCAGCACGAAGGCTATACGGGTTTTCTTGGCCGAAGCCTGAGCTGGTGAAGCCGCCAGGGCCAACCCGCACAGGGTCAGCGAGAACAGGGACAGCATGACCAGGGACAGAAAGGTGGTGAACAGGCGTTTCGAGCGCATGCGGCTCCTCCGGAGATGATTATGGCTAACATTACGGCTTGTTGGCACAGGAGGGCAACACGCCCACCTTGCGATGGACCATAACTCACAGGCATCGCCCGGCGCAACCCCGCAATCGGAGACGCGAGCCTCTGCCGAACTGCCGTCGTTCGTCCAAGCTTATTGGCAAAACAAAAAATGCACTGTACGTAGTGCCTTGCCCCTAGCCACATGCGTGGTTCCCTATACTCTTCTGGAGGAGCGCTGATGCCCACCGCCACACGCCGTCTGGAAATTCTTGCGCCGCTGTCCGGCATCCTTGTGCCCCTTTCCACAGTTCCAGACCCTGTGTTCGCCCAGAAGATGGTAGGCGACGGCGTGTCCATGGACCCCACCTCCGCAGAGGTCCTCGCTCCGCTTTCCGGCGTGGTGACGCAGTTGCACGAGTCCCACCACGCCCTGACCATCACCGGGGACGGGGTGGATGTGCTGATCCATGTGGGCATCGACACTGTGCTGCTGCGCGGGGCGGGCTTCACCCCCAGGGTGGCCAAGGGCGACACGGTGCTTGTCGGCCAGCCTGTCCTATCCTTCGACGCCGACCTTGTGGCAGGCAAGGCCAAAAGCCTGCTCACGCAGATCGTGGTGGCGAACATGGAAGGCGTTCTGGGGCTGGTTCCGGCCTCGGGCCTTGTGCGCGCAGGGCAGGATGTGGTCCTGACCATCGAGCTTGCACCGCAGGCGGTCCAAGCAGAAGTCAGCAAGGCGAACGCACCCCTGGCTCAGGCCGAGGGCGTCCTCTCCGAGCCAGTGGCGATCCCCAACCCTGTGGGCATGCACGCCCGGCCCGCCGCCATCCTGGCCGCCCAGGCCAAGACCTACAACGCGGACATCCGGCTCATCCGCGGCACCGACGAGGCGAACGCCAAGAGCATCGTGGCCATCCTGGGCCTGTCGCTGCGCAAGGATGAAGCCGTGCGCATCAGGGCCACAGGACCCGATGCCGCAAGGGCCATGGACGCGCTGTCCCAGCTTCTGGCCGATGGCTGCGGCGAAAAGGCCGAAGACGCTCCGGCCCAGGCCGCGCCGCCTGCGCCAAAGGCTGCCGCACCTCGTCCGGCAAGCCTTGCCGAGGGGGAGTTCGCAGGGGTTTCGGCCTCCCCTGGCCTGGCCGTGGGCCGGGTGCTGCAATACCGCCAGGGCGACATCGAAGTGCTGGAACAGGGCGAAGGCCTTGTGAAGGAGCTGGACCGGCTGGAGCAGGCGCTGCGCGCTGCGCGCCTACAGGTGGATGACCTGCGCCGCCAGGCCGGAAATTCCCCGCGCGCGCAGATTCTTGGCGCGCACCACGAACTTTTGGACGACCCCGACCTGACCGGCAGGGCCACGGCACGGCTGGAGAACGGCAAAAGCGCGGGCTTCGCCTGGCGCGAGGCGTACACTGCCTATGCCTCCCAGCTGGAAGGACTGGATAATCCGTTGCTGCGCGAGCGCGCTGGCGACATCCGCGACGTGGGCCGCCGCGTCCTGGGCCTGCTGGCTGGCGCGGCTCCGGCCCTGGCCATCACCCAGCCGGAGACCATCCTCATCGCGCATGAGCTCAGCCCGTCGGACACCGCCGCCCTGGACCGCACCAAGGTGCTGGGGTTCTGCACCGCCACCGGCGGCGGCACCAGCCATGTAGCCATCCTGGCGCGCTCCCTCGGCATCCCAGCCATCTGCGGCATCGACGAAGCCGCCCTGGACCTGCCCGACGGCACCCTGGTGGTGCTGGACGGCAGCGCGGGCGTGCTCAAACGCGATCCGAACGAGGCCGAACTGGCCCAGGCGCAGTCGCGTATGGCCGAGCAGTCCGCCCGGCGCGAGGCCGAGCTGGCCGCAGCCGGGGCCGACGCCCGCACGGCGGACGGGCACCGCGTGGAGGTGGCGGCCAACGTGCGCAACGGCCAGGAAGCGCAGGACGCCGCAGCCGCCGGGGGCGAAGGCGTGGGCCTTTTGCGTTCGGAATTTTTGTTCGACAAGCGCGACAGCGCCCCGGACGAAGAAGAGCAGTTCGCCGCCTATGCCGAGGTGGCCCGCGCCTTCGGCCCCGACCGCCGCGTGGTCATCCGCACCCTGGACGTCGGCGGCGACAAGCCCCTTTCCTACTTGCCTCTCCCGCGCGAGGACAACCCTTTCCTGGGCATCCGGGGAATCCGGGTGAGCCTGGAGCACCCGGACCTGTTCCGCACCCAGTTGCGCGCCATCCTGCGCACCGCCCCCCTGTGCGGCCTGCACATCATGTTCCCCATGATCGCCGGGGTGGATGAGCTGCGCGAGGCCAGGCGCCATCTGGATGAGGAACGGGCCGCCCTGGGCCTGGAAGCTCCGGTGAAGGTGGGGGTGATGATCGAGGTGCCCTCCGCTGCGCTGCTGGCCGAGGCCATCGCCCCGGAGGCGGACTTCTTCTCCATCGGCTCCAACGACCTGACCCAGTACACCCTGGCCATGGACCGCGGCCACCCAAAGCTCGCCCAAAAGGCCGACGCCCTGCACCCGGCTGTGCTGCGGCTCATCGGCATGACGGCGCAGGCCGCGCGCAAGCACGGCAAGTGGACCGGAGTATGCGGCGGCGTGGCCTCGGACGTGGCCGCCGTGCCCGTGCTCATCGGCCTGGGGGTGGACGAGCTGTCCGTCTCCGTGCCTGCAATCCCGGCGGTGAAGGCGGCAGTTGGCCGCCACACCCTGGCCCAGTGCCGGGAGCTGGCCCAAGAGGTGCTGGCCCTGTCCACAGCAGCCGAGGTCCGCGCCCGGCTGGCCGCCCTGCCGCAGTAACCCCACAGGAGCCGAAGATGCTGAAGTCAGCTTTCTCTTCCCTGCAAAAAATCGGCAAGGCGCTCATGCTGCCCGTGGCGGTGCTGCCTGTGGCGGGCCTGCTCCTGGGCATCGGCGCGGCGAACTTCGAATGGATGCCGCCCCTGGTCTCCGCCTTGATGAAGAATTCCGGCGACGTGATCTTCGGCAACCTGCCCCTGATCTTCGCCATCGGCGTTGCCCTCGGCTTCACGGAGAACGACGGCGTCTCGGCCATCGCCGCGGCCATCGGCTACGTGGTGCTGCTGGCCACCCTCGGCGTCATGGCGAAGGTGTGGGGAGCGGAAACCTCCACCATCATGGGCATCAAGAGCATCCAGACAGGAGTCTTCGGCGGCATTCTGGCCGGCGGGCTGGCCGCAGCCATGTTCAAGCGCTTCTATCACATCAATCTGCCGACATACTTCGCCTTCTTCGCAGGCAAGCGCTTTGTGCCCATCATCACGGCCCTGGCGGCCATCCTGCTCGGCATAGCGCTCTCCGTGGTCTGGCCGCCGGTCCAGAACGCAATCAACGCCTTTTCGCACTGGGCGGCTGTGAGCGACCCGCGCACGGCGGCCTCCTTGTACGGCTTTGTGGAACGCCTGCTCATCCCCTTCGGCCTGCACCACATCTGGAACGTGCCCTTCTTTTTTGAGATGGGCAGCTACACCGACGCTTCCGGCGTTGTGGTCCACGGCGACATCAACCGTTTCTTCGCGGGCGACCCCACGGCAGGCATCCTGGCCGGAGCCTTCCTGTTCAAGATGTTCGGCCTGCCTGCCGCGGCCATCGCCATGTGGCACGCGGCCCGGCCCGAACGGCGCGTGGCTGTGGGCGGTTTGATGCTCTCCGCCGCGCTCACCTCGCTGCTCACCGGCATCACCGAGCCCATTGAGTTCTCTTTCCTGTTCGTGGCCCCGGTGCTGTATTTCCTGCATGCGCTGCTGGCCGCCAGCACGCAATTCGTGGCCAACACGCTGGGCATGCACATGGGCTTCACTTTCTCCCAGGGCGGCATCGATTTCGTGGTGTTCAACGCTTTGGGCCGCTTCGCCCAGAAGTGGTGGCTGGTGTTGGTGCTTGGTCCGGTCTACGCGGGGGTGTACTACGGCGTGTTCCGCGCAGCCATCTCCTGGCTGAATCTCAAGACTCCGGGCCGCGAAGACGTTGAAGCCGCCGACGGTGGCGCAGCGGCAGAGCCAGCCCCTGGCGCGGGCGGGCGCGCCCTGGACCTGGTGCTGGCCTTTGGCGGGCGCAAAAACATCGTGAGCCTGGACGCCTGCATCACGCGGCTGCGGGTTGAGGTCGCCGACCCGGCCCGCGTGGACCAGAAGCGCCTGAAGCAGCTTGGCGCAGCCGGGGTGATGATGGTGGGCGATGCGGTGCAGGCCATCTTCGGCCCGCTGTCGGAGAACTTCAAGACCGACATGCAGGAGTACCTGCAACACGCCGGGGCAGAGGCCGATGGCCCCGCAGGACTGGCATCCGGCGGCCCGGCGCCTTCAGCTGCCCCCAAGGTTGCGGCAGCCGATGCTGCTGGAGCCCTGGACCCGCAACTGACGGAAACGGCGGCGCGCATCCTGGCAGCCCTGGGCGGCAGCACCAATATCCGCAGTCTCTCACCTGTCGCGGCCACCCGCCTGCGCGTGGAGCTGACCGACGCGGCCCACTTCGACCAGCAAGCCGCTGGAAACGCCGGAGTGGCCGCCGTAATGCAGGCCGCGCCCGGAGTGCTGCACCTCATCGTGGGCCTGCACGCGGCCAAACTGGCCCAGGCCATGCGCTCGGCCGGGTGAAGGGCAGCCATGGCATGACGCGCGTGGTGAAGAATCATGCGCCAGGTATTCCCTCGCACGGCTCTGACGCTTTAGAGAACAGGGCAGCATCTCAGCGCTAGCGTCGAGACGGCGGCTCAACAATCCCAAGCGCCAGCAGTCCCTACTACCACGCTAAAACCAACCCCAGCCTAGCCCAGCCCCTTGCGGAAGAACCAGCCGGCCAGGGCCAGGGTAGCCACGGCGATGACCAGAAGCGGCCAGATGGTGTCGAGGACGGTCAAAAGCGGCATTCCTTTCAGCATGATGCCGCGCACGGCCACCAGAAAGTGCCGCAGCGGGTTGGCCAGGGACACGATCTGCAATAGCTTCGGCATGGTCTCGATGGGCGTTGCGAAGCCGGAAAGCAGCGTGGCGGGCATCATGAAGGTGAAGGTGCCCAGGATGGCCTGCTGCTGCGTGTTGCACAAGGATGAGATGAAGAGCCCAAAGCCCACCACAGAGAACAGGTAGAGCACCATGCTCAGGGCCAGCACCCAAAGCGAGCCCTGGCAGGGGATGCCAAAGGCCAGTATAGCCACAGCCACGATAAGCACGCTCTCCACCACGCCAAGGATCATGGCCGGCAGGGTTTTGCCCGCAAGAATCTCACCCGGCGACAAGGGCGAGACCAGCAGTTGGTCGAAGGTGCCCAGCTCCCGCTCCCGCGCCACGGAAAGCGCCGTAACGATGAGCCCCACCACCATGGTCAGCATGCCTATGAGGTTCGGCACCGTGAACCACAGATAGTCGAGGTTCGGGTTGAACCAGTTGCGCGCAACGAGCGTGGCTGGCGGGGGCGGCAAATTGTAGCGCGCCACCAGGTCACGGTTGTACTGTTCAACTATCCGCTGGGCGTAGCCCTGCACTATCTGCGCTGCGTTGCTGCGGCGTCCGTCGAGGAGGAACTGCACCTCAGCCGGGCGTCCGGCGGCCACATCGCGCGAGAAATTCTGGTCGATGACCAGCACGGCCATGGCCTTCTCATCCTCCAGGGTCGGGGCCACGTCCTCCTGTCCGCGCAGGGGGAACACCTTGGTGAAGGAGGGCGAGCCACGGAAGCGTTGCGCCAGCTCCACAGCGGCCTTGCCGCCGTCCTTGTCCAGCAGGGCCAGCTCGATGTTCTTGACCTCCAGCGTGGCGGCAAAGGCGAAGATGGTCAGCTGCAGGATGGGCGGCAGAATAAGCACCACGCGGCTCTTGCGGTCGCGCAGAACGGCCAGCAGCTCCTTGATGACCAGCGCTTTGATGCGGGCGTAGTTCATGCCACCTTCCTCGCTGTGTTCTTGAGGGTCAGGCCCAGCAGCACCGCGGCGATGAGCGCCATGCCGCCCATGTTCGGCAGCAGCAGCGGCCAGGCATCGCCCACCAGGAACAAGGTCTTGAGGCAGGACACATAGTAGCGCGCCGCAATGGCGCGGGACAAAAGCTGGATGGGCAGCGGCATGCCAGAGGGCTCGAACACGTAGCCGGACAGGAAGTAGGCGGGCAGAAAGGCAGCCAGGATGGCGGCCTGCGCAGCCACGAACTGGTTGCGCGCCACCGAGGAGATGAACAAGCCCAAGCCCAGGGCCGAAATCATGAAAACCGCGGACACGGCCATGAGCGCCAGAATGCTGCCCCGAAACGGCACATGGAACAAGAGCAGGGTTATGCCCAGGCAGATGAACATGGCCGCCATGCCCAGCAGGAAGTACGGCACCAGCTTGCCCAACAGCATCTCAAAGGGGCCAACGGGCGTGGCCAGCATGGCCTCCATTGTGCCGCGCTCCCATTCGCGGGCCACAACCAAGGCGGTCAGAAGCGCGCCGATGAGCGTCAGGTTGATGGCCATGCCGCCGGGCAGCAGGCTGTTCAGGCTCACCAGCTCCTGGTTGAACCAGGTGCGCGGCGCCAGATGCACGGGCTGGGCGAACTTGGCCCCCTTGCTCTCCGCACGCACATCCATCCACGATAGCCAGACACCCTGCGCGTAATTCTGAAGAAACTGCGCTGTGTTGGGCACGGAGCCGTCGGCGATGATCTGAAAGGGCACGCTGGCCGAAGCCTGGGCCATGTCGCGGCTGAAGGTCTGCGGAATGACCACAATCCCGGCCACCTTGCCGGAGGTCATGTCATCGGCGAACTCCCGGCGGTCGCGCCCCACGCGGGCGTCGAAATACTTGGTGGCCAGGAACGAGGCCGCCAAGTCCTGGGCCTCGGGCGAGGAGTCCTCAATGACCAGGCCGATGCGCAAGTGATCGAGGTCTAGATTGGTGGAATAGCCGGAAAGCAGGGTCAGGAAGATCGGCAGGATGAATCCGATGAGGATGGACGAGGGGTCGCGGACGATCTGCAGCATCTCCTTGACCATGATGGCCGAAAGCCGCCGGGCGGCCAGACTTCTCATGCCGCAACCTCTCTGTTCAGGCCCTGCGCCTGGTCCTGATCGTCCTTCTCAACCAGAGTCACGAAGGCGTCCTCCAGGCTGGGCTCTATCAAATCCGGCCCGCGCACCCCGTCCTTCAGGTCGTCGGGGGAGCCCATGGCGATGACGCGCCCCCGGTACACCAGGCCGATGCGGTCGCAGTACTCGGCCTCGTCCATGAAGTGCGTGGTGACCATCACCGTGACGCCGCGCTCCACCATGCCATTGATGTGCGTCCAGAACTCGCGGCGAGTGATGGGGTCCACGCCGGAGGTGGGCTCGTCGAGAAAGAGCACGGCGGGCTCATGCATCACCGCGCAGGCTAGCGCCAGCCGCTGCTTGAAGCCCAGGGGCAGCTCATCGGCGGAGGCGGAGAGGTGCGGCGAAAGGCCGAATGTTTCGATCATGCCCTCCACCGCCCGTTTGCGCACAGCGCCCTCAAGGCCGTAGACCCCGGAGAAGAAATCCAGGTTCTGGCGGACGGATAAGGTGCCGTAGAGGGAGAACTTCTGGGCCATGTAGCCGATGCGCTCCCGCGCCGCCCCCTTGCTCTTGCCCAACACAAGGCCGTCCACCAGCGCCTGGCCCGCCGTGGGCTTGAGCAGCCCGCACATCATCTTGAAGGTCGTGGACTTGCCAGCGCCGTTGGGGCCGAGCAGACCGAAGATCTCGCCCTGGCGGATGGCGAAGGTGATGTCGCGCGCGGCGGTGAAGTCGCCGAAGCGCTTGGTGAGCCCCCGCGCCTCCACCAGGCTGTTCTCGTTGGGCGGCTTGTTGGCCATGCGCTCCGCCAGGGCCGAAACCCCGCCCGGCCCCCCGCCCAGAATGTCCAGAAAGGCGTCTTCGAAACGCGGCGCAACCTGCACAAGCTCAGCCTGCGGCCCGGCGCGCATGGCGGAAAGATCCGGCAAGGGCGCATCCTTGGCCAGCACCAGGCGCACATGACGGCCCTGAATGACCCCATCGATGATGCCCGGCAATCCCAGAGCGCGGCGCAGCACGCCCCGGCGGCTGCCGCCCTTGGGGTCCGAGGCTCCACGCACCTGCACCACGCGGCCCTGCACGCGGCCCGTCAGGTCTGTCGGCTTGCCGACAAACAGCATTTTCCCGCCGGAGAGCAGCAGCACCTCGTCGCAGCCCTCGGCCTCATCCAGGTACGAGGTGCTCCAGACCACGCCGATGCCGTCGTCGGCCAGCTCGCGCACCATGCGCCACAACTCGCGCCTTGAGATGGGGTCCACTCCCACGCTGGGCTCGTCGAGCAGGAGCAGCTCAGGCCTTTTGATCATGGCGCAGGCCAGGCCGAGCTTCTGCTTCATGCCGCCGGAAAGCCGTCCGGCCAGGCGCGAGGTGAAGGAGGCTAGGCCCGTGAAGCCCAGCAGCCGGTCAAAGGTGGCGGCGCGCTCCGCTGCGGGCAGGCCGCGCACCTCGGCATAGAGCCGCAGGTTCTCGGCCACGGTGAGGTCTTCGTACAAGCCGAACTTCTGCGGCATGTAGCCGATGCGCGCGTGCAGCTCCCGCGATTGCGTGGCCGGATTCAGGCCCAGCACCCTGAGGCTGCCCTGGCTCGCGTCCACAAGCCCGGCCAGGAGCCGCATGAGTGTGGTCTTGCCAGCCCCGTCCGGCCCCACCAGTCCGGTGATGAGTCCTGGCCGGATGCTCGCGGTGATGCCCTCCAGCGCAAGGGTGGCGGAAGAACCGTAGCGCATTGCCAGCCCCTGCGCTTCGATGAGGACCGAGGCCGGGCTTGCGGGCGCGCTGACCAGCCTTGCGTCTAAAGGCTGGGCGCTCATTGCCCGGACGTCCTGGTTGCGTTCGACACCGGGGCGGCTGCCGGGGCCGGCGTGGACGAAGCCGAAGTGGACGGAGCCGAGGCCGAAGCGGCCGCAGGGGCGGCGATCACTGTCACCGGCATGCCCTGGCGGATGCCCTGGTCCGGGTCGTCCACCACGATGCGCAGGCGATACACCAGGTCCGTGCGCAGAGCCTCGGTCTCCACGTTCTTGGGCGTGAACTCCGCAACGGGCGAAATGAAGCCCACCGTGCCGGAGTATGGCTTGTCCGGGCGGCTGTCGGAGTAGACATTCACGGCCATGCCCAGATGGACCTTGCCCAGGGAGGGCTCCGGCACGTAGGCGCGCACCCAAACGGGCTTGTTGAGCGACAGGACGAGGACGTTGGCCCCAGCCGCAGCCATGGCCCCGGGCTCGCGCACGCGGGACAGTACCTGGCCGTCGGAGGGGGCGATGATCTCAGTATCCGCAAGGTCGGTCATGGCAGCAGCCACGGAGGCCTCGGCCGCGCGCAGCTGAGCCTCCGCGCCTAGCACTTCCTCGGCACGAAATCCGGAGGCTTGCAGTTGCAGTCCCTTGCGGGCGCTCTGCAGCTGGGCCAGCAGGGCGTCGCGCTGGGCCACGGCGTCATCGCGCTCCTGGGCGGAGATAGCCCCGCTCTTGAGCAGCTCCTCGCGGCGCCGGGCAACGCGCACGGCGTTCTCCACCTGGGCCTCCACCTGGTCCACCGTGGCCCTGGCCTGGGCCACTTCCTCAAGGCGGTAGCCCGCCCGGAACTTGGACATGTTGGCGGCGGCCACGTCGCGGTCGCCCACGGCCTTGGCCAGGGCGTCGCGGTAGCGCTGGGCGTCCAGCACGGCAAGCACATCGCCCGCCTTCACCGTGTCGCCCTCGTCCACGCGCACCTCGGCCACCCGGCCCGGAACGCGGAACGAAAGCTCCACCTCGCGAATGTCCACGTTGCCGTAGAGCTTGAGGGCCTTGCCCGCATCGCCGTTCTTGCGCACCACGGCCCACGTGACCCCGCAGGCCACGGCCAGGGCTAAAATCAGCAGAATCCGCTTCCTGTTCATATGCCGGCCTCCGTCTGTGCAGGTTGCGCGGGCCCCTCAGGCAATGCGGACGCGCAGCCCGCAACAATGGCCTCCACCTGCTGGATGCACAGGCGCGTGATGGTCTCCAAATGCTCATCGGTCAGTTTGTCGCCGCCCACTACCCTCAAGATGCCGGTCATGCCCACGCGGAAGATGACCATCTGCCCCATGACCGCAAGGGCGCGCAGGCGCAGCTCCAGGGAATCCGGCACCCCCAGCAGCCTGCCCATGAGGGCGGTCCAGACCCCATGGACCTTGGCGAAGAAGCCGTCGTGAAACAGGCCGAAGGCCGCTGTGGGCGCGATCTGCTCCTGCATCATGATCTGGCTGAAGGAGCGCGACTCCGGGCTTCCGAGCATCACGGAGACCATGGTGCGCACGAGCTGGCGCATGGCCTCCAGTAGTTCCTCGCGCCCGGCCTTGGGGTTGCCGCAGGTGGCCATAACGCAGAGCATGCCAGGCCCTATCTCGGTCAACTTGACGCGCACGATGTGCTCAAGCATTGCGCGATACAGCCCTTCCTTGCCCCCGAAATGATACGGAATGGCCGAAAGATTCACCCCGGCCGCCTGGGCCAGCGCGCGGGTGCTGGTGGCCTCGAACCCGTGCAGGCCGAAGAGCTTCAAACCCGCTTCAATGAGCCTGCTGCGGGTTTCCTTTTCGGTGCCTTGTGCTTGCTGTCGCTTCATATGGTCTCCTGACGCCTGGCGCTACAATTCATTCGTTCGAATGAATTAATACTTACACACAAGAGAGTCAAGCCATTGGGTCCGACTTCTCAATCAACGATGAAGGGCCAGGCGGCCAGCGCGCGTCGAAGCAAGCAGGATCAACGCAGCCCCCCGGAAGAGCCGTCAAGAGACTCTCTGGCGGGCTTTGGCCGCAAAGGCCATCCAGAGAGGACGCAGGATCTTCGAGAGGAGGGAGTCAGGAGGGCACAGGGGGGCGGGACAGCCTTCTGCCCGAAAGCAGTTGCTCCATGCCTTCCATCATGGTCTCGATGTCGCCGGTGAAGTAGGTCTGAAAAATCCGGCTCAAGGCTGCCTTGAGTTCGGCCTCGCCGCTGCCCGCCGTCTTGTCATACAGATCCTGCGAAATGCGCAGGAAAGCGTCGAGCACCAGGGGATCGAACTGCACGCCGCGCCCCAGTTCCAGCAGGCGCATGGCCTCCTCGAAGGCGAAGGGCTCCTTGTACGGGCGGCGGGATGTCAGGGCGTCGAAGACATCCGCCACGGCGAATAACCGCGCGCCAAGGGGGATATCCACGCCCGCCTTGCCCTGGTCGTACCCTGACCCGTCGTAGTGCTCATGATGTCCGCTGATGACATCCACGGCATCGGAAAGCCAGCTGGCCTGGGACACGATGTCGCGCCCGTGCTGCACATGGACCTGCATCTCGCGGTATTCCTCGTCCGTCAGGGCTCCGGGCTTGAGCAGCACCGCGTCGCGGATGCCGATCTTGCCCACGTCGTGCAGCATGGCGCCCTTAATCAATGGGCGGATGGCCTCGGCTGGAAGCTCCAGGGCCTCGGCCAGACGCACGGAATAAATGGTCACGCGGTAGTTGTGCCGGTCCGTGTCGCTGTCGCGCTTGGCGATGGCGCTGCCGAGCACGCGCAGGGTCTCCAGGTTGGCCTCCTGCAAGTGCACGGAAAGATCCGTGGCGCGCCGCAGAAGCCGGATGATGACGGGATAGAGCAAAAGCGAGGTGGCCAGCACCACCAGCACCACCATGCCGATAGTGCGCGCCATGCTGCTGGCGATGTCCTCCACAACCTTGTCGGACACGGCGTAGATGCTCTCGGCGTAGGCGGCCACCCTGCCCCGGCTGTCGTTCAGCGAGACGGCCAGATGCAGGTGCGGCTTGCCGCCGATGCGCACAAGAGCCCGGCTTTGCACTGCTTCGCCAGGGGCGAAGGCGAAGCGGTGCGCATCCAGATAGGCGGCCACTTCGTGGGCGAACTGGTAGCTTGTGGCGGTGCGCTGGGCCAGAATTCTTGAATCAGCGTCGAGGATGCGCGCTGAAACGGTGTAGCCCAGAGTCGCCCGCCGCGCGCCGCCGGAAAGCGAGTCCAGCCCAGCCTGAATGCCCCTTGCATCCAGGCTGGGCTGGTCTAAAAGGGGCAGAATCACACTGCGGAAATCCTCGGCCCCGCGCAGGGAACTCTCAATAATGGCGTCATCGTACCGCGTGTAAAGCTGCACATAGACCGCCCCGGCCAGAAGCACGCAGATGAGCGCCGTCATGCCCAGCAGGCGCCGCAAGAGCAGCCGGTGCACCGAGACGGTGAGCCCCGTGCGCGGCCCCAGTGAATCAGCCATGCCGGGTGGTCGCCTCCTGCTGGTCGGCCTTCGCGCCTGGCTCCCCGGCTACCGGCTTCTTGCCGAAGCGGTCCGACAAACCCTGGATGACGCTGTACAGCACCGGAATGAGCACCACGCCCAAGACCACTGCCATGAGCATGCCACCGAACACCGCAGTGCCCATGGTGTTGCGCGCGGCAGCGCCCGCGCCGCTGGCCAGGGCCAGGGGCACCACGCCCAGGATGAAGGCGAAGCTCGTCATGAGGATGGGCCGGAAGCGCGCCAGCGCGCCTTCCAGTGCGGCTTCGTTTGTGGAAAGCCCCTCTTCTCGCTTCATCTTGGCGAACTCGACGATGAGAATGGCGTTCTTGGCCGCCAGGCCGATGAGCACCACCAGACCTATCTGCGCGTAGACGTTGTTGTCGTAGCCCCGCAGCAACTGCGCGCTCATGGCGCCCAGCACGCTGGTGGGGATGGACAGGATGACGGCAAAGGGGATGGACCAGGACTCGTACTGCGCTGCCAGCACCAGGAAGACCATCAACAGCCCCATGCCGAAGGCGATGACGGCCTGGGAACCGGCCTGCTTCTCCTGGAAGGCGATGCCTGTCCATTCCATGCCATAGCCTTGGGGCGCGGTCTTGGCCACAGCCTGCTCCACTGCGTTGATGAGATCGCCGGAGCTGTATCCGGGCGCCGCGCCGGAGGTGAACTCAACCGAACGATACAGGTTGTACCGGCGGATGTACTCCGGTCCCTTTATGTATGTGCCCAGGCCCAGGGTGCTTAGCGGCATCATGTTGCCCGCGCCGTTGCGCACGAAGAACCGCGCGATGTCTTCTTCCGTGGAGCGATACTGGGGCTCGGCCTGGAGCATCACCCGGTATGTGCGCCCGAACCTGTTGAAGTCGTTGACGTACTTTCCGCCGAGCATGATTTGCAGCGTGCTGAACACATCGTTCAAAACAACGCCCTGCGACTTCACCTTGTCGCGATCCACATCAAAGTAGTACTGCGGGACGTTGACGCTGAAGTCTGTGAACATGCCGCCCACAGACTTGGATTCCATGGCGGTCTTCCACAAAATGGCGGAGTTCTTGCCCAGTTCAGCTATGGACTTGCTGCTGCGGTCCTGCAGCTCGAACTGATAGCCGCCGGTGCTGCCCATGCCGGGCACTGTGGGGGGCGGAATGCAGAGAATGCGCGCCTCGGGCATCTGGTTGAAGGCGGCCTGGGCGCGCTTGATGCTGGCAGGCAGCGAGAGTTCCTTGGTCTTGCGCTCCTCCCAGGGCTTCAGCACCACGAACACGCAGGAGGTGTAGGAGCTGTAGCCGTTGGTCAGAATGTTCAGACCACCCATGACGATGGTGTCGGCCACTGCCGGGTCCTTGAGGAGCACGTCCTCAATCTTGCGCACCACCGCATCGTTTCGCTTGAGCGAGGCTGCCTCGGGCAAGTTCACGCTCATGATGTAGTAGCCCATGTCCTCGCTGGGCACAAAGCCCGTGGGCAGAACCTTGATGACGCCTCCGGTGGCGGCCACGACGCCCAGGAGCCCCAAAAGCACGATGGCCGACATGCGGATGCCCTTCTTCACCAACGCGCCGTATCCTCTGGTGAACGTGTCGAAGCCGCGGTTGAACGCGCCGAAGAACCGGGCCAGGATGCCCGTCTTCGTGGTGCCGGGCCGCAGCAGCAGGGCGCACAGGGCCGGGCTCAAGGTCAGGGCGTTGATGGCCGAGATGGCCACGGACACGGCCACGGTGACGGCGAACTGCTGATACAGCCGGCCCGTGGTGCCGCTCATGAAGGCAGCGGGCAGAAACACGCTCATGAGCACCAGGGAAATTGCCACGATGGGCCCGGCCACTTCGGACATGGCGCTCTTGGTGGCCTCGATGGGCGATAGCTTTTCATGATCAATCTTATGTTGCACCGCCTCCACCACCACGATGGCGTCATCCACGACAATGCCGATGGCGAGCACCATGGCGAAGAGCGTTATGGTGTTGATGGAGAACCCCAGGAGCGGGAAGAAGGCGAAGGTTCCTATGAGCGCCACGGGCACGGTTATCATGGGAATCAACGTGGCGCGCCAGTCCTGCAGGAAGATGAACACAACGATGAGCACCAGGACCACCGCCTCAAGCAGCGTGTGCAGCACGCTCTCGATGGAGGCGCTTACGAAGCGGGTGGTGTCGAAGGGCACCTTGTACTCTATGCCCTCTGGAAAGGCCTTGGCGCGGTCGGCCATGACGGCGCGCACCTGCTTGGCAAGGTCCATGGCGTTGGCGCCGGGCAGCTGGTAGATGACGAGGCTGGAGGTGGGCTTGGCGTTGAGGCGCGAAAATCCCCGGTAGCTTTCCGATCCCAGCTCCACGCGGCCCACGTCCCTCACGCGGACGATATTGCCCCCTGTGCCCGCGCGCAGGATGATGTTCCCGAACTCTTCCGGCTCTACCAGGCGGCCCTTCACCTGCACAGTGATCTGGTTGAGCACGTTGTCCGGCGCGGGCTGCTGACCCAGCTGGCCGCCAGGGGCCTGCACGTTCTGCTCGGAAAGGGCGTTCGCCACATCCACTGCCGTAAGACCTAGCTGCGACAGCTTGTTCGGGTCCAGCCACACGCGCATGCCGTAGGTCAGGTTCGCGATGAGGGTCACATTGCCCACGCCGGGAATGCGGCTGATGGCGTCCACAATATTGATGCGCGCGTAGTTCTCAAGAAACAGCGAATCGTACATGCCATTGGGCGAGGTTAGGTTCACCACCAACACGATGTCCGGCGACTGCTTCATGACCGAGACGCCTGACTTGGTCACGTCGCTCGGCAGGCTGGACTGGGCCAGCTGCACGCGGTTCTGCACGTCCACCGTCGCCAGCTCAAGGTCGCGGTCGGCCTCGAAGGAGACGTTCAGCACCAGGCGGCCATCATTGGAGCTCACGGAGTTCATGTACAGCATGCCCTGGGCGCCGTTGATCTGCTGCTCTATGGGCGCAGCCACGGTCTCCTCCACAACCTGCGCGCTGGCGCCGTTGTAGCTGGCCGTGACCTGGACCGTGGAGGGCGAGATGCGGCTTGGGAACTGCGACACAGGGAGAATAGCAATGCAAAGCCCGCCCACGATGGTGATGATGATGGAGATGACTGCGGAGAATATGGGGCGTTGGATGAAGAAATTGACCATTCCGGGCTCCCTTGTGGCGGTGCGTGCGCCTGGTGAATACAGCCTGAGAAAACGGCCGGGGGAGAATGAGCGCCCCCGGCGCGTGTCGCTAGGCTACTTCGTTGCCGGGGCTGGCTGCGCAGCAGGTGACGCAGGTGCTGCTGGTGCAGCCGCGGCAGCAGGTGCGGCAGGGTTGGCCGGCGCCGCTGCGGAAGCCGGGGTCGCGGTCACAGGAGAGCCGGTACGCACCTTCTGCCAGCCGTCGATGATGACGGTATCGCCGGGGAGCAGGCCCTGCATGACCACGTAGGAGCCCTCCACGCGGGGGCCAAGGGTCACTGGCCGGCTTTCGGCCTTGGCATCCTTGCCCACCACGAACACGAACTTGGTTCCCTGCACATCGCTGACGGCCTGCTCGGGCAACAGGGTGGCGTTGTCCACCTCGCCCATCTGCAAGCGCACCTTGGCGAACAAGCCGGGCTTGATCAGGCCCTCGGGGTTGGGAAACACGGCGCGCACAGGCAGGGTGCCGGTTGTGGGGTCCACGGCGCGGTCAGCCATGTCGACGCGGCCTTCGTGGGGGAACACGCTTCCGTCAGCCAGGGTGACGGAGCACTTGAAGGGGTTGAGCGGCAGCCCCTTGGCCTTTGCCTCCATATAATCCTTGGCCACCATCAGGTATTCGCGTTCGCTGATGCTGAAGGTGACGGTGAAGGAATCCGTGGCGGAGATGGTCGCCAGCAGGCTGTTCTGGCCCGGACCAACGAGGTCGCCCACCTTGAAATTACTCTTGCCGATGCGCCCGGACTGCGGCGCGACAACCTTGGTGTAGCCCAGGTTGGTGCGCGCCTCGCTGGCCGTGGCGGAGGAGGCGGCGACGCTGGCGGCCAACTGGCGCTCGTTGGTCACCTTGGCGTCGTATTCCTGCTGGCTCACGGCGCCCTGCTTCACCAGGGCCTCGAACCGCTGGCGCTCCTTGCGCGCGTAGTCGAGGGAAGCCCTGTCCTTGGCCACGTCGGCGCTGGTCCTGGCCAGGGTGTTCTGCTGCTCAACGGGATCAATGACAAAGAGCAGATCCCCGGCCTTGACCAGGGAGCCTTCCTTGAAATTGATCTTCTTGAGGAAGCCGTTGATGCGCGCCTGAAGCTCCACCGTTGACTCAGAGTCCGTGCGGCCCGTGAACTCTCCCACCAGGGGCACGGTTTTGGACTGAATGACCGCAGTGGTGACGGGAACGGGGGTTTCCTGGCCGGGCTTATCATCCTTGCCGCAACCACACAGGCTAACCGCCAGCAAAAGCAGGAGGGCAATGCGAGAAACGTGAGGCAGCTGTAACGCGGAGCGGGTACGCTTCGTCATGGGTGGTCCTCCTGAAGATTGCGCCGATGCTCGCCTGCAAGCGAACCTGCGACCTGATGTATTACGTATAGTTCGTATGCCACGACATGAGCTTACGATCAAGGGGGACTACCGACCAAACATGCCACCATCTGAAAATTAATGCACAAACCGATGTGCGGTTTCGTGTTCACAACCATGTACGTTGCGTTCCAGAAACGCTTTCCAACTCTTTGACAACAGGGCGAGATGAGGTGTATTGTTAACAAATGTCAGATTTGAATCCGCACCAACACTCCATCCTCGTCCTGGATGACGAACTGCGCATGCGGGAAGCGCTCTCGGACTTCCTCTCCGACATGGACTACAGGCCCACGGCAGTTGGCACCGCCCAGCAGGCATTGGATGCTCTGCGAAGCCAACACTTCACCATCGCCATTGTTGCCGTACGCCTGCCGGACATGGACGGCATCACGTTCATGACGCAGGCCCGCGCCATCCAGCCGCGCCTGCGCTGCATCATCCACACGGGCTCCCTGGACCTCCTTTCCGGCTGCGACCTGTCTGAAAACGGCGTCGAGGCCGTGCTCATCAAACCCGTCACCGACATGAACCGCTTCCTCGACGTCATCAACGGCCTGCCCGGAACACCCTGAGCATGCAGCCGCAATCCCCCGCCCCCCTGCTCGTCGTTGAGGACGAGCCCATGCTCCGACTCACCCTGGGCGACCACCTGCGCGACCGCGGCTTCGAAGTGCTGGAAGCCGGAGACGGCGCAACGGGGCTGGAGCTTTTCCGCCAGCGCAAACCGGCCCTGGTGACCCTGGACCTGCGCATGTCGCCCATGGACGGCCACGCCGTCCTCGCCGCCATCCGCCAAATTGATCTTGAAGTCCCGGTGATCATCGTCTCCGGCCAGGGGCAGATGGACGACGTCATCCGCGCCCTGCGCGCCGGAGCATTTGACTACCTGCAGAAGCCCATCACCGACATGGCCATTCTGGACCACGCAGTGGACCGGGCGCTGGAGCGCGTTGCGCTGAAGCGCGGCAACGCCATGCTCTCGCGCTCTTTCCTGGCCGATGGCCCGCAGCGCCCGGAAGACTTCGCCGAACTTCTGACCGCGAGCCCGCGCATGCGCG
Organism: Humidesulfovibrio sp.; assembly: GCF_030689645.1. Lineage (GTDB taxonomy): Bacteria > Desulfobacterota > Desulfovibrionia > Desulfovibrionales > Desulfovibrionaceae > Humidesulfovibrio. The sequence goes on from NZ_JAUYFU010000026.1 coordinate 57,143, forward strand.
ACATCTTCCGCTACTGCGAAGCCGTGGCCCAAAGCCCGGAACCTGTGCTCATCACCGGCGAAACCGGCGTGGGCAAGGAACTGCTGGCCCAGGCCCTGCACCGGTCCAGCCGCAGGCCCGGCCCCTTTGTGGCGGTGAACGTGGCCGGACTGGACGACCAGGCCTTTTCCGACACGCTCTTCGGACACGTGAAAGGCGCCTTCACCGGTGCGGACCGCCCGCGCGAGGGCTTCATGGAAAAAGCTGCCGGCGGCACCCTGTTCCTGGACGAAGTGGGCGACCTGGGCCAGCAGGCCCAAATCCGCCTGCTGCGGGTGTTGCAGGAACGGGAGTACCACCCGCTCGGCTCGGACGGCGTGCGGCCCCTGCGCGCGCGCATCCTGGCCGCCACCAACAGGCGCCTGGAGGAGCTGCGCCAAAGCCAGACCTTTCGCAGCGATTTTTTCTTCCGCCTGGCCACCCACGCAGTGGCCCTGCCCCCCCTGCGCGAGCGGTCCGAGGACATTGCGCTGCTGCTGCGCAACTTTCTGGACCAGGCCTGCCGCGCCCTGGGCCGCCAAGCCCCGGACTGCTCCCCGGATCTTGCCGCGCGGCTGCGCGCCTATGGCTTTCCCGGCAACGTGCGCGAGCTCAAGGCCCTGGCCCACGACGCCCTTGGCCGGTGCGCCCCGGGGCGGCCCCTCGGCCCGGAGGCCTTCCCGGTGCTGTGCGGCCTGCCCGATCAGGAACCCGCCAAAGCCGCGCACCAGGACATCTTCACCACCCAGCCCGCTCTGCCCACCATCCGCGCCGCCACAGACGCCCTGGTGGCCGAGGCCCTGCGCCGCGCAAGCGGTGTGCAGAAGACCGCCGCCGCGCTACTGGGCATCAGCCCCCAATCGTTGAGCGAACGCCTGAAACGCCATTAACCCTGCCCCACCGCCTCCGCAAAAAATCAGAATCAGGATTTCCTGATTCCATCAGCTTTTCCTGACCCAAAAACAACTCACTGTATTTATACATCTTTCAGTGCAACCAAGCACCAAGCCGCTCAGGAATCCCGAATCTCCGAAGACACATCCCCCGCTCCGCATACGGCCAACCACCTGTAAAAACACACATTTCAAGCACGCTCAACCTTGGCACGCAACTTGAGTATCTGCCACCAGATCCACCTGCGAACAAGGAAGCACCAGCATGGCCAAGATCCTGTGCATCGACGACGAACCCCTCATGCGCCTGACCACATGCGACTTTCTGTCCGACATTGGGCACGAGGTGCTGGACGCCGACACCGGCGGCCTAGGGCTCGAGATGTTCAGGCTGCACAGGCCGGACATCGTCCTCTCCGACCTGCGCATGCCCGGCGGCGACGGATTCCTCGTGGTGGCCCACCTGGCGGAGGAGTCGCCCGACACTCCGGTGCTCATCATCTCTGGCACGGGCACGGTGGAGGAGGCCGTGAAGACCATGCGCATGGGCGCCTGGGACTACCTGACCAAGCCCCTGAGCGACATGCTCCTGCTTGGCACGACAGTGGACAAGCTGCTTGCCAAGGCGCGCGACCGCAAGAACTCGCGGCAGTATCAGCAAGGATTGGAGAGCCGGAACCAAGAGCTTGAGAGCGAGATCGTGAGCTGGTCGCGCAGGCACCAGGACACAGTGCAACGGCTGGAGACGGCGCTTCAGACCAGCATCAACTCCCTGAACCTGGCGGTGAAGGAGAAGGATCCATACACAGCCGGCCACAATGAGCGTGTGGCGCGGGTAGCTGTAGACATCGGCCAGGCTATGGGCCTTGGCAAGGACGAGCTGGACACCCTGCTCATCGCCGGACTTCTGCACGACATCGGCAAGATCGGCGTGCATGAGGCCATCCTCAACAAGCGCAGCTCCCTGAGCGCAAGCGAATTCGAGCAGATCAAGAGCCACGCCATCGGCGGCCACCGCATTCTGGAGAACATACCCTTCGACGGCCCCGTGGCCGAGGCCGTGCGCCAGCATCACGAACGCTTCGACGGCACGGGGTATCCCGAGGCCCTGTCGGGCGAGTCCATTCTTCTGGAAGCGCGCATCCTGGCCGTGGCGGACGTCTACGAAGCCCTCACCTCGAACCGGCCCTACCGCCCCGGGCTTGCCCCGGCGGACGCCGCAGCCCATGTGCTTGAGCGCTCTGGAACACATTTCTGCCCGCGGTGCGTGGACGCCTTCGCGCGGGTGCTTTCCCTACAGAACACCTAGGAGGACCAGATGATCGAGACAGACGACAGACCGGCGTTGCGGGTTTTGGCATACGGGCACAACCAGCCCTGCCAGCTTTCCGGTCTTGCCGAGCACAAGGCTGAACTCATCTCCATGGGCGGAGACAATGCCCGCCTGCGCCTGCGCGCCCCGGCGAAGACGCTGCTGCGCCACGGGGAACGCTGCGTGCTGCGCCACACCATCACGCTGGACGGCGTGTCTCTGCCGCCGACCCCCTGCGTTGTGGAATGGCTGAACGGCCAAGAGGCCGGCGTGACCTTTGACACCGCCCAGAACTTCAGCATGCTTGCGCTGCAACAGGTAATCGCACGGGGCCTGCTGACACGAGAGGAGGCGGCATGACCACCGTCGCAGCCAACATCTCCGGGGACTCCTTGCTCCAGCTCGTCACCTTCAAGGTGGCGGAGGAGGAGTATGGGGTGGACATCCTCTCGGTGCAGGAAATCATCCGCCACACCGGCATAACCAAGGTGCCCAGCGCCCCGTCCTTTGTGGAAGGCATCCTGAACCTGCGCGGCAAGGTCATCCCCATCATCGACATGCGCAAGCGCTTCGGACTGGAGACCAAGGCCCCCGACGGCCAGACGCGCATCGTGGTCTTCGCCCTCGCAAGCGGCGTGGTGGGCTGCCTGGTGGACTCGGTCTCCGAGGTGCTGCGCCTGCCTTCATCAATGGTCGATGCGCCGCCAGCCGTGGTTTCCGGGGTGGACTCCAAGTACATCCTCGGCGTGGGAAGGCTCGATGACCGGCTGCTCATCCTGCTGGATTCAGCCCAAGTTCTTACCGTCGAAGAGCTTGACTCTCTCAAGGGACACGCTATACGTACACAATAACACTAAAGTGTACGCAACAACGCGACGATACAACCACAGCGAATACTGTTCACCGCAACCAGGAGCGAACCGTCATGAACACCCTGCGAAATCTCCAGCTTCGCACCAAGCTGCTTGCAAGCTTTATTCTCACCGCGCTCATCACTCTGGGCGTGGGCTTCTACGGAAGCAACAAAATGCACGAAATCGACAACAACGACACCAGGCTGTACGAGGAGGCCACCGCTCCACTGGGCCTGATCGCCGACGTCTCCACCAGCTTCCAGCGCATCCGCGTCAACGCCCTTGTGGCTGTTCACGCCAAGGACAAGGCTGAAGCTACAGACGCGGTAGAGAGCATCAAGAAGTTCAGGGCCGTCATCAAGGATAACGTCGAGAAATTTGAGAAGACGCTTACCACCAGCGAAGAAAAAAAGTTGTTTGGCGAACTGCAGGAACAGCGCAAGCTCTATATCACAGTGCTGGACAAGCTCATCGCCCTGGTCCTTGAAGGCAAGTCCGCAGAGGCCAGCGCGCTGATGACCGGCGATGTTCGCACCGTAGCTCGGGCCTACCAGGACTCCATCGACAAGCTCATGGACCTTAAGATGGCGCAGGCCAAGCAGCTTTCAGACGGCAACACTGCGAATGCGACCGCCGCCTCCAATATGATGTACATCGTCATGGCGCTGGCCTTCGTCACCGCCGTGGGCCTGGGCTTCATCATCACCACCAACGTGTCGGGACAGTTGGGCGAGGATCCAGGCTACCTGCATGAGGTGGCGGGCAAGATCGCCGGGGGCGACCTGGACGTGGCCTTCCGCGCTCAAAAGAAGGCGGGCGGCGTTTACGAAGTAATGCAAAACATGGTGAAGACCATGAAGGCCAAGATCGCCGAAGCCGACCAGAAGACCGCCGAGGCCGCCGAACAGGCGCGCCTGGCCCAGATCGCCACCAAGGAAGCCAACGAGGCCAAGGCTCTGGCCGAACGCGCCAAGGCCGAGGGCATGATGCAGGCAGCGACTCAGCTGGAGAAGGTCGTGGAGATCATCAGCTCCGCCTCTGAGGAGCTCTCGGCCCAGATCGAGCAGTCCAGCCGCGGCACCGAAGTGCAAAGCCAGCGCGTGGCCGAAACCGCCACGGCCATGGAAGAAATGAACGCAACCGTGCTTGAGGTGGCCAAGAACGCCTCCCAGGCCGCCGATTCCTCGCACAACGCCCGCAACAAGGCCGTGGAGGGCGCGAAGGTCGTTGCCCACGCGGTGGAGAGCATCACCGCCGTGCAGACCAAGTCCGTGATCCTCAAGGAGGACATGGCGGTGCTGGGCAAGCAGGCCGAGGGCATCGGCCAGATCATGAACGTCATCAGCGACATCGCCGACCAGACCAACCTGCTGGCGCTGAACGCCGCCATTGAGGCCGCCAGAGCTGGCGACGCAGGCCGCGGATTCGCAGTGGTGGCCGACGAGGTGCGCAAGCTGGCCGAGAAGACCATGACCGCCACCAAGGAAGTGGGCGACGCCATCCGCGGCATCCAGGAAGGTGCGCGCAAGAACCTGGACAACGTGGAGCACTCGGTGGTCACCATCGAGCAGGCCACCAGCCTGGCCAACGAGTCCGGCGTTGCCCTGAAGGAGATCGTGGCCCTGGTGGAGACCTCCACGGACCAGGTGCGGTCCATCGCCGCGGCCAGCGAAGAGCAGTCCGCCGCCAGCGAGGAGATCAACCGCAGCATCGAGGACATCAACCGCATCTCCGGCGAGACCGCCAGCGCCATGAACCAGTCGGCCCAGGCCGTTGGCGACTTGGCCAGCCAGGCCCAGAGCCTGCGCGCCCTCATCGAGAAGATGAAGAGCGGCGCGTAGCCGGCGCACAAGTACCAGACAGCGCGGCGTTGAGCCGTGGTCAAAAGAAACAAAGCCCCGCCCGGATGAACGTCCAGGCGGGGCTTTTCGCGTCAACTGGCTGCGGTCGGGGGGGGCGCGACATCGGCAGCAACAGCGGCCTGGACGTGGCGGCGCGACAGCGGCAGTTTTATGGTGAAACGCGTGCCGTGGCCCAATTCAGAGACAACGCGCATCTCGCCGCGATGTGTGGCGGTGATAATGAAATAAGACACGGAAAGCCCGAGGCCAGTGCCCTCGCCCACCTTCTTGGTGGTGTAGAAGGGCTCGAACACCCGCCCCAACTGGTCCGGGGGAATGCCGGGGCCGTTGTCCTCCACCTCAATGACGGCATGCTCGCCAACCTTATTCACGCGCACGACGATGGCCGGGCCCACAGTCTTGGCCTCGGCCATGGCCTGGGCCGCGTTTCGCAGCAGGTTCAACAGCACCTGCTCGATCTCCGAGGGAATGCACGGGATGGACGGCAGCGCCTCGGAAAACTCCAGGCGCACGTCGATCTGTCTGAAGTCGTACTTCTTCTTCAGGTCGTAGTCCTTCTCCGCCAGGGAAACGGCCTGGCGCACCAGCGCCTCTGCATCCTGATCCACTATGCCGGAGTCGCTGCGGCGGCTGAAGTTCAACATGTGGCGCACGATCTCCGCTGCGCGCTGCCCGGCCTCGCGGATGCCTTCCAGGTAGCGCAGGATGTTGCGGCGCTCCATATACTCATGCACTGCCTCAAGCTCCACGCCCAGTAATGCGGCCTCCTTGCGGTTGGCCGGTATCGACGGGTCCAGACGGCGCTGCACTCCGAGCACGGACTGGAAGATTATGCCCAGGGGGTTGTTGATCTCATGCGCCATGCCTGCGGCCAGGCCGCCAAGGGACGTCATCTTTTCCGCCTGCACCATGCTCTGCTGCACCAGCTTCATCTCGGTTATGTCTCGGATGAGGCTGATCAGGCAGGTTTCCCCGGCGATGTCGATGAGCTGTGCGGAATTGAGGGCATTGCGAACCACGCCGTCCTTGCGCCGCAGCAGGAATTCAAAGTCCACCACCTTGCCCAGACTTTCAAGCTGCGACAGAAACAAAAGCCTCTGGGCCGGGTCCACCCAGAGACCGAGGGTCTGCGTGCCGCGCCCCAGGGCTTCCTCGACAGAATAGCCGGTCAGGGGCTCAAAGGCCTCGTTGGCGTCCATGAAGATGCTGTCCGGAAGACTCACAATCGAAATACAATACGGCGCCAGGGAAAACACCTTGGAGAACTTCTCCTCCGACTGCCTGAGCATGTCTTCAGCCTGCCTGCGCGCCGTCACATCGCGCAGGAGCGCCAGCAGGTAGCGCGTGTCGCCCACGTCCATGGGCGTCAGCGAAACCTCCACGTCAATAGACGCTCCATCAGCCCGGCGGCTGACCCAATCGAACCTGAGGCGCTGGCCGGAGGCGGCCTGTTCCAGCACATGCTCCATGGCGTCGACGCTGTCTGTCCCGTCCGGCTGCCTTGGCGGCGAGAGGGACGCGGGGGTCTTGCCCATGAGCAGTGATTTGCCGCAGCCGAAAAGGGTTATGGCGCTGCGGTTGCAGTCCACAATGCGCTGGCCGTCCAGAACAAGGATAGTGTCCTCGGCGGACTCGAACAGGGTGCGGTACATCTTTTCGCTGGCGGACAGCGCAAGTTCCGCGTTCTTGCGCGCGCTGATGTCCTGGAGAATGCCCAGCATCTGCACGGGCCGGCCCGATTCGCCGGGCAGGAACACACCGCTTTCGTGCACGTATATGTAATGGCCGTCATGGTGGCGCAGGCGATAGTCTGCCTGAAACTTGCCGCAAGCGAAGTGCGCCTCGGCCAGCTGCCGCAGCACGTCCGGGGCGTCGTCCGGGTGCAGCATGTCCGCCCACTTGTGCAGCGGCCCGTGCAGCTCCTCTGGCGAAAGCCCCAGCACAGCCTGACTGGCCCCGGTCCACAGGACAGAGTCGCTGGCCATGTCGTAGTCGTAGAAAACATGCTGGGCCGCCGTGTTGACGATGTCGAAGCGCTGCATCCAGCGCTGGAGCTCCAGTTCGCGCTCCTTGCGCTCAGTGATGTCCTGGAGGATGCCCAGCATCTGCCCGGCCCGCCCGGTCTCGTCCGGCAGGTACACCCCGCTTTCATACACATGGACGTTATGCCCATCGGCATGGCGCAGGCGGTACTCGGACACGAAATGCCCGCAGCGCTCCCGCGCCTCCTCCGCCCGGCGCAGCACCTCAGGAGCGTCCTCCGGGTGCAGAAGGTCCGCCCACTTCTGGTTCGATCCGCTCATCTCCTCCGGCGACAGGCCAACCATGGCCTGGGTTGCGCCGGTCCACTGGATATCACCGCTCAGCATGTCGTGATCGTAGAATACGTGCTGGGCCGCGGCGTTGACAATTTCGAAGCGCTGTTTCCAGCGCCGGAGCTCCAGCTCCTGCTCCTTGCGCTCGGAGATGTCGCGGGCAATGCCCAGCACCCCCACCAGCGCCCCAGAATCGTCGCGCATGGGGGTCTTGATGGTCTCAAAAAGGCCTCGGTACCCGGTATCCGGGAACGTCAGCCATTCCTCGTTGCGCGTAGGGCGACCGGCCTCCATGGCCTTGCGGTCGTTGGTCAGGAAGAATTCGGCCAGCTCCGCATCCACGAAGTCATGGTCCCTGCGGCCCAGGATGTTCGCCTCCTTGGCGCCGAACAAGCGCTCAAAGGCGGGGTTGCAGCTCAAATACACGCCGTTGAAGTCTTTCAGCCATACAAGGTCGGGAATGCACGCCTTGAGGGCGCGCAGCAGGGACTCGGACTTGCGCAGGGCGTCCTCGGCCCGCTTGCGCTCGCTGATGTCCTCAACGGTTCCGTCCAGCCAGGCGGGATTCCCGGCTTCATCATATTGCAGCGAGGCGTGTATGATGGCGAAGAGCTGGCTGCCGTCCTTGCGTTTGAATTCAATCTCCATGCTCACGGCCTTGGGCGTGGCCAGAAGCGCGTCCAGGAACCGCTTCCGTTCTGATGGAGTGGGATAGATGTCGCGCGACAGATCAACCACGTTGGCCAGCAGTTCTTCGCGGCTGGCATAGCCCAGCATGCGCGCCAGGGTGGGATTGGCCTCCACGAAGCGCCCGCTGAAGGTGGTGCGGTAGATGCCTATGGGCGAATTGTTGAAGATGGCCCGGTATTTCTCCTCGCTCTGCGCCAGCGCCAACTCCGCCTGCCTGCGCGAGGTCATGTCCACGGTGATGGAGATGATGCAAGGCTCTCCGCCGACGGTGACGGGCGCGGAAGAAAAGAGAACATGCGCCACGCTCCCATCGGACCGGACGATTGTCTCCGTCTGGTCCGTAATCCCCCCCTCTTCCTGGATCCTGCGGCGATAGGCCAGGGACTCCTCCGCCGACATGCGGGTGAGGGTCTGCGGGTCGAGCCTCCTGATCTCCTCTTTGCTGAGGCCGATGCTGCGCACGAACGCTGCGTTGACATCAACATAGAAGCCGTCGCTCATACGATTAATGACGATGGCGTACGGGGCGTTCTCGAAAATAGAGCGGAAGCGCGCCTCGCTCTCCGCCAAACTGGCGCGCACGGATTCCGCCTCGGAGACGTCGATCAAGATGCCTACGATGCTTTCAACCGTCCCGTCCGGGGCGAGAAGCGGCTCCGCGTGGAGCTGGAACGCGCCGGCCGCAAGACGCACCACGTCCTGAACCTGCTCGCCGCGCAGGCAGCGCTCATAATAGCCCAGCCAGTCCGCCTGCCCAAGGCCAAGATCCTGGAAGCGACGCCCCTTGTGGGCTCCCTCGGAAAGGCCCAGGCTCTTGAGCCCGCGCCCCTCAGAGAGCAGGATGGTGCCGTCCGGCGCGAGGATGAAAACAATGGATTCGGTGTTGCCGAGCACAGCGCCCAGGCTGGCTTCGCGCTCACGAAGACGGCGCTCCGCCTCCTTGCGCTGCTCAAGCTCCTGCCTCAGCGCCTGCGCCTGCTCTTCAACCTGCGTGCGCAGTCTCCGCGACCGCAGGAGCAAGGCCACCGCCGCGCAAAGGGCGACAAGCAACAGCACAATCACCACGTCCAGCAAGGTGTGGTGCGTGTGCGCATCGTTCGGGACTTGACTCCCCAGGATGCTGGCAGCAGCCTGGGACGCAGAGAGACAAACAGCAAAAACAGCTAGCAGCTGCGCACCGATCCGCCGCATCATCACTCCTCTACCTTCTGGCACAGTGCCGCAGGCCAATCTGGTTTTTTACTGCATAGGCTTAGCAAGTTCCCCGCAAAAGGGGAAGGAGCCCCCTGGCTGCGCGCGATTCGCAGGACAAAATCCCGTAAACGGGAAAATAGCCCAACCACTCTCATACTTTTACCCGGTTCAAATGGCCTTTTCACCTATATCCTACACGGCCACACAGGGATTACAAACTTCTGAATAGGAGTCTTTCCCGGCGGAGCCCAAGGTGCAAGAAGATGCACTGGGGGTGTGATGTTCTTGAATTGGAGGAAACATGCCAAGCAATTCAGAATACGCGCAAAGACAGTTTCGGGCCGAAGCGACCGGACTGGCTGAGAAAGAAATGATGGAGCACGAGCTGCGCACGTTGCGGAGAAAGGTTCAGGCCCTTGAAGAAAGGGTCGCCAGCCTCTCCCACGAGCTCTCCGCCCGGAAGGGAGAGGTGCAGAACCCGCGCGGTTTTTCCTAAAACCGCAACGGACAACGCACTTTCCCAGGCAGGGGGAACAGACCACCGGTTTGAGAGCAGCGCACGCGCCATGGGCAGGGGTTGATGGAATCTTTAGGGGAATCATTTTAGTTGGAGGTAATATGTCCCAGTGGTCTAAAAGCAACGACGTCCTGAACACTGTAAACCGGGGCAATCCCTGTGAATCCGGCCTGTGCACCTTGTGCCGGGCCGACTGCTCCGGCAAGTGCGAAACCTGGCTCTCCAGCTTGAAGGGCAGAAGCCTGCTCTACCCCCGGGATTTCGGCACCGTAACCGCCGGCAGCGCCAACACCTGCCACGTGGGCGTGAGCTACAACTCCCTGCGCATCCAGGGTTACAACTACGGCGCGGACGGCCTGGCCAAGGGCGTTTCCAACTCGCCGGACAACTGTCTGTTCACCAAGGTTGACCTGGAGACCAGCTTCGGCAACGTCGACCCGGTGAAGTGCCGCCTGCCGCTCATGACCGGCGCGCTGGGCTCCACCTTCATCGCCGCCAAATATTGGGATTCCTTCGCCATCGGCGGATCCCTCGTGGGCATTCCCGTTGTCGTGGGCGAAAACGTCGTCGGCGTGGACCGCGAGTCCACCCTCACCGGCAACAAGATCACCAAGGCTCCTGAGCTTGACCGCCGCGTGGAGACCTACCTGCGCTACAACGACGGATACGGCGCCATCATCGTGCAGATGAACGTCGAGGACACCCGCAACGGCGTGGCCGAATACGTCATCGACAAGTACGGCGACAAGGTCTGCCTGGAGCTCAAGTGGGGCCAGGGAGCCAAGAACATCGGCGGAGAGATCGAGGTGAACAGCCTTGAGTACGCCCTGTTCCTGAAAAATCGCGGCTACCTGGTCGACCCGGATCCCGAGGACGCCAAGGTTCAGGAGGCCTTCAAGGCCGGCGCCATCCATTCCTTCGCCCGCCACAGCCGCCTGGGCTACACCGACCTCAGCACCGAGGCCCAGGTGCGCGAAAGCTTCATGGAGTCCGTGGCCTACCTGCGCAAGCTGGGCTTCAAGCGCATCTCCCTCAAGACCGGTTCCTACGGCATGGAAGCCCTCGCCATGTCCATCAAGTACGCCAGCGACGCCAAGCTCGACCTCCTGACCATCGACGGCTCCGGCGGCGGCACGGGCATGAGCCCCTGGAACATGATGGAAACCTGGGGCGTGCCCTCCATCAATCTGCACGCCAAGGCCCGCGAATACGCAGCCCTTCTGGCCTCTCGCGGCGAGAAGGTCGTGGACCTGTCCTTTGCCGGCGGTTTCGCCCGCGAAGACCACATCTTCAAGGCCATGGCCCTGGGCGCCCCCTTCGCCAAGCTCATCTGCATGGGCCGCGCCATCATGATTCCCGGCTTCCTGGGCGCCAACATCGAAGGCGCGCTGAACCCGGACCGCAAGGCCAAGATCCACGGCAACTGGGACAAGCTGCCCAAGACCGTCAGCGACCTCGGCACCTCTCCGGAGCAGATCTTCGCCTGCTACGAAGACGTCAAGAAGAAGGTCGGCGCTTCGGAGATCAAGAACATCCCCTACGGCGCCATCGCCTTCTGCACCCTGGCCGACAAGCTCTCCGCCGGGCTCCAGCAGCTCCTGGCCGGCGCTCGCCGCTTCAAGCTCGCCGAGCTCACCCGCAACGACATCGCCGCCGCCAACCGCGAAACCGCGCTGGAGACGGGCATCGGCTTCATCACCGATGTGCAAGACGAAACCGCCAGGAAGATCCTGGAAAGCTAGACCGGAAACGGGGCTCCTCTCTGCCGCAAGGCCGGGAGGAGCCCCTATCCCGGGCTTGGCGAGGCCGGGCGGGCGTGCTACCGTCAGGCCGTCTCCCGGAACAGACCAGGACGCCAGGCACAAGCAATGCACGACATGCGCAGAACCAAGGCACAGCTCATTGAGGAGCTTGGCAAGCTACGCGAAAGCGAGGCCCGCGCCGCTGTGCTGGATCTGGAGCACGTGCGGGTGCTGCGCGCCCTGCGGGAGCGGGTGAAGGAGCTGAACTGCCTCTACGGCATCTCCCGCGTGGCACAGAACCGCGACCTGCCCCTTGAAGAAATCATCCGGCAGGTAGGCGAACTGGTCTGCGCTTCGTGGCAGTACCCGGAAATATCCTGCGCGCGCATCCGCATGGACGGGCTGGACATCACCACCCGCAACTATAGGCAAACACCCTGGGGCCAAAAAAGTCCTATCCTCATCCGCGAGGAGCACCTTGGCGAGATTGAGGTCCGCTACCTGGAGGCCCGCCCGAAGTGCGACGAGGGGCCCTTCCTGCGCGAGGAGCGCCACCTGCTGGACGCCGTGGCCGAAAAGCTGGCCAGGCTGGCCCAGGCCGCCAGAACCGAGGCCCAGATGCGCGTGCTTTCGCGCGAACTCATCAAGGCCCAGGAAAAAGAGCGCCTGCGCATCGCAACAGAGCTGCACGACCACTTGGCCCAGGATCTGGCGACACTGAAGATGGACCTGGGCGGGCTGATGGAGCCGCAGGCTCCCACGGGACATGAGCTGAAACTGTGCCTCGCTGGGCTGTCGGAGCGGCTCTCCGGGGCCATAACCGACATCCGCGACCTGGCCTACGACCTGCTGCCCCCGGGGCTGGAGGATCTTGGCTTGGTGCGGACCCTGGCCCGCTACTGCGCGGAATTCAGCACGCGCTGCAGGATCGCCGTGGACTTCTTCGCCGACGGCATGGAAGGCCTTCGCCTGGACTTCGAGGCCCAGATCAATATTTACCGCATTGTTCAAGAAGCGCTGACAAACGTGCGCAAGCACGCCAGGGCCGACCAGGTCACGGTGCGCATAATCCTCTCCCACCCCAACGTCATCCTGCGCATTGAGGACAACGGCCAGGGCGTGGACCTGGAGGAACGGCAGGAAGAATTCCGCGACGCCAAGCGCATGGGCCTATGGGGCATGCGCGAACGCGCGCGGCTGCTGGGCGGCACCATAAGCCTGCGATCGCGCCCAGGCCGGGGAATGCTCATACACATTGAAATTCCGGTGGAGAACCGAAATCATGGCCTCTAAATACAAACTGCTCATCATCGACGACCACCCCATGTTCCGCGACGGGCTCAAGACCATCGTGCGGCTGAACCCGGCCTACGAAATCGCCGGAGAGGCGGGCACCTGCGCCGAGGGTCTGGCCCAGGCCCGCAGCATCCGCCCCGATCTGGTCATCGTGGACATCTCGCTTCCCGACGGCAACGGCATAGACCTGGCGCGCGACATTCTTGTCCAGGCGCCGCAAACCAAGGTGGTCATGCTCAGCATGCACGCCAAGGTGGACTTCATCGCCACCGCCTTTCAGGCTGGAGTCTCGGCCTACCTGGCCAAAGAGTCCAGCCGCGAGCAGCTCTTGCAGGCCCTCGACGCCGTAATGGCGGGCAGACAGTACCTGGACGGCTCCCTCTCGCCCCGCGTGGTGACCGAGCTCCTGTCCCGCCCCAGCGAGGAAACCCGCATGGCCGACGCGGCCTACGGCAAGCTCTCGCGCCGGGAGCAGCAGGTGCTGCGCCTGCTGGCCGAAGGCTTGGCCCCGGCGGTCATCGCCGAGCGGCTGTTCATCTCGCGCAAGACGGTGGAGAACCACCGCACCAACATCCTGGCCAAGCTGGGCATCAAGAGCCCGGTGGCCCTTGTGCGCTATGCCGCGCGCCTCGGACTCATCGACCTGGAGACCGAGGACTGATCGCCCGGCGGGCCGAAGCAGCCCGGCGGTGCGTTCCAGCAATTCAACCGTGAGCGCGACTGCCCAACGCCTGGGCCAGGAAGAATTGTCACGAAGTCCAGCGCCATTTGCACGGCGGAGCAGCCATTCATAGACTGTCCCGACGGAATCAACCAAGGCAGCGGCCACGCTCCTTGGGGGTCTCTCCGGGTGCAACCCGGCGCACCCGCTCCACTCGACGAACGATTGTCAATCTGGCATTGGCATGGATGTTCACTCGGTCCCCCCGTCGGCGGTTGAGTTCTCGCAAACCCAACCAGACCGATTTGGACCGAGTGAACAAGCTCCTATATCTTCACAGCTAGCGCGCTGCGGCCCCTTCGGCCTGAAGCATCACCGAACGCTCCTCCTCCTTGCCGTTGCGCAGGATGGTGAGACGGACCTTGTCGCCAGGCCGGAAGTCATCCAGGCGAGAGAGTAGTCCAGGCACGCTGTCCACAGCCTTGCCCTCCACCTGTGTGATGACGTCGCCGGGCACAAACACCCCGTCCCGATCAAACCGCGCGCCCATGAGCCCCGCCGCCTGCGCGCCGGAGCCAGGGCGCACCCGCAGCACCAGCACGCCTTTGATGCCAAGCTCCTGGGCCGCTGTCTCGTTCACGCGCTGGTCCACCTCCACGCCAAGGGCCGGCCGGGCGTAGCCCCCCTTGGCGATGAGCTGCGGCACAACGCGGTTCATGGTGTCCACCGGCACGGCGAAGCCCACCCCGGCGGAAGCTCCTGAAGGGCTGTAAATGGCCGTGTTCACGCCGATGAGCCGCCCGGCGGAGTCGAGCAGCGGGCCGCCGGAATTGCCGGGATTGATGGCCGCATCGGTCTGAATGAGGTGCTCGATGACCCCGCCGTCCTCGCCCTTGAGCGAGCGGTCCAGGGCAGAAACGATGCCGGTGGTCAGCGTCCAGTCCAGGCCGAAGGGGTTCCCGATGGCGTAGACCTTCTGCCCCACCTTGAGATCGCTGGAGGTCCCCAGGGGCAGGGGCGTGCGCTTGATCGCCGTGTCGATGCGCAACACGGCCAGGTCGTGCATTGGGCTTGCGCCCACCAGTGCCGCCGTGTGCTCCTTGCCGTCGGAAAGCCGCACCCTGGCCTCGGCTGCTCCGGCGATGACGTGGAAATTGGTGATGACGTGGCCCTTGTCGTCCCACAAAAACCCAGACCCGGCGCCGCGCGGAATGGTGAAAATGTCGCGGCTCCAGAATTCCCGGACACGCTGGGTGGTGGTGATGAACACCACCGCATCCTTGGAGCGTTCAAAGAGGTCGATGGTGCCCTTTTCGTCCGCTGCCAGGTCGCCGCGCGGGGTGACGGCGCGGGGCGTCGCCGCCTCGCGGATGAGCAGACGCCCGACCCACGGAGCTGCCTGCCAGGCCACAATGAGCCCCAGCAGAGCCAGCGTGGTCCATTTGAGCCGCCGCAAAAAAACATCCCGGCCACTTTTGTCCTGCATGCTTCACGCTCCCGCGCCCAGATGTTGTGCGCAGCCCTCAGGCAACGCTCCGCCATAACCGCCTGAGCCGCATTGTAATATCTCCGCGCCTGTTTTCAAGGGGCTGCAGGTCATCTCGCATCAATTCCCCCACACCGCCAACAGATGCACATGGCGCCCCATGCACATAAAACCAGTTGGCGCCATGGCCGAAACTGATGGTACTTACCCCGAGCAGCCTTTACGCTTTACCTGCACGGAGCTGGATGGTAGCCTTACATTATGCGCCGCGCTACGTATTTCGCTCTGCTGCCCCTGGCTACGCTGCTTTGCGGCGTCCTCTTGTACGGGGCATACGCAGTTGCGCGGCAAGAGGCTGTGCGCAACCTCCAGACCCAGCAAACCATCCTGGCCAGACAGGCGGCCCAAGGCATTCAGGACTACTTCACGCATAGCCGCAGCCTGACGGAATCCATGGCGCAAAACCAGCATGTCATCAATCTTGATGCTGAGGGCCAGGCCTTCCTGAGCGACACGCTGAATGACAACCCGACGACGCTTCGCGCCATCACCCGCGTGGACGAGCGCGGAATCCTGATATTCTCCACACCAGACAACTCTGTGGCCGGGCGCGATGTTTCAGACCAGCCACATATAAAACGCATTCTGACCACTCACAGCCCCACGGTCAGCGATGTCTTCGCCTCGGTGCAAGGGCACCGCGCGGTAGCCCTGCATGTCCCTGTTTATCAGGGAGAGAAGTTCAAGGGCACCCTGGCCCTGCTGCTGGACTTCGACGCTATTTCCAGACGCTACCTGGAAGGGGTGCGCGTGGCCGAAACCGGTTACGCCGTTGTCTACAGCCAGAAGGGCGTGCTGCTTTACAGTCCTGTCGCCGACATTTCCGGCAAACATTATTTAGAGATAACCGCCGGATTTCCGGAACTTCGGGCCACAGTGGAAGCCATGCTGCGCGGCGCAACCGGCGAAAGCACATTCACCTTCGACCGCGTGCGTGAACAACTGCCGGAATCAGTGCTGAAGCACGCAGTGTATCTGCCCATTAAACTGGAAGACACCTTCTGGTCCATCTGCGTGGCCACGCCGGAATCGGAGATCCTGGCCACCCTCAAGCGCTTCGGCCTGTACCTGCTGCCCCTGGGCCTGGTTGTGCTCTTGTGCACTGGCTTGGGAGTCAACCTGGGCCTGCGCCACTTTGTGCTGCAGCGCGAGGTGGTCCTTCGCCGCAAGACCGAAACAGCCCTGCGGGAGAGCGAAGAACGCTACCGTTCAGTCATCGAGAACATTTCCGATGTGTTCTACCGCACAGACAACGAGGGACGGCTGACAATGCTCAGCCCATCCGGCGCCAGCCTTGCAAAATACAACACCACAGAGGAACTGCTGGGTCTCAACATCAACGCCTTCTGGCGAAAGCCGGATGAACGCCAAAGAATGCTTGCGCTCATCCACGAGAACGGCGCGGTGCGCGATTTCGAAGTGGAGCTGCTGGACAAAAACGGGGACATCATCCACGTGGCCACCTCCTCGAACTTCTACCGCGACAAGGACGGCAACATCCTGGGGGTGGAGGGCATCTTCCGCGACATAAGCCAGCGCAAGCGAGACCAGGCCGCCCTGGTGGAGAGCGCGCGCCGCTTCCACTCGCTCTTCGACAACATGACCGATGGCGTTGCCCTGAACACCCTGGTGCGTGACGAAAAAGGACAGGTGGTGAACTTCCGCATTGAGGAAGTGAACAAAAGCTACGAGCGCATCTTCAATGTCCGCGCGGATGACATCGCCCACGCCCTTGCCACTGATGCCCTCAACCAAGGCTCCGCGCCGCGCCTGGAGGACTTCGCCCAGGTTGTGGCCACCGGCCAGCCCATACAGTTCGAGATCAAGCTGCGAGGCATGGGCAAACAGGTCTCCGTGTCAGCCACGCCCTGGGATCGCGACGGCTTCGCAGCCATAATCACGGACATCACCGAGCGAAAGCACATGGAGGAGCAACTGCTCTTCCGCGCCCTGCACGACCCGCTGACCGGCCTGGCCAACCGCACCCTGTGCCTGGACCGCATCGCCCTGGCCGGGGAACGCGCCCGGCGCAGGCCCAACCCGGACTACGCCGTGGTGTTCATGGACCTGGACCGCTTCAAGATCATCAACGACAGCCTGGGGCACGAGGCGGGCGACCATCTGCTGCGAGAAGTGGCGGAACGGCTTTTGACCTGCACCCGGCGCATGGACACCGTGTGCCGCTACGGCGGCGACGAGTTCGCCATGGTGCTGGAGGAACTGCCCGCCAAGGCGGTGCTGCGCACCCTGCGCCGCATCCGTGAAAGCCTCAAGGTGCCCATGAACATCGGCGGCCACAGCATTCAGATAGAAGCCAGCTTCGGCGTGGCCTACCCTCCTCCCGAGCACATCGGGCCGGAAGACCTTCTGCGCAACTCCAACATAGCCCTGCACCGCGCCAAGCAGATGGGGCGCAATCGCGTGGTGGTGTACAAGCCGAGCATGCACGAGGCCGCAATACAGACCATGAGCCTGGAGAATGACATTCGCCGGGGACTGGCGAACGGCGAATTTTTTCTGCTCTACCAGCCGGTCTTCGACCTGAACACGAGCAGTCTGTCCGGATTCGAGGCGCTGCTGCGCTGGCGCCATCCTTCGCGTGGGATGGTCAGCCCTGGGGAATTCATACCCGTGGCCGAGGAGTCAGGCTCCATCTTTGAATTGGGCGGCTTTGCCCTTGATCAGGCCTGCCAGGAAATGGCGACCCTCGGACGCGACAATCCCGCCACCTGCGGGCTCACCCTGGCCGTGAACCTCTCGCCCCGGCAGTTCTCCCGCCAGGGCCTCGCGGAGCAGATCGACCGGGCCTTGACCACAACGGGCCTGCCTCCCAACGCGCTCGTGCTTGAAATCACCGAGTCGTCCATCATGAAACACCCGGAATCCTCGGCCAACATCCTTTCGCGCCTCAAGACCCGCGGGGTCAGCATCGCCCTCGACGACTTCGGCACCGGGTATTCGTCGTTGAGCGCGCTGCAGCGCCTGCCTCTCGACCGGCTCAAGATCGACATGAGCTTCGTTTCGCGCATCACCCACAGTTCTGAAGACCGGGAGATCGTGCGCGCAGCCATCACCCTGGCGCGCAGCCTGCATCTCGTCACCGTGGCCGAGGGCATAGAGACGGAAGCTCAGCGAGTAATCCTGCGCGACTTGGGCTGCGATCAGGGCCAGGGCTTCCTCTGCGCCCCGGCGCTGCCCATGGCCGAAGCCCTCATGACCGGCAACCCGGAAGTCTGCAGGTACGTTCCCACAAACTAACCAGACCTTTCCCTCAACGGCTTGACGATGCCTCGTCAGTTGCATACAGCAACCACATGTACGCAACGACATCGCACTATCTTCTCAAGGATTCCCTGGCGCATCTGGCGATGCAGCTCTCCAAGGCCGCGTTGCGGCGCATCACCCAGGACCTCAAGGCCCAGGGGCACCCCGTCACCAGCGAACAGTGGACCGCGCTCGTGCACGTCTGGAACCAGGATGGCCTGACCCAATTAGAGCTGGGCATACGGTTGTCCAAGGACAAGACCAACATTGCGCGGCTTGTGGCCAGCCTGGAGCAGGCAGGATTCATTCGACGCGAGGCTGGCGCAACAGATCGCCGCGAAAAGAACATCCACCTCACCGCGACCGGGCTGGCAGCCATGCCCTCCCTCGCCGCACTGGTGCAACGCGTACTGGACCATGCGTACGCAGGCATCGACGAGCATGAACTGAGCGTTTGCAGACGGGTTCTCGCCAAGGCCCGGAACAACCTCGCCACGCCCAGAACACCATAGTTGCCCAAGACAACCGCTCCCTCAACCAAGCTGAAGCTCTGGCCAGGATGGTCGCCCCAGCAACGGCCATTAATCCGTTGAAACTGCGGCGGACATCCCCGTTATTGATGCTGAGGTTGTTGACGGCTCTGTGCCGGTCGTGCCTCAGGAAGGCTTGCCCATCTTAGAGTCCCTCTCAAACCCCAGGTAACGCATTCCCAGCTCCCTGGCCTGGCCTGGGTGCACGTTCAAGAAGCGCACACCGGCGCAACACCCCAGTGAACCACGTCTATCACGCCTGCCGCACCAGCAGATGACCACTTCCAGAGGCGAAGGGTCGGACAACTCCAAGATGCGCAGGGTCAGTTCTTCGCCGGGGTCGAACTCCTGCTCGCAGTTGAGCGAACCGCCACAAGCAGAGATGTCCAGAAGGGTGGCGGGAACAACGGCCTCGCCCAAGCCTCCTTTTCTCCGCTGCAGCAATGCGCGCAGCAGCACCGGAACCCGCGGCACATGGCGGGCAGGGCGAGGGCTGAAGCCGCGCACCTCTTCGGCAAAGGCGTTCAGGTCATCTAAATACCTTGGCGCGACATCCTGATTGGATCGCAGTGCCCGCAAAAGCGGAAAGGCCTCGGCCAATTGGAACAGGTGCCCACGGTCAAGAGCATTTGCACGCAACACCGTATCCACCTCAAGCGCAAATCCGCTCACCAGGCGCTCGGACAAAGCATCCTGAAGCCCCTCCACGGATGAGACAAAAATTGGGACCAAACCTGGATCTTTCAAATCGTCTGCGTAGTCCAGCGGGCGCTCCGCCAATACCAGCACGGCCCGCCCCACATTGTTTTGGGTCTGATTCTTCCGTTCTGATTCCCGCATAAGCTCCTCCCTCAATGAATACACACGGATCGTACTACGTATAGCACTCCCGCAAAAAAAAGAAACAGGAATTCTTATTCCAGCATCAGATTATGGCGAAAACATGAGGCTGGCCGCCGGGCAACCCGGCGGCCGAAGAGGTAGAAAGAAGCGGATTTGCGGGACTACTTCGGTTTGATTTGCAGCATCACAAGAGCTTGCAGGACGCGCGAGAATTCCTGGTCGTACCCCTGATCCTGGGACAACAGGGCAACGGCTTTTGCGGGCTCCATGGCCTCGGCAAAGGGGCGCTTCACCGTCATGGCGCAGTAAGAATCCACCAATGCGCACAGCCTCCCCAGTTGGCCGAGGGCGCCAGCCTGCTTCTTCTGCGGATAGCCGGCCCCGTTCAGCCGCTCGTGGTGGTCGGTGACGCACTCCTCGACCTCTGGAAAACGCAGGTCCAGCTTGGCCAGCATCTCGTACCCCACCTGGGTGTGGCGCTGGACTTTGCCGCGATCCTCGCCCGTGAGGGGCTTGTCCTTTTCAAGCAGGAAGGCCGGAACCTTGCTCATGCCCATGTCGTGCAGAAACAGCCCGGCGGTGAGGTGGTCCAGAAACTTGCGTTTGATGTCGCCCGCCTCGTACTGCTTGGCATGGGCCTTGATGTGTACAGCCAACCCCATGACGCCGCAATTGAAGGAGTGGTTGGCCAGGTTATGCACCTGGTGCAAACGCCGCGACAAGGCGCGGATGCGGTTGGAGTCGGCGTAGAGGTACTCGGTGAGCACCATCATGTCGGTCCAGAGCTTGGCGAAGACCATGGGCACGGGCTGGGCGAAGAACTCGCCCAGGCGACGCGTCAGGGCTTGGGTGAAGATGTCGGCGATTTCCGTCTCGTGCAGGTTCTTGTCCACCAGCACCAGATCCAGCTGATAACTGATGTATTTCACGTACACCGAGTGATCGGCACGGGACACGAACACCAGCCCCTCGTCCACAAGCTGCGCCAACTGCTCCACCTGCTCGTTGGAAAGGCGCTCCCCGGCCTTGCAATAGGGCAGCACGCGCGCCACATCCTCCTTGAACCTATACAGGTTCAAGGGCGGGCGATACTTGCTGAAGCTCTCCAGTATGTCCAGATTGATCTGGTAATACTGTTCATCCAACGCATCTGCGATGCTGGCTTTTTTGTCCGACGCCGCCACAGGCTATTTCTCGTAGACCTTGACCACGTTGGTCTGGGTTTGCAGCTGGCCGTGCTTCGGCTGGCCCGCCGTCACCACGATGACATCGCCCGCGATGAACAGGGGAGACTCTCGCACGAAGCGCTCGGCGCGCTCCTGGTGGTTGTCGTCCTCGGCAATGGGAGAAACCGGAGTGACGCCCCAGGACAGGTTGGTGAAGTGGCGCACGCGGTCGTCGGGCGAAAGCGCGTAGATGGGCTGCTTGGGCCGGCAAGCCGCAAGGATGCGCGCGGTGGAACCGGAGGTGGAGTGGGTCACCAGGGCCTTGGAGCGGGTCTTCTGGGCCAGCAGGCAGGCGCAGTAAGCCAGAAACTTGGCCGGGTGCTCCTGGTCGCTGGGCGGCAGGGGAGCCGCGCCCTTGTCCTCGAAATAGTAATCCTCGGCCCAGTTGGCGATCTTGCGCATGAAGCCCACGGCCTTGTCCGGGTACTTGCCGATGGCCGTCTCCTCAGAAAGCATGATGCAGTCTGCTCCGTCCAAGATGGCGTTGGCCACGTCGGTTGTTTCCGCACGGGTGGGCATGGGGCTTGAGACCATTGACAAAAGCATCTGCGTGGCCACGATGACCGGCTTGCCCGCAGCGTTGGCCGCCTTGATGATGCGCTTCTGCAGCGAGGGCAGCTGGGCCAGTTCGCACTCAAGGCCCAGGTCGCCTCTGGCCACCATGACGCCGTCGGACTCCTCAAGGATGCGGTCAAGGCCCAGGATGGCGCTCTGGCGCTCCAGTTTGGCGATGATGGGCAGCACGCGGCCCATGTTGCGCATCTCGGCCTTCAGGTGGCAGATGTCGTCGGCCTTCTGCACATAGGAAAGGGCCACAACGTCCACGCCAAGCTCCAGGCCAATGGCCAGGTCTTCCTTGTCCTTGGCGGTGAAGGCCGCCAGAGGCGTTGTCTTGCCCGGAAAGGCGATGCCCTTTCTGGCCGGGGCGATTCCCGCGTTCTCGGCGCGCAGGCGCACAACCAGGTCGCCCTCGCGTGCGATGACGTTGAACTGGAGCATTCCATCGGAGAGGGCCACGGTTTCGCCCACGTTGATGCTGCGCAACAGTGCGGGCTGATCGAGGCAGATGAAAGGCTCGTCGCGGCCTTCCTCCTGTCCGGGAGCGCCCAGCAGCACCTCTGCGCCCTTGGCTATCTCAAGGGTGCCGCGGCCGATGTCGCAGGTGCGGATCTTGGGGCCGGAAAGATCCTGCAGAATGGTCAGGCTGAGGCCGGTTTTCTTCTCAAGGGCGCGGATGATGGCCACCAGCTTGACGAAGCCCTCCTTGCCGCCATGGGAGAAATTGAGCCGAAAGATGCGCGCTCCGGCCTCGACCAGAGCGGCTATGGCCTCCTCGGTCTCTGTGGCGGGGCCAAGGGTGGCGATGATTTTGGTGTGCATGGCGCGCTCTCCTTCTATTTTTTTGTGCTGCGAATTCGCCTGGCGGCCCGACTGCGGGCGACCCAAGCTTCCAGCATTGTTTGTTCTTCCAAACAGCCCCGGAATGGGCTCCAGTGCTGGTTTGATTACTAACCGCATTTCTTATGGAAGCAAATGTTTTTTGTGTTGACTTTCAGCTGGAATTCATAAAAAAGTGGGGCGAAGTGGTAATACGTGGAAATTAGTGGTTCGGAGAGGGAAAAACAGTGCGACTTTTAGGTCATGCCCACCGCAGTTTGGATTCCAAGGGAAGGCTCATGCTTACCCCGGAGTTCCGCGACCAGTTCCTGGCGGCTTCGCCGGACGGGCGGTTGGTGCTGACCATCTATCAGGGGCAGATCATCGGCATCACCCCCGCACAGTGGGACATCTTCGCCGCCGAGCTGGAGACCAAGCTCACCAGCCCCTCCCCCATGCTGCAGGACGTGCGCCGGGTGGCCTTCGCAGGCTACTCCGAAGTGGTGCTCGACAAGCAGGGCCGCATTCAGCTGCCCACCCACCTGCGCAAAAGCGGCAGGCTGGGCGCGGACGTCGTCCTGGTGGGCGTGGGCCGCTGCTTCGAGATCTGGGATAAGGACCGCTTCGAGGCCCTGCTTGAGCAGCGCAACGAAGACGTCTCCGCCGAAATGGCCAAGGCCGACATCAAGCTGCCGTTCTAGCGGGAGAAAAGACAATGCCTGCGAACGAAAAGGTCCCCCACATCCCGGTAATGCTGGACGAGATCGTGGGGTACCTCTCCCCCCGTCCGGGCGGCCGGTACCTGGACGGCACCCTGGGCCTGGCCGGACACAGCCTTGGGCTCCTGCGCGCAAGCGGAGGCCAGGCCGAACTGCTGTGCCTGGACCGCGACGAGCAGGCCCTGGCCCTGGCGCGCGAGCGCCTGAAGGAATTTCCTGGCCGGGCCAACACCTTCTACTCGCCCTTCAGCGAGTTCGAGGAAGCCCTTGAGGAGCTTGGCTGGGACGGCCTGGACGGCGCAGTGCTCGACCTGGGCGTTTCCTCGCTGCAACTCGACGAGGCCGAGCGCGGCTTCAGCTTCAACGTCGACGGCCCGCTGGACATGCGCATGGACGCCACCAGCGACATGGACTCGGCAAAGGTGCTGGTGAATCGCGAACACTACGAAGAGCTTCGGCGCATCATCCGCGACCTGGGCGACGAGCCCCTGGGCGGCAAGATCGCCCGGGCCATCATCCGCGCGCGCGAGCAGGCTGAGATCACCACCACGTCCAGACTTGCGGAAATCGTCTCCAGGGCGTACCCCCCCGACCGCCGCCGCGAGGCGCGCAATCACCCGGCCACGCGCACCTTCATGGCCCTGCGCATGGCCGTGAATCATGAAGTGGAAGAATTGAAGACATTTCTCGAACGCATCGTGCACCACCTCAAGCCTGGCGGCCGGGTGGCCATCATCTCCTTTCACTCTGCGGAGGACCGCGAGGTGAAGGAAAGTTTCCGCTATTGGGCCAAGGGCTGCCGCTGCCCGCTGGAGCAGGCCTTCTGCACCTGCGACCGTCTGCCCGTGCTCAAGGTGCTGACGAAGAAGCCGCAACTGCCCACACAGCTTGAGGTTGACCGCAATCCGCGCAGCCGCAGCGCCAAACTGCGCGTGGCCGAGCGGCTGCCCATCCCAGAGGTTGCGACGTGAGCCGCATGAAAGGCTGGGTTACGGCGTTCTGCGGCGTCATCGCCATAGCGTTGGTCCTGGGCCTGTCCAGCGTTTGGCTGAACATAGAGCGCATGGACCTGGCCTACGACTTGAACAAGCTTGAGAAGGAGCTGGCCAACCGCACCGCGTTGGTTTCAAAGCTGGAATTGGAGCGCAACAACCTCATTTCGCCCTACCGACTTAAAAAACTGGCGGCAATGTACGGGATGGTGCCCGTCGGACCAGGGCAGATGCGTATCATGACGGGCCAGGACAAGGGCCAGGACAAGTAGCGGCAAGGATTATGGACGATGGCGGTCAAAAGTCGCATCGAGCGCAAGCGGCCCAAAGAGGCCAGAAGCAAGACGGACACAGGAAAGCTGAAGCTGACCTTTGTCGCCTTTGTTTTTGCCCTCATCTGGGTTTCCTTGTGGGGACGCGCCGCCTACGTGCAGTTGTACCTTGGGCCCAAGCTGAGCGACGCAGCGGGCAAGCAGAACCTGGCGACGGAATTCGAACTGGGCGAGCGCGGGCGGGTTTACGCCAGCAACAACGCCATTCTGGCAACCAGCGTGGAGAGCAAGAGCGTGTACGCTTCGCCGGTTGAAATCCAAAACCCGGCCCAGACCGCACAGGCCCTGGCCCAGATTCTCGGCGCGCCGAAGAAGAATCTGCAGAAGGATCTTGCATCGAGCAAGGGCTTCGTTTGGATCAAGCGCCAGATTGATGACCATGAGGCCCAGGAGCTCCAGAAGATCAATCTGCCGGGGATCCACCTCACCAGCGAATTTCGCCGCATGTACCCGAACCGGCATTTGGCCGGGCAGGTGCTGGGCTTCGTCGATGTTGACGGCAAGGGGCTTGAGGGCGTGGAAGGACTCTTCGATGAGCGCATGGCCGGCGGACGCGCAAAATTCGTGGTTCAGCGCGACGCCTCTGGCCGCAGGCTGTACCTGGACGCACAGGGCCGCGAGATGAACATCAAGGGTCAGGACGTGCGCCTGACCATCGACACAGTGGTGCAGGACGCTGCAGAACATGCGCTGGCCGATGCCGTGAACAAATTCAACGGACGCTCCGGCATGGCCATCGTTGTGCGCGTGGAAACCGGCGACATCCTGGCCCTGGCGCACTACCCCTATTTCAACGCCAACAGCCCGCAAGACTCCAAAGCCGCAGCGCGAAGAAACCGCGCCGCACTCGACATCTTTGAGCCGGGCTCCACCATGAAACCTTTCGTTTTCGCCGCCGCCATCGACCAGAAGGTCATCGACGCCAACAAGGTCTTTGACTGCGAGAACGGCAAGTGGAGCCTGCGGGGCAAGATCATCCGCGACACGCACCCGTACCGCTGGCTCTCGGCAAACCGCGTGTTGCGCTACTCCAGCAACATCGGCACGGCCAAGATCGGCATGGCCCTCGGTGCGCAGCCTTACTACACCACTTTGCGCAAGCTGGGCTTCGGGGAGCGCCCCGGCCTGGGCCTGCCTAGCGAGTCGCCCGGAATGCTGCGCCAGCCAAAGGAATGGACCGAATTCGACCTGGCAGCGATATCCTTCGGCCAGGGCATCGGCGTTACGGGCCTGCAGATGGCCAAAGCCTATCTGTGCCTTGCCAACATGGGCATGACCAAGCCCCTGCGCCTGATTGCAGACCCGCCCTTGGAGGGTCTGCCCGAGCCTGAGCGGGTGTTCAGCGCCAAGACCGCCGAATCCGTTCTTTCAATGATGCGCGAAGTCGTTGAAGAGGACGGCACGGGCAAGGTTGCCCGAATCCCCGGCGTCACCATGGCCGGCAAGACCGGCACCGCCCAGAAGGTGGGCGGCTCGGGCAAGGGCTACGGCGAGGGCATCGTGGCCAGCTTTGTGGGCCTTGTGCCCGCAGAGAAGCCGGAATTCATTTTCATGGTCACCGTGGACGAGCCCACGCCAGTCACTTACGGCGGTATTGTCGCAGCTCCAGCCGTGCGCGACATCGCCATCAAGACGCTGTCATATTATGGCCGCCTGCCCGAAGGCAAAGGCGCGCCAGACGCCAACGCCACGGAGCACAGCATGACTGCGCGCGCCACCCATTCACCTACGGCCGATGGCAGCGGCGCAACGGTGCCGAACCTTGTTGGCCTCTCCGTGCGCAGGGCGCTCGAAGTCCTGGGAAAACGAGGCGTGGTGCCTTCGCTCAAGGGCGGCGGAATGGAGATCACCAATCAGAAGCCCGCACCGGGCGAACCCTGGCCGGAAGGCGGCGTTGCCGCGCACGGCGAAGGCTTCGTGCTCTGGCTTGGGCACGGCGAGAAGGAGAAGACGCAGTGAACGGCCCGCGCTTCAATGAACTGCTGGCGATTGTCGGCAGGGGCCTCATGGTCCGCACAGACTCCCGCCAGGTGAATCCCGGCGAGGTTTTCGTCCTTATGCCAAGCGCAGCCGTGAAATCGGACGCATTCCTGGCCGATGCCCTTTCTCGCGGAGCCGGCTGGATCGTGGTCGACCACCAGACCGCGCTGCCAGGCGACATGCAGGCCGCCCTCGTGCGCGTAGATGACACCGCCGAAGCCCTTGGAATGCTCGCCGGAGCGCACTTCCGCACCCGCGAGCAGGCCATGCAGGTGGTGGCCGTCACCGGCACCAACGGCAAGACCACAGTCACCTACCTCTTGGAGGGGCTGCTCTCCGCCTGCGGGCGCAAGGTCGGCGTGCTGGGAACCGTGGCCTACCAGTGGCCCGGCGTGAGCATCGATGCCAGCCTCACCACCCCCGGATGCTGGCGGCTGCACGAGCTGTTCGCTCAAATGTCCAAAGACGGCGTGGACACGGTCATCATGGAGACCAGCTCCCACGCCCTGCACCAGAAGCGCGTCGCAGGCCTTGAGTTCGACGCCGCCGTGCTGACCAACCTGACGCAGGACCACCTGGACTATCACGGCGATTTTGAGTCGTACTACCAGGCCAAGAAGCTGCTCTTCGGTTCGTACCCGCGCGATGACAAGCACAAGACCGCCAACGCAGACGACCCATACGGCCTGCGTCTGCTCAAGGAATTTCCGGACGCCCTGGGCTTCTCCCTGGGCAACGTCCAGGTGAACGGCAACCCCATGCTGCGCGGCACCCTGGTGGAGAGCACGGCCAAGGGCATGCTGCTGCGCATGGAGTGGGAAGGCAAATGCTGGAGCCTGAATTCCGGCCTCGTCGGCGCGCACAACGCCTCGAATCTTCTTGCCGCGCAGGCTGCGGCCCTGGGCCTTGGCATGGGCCCGGCAGACATGCAGCCCCTGGCGCCCTTCACCGGCGTGCCGGGCCGCCTTGAGCGCGTTCAGAACAACCACGACCTGGACGTTTTCGTGGACTACGCCCACACCCCGGACGCGCTCTTAAACGTGCAGCGCGCCCTGCGCGACGCAGGCTTCAAGCGGCTGGTCACGGTGTTCGGCTGCGGCGGGAACCGCGACCGGACCAAGCGCCCGCTCATGGGCCAGGCAGTGGCGAATCTTTCCGACATCTGCGTGCTCACCTCCGACAATCCACGCCATGAAGATCCGCTGGAGATCATGGCCGATGTGCGGCCCGGACTGGCCGCCGCCAAAAGAGTTGTTGAGGATGCGGACCGCTACCAGGCCCTGGTCAAGGCCGTAAGCCTCATGCAGCCGGGCGACGCCCTGCTCATCGCGGGCAAGGGGCACGAGACCTACCAGCAGGTGGGCGACGTGAAGCTTCCGTTCTCCGACGTCGAGGCCGCCAAGCGCGCCATCAATGAAGTCAAAGGCGGGGTGAAGGAATGAACCTGACCCTGCGCGACGTCATCTTGTGCCTCACGGGCATTGTGAACAACGGTCCTGACTCGGACCGCTTGGTAGCCGCCGTGCGCACGGACAGCCGCGCCGTCGTTCCAGGCGACCTCTTTTTCTGCCTCAAGGGCGAGCGCTTCGACGCCCACGACTTTGCTTCCCAGGTGTCGGATGCGGGCGCTCTTGCCATCGTGGCCAGCCGCGAGCTGCCCGGCCTCAAGTGCCCGGTCATCGTGGTGGCGGACACGGAAAAAGCCCTGGGCTGGCTGGCGCGCTTCTGGCGCGACCGCTTCGCCGCCAGCGGCGGCAAGGTTCTGGCCGTTACAGGCACGGCGGGCAAGACAACTGTAAAGGAGCTGCTGGCCCAGACTCTGGCGAGCGTGCTCCCTGTGGCCAAGAACCACAAAAATTTCAACAATCAAGTAGGCTTGCCGCTCTCAATCCTGGCCGCCACAGGTGAAGAAAAGGCCTGGGTCATGGAAGCTGGCATCAGCAAGCCCCACGACATGGACGAGCTGGGCGAGATCATCGCGCCGGACCTGGCCGTGGTGCTGAACATCGGGCCTGCGCACCTGGAAGGCCTTGGCGACCTGGCCGGCGTGGCCAAGGCCAAGGCCGCGCTCCTGAAGCACGTGAAGCCAGGCGGACTTGGCCTGAGCTGCATGGATTACCCCGAGCTCTGGACCGAGGCGCAAGCCGCTCTGCCCGGCGTGTTGGGCTTCTCCGCAAAGGACAGCTTCGCCAAATACTACGCCCGCTTTGAGGAAGCCCTTCCCGGCGGCCGCGGACTTTTCGAGATCATCGTGGACGGCCAGGCCTTCTGGGCCGAGCTGCCCGCCTGCGGCGCGCACTTTGCCGAGAACGCCGCCGCCGTGGCCGGAGCCTGTCATCTGCTGGGCCTCTCGCCCGACCAGATCGCCAGCGGGCTGGCCGGGGCCTGCCTGCCGGACCAGCGCTTCTGCTTCGCCGAGGCCGGAGCATGGTGCGTGGTGGATGACTCATACAACGCCAACCCCCTGTCCATGCGTCGCAGCATCGAGGCCGCACGTCTCATGGCCGGCGAGGCCCCGCTGGTGCTGGTGCTGGGCGACATGAAAGAGCTGGGCGCATGCGCTGCCAAAGCCCATCAGGACCTTGGCGCGGTCATCAAGGCCGTGAAGCCCGTTGCGGTGTTCTACCAGGGCGAGTTCGCCGCCGATGTGGCGCGCAGCGCAGAAGGCGTCGCAGTGACCCCCGTCACCGAGCCGACCCAGGTGATGGCGGCCTTGGCAAAGATGCCAGCCCCGGTTGACGGCGTGCGTGGAACGCTGCTCGTCAAAGGCTCGCGCTCCTGCCACATGGAAGCCTACTCCAAGGCCCTGCTTGAGGGGCTTTCCGCAACCGCGAGCACCAACGGGGGGCAGTCATGATCTACTACCTGCTCGTACCCCTGGCCATCAAGTACTCGCTGTTCAATGTCTTCAGGTACATAACCTTCCGCAGCGTATACGCTCTGCTGACCGCCCTGGTGATTGCCATCATCCTGGGACCGAAGCTCATCGAGTGGCTCAAGGCCCTGCGCTGCCGTCAGCACATCCTGGAGGAAGTCACCTGCCATCAGGCCAAGGAAGGCACCCCCACCATGGGCGGCCTGCTCATCGCGGCTTCGCTCATCCCCAGCGTGCTGCTCTGGGCCGACCTGAGCAACGTTTACATCTGGCTTACGCTGCTGGTTTTTGTCGGCTTCGGCGCCGTGGGCTTCTGGGACGACTACACCAAGGTGGTCAAGAAGCAGAACAAAGGCATCTCCCCGCGCGCCAAGCTTGCCGGGCAGATCCTTGTGGCCGGTTCGGCCATCGCCCTGCTGATCTTCCAGCCCGCTTACTCCACCGTGCTGTCGGTGCCGTTCTTCAAGAACGTGCACCCGGACCTGGGACTTTTCTACCTGCCCTTCGCCGTGCTGGTGCTGGTGGCGGCCTCCAACGCCGTGAACCTGACCGACGGCCTGGACGGCCTGGCCATCGGGCCGCTGGTGGTCAGCGCCGCCTGCTTCGCCCTGTTCATTTACGCCGCAGGCAACGCGGTCATCGCCCAGTACCTGAACATCACCCCGGTGCCGGGCGTGGGCGAGGTGACGGTGTTCTGCGGAGCCCTTGTGGGCGCGGGACTCGGGTTCCTTTGGTATAACGCTTATCCGGCCCAGGTGTTCATGGGCGACGTGGGCTCCCTGTCCCTCGGCGGCACCCTCGGATTCATCGCCGTTCTCGCCAAGCAGGAGCTCATTCTGGCCCTGGTGGGCGGCGTGTTCGTGTTCGAAACCCTCTCGGTGATTCTGCAGGTGGGCTACTTCAAGATGTCCGGCGGCAAACGCATGTTCCGCATGGCGCCGCTGCACCATCACTTTGAGCTTAAGGGCATACCGGAATCCAAGATCATCATCCGTTTCTGGATCCTCTCCATCCTCATGGCCCTTATGGCCCTGAGCACCCTGAAGCTTCGCTAGGTGGCCGGCATGGAAAGGACAGTAGGCATCTTCCAAAGTCTAAAGATTTTTGAGAATCGACAGGCGGTTGTGGTGGGCGCGGGCGTGTCCGGCCTGGCTGCTTGCCGCTTCCTGCTCTCCCTCGGCGCGCGCGTCCGTCTCGTGGATGCCAAGGCCGATCTTCCGCAGGACGTGCTCCTGAAGGTTCATGCCGACCCGGCATCCGTGGGTTTGACCCTTGAGGCCAGAGCCCATACTCCGTCGCAGTTCGCCGATGCGGACCTCATCGTGCTCTCCCCCGGCGTGCCCGTGAAGAAACTCGCCACGGTGCTGAAGCATGTGGACCCCAAGCGTGTGGTGGCCGAGATGGAGTTCGCCTCCTGGTTCCTCAGCGAACCGGTCATCGCCATCACCGGCACCAACGGCAAGACCACCACCACAACCCTCGTGGGGCACATCCTGGAGCACGCTGGCCTGTCCACCTTTGTCGGCGGCAACATCGGCACCCCGCTGTGCGACTACCTCATGGCCGAGAAGCGGGCCGACGTGCTGGTCATCGAAATTTCGAGCTTTCAGCTCCAGAACTGCCGCACCTTCAAGCCCCGCGTGGCCGCCCTGCTCAATTTTTCGGCCAACCATCTGGACTACCACCTGGACATGGAGGAGTACCTCCAGGCCAAGCTGCAGCTCTTCGCCTGCCAGGACCACGGCTGCCTGGCCGTGATCCCCCAGGCCCTGCGCAAGGAGCTTCTCGCCCGCGGCTTCACCAAGGCCCAGGTAGAGACTTTCAGCGCCGAGACGCAGTTCGACTGCCCCGGCCTGCCCGGCGCGCACAACAGAGAGAACATCGCCGCTGCCTGGCGCATGGTGCGTCCCTTTGGCGTCACCGAAGACCAGGCTCGCGCGGCCATCGCGGCGTTCCATGCCCTGCCCCACCGCATCGAGCCTGTGGGCGAGGCGGGCGGCGTGCTCTTCGTCAACGATTCCAAGGCCACTACCCTCGACTCCGTGTGCGCTGCGGTGAAAAGCTACGAGCGCCCGGTTCGCCTGCTGCTCGGCGGCGTGTTCAAGGGCGGCGATGTGGCGTCCCTGCTGCCGGTTCTCGCTGGCCGCACAGCCTCCATCGGTCTCTTCGGCGCATCGCGCGAGGTGTTTGAGCCCGTGCTGGCTCCGCACTTCCCAACTAGCTGGGACCAGACCCTGGAAGCCGCAGTGCGCCGCCAGTTCGCCCAGGCCCAGCCCGGCGACGTGATCCTGCTTTCGCCCGCCACGGCCAGTTTCGACGCCTACAAGAGCTACACCGAGCGCGGCCGCGACTTCGCCCGCGTGGCCCAGGCCCTCATGGCGGAAAGCGGGGGTGCCGGATGAACCAGAAGCGCAACTCGCAGTACTTCCCCATGGACTACTGGCTGCTCTTCTCCGCCCTGTTGCTGGCCGGACTGGGGCTGATCATGGTCTTCTCGTCTTCGGGCATCATGGCCGAGCGTTTTTATAACGACAAATATCTGTTTTTTAAGAAGCAGGCCATGTTCGCTGTCATCGGAACAGGCGTGATGATCTTCTGCGCCCGGGTGAACCGCCGCTTCTTCTACGACCTGACCTACCTCTGGGTCTTCCTTGTGGTCGTGCTGCTGGTGCTCTGCAAAGTCCTTGGCGTGTCCATCGGCGGCAGCAAGCGTTGGATCCACATCGGGCCGTTTTCCTTGCAGCCCCTTGAGTTCGCAAAGATCGCCCTGGTGTTCTACCTGGCCTTCTTCTTCGCCAAAAAACAGGAACTGGTGCAGACAAAGACCTTCGCCGTCGGCGTCATCCCGCCGTTCCTGGTCACGGGCGTGTTGTGCTTCCTGCTTATGATCCAGCCGGACTTCGGCGGCACGGCGTTCATGTGCTTCATCCTGTTCTGCATGTGCTTCGTCGGCGGCACTCGGGTCATCTACCTTGTGGGCTCGGCCATGGGCGGCGCCTGGGCCGGTTGGATGCTCATCGCCTCCACGCCATACCGCCTCAAGCGTTGGACGGCCTTCCTCGATCCCTTCGCCGTGGCCAAGGACGAAGGCTATCAACTTGTGCAGTCCCTGTACGCCTTCGGCTCCGGCAAGTTCTTCGGCTCCGGCCTTGGCGCAGGCAAGCAGAAGCTATTCTTCCTGCCCGAGGCGCACAACGACTTCATCATGGCCGTGGTGGGAGAAGAACTGGGGTTCTTCGGAATCTCCCTGATTTTCATGCTGGTGGCCTTTTTGCTTGTGCGGGGCTTCCGGGTGGCCTTCCTGCAGGAGGACCTGCTGGACCGCTTCACCGCCTTCGGCATGTGCGTGATCCTCGCCCTGGGCTTCTGCCTGAACCTGGCGGTGGTGCTCGGCACCGTGCCGCCCAAGGGCGTGCCCATGCCCTTCATCAGCTACGGCGGCAGCTCGCTCATCGCCTCCTTCATCTGCGTGGGAGTGCTGCTGAACCTGTCGAGGAACCGCTCATGAGCGCCCGGCAACATCTTTCGCGTCTGGTGGTGACAACCGGCGGCACGGGCGGACACATTTTTCCGGCCCTTTCCGTTGCTGCGGAGGTCAAGCGCCGCAACCCAGAGGCCCACGTCCTGTTCCTGGGCGCGCATGGCCCGGAAGGTGATCTGGCGCGCAAGGCCGGGCTGGACTTCCAGGCGCTGCCCGCCAGCGGCGTGCTAGGCAAGGGCGTCAAGGCCCTGCTTTCAGTCATCTGGGTCAGCAGAGGCGTCATCCTGGCCACCCGCGCCCTGCGCCGCTTCAAGCCGGAGGCCGTCATCGGGTTCGGCGGGTACGCGGGCTTCTGCCCGGTGCTGGCCGCCGCGCTCTTGCGCATCCCATCGGCGGTGCACGAGCAGAACTCCGTGCCCGGCGTCACCAATCGGGTGCTGGGCAAGCTTGTTGAGCGCGTGTTCGTGTCCTTCGACGACCGCAGCCGCAGCTTCCCGCCCGTGAAGGTGCAGCGCACCGGCAACCCCGTGCGGGCCGACATCGCCGCCATGAAGCGCGGCGAAGGGGCTGGCCGCAGAAATCTCCTGATCCTTGGCGGCAGCCAGGGCGCAAAGGCCATCAACGACGCGGTGGTGGCCGCCCTGCCGCAGCTTTTGTCCGCGCGGGTGAATCTTCTGCACCAGACCGGCGCGGCCGACGAGGCGCGCATCCGCGAGGCTTACGCCAAAGCCGGCGCAAACGCCGACTGCGTGCACGGCTTCATCGAAGGCATGGCTGCGGCATACGGCTGGGCGGACCTGGCCCTGTGCCGCTCCGGCGCGTCCACGGTGTTCGAACTGGCGGTCACGGCAACCCCGAGCGTGCTGGTGCCCTTTCCCTTCGCCGCCCACGACCACCAGCGCGTCAACGCCCAAAACCTGGCCAACCTGGGCGCGGCGGTGCTCATGGACCAGAAAGATCTTTCCGCCCAGTCCCTGGCCGATCTCGTGGCCGGGCTCATTGGCGACACGGCCCGGCTGGCCTCCATGAGCCGCGCGGCCAGAACCTTTGCCAGACCGGAAGCCGCGAGCCTCATCGTGGACGGCCTGGAGGAGCTCCGCCGCGAGGCGGCCTGACGCCCGCGCGGAAGCAAAAAGGAAGAACGCATGGATATGACGAACGAAAAACGCATCCCGGTACCCGGACGCAGCGCAAGCCCGGCCATGTACAGCCGCGTGAGCACCGTGCATATGGTGGGCATCGGCGGCTCGGGCATGAGCGGCATCGCAGAGGTGCTCCTGAACATGGGCTTCACCGTCACCGGCTCGGACATGTCCGCCGGTGCTGCAGTTCACCGCTTGAAGAAGCTCGGCGCGCAGGTCTTCATCGGCCACGGGGCCGAGAACATCGGCAAGGCCGACGTGGTGGTCAAGTCCACCGCCATCCAGGACACCAACCCCGAGCTGGTGCGCGCCCGCGAGATGAGCATTCCCATCATCCCGCGCGCGGAGATGCTGGCCGAGCTCATGCGCATGCGCACGGGCATCGCCGTTGCCGGAACCCACGGCAAGACCACCACCACGTCGCTGCTCGCCACCATATTTACCGAGGCAGGCCTCGATCCCACGGTCATCATCGGCGGACGGCTGAACACGTACGGCAGCAACGCGCGCCTGGGCGAAGGCGAGTTTCTCATCGCCGAGGCAGATGAGTCAGACGGCTCATTCCTCTGCCTCTCGCCCATCATGACTGTGGTCACCAACGTGGACCGCGACCACATGGATTTCTATGCGGATCTGGCGGCCATCGACCGCTCTTTCACCACGTTCATGAACTCCATACCCTTCTACGGGGTCAATGTGGTCTGCGGCGACGACCCCGGCGTGCAGCGCCTGTTGCCTGCCATCAAGCGTCCCTGCCTGACCTACGGTCTTGGCGCGAAGAACCGCCTGCGCGGCGAGATCGTCACCACAGGCCTGCGCAGCATCTTCAACGTAAGCCTCGACGGCGAGCCCTGGGCCCAGGTGACTCTGGCCCATCCCGGGATTCACAACATCCTGAATTCCCTCGGCGCCATCGCCGTGGCACTGGAGGCAGGCCTGCCCAAAGACGCCATCCTGCAGGGGCTGGCCAACTTCGGCGGCGTTGGTCGCCGTTTCGAGAAGAAGGGCGAGAGAAAGGGCGTGCTGGTGGTGGACGACTACGGGCACCACCCGGCGGAGATCAAGGCCACCCTGGACACCGCCAAGGCCTGCTACCCGGACCGGAGACTGGTGGTGGCCTTCCAGCCCCACCGCTTCACGCGCACCCAGGCGCTGTTCGGTGAATTCTGCACCGCCTTCGCCCAGACGGACCTCTTGCTGCTCACCGAGATCTACCCGGCCAGCGAGTCCCCGATCCCGGGCGTCAACGGCATGTCCCTGGCCCAGGGCATCAAGCAGGTGAGCAAGACCAAGGTGCGCTTCTTCCCGGATTTTGCGGGCATTGAGCGCCAGTTGAAAGAGATTTTGAAGCCCGGCGACCTGTTCCTGACTTTGGGCGCGGGCAGCATCTGGAAGATCGGCGAGAACTGGCTCAACGCAACTGACGAAGAATAACGAGGCAGCCCCATGACCCTGGCTTTGATCCACACCCCGCGCCTTTGCGAGCGCACCACACTTCGCCTGGGCGGCCCCGCCCTGGCCGAGGCCGTGGTGTTTGCAGAGGCCGACCTGGATCAGCTGGGCAAGGAGCTTTCCTGCCTGGGTGGCCGCCCCCTGGCGCTGGGAGCAGGCAGCAACCTCCTGGCGGCGGATGGCCCCAGCGACCTGGTCCTGGTGCGGCCCGTGAACAACGCTGTTCCGCAGGTGGTGCAGACCGGAAACTCCGCCCTGGTGCGCGTGGGCGCGGGCTTTGGCCTGCCCCGGCTTCTGGGCCTTTGCCAGCGCCTGGGCCTCAGCGGCCTTGAGGGCCTCACCGGCATTCCCGGCAAGGTCGGCGGAGCCGTGGCAATGAACGCCGGCTCCTACGGCGTGGAGACCGGATCGCTGCTCACCCGGGTGCGCCTGTGGACCCCTGAGGGCGGGCTCATCTGGCGCGAGGCCAAGGACTGCGCCTTCGGCTACAGGCATTTCGACGCAGGCCTTGGCTCGGGATTCAGCGTCATCTGGGAGGCGGAGTTCCTGCTGGCGTCCGATGCGCCCGGAGCCATTCGCGCGCGCATGGAGGCCACCTACGCCAAGAAAAAGGCCGTGCAGCCCGTGACGGCCAGAAGCGCTGGCTGCGTGTTCAAGAACCCGGCGGGGCTTCCCGCAGGCGCGGGCAAGCTGCTGGACGAGGCCGGAATGCGCGGGCGCGTCCTTGGCGGTATGGCCTTCTCCAGTCTGCATGCGAATTTTCTGGTGAACCTGGGCGGGGGCACCGCAGCCCAGGCGCTGGAGCTTTTGGACCTTGGGCGCAGCGCCGTGCGCGCGCGCTTCGGCGTGGAACTGGAAACGGAAGTGGTGGTGGTTTCATGAGCTTACGCCCCAGCTCTCCGCAGCGCAGATCGCAGCCGGCCCGCAAGGCCCCGGTGCGCCTGAACCGGCCCCGCAAGGATGACGGCCCCTCGATGTCGCTCAATCCCAGCGGCGCGGTGAAGGGCTTCGTGCTCTTCCTGGCCTCGGTGCTGGTGCTGGGCGTGCTGGGCACAGGGCTCATCTACACCTACAGGCTCGTCACCACCACGCCGGCGCTGGGCCTCACCGAGATCAGCGTTTCCGGAAACCTGCGGCTGGCCTACGGGCAGGTGCTCGAGATCGCCGGATTGCGCCTGGGTCAGAACAGCCTGGGCGTCAACGTCACCCGCGTGGAGTCCGCCCTTTCGCAGAACCCCTGGGTGGAGTTCGTCACCGTGCGCCGCGAACTGCCGGACAAGCTGTTCATCACGCTGGTTGAGCGGCAGCCCTCCTTCTGGGTGCGCCAGGACGGCCAGCTCTACTTCGCGGATGGCGAGGGCAAAATCATCACGCAGCTCTCTCCCGGCGACTCGGCCTCATTGCCACTGCTTGAGATCGCCCCCGGCCTGGGCGACCGGCGCGAAATCGTTGCGGCCATGGTTGCCCGCATGAACAGGCAGGACCTGCCCTTCGCCCTGGGCCAGATGGCCTGGGTGAAATTCACCGAGTCTGGGCAGGTGGAGATGTATCTGGACGCGCTGCGCATCCGTGTGCGCGCGGATCTGGCCGACTGGGAGACGCATTTCAGGCACATTGAGCTGGTTTGGCGCGACTTGAAGCTGCGCGGCGAGACCGGACAGGTGGCCGCAATCGAGGCCAGCGCTGGTAAGATTTCTGTTGAGAAGAGGCAGAAGCCCGGGCCTTCCTGACGGGGAAGAATAGGGAAGACCCGGTATTTGGCGAGACAACCAAGGGAGGAGAACATGGCCAAGAGCGACATCATCGTCGGCCTGGACATCGGCACCACAAAGATTTGCGCTGTGGTGGGCGAAGCCAGAGACGACGGCATGGTGGACATCATCGGCATCGGCACCAGCCCCTCGACGGGACTGCGCCGAGGCGTGGTGGTGAACATCGAGCAGACCGTGCAGTCTATCAAGAAAGCCTTGGAGGAGGCGGAATTGATGGCTGGTTGCGAGATCCACTCGGTCTATGCCGGGATTGCCGGCAGCCACATCAAGGGTTTCAACAGCCACGGAGTCATCGCCGTTAAAGGCGGCGAGGTGACCCAGAAGGACGTGGACCGCGTCATCGAGGCCGCCAAGGCCGTGGCCATTCCCCTGGACCGCGAGGTGATTCACACCCTGCCCCAGGAGTTCATCGTGGACGACCAGCGCGGCATCGCCGATCCTCTCGGCATGGCGGGCGTGCGTCTTGAGGTTAAAGTGCACATCGTCACCGGCGCGGTGACCTCGGCCCAGAACATCGTGCGTTCGTGCCACCGCTCGGGCCTCGACGTGGCCGACATCGTGCTTGAGTCCTTGGCCTCCAGCAAAGCCGTCTTAAGCTCAGAAGAGCGCGAGATAGGCGTGTGCCTGGTGGACCTTGGCGGCGGCACCACGGACATCGCCATCTTCTCCAAGGACTCCATCAAGCACACGGCAGTGCTGGCCCTTGGCGGAAACAACCTGACCAACGACATCGCCTTCGGCCTGCGCACGCCCATGACTGCGGCTGAAAAGATCAAGATCGAGAACGGCTGCGCCCTGGCTGAGATGGTCAAGGTGGACGAGAGCATCGAAGTGCCTTCCGTGGGCGGACGCGAGTCCCGCGCCATGAGCAAGCGCGTGCTGGCCGAGATCTGCGAACCTCGCTGCGAGGAGATTCTGGCCCTGGTGGACCAGGAGCTCATCAAGAGCGGTTACAAAAATCAGATTGCCGCGGGCGTCGTTCTCACCGGAGGCACCTCGCTCATCAACGGCATGCAGGACCTGGCCGAACAGGTCTTCGATCTGCCGGTGCGCATCGGCTACCCCGAGTATGTGGGCGGCCTCTACGACATGGTCAATAATCCCAAGTACGCCACGGCGGTGGGCCTTCTGCTCTACGGAGCCGAAAAGCGCCAGACTTCGCCCGGAAGCGGCGGCGGGGATTTCAGAATCCGCGAGGACAACGTCTTCAACAGGATTCTGGGACGCATGAAGAAATGGTTCGTCGACATCGCCTAAGAAGGCGTTTCGATCAGGGGAAGGTCTACGCACTTTAGCCACTGTTGAGGGAGGAGGAACCCATGGCACATTTCGAAATCGAGAACGACATGAGCGCGAAAATCAAGGTCATCGGCTGCGGCGGCGGCGGCGGCAACGCCATCAACAACATGATTCAGTCCCGGCTCACCGGCGTGAGCTTCATCGCCGCGAACACCGACGCCCAGGACATTGAGAAGTCCCTGGCCGACTACACCATCCAGTTGGGCGGCAAGCTTACCAAGGGCCTTGGCGCCGGCGCCAACCCGGAAGTGGGCCGCAACGCCGCGCTGGAAAGCATCGACCAGATCCGCGAAGTGCTGCAGAACACCGACATGGTGTTCATCACCGCGGGCATGGGCGGCGGCACCGGCACCGGCGCCGCCCCGGTCATCGCCCAGGCCGCCCGCGAAGCGGGCGCGCTCACCGTGGCCGTCGTCACCAAGCCCTTCTACTTTGAAGGCCGCCGCCGCATGCAGCAGGCCGACAAAGGCATCACCGAGCTTCGCCAGGTGGTGGACTCCATCATCACCATCCCCAACGACCGCCTGTTGCAGATGGCGGCCAAGAAGGCCGGTTTCGGCGTGATGCTGAAAAAGGCCGATGAAGTCCTCTACTACGCGGTCAAAGGCATCGCCGACCTCATCACAGTGCATGGCCTCATCAACCTCGACTTCGCGGACGTGAAGGCCATCATGACCAACTCCGGCTTGGCCCTCATGGGCACGGGCATCGCCTCCGGCGAGAACCGCGCCCGCGAAGCGGCGCTGAAGGCCATCACCAGCCCGCTGCTGGAGGACGTGTCCATCGCCGGAGCCCGCGGCGTTCTGTTCAACATCACCGCCAGCGAGGACATGAGCACCGACGAGATCCAGGAGGTCTCCGACCTCATCGCCAAGGAAGCCCACGAGGACGCCAACATCGTCTTCGGCGTGGTGGCCGACCCCAATTGCGGCGAGGAGATGTGCGTCACCGTCATCGCCACCAGCATTGACCAGCGCGACGCCGCGCCCAAGCCTGAGAAGGAAGTGAAGCAGCTTCTGAACCCGGTGCCCGTCCACCAGCGCGCCGCCACGCGCCGCAGCACCATCTCCAGCGTCATCGCAAGCTCCAACCGCGACCTGCCCGCCTACGTGCGCTACGGCGCGGCCAAAAATGGAGAGGAACGCCAGGGTCATGCCTCCCTGCGCGCCATGGGCGCCGGCGAAGAGGAGTTCCTCTTCGAGGACGAGGCCCTGGATACGCCCGCGTTCATCCGCCGCAACGCGGACTAGGCGCGAATGAAACGCCCTTCCGGGGCGGAGCGCAAGCGCCCAAAAGGACGCGAACGCATCCCCCGACCCGGAGCGGCCCAAGCCCCGCCGCCGGACCATGGTGGCCGCCTTCCCGTGGCGCTCTTGGTTCCAGGCGATGAAGGCATGGGTCTCTCGGCCCTGGGCTGGCAGGTGGTTCACCGCCTGCTGTCCCGGGAGCCGGAAATAGCCGTGGAGAGATTCTTCCTCGGCAAGGGCTTCCACGCGCCAACGTCACACGACAGCGGCAAGGATTTAGTGCTCTTCCCCTTGATGGCGGCGAGCGTCAGTTTCGAGGAGGACTTCCTCCCCCTCCTCAGGACGCTCGCCGCAGCGGGCGTTCCGCCTTTACGGGCGGAACGCCCGGACTACCCCCTTGTTCTGGTGGGAGGACCGGTTGCCTTCTTGAACCCGGCGCCCCTGGCCCCCCTGGCCGATGCGTTCTGGGTTGGCGAGGCCGAGGCCGGGCTCGCGGAATTCTGCCTGGCCATGAAGCGCGCCGTGTTCGAAGGCGTGCCCAAGGCGCAGTTCCTCGAATCCGTCAAAAACATGCCCGGGCTGTACGTGCCGGGCCGCACCAAGCTCCCTGTGCGCAGGGTTGCGGCCATCGATTCCGCAGACACAACGCTGCTCTCCTGCCCTGCCAGCTCCAGCTTCACCGGTCCGCAGGCCGCCTTTCCGGACGCCATGCTGCTTGAGATCAACCGGGGCTGCCCCCACGCCTGCCGCTTCTGCGCCGCAGGCTTCGTATACCGTCCCCCGCGCCATGCCCGCATGGTGGACCTCATCGCCCTGGTGGAAGAGTTCCAGCCGCCCAAAGTGGGATTGGTGGGCACCGCCCTTACCGATTGGCCCGACCTGCTGCCCTTTCTGCGCTGGCTGGCCGGGCGCAAAACTAAATTCTCCCTGTCCTCGCTCCGGGCCGACGGCCTGAACGAAGAGCTGCTGACGTTCCTGCGCCAGTGCGGCATACGCACCATCACCCTGGCCCTTGAAGGCGCAAGCGAACGCCTGCGCCGCGCGGCCAACAAGAAGCTCGATCCCGAGGTGTTCCTGGAGGCCGTCGAGCGCTGCGCGCGTCTGGGCGTGAACCACCTGCGGGTGTACATCATCCTGGGCTGGCCTTGGGAAGGACCGGAAGACTACGACGAGCTTGAGGAATTCCTGGGGCGCATAGTGGACGCGCGAGACCGGGGCCACGGGGCCAAGACCCGCGAGTTCATGCGCATCACCCTGGGCGCAAGCTCCCTGGTGCCCAAGCCCTTCACCCCGCTGCAATGGGCGCCCATGATGGGCGAGGCGGAACTCATCGCCGCACAAAAGCGGCTGGGTGAGATGGTCAAGAAGCTGCGAGGGGTTGCGCTCAACGTAGACGCGCCTTTCCAGGCCCGATTGCAGGGCGTGCTCTCCCGCGGTGGGGAAGAGGCCTTCCGCCTTGTGGAGCTGGCCGCAGCCGAGGGCGGGTGGAAAAAGGCCATGCGACGTTTCGAGCCGGAGACGGCGGAGATTCTGGACCGCGAACGCGGGCCTGACGAAGCCTTCCCCTGGGAAGTCATCGATCTTGGCGTGACGCGGAAATCCTTGCGCCGCGAGTATGAGCGCGCCGCCCGCGCCCTGCACACGCCGGGCTGCCCCGCAGAAGGCTGCTCGGACTGCGGTCTGTGCGGCATGGACACATGGATGGACGCCGCAGCCGATCCGAAAATCCAGAGCTGAATCCCGCACTTCTTGTGCAGCCCTCCAACAGGCCCGCTTGTGCAGACTCGTGCAGCGAAATGCACATATCTGCGTGCATCGATTTTACAACATACCGAATTTATGCACTTTACACTTTGGCACGGCGCATGCTTCTAATGCTTCAAGCAACGCGCAGCGCACGCCCCCCTTGCGCAAAACAGCCAATTTTTTTTAGAAACTTCGGAGGAACTGAACATGAAAAAGAGCATCATCGTCATCATCGCCCTTGCGGCCCTCGTGTCCCTGTCCGCCATGGCCTTTGCGGCTCCCAAGGCCGGACGCGGTCCTGCCCAGCAGGAGCAGAGCGCCATCACTCCAGAACAGCGCGCCGCCATCCAGAAGATCATCGAGGCGCACCAGGACAAGCTCTATGAGCTGCGCGAGAAGATCTGGGCCAAGCACGCCGAGCTCCAGGCCCTCACCAACTCCGGCAAGGCCGAGAAGAACGACATCCAGGCCCTCATCGCAGACATCAGCAAGCTGAGGAGCGCCATGAACCAGGAGCGCCTGTCCATCCGCACCGACATTGAGAAGCAGACCGGCCTCAAGGGCTACGGCGGCTATCATCGTGGAGGAATGGGCTACGGCGGCGGTCACGGCGGCGGCTACGGCGCATGCGCAGACGACTCCGGCTGCCCCTCCGGCTACGGCGGCAAGGGTGCTGGACGCGGCATGAATGGTTGTACCGGCGGTTCCTGCAACTAATTTCCAACCCCCTGCGGAGCATGCCTCCGCATCCAGGCGCACACGGGGCGGCCCGGACCGGAAGCGCAACACCGGTCAGGCCGCCCTGCCTGCGTCCGCACGCCAGGTCCCCGGCTCCGTGGCGGATGTTGACACCCAGACCTGATGCGGCCTAGCACTGCCTGACGGAACCTCTCTGCCTCCAGCCCACACAAGGAACTTGCACATGGAACTGCGCACCTTCAACAGGGACAAGGGTCCGATACTGGCGGCGGTGGTCGCCTTACTGGCTCTTGGCCTGGGCAGCATGTTCCTCACCTGGCAGAACATCCGCCGCCAGCGCGACCTGGTGGACCAGCACATGCAGCTGGCCGGCGGGGCCGTGGTGCATGGGGTCGAGGCCAACCTCATGCGTGTCATGCACACGCTTCGCCGCTCGCCCGATGCGGCTACAAAATTTTTCCCCAGCATCCACGAACTGTTCAAAGAGATGACCGCCTCCGGCGAGGTGGTGTTCATCGGCATTTTCGACGAGGACGGCCATCTTGTGGCCTCGTCCTCTGAGACAGAAGCTCCCCACGACCTCATTCTGCCCGAAGAAATCATCGCCGCCCTGGAAGTGGATGGCCGCTGGTCCGGTCCGCTGGTCTACAGGGACAAGCCCGCCATATTTTCGGCTGTCCGGGCCCGCTCCAGCCTGGCCATGCTGTGCGAAGGCGCGCGCCTGGGCTTTCCCTGCCCGCCGGAAAAAATGTTCCGCCTGGGGTCCAAGGACAGATTCGGCAAGGACGGCCCGCCGCCGGGTCCGCCCCCAGGGTTGGACATGTCCGATGAAACCGGCGTCCCCAGGCCTCGCGGCGTCGACCGCTCTCCCGACGTTCCCTCCATGTTTCTGCTTGCGGGCCTGAACCCCCAGCGCCACCTGGACCAGTTCCAGGCTTACCGCCGCGCGGCCTTGCTTCAGGCTGGCTATGTGTTCGGCGCAGCGTCCCTGCTGTGGGTCCTGGCCTTCGCCTATCTGCGCCGCCGCGACCAGGCGCTCAAGGCCGCGCGCCTGGAGCGCTTCCAGTCCAAGCTCCTCGACAACATGCCCGACGGCCTGGTCACCCTGGGCGCGGACGGCTCCATTCTTTCGGCCAATGGTTCGGCCGCGCAACTGCTGCTGGCGGAAACGCCCGACGCCATGAAGAACACTGCGGCCAAGCACGCAGCGAGCCTGCTGGGCCGCAGCTGGTCGGAGTTCCCCTTCGCCGACATGGCGGGCGGATTGGAGGCGGCCATCCAGGATGGGCACAAGCCGGATGCCGCCACGCCCTACCAGTGGCGGCAGTACAACCACGCCGGACGGGTGCTGGAAATCCTCAGCCTGCCGCTCCAGGCCGACGCCTCGTCCGAAGGCGCCGGGGGCGAACGCATGGTGCTCCTGCGCGACCGCACGCGCATCAAGACCCTGGAGGAGGACCTGGCCGAGGCCAAACGCCTAGCCGCCATCGGCTCCCTGGCTGCGGGCGTGGCCCATGAAATTCGCAACCCGCTCTCCTCCCTGCGCGGCTTCGCCCAGCTCTTCGCCACCAAGCTCAAGGGACAGGAGCCGCTGGCCTCATACGCAACCACCATGGTCCAGGAGGCCGACCGCTTGAACCGCGTGGTGACGGACCTCTTGTTCCTGGCTCGCCCGCGAGATCTCGCTCCCGCCGAAGTGGACCTTGTGCGCCTTACGGA
The DNA here is from genome assembly GCF_030689645.1 of Humidesulfovibrio sp. Taxonomy (GTDB): domain Bacteria; phylum Desulfobacterota; class Desulfovibrionia; order Desulfovibrionales; family Desulfovibrionaceae; genus Humidesulfovibrio. The sequence goes on from NZ_JAUYFU010000026.1 coordinate 100,738, forward strand.
GAGTCTGCGCGGCCTGTTGCGCTTCGACCTGGAGCACAAGACCGTGACGCCCGGCCTGGATTTGCAGGCCCGCACCGTGTATGCAGACGAGGACGCCCTCAAGCAGTGCCTGTTGAACCTGCTGGTCAACGCCCTGGACGCCCTGCCAGAGACCGGCGGCGTCCTGACCGTCGCCTCGCGCCGCAGTGAGGGCAGCGAGGGCGGCGTTCCCGGCGTTTGGATCAGCGTGGCCGACAACGGCAGGGGCATGGATGAAAACGTGCGGAGCAAGGCCTTCGAGCCTTTCTTCACCGATAAGCGCCAGGGCACCGGCCTGGGCCTGGCCATCGTCCAGGGCATCATGCGCGGCCACCGGGGCCGGGCGCTCATAGACTCCACGCCGGGCCAGGGCACCACCCTGCGCCTGTTCTTCCCCGATCATGACGGCCGCGAAGGCGGCGGAGGCTACAATGATGATGCCGAATGACCAGCGCTCCGCACTGGTGGTGGATGACGAGCCCGGACATCGCATGCTGGTGCGCGCAGTGCTGGAGGACGCAGGCTGGCGCGTGACCGACGCGCCCTCCGGCGAGGCGGCCCTGGCCGTGCTTGACCGCGCCCAGCCGCACGTCGCCCTGGTGGACATGAAGATGCCCGGCATGGACGGGCTGACTCTGATGCGAGAGCTCCACGCCCGCATGCCAGCTCTGCCAGTGGTTCTGCTCACGGCTTTCGGCAGCGTGGGCACGGCGGTGGAGGCCATGAAGCAGGGGGCCTTCGATTACCTCACCAAGCCCGCAGACAACGACGAGCTTACTGCGGTGCTGGAAAAAAGCTACGAGTACCGGCGGCTTCTGGAAGAAAACGCCCGCCTGCGCACGGAGCTGCAAAGCGGCGCCACCGAGGCCATGGTGGGCGCAAGCCCAGGCATCGTGCGCGTGCGCGAACTCATCGAGCAGGCCGGGCCCAGCGAGGCCACGGTGCTGATCCTGGGCGAAAGCGGCACCGGCAAGGAGCTGGTGGCCGACGGCCTGCACCGGGCCAGCCCGCGCGCCCGCAAGCCTCTCATAAAGGTCAACTGCGCGGCCCTGCCCGCAGACCTGCTGGAGAGCGAACTTTTCGGCTACGTGAAAGGCGCCTTCACCGGCGCGGTGAAGGACAAGCCAGGCCGCTTTCAGCTGGCCAGCGGCGGCACGCTCTTTCTGGACGAGATCGGCGACATGCCAGCCACATTGCAGGCCAAACTGCTGCGCGCCTTGCAGGAGAAGATCGTTGAGCCCCTCGGCTCCGTGAAGGCCGTGGAGACCGACGTGCGCATCCTGGCGGCCACCAACCGCGACCTGCGCGCCGACGTGGCCTCGGGCCGCTTCCGCGAAGACCTGTACTACCGTCTGGCCGTGCTGGAGATCCAGATTCCGCCCCTGCGCGACCGCGCAGGCGACCTGCCCCTTCTGGCCGGGCACCTGCTGCGCAAGCTGGGAACGAAGAACCACAAGGAGATCCGCTCCATCGCCCCGGCCTTTGTGGATGCGCTCTCGCGGCACAACTGGCCCGGCAACGTGCGCGAACTGGAGAACGTGCTGGAACGCGCGCTCATCCTGTCGCGTTCGGACACCCTTGGGCCGGATCTCTTGCCCCCGCAGATCGCCGGGCTGGCCTCGGCCTCCGGCTGCGCGCCGGGCGAAGGCGCGCAGGGAGTGGACCTGACCTCCGGGCTGCCGGGCGCAATGGAGGACGCGGAGCGCGAAGCCCTGCGCCAGGCGCTGGACGCCTCGGGCGGGCACCGCGAAAAAACCGC
>NZ_JAUYFU010000027.1 GCF_030689645.1 Humidesulfovibrio sp.
CTCGTCCCCCCAGCCTAAATTAGAGCTGAAGTTGAGGATGTCGGCGCCGGATTCGTAGTCTGTTATCTCGTCACCGAAGTCGCTGGTGAGGCGGTACGAGAATGTGTCGGCCCCATCGCCGCCGGTGAGGATGTCCGCCCCTGCGTCGCCAAAGAGGGTGTCGTCGCCGGCCCCGCCGCTGATTGTGTCTGCGTTGTCGCCGCCGCAGAGGCTGTCTGCGCCGTTGCCGCCGAAAATTTCGTAAGTGAACGATGCGCCCGTGTCGGAAACCTCGAAGGTGAGGGCGTTGGTCCCCGTGAGGTCCCTGCCGTCGATGGTGAGGTAGTTGTGACCAGCGTCCAGGTTGTCGCTCAGGTCGCCGCAGCCAGTGTCGCCACTGATCCATAGCTTCGTTATCGCATCGCCCAGCTTGATTATTTCGACCCCGGTGACGCCCTGCAGATCATACAGTTCGTCGTCGTTGGCTTGGTCTTGCTGGGTGAATCTGAGGGTGTCCAACCCTGTGCCGCCGTCGATGTTGTCGTCGCGCGTCAGGGTGGATCCCATTTCGAAGGTGTCGTTCCCGGCCCCGCCCGTAAGGTCGTCAGCACCTGCGCCGCCCTCAAGGGTGTCGTTGCCTGCGCCGCCGCTGATTGTGTCTGCGTTGTCGCCGCCGCAGAGGCTGTCTGCGCCGTTGCCGCCGAAAATTTCGTAAGTGAACGATGCGCCCGTGTCGGAAACCTCGAAGGTGAGGGCGTTAGTCCCCGTGAGGGCCCTGCCGTCGATGGTGAGGTAGTTGTGACCAGCGTCCAGTTTGTCGCTCAGGTCGTCGCAGCCAGTGTCGCCGCTGATCCATAGCCACGTTTCCGCATCACCCAGCTTGACTATTTCGACCCCGGTGACGCCAGCCAAGTCGCCTACCTGGACGTTGTCCGTCTGGTCCTGCTGGGTGAAGTTGAGGGTGTCCAACCCTGTGCCGCCGTCGATGTTGTCGTCGCGCGTCATGGTTATGCCCATGTCGAAGGTGTCGTGCCCTGCGCCGCCAGTAAGCGAATCGTTGCCGCCGCCGCCGATGAGCTGGAGGTTGTAGGCGCTGGTGACATTGCTGCCGTCGACCCTGAGCGCGTTGGTCCCGGTGAGGTTCGAACCGTCGATGGTGAAGGTGGAGGAGCCGCTGATGGCCGTCAGCATGGCGTCCGTCAGTTTGGCGTTGGTGGAGAGGCCGGTGGAGTAGTCGGCATCGTTCAGGATTATCTTTTCGATGCCGGAGACGAAGTCGCTGGTCCCATTGGTGTCGTCGACAGTCCAGCCGCCAGCGTCATGGATGTAGATAGCGGCGTTGCCGCCATCCTGGGAGTAGTCCACGGTGTCAATGCCGTCGCCGCCGTCAAGGGTGTCTTCACCTACCCGGCCGATGAGGGTGTCGTCGCCCGCATTGCCGATGAGGGTGTTGTTGCTGTCATCTCCCTTGAAGAAATCGTTGCCGCTGCCGCCGGTGAGGTTTTCAATGCCGATCAGGACATCGTTCCCAAGGGCCCCGGCGTTCACTGCGGCTCCGCCGTTGGTCAGGGTTATGGTCAGGTTGCTTGTGGCGGCGGAGTAGTCCGCCGTGTCGCTGCCCTGTCCGCCTTCCAGCAGGTCGTCTCCGGCTCCGCCCGTGAGGGTGTCGTCGCCTGTGCCGCCCATGAGGGAGTCGTTGCCGCCCGCGCCCGAGAGCACGTCATCGCCGCTCATCCCGATAATCATGTTGTTGTTCGCGTCGCCGGTGAGCTGGTCGCCAAAGGATGAACCGTGGAGGTTGGCGAACCCGTAAGTGTAGTCGTTGCCTACGCTTGCGCCGATGCCGGTGTGCAGGCCGTCGAACAGGGTGAAGGTGACGGCCGAGCCAGCGTTGGCGAAGGAGAGCGTGTTGCCGAGGGCGCTGCTTCCGCCGCCGTACAGGGTGTCGTTGCCCTCGCCGCCTTCGATGGTGTCGTCAGCCGCTGAGCCAACGATGTAGTCGTTGAAGCGTGACCCAAAGACCCCCTCAAAGCCAAAGATATTGTCCCTATCCCCCCAGCCATCCAAAGCCTGTCCAGCGGCGACGCTTTGGCCGTCATGGGTCACGGTGGCGGCGGACATGTTGACGATGACGCCCTTGGAATCGCCGTCGCGGGCGGGATCGTAGTCATAGCTCACCGTGTCGAAACCGCCGCCGCCTTGCAGGCTGTCGGCACCTTTCAACCCGTTGAACCAGTTGTTCCCGTCGCCTCCGATGATTGTGTCGGCATAGAAGGAGCCTTGAACTTCTTCTATGTTCAGCAGGGTGTCCGTTCCGCCAAAACCGTCCTTGGCGGTGCTTGCCGCAACGTTGCCGTAAATGCCGCTGCTGAAATCCGTGTTGCCCAGGTTGACCGCCACGCCCTGGGTGGACGTGCCGTATTGCGCGGCCTCCCAGGCTGTGGTGCCGTTCAGGGCGTCGTTACCGGCGCCGCCAAGGAAGCTGCGGGGTATGGCCGAGTTGACATCCCCGTAGAAGATGTCGTTGCCAGCTCCTCCCCAAAAGTTGTCCACCTGACCGTCGAAGGTGTCCGTCTCGCCGCCGGTGATGGTGGCAGTGCCCGTCGCAAGGTCCACGGTGACGCTATTGGCCGCATCCAGGTATCGCCAGCTGAAGACATCGTACCCGGTGTCCGTAGAGGGGTCGTGCATCGCGCCGTAGAAGGTGTCGTTGCCGCCCATGCCCTCGAAATAGTTGATCCAGACATCAGACGAGCCTGTGAAGGTGTCCGCCTGGTTGGTGCCGATGATGCCGCCAATCCCGGAAAGCGTGTCGGTGTCGCCGCCCGCGGTGACCGTGGACGCGCTGCCCATTGAGACGTTGATGCTGCTGGCGAGGTCCGCATAGCTGGCGACATCGAGCAACTGGACATACGAGGTTGTGCTCGGCAGGTAATGGCCGTCTTGCGCGAGGGCTCCACCGCCGTCGAGGCTGTCTGACCCGAGGCCCCCCTGGAGGGTGTCGGCTCCGGCTCCGCCAAATATCGTGTCGTCGCCTGCGCCGCCGATAAGGCTGTCGGCTCCGGCTCCGCCGGTGAGGCTGTCGGCCCCGGCTCCGCCATCAAGGGTGTCGTTGCCTGCGCCGCCGGTGAGGGTGTCGCCGTTCTTTCCGCCCTCGATGGCGAACGAGCCGCTTGCGGTGGCGGAGGATCCGTTGAAGGTGAGGGTGGCCGCAGAATTGTCGCCGACCAGGCTGCCGTCGATGCTCAAAGTGCCGCCGATGTCGGCCCAGTCGCCCGCCGTGAAGGTGGCTGCGCCAGGGAAGGTGATGTTGGTGGCGGCGTCGCCCAGCTCGATGGCCTCGATTCCCTTGGTGGTGTCGAGGTCGTTTGCGCCTGCGTCGTTGTCGGTGAACTTGAGCATGTCCACGCCGCTGCCGCCCTGGATGGTGTCCAGGCCGTCGGCGTTGTTCAGGTTTGCGCCCATGTCGATGCTGTCGTTGTTCACGCCGCCGTCGATGTTGTCCCGCCCAGCGCCGCTGAGGATGCTGTCGTCGCCGGTGCCGCCGATGATGCTGTCGTTTAAAGACGTGCCGCCGATGCTGTCGCCTGCGGTGCTGCCATAGATTTTGACCAGATCGTTGGCCAGTTGGCCGTCGAAGGTGCCGCCTGACGCGTTCATGACGGTGTCGGTCGTGTCCATGTGGATGACCAGGGTCTGCGCCGCAGTTCCTCCATCGCCATGCAGGGAGACGAACAGCAGCTCATCCAGTTGCGGCCTGGCGAATTGCACAATGGATCCGCTGGTCATCAGCTCAAGTTTGCCGAAGCCGTTCAGGCCGGTCCCCGCATCGCGGAAGTCCAGGGTGCCATAGGCCTTGAGCGTGTCGCCGCTGTCGGCGGTGAGGGTCTTCTGCGCGTCCAGATCTCCTGCGCGGAACACGAAGACGTCGTCGCCAACGCCGCCGTTGATCACGTCCGCGCCCTTGCCGCCTTCGATGGTGTCCGCGCCTTGGTCTCCCTGAAGAAGGTCGGCGGCGTTGCCACCGTAAATTTTGTCGTCGCCCAGGCCGCCGCTGATGGTGTTTGGCCCGTCGCCGCCCATGAGGGAGTCGTGGCCATCGCCGCCGATAAGGCTGTCGGCCCCGTCGCCGCCGTAGATTGTGTCGTTGTCGTCGCCGCCCGTGAGGGTGTCGTTGCCGTGCCCGCCGGTGATGTCGAAGCGTCCGTCGACGACAAAGGAGCCGTCGAAGGTCATGGTGTTGCCGAGGGTGGCTTGGCTGGAGGCTATGGCGCTGCCGTCGATGACGATCTTGCCGCCGATGTCGGCCCAGTCGGTGGAACCGAAGGTGCCGGGATTGGGGAAGGTGATGTTCGTGGTGGCGTCGCCGAGTATGACCTGCTCCACGCCCTTGGTGCTGTTCAGGTCGTCGTCGCCGGTTTCGTTGTCGGTGAAGTACAGGTAGTCTACGCCGCCTTTGCCGTCGATGCTGTCCAGGACGCCGCTCTTGTTCAGCTCCGTGCCCATGAAGATGGCGTCGCCGCCCTGGCCTCCGACGACGGTGTCCTGGCCGACGCCGGGGTTGAAGATGACTCCCTGCACGCCGCCGGTCAGGGAATCGCCGCTGGCGAGGGAGTCGTTGCCGTCGCCGCCGGAGAGGCTGTCGAGCCCGCCGCCGCCGTAAATGGTGTCGTCGCCGCCGCCGCCAGCAAGGGTCTCAGCGAAGGTGCTGCCAATAATCGAGTCGCCGTAGTTCGAGCCGGTGACATTGACGATGGTCGCGGCGATGTCTGTGTCGTCGTTGCTGCCCAGGGGCTTGAGTATGTGGCTCACAAGGTTGACGGACATGGCTTCACCCTCGCCCGAGAGGTCGAGGGTTGTGGTGTTGGTCACGGGCTCCAGAGGAGGCGGCTTTGGCTGGTCGTCTGTCGTGGTGTCGATGGGTGCAGGCGGTTCCGGCGGCACGGTGCTGATGGGCTGGCCGGGGGTCTGTCCGGTTTGGGTGTTGCCGCCGGGCGTAGTGACGGTGATGACCGTGATGGTGCGGCCTGAGGAATCCGTGCTTGTGGAGAAGCTGATGATGGACCCAGGGTTCAGGGTCATGGTGGAGGCCTGGTTCGCGGCATCAAGGGCGGCCTTGGCTGCGGCTTCGGCTGCGGCCTTGGCCGCTTCGGCCATGGCCATGGCCTGCTGGGCCGCGAAGGCTTCGGCCTGGGCCTTGGAGGCTGCTTCGGCTGCGGCCTTGGCGTCGGCTGCGGCCTTTGCAGCAGCATCGGCTGCCGCCTTTGCAGCGGCATCGGCTGCCGCCTTGGCTGCCGGGTCGCCGCTGGCTGCTGCCTCGGCTGCTGCCTTGGCTGCTGCCTCGGCTGCGGTTTTTGCTGCCGCCGCGGCGGCGGCTTTGGCTTGAGCCTCTGCCGTGGCCTTGTTCGCTGCGTCCTGGGCGGCCTGGACCTTGGGGTCCTTGGCCTGGCCCTGCTGGCCGACGGGACTCACTGTGTCCCTGGTCACGCCCTGCTGCACGCCGGTGGTGGTGAGAGCCTGGAAGTATTTGTATTCCTGCGGGGTCATGACCATGACCGGCCCGGCGCCGAACTTGCCAACCTCGACTTTGACGCCAGCCTGGGACAAGACTTGGTATGCGCCGCCGCCGATGGGCTGAACGATGACGGGCTTGCCGTCGAAAACCATGACCAGATGGCTTTCGCTCGCGTCGCCCTGGCCGGGCTCTGGCACGGTGTGCGCCGTTTCCGTGCCGCGGATGCCGATGGTGGCCAGCGGGCTCTGCATCTTGAAAGATTCAGGGTTCTGCTTGACGATTTCGCCCGTTACGGCGCGGAAGGTGCCCTGCGCCATTTTGAACAGCGCCTGGCCCGAGCCCTTGGCGGAGTCGTAAACGTACTGGTCCAGGCTTACCTTGGAGCCTTCACCCACGTTCAGCACGGTCTTGTCGAGGAATTGGATGGACCCGGCAGAGCCCTTGGCCGTGGCGAGGGTGTCGCCCTTGAACACCGGGCTGCCAATGGACAGGGCGCGCGCGCCTTCCGGCCCAACGGCCGTCACCTGCCCTTGGATAGCCTTTGCGGAACCGATTTCTTGCGCCATGGGATACTCTCCTCGCTCTCGGTGAGAATCCTGGCGCGCGCATGGCGTTATGAACTTTGCCGGGCAAGGCGCGCGCCAATCCTGACTCTACACGTACTTATACGCGTAGCAGGAACGCAAGCTGGCGTCAACGTGTCGACGAAGAGCCCGCGTCGGCTGCGGCTAGTCTTTCTTCTTTGATTTTTTTATTTTTTTCGCAGCCGCAGGCGAGGTTTTGGTCGCTGCCTTGACTTCTTTCTTGGTTTTGGACTTTTTTTGCGCGCCAGACTTGACCGCCGTCTGGGCCTGGGCTGGCTCCTGGCTTTTTTTGCCGCGCTTGCCCTTCGCTTTTGAGGCGTCGGCTGCGGCCTTGCGCGGCGGAAGCGACTGGTAGAGCGGTGCCTTGCCCACGCCCAGGAACCCTGGGTGCACGCCAAGTTCGCCAGCGGCCTGGCCCCAGGATTTGCCGTCCTTGCGCAGGCTCTCCACCTGCGTCGGGGTGACGCCGGCCACGTGGGCCAGCGCCTCGGTGCGGGTGCGCTCCAGTCTGTCGTCCGAGGCGTTCAAGGCGTCCTCGGCCTGTTTTGCCGCGTCGCGCCCCTGCTTGCGGGACTTCCAGGCCTCTTCGCGCAGGCGCGTGTTTTCGTCCAGCACCGAGTCCATGCGTTTCAGCACGGCGTCGTCTGTCACGGCTGAAAGAGCCTGTCCAGGCAGGATGAACAGGGCGCAGAGCAGGGCCGCGCTCCCTGCAAGGCGTGCAATACGCGTCATGGCGCCCGAGGCAGGGTGGATTTTCATAATACGGTTCTGGGCCTCGGTGGGCCGGGGAAGTGACGTCATGCAATCTCTCCGCTTGTATCGCCGGGACGTGGCCGACGTGAATGGTTCATGTGGCGCTCTGTTCGGAGCGCTCGGTTGCCGTGGTCCCTTTGCGCGCCGCCGATGCCAGGGCCAGGGCCAAGGCTGCGGCGCAGGCCGGGACGTGCAGCACCGGGGTCAGCGCTGCGCACAGGATCAATGCGGTCAACAGACCCAGGCCGAAGCGGCTTCTGCCGCGCGCAGCGCAAAAGCCCGCCGCTCCGAGCACGGCCAACGGCCCGCCGATTCCCCAGGCGGCCAGAAGCCGCAGGCCCGAGGAGGGAATGTTGAACGCGGATACGGGCAGGCCCTGGGATTCGTCGTCCCATATCAGGCCTTGAAAATCGGGCATGGCCAGGGCCAGCGGCGTGTCCAGGGGCAGGCCCATGAGGTAGCCGCGCGGATCTTGGGCCAGGGCCTCCAGGGTGGCCGCCAGGTGCCAGCCAAGGCCCAGGTCGTCGCCGCCCGTCAGGCGCGGCAGGGGCAGCGCCAGGGACAACCAGGCCGCCATGGCGCAGGATAAGGCCATGGCCAGGCGGTGGCGGAAAGGGCCCTGCTCAAGGACAAGGCACATGAGTCCGCCTGCGGCGAGGCCGGGCCGCGAGAACGTGGCCAGGAGGCCGGCCAGGATGAGCCAGCGCGCCAGGCGCGGAGCGCCCGGCTCCCGCGTGTCGTCCAGGGTTGCGGCCAGGGCGAGGCAGAGCAGGAAGGCCAGGATGTCGCTTGTGCCCGCCGTTTCGCCGAACAGGTAGCCGCCGCCCAGCACAAGGCTGTGCGCCATGATGGCGGTCAGCAGGAAGTCAAGCACCACCAGCGCGCCCAGCGCCGCGCCCGCGCGGGACAGCGAGCAGCGCTCCGGCGCGCCGAAGCTCCAGGCCCACAGAGCCGAGAACGAAAGCAGGGCCGGCAGGCGCAGTTCATCCAGCAGCGGGGCAAGATTCTGGGCATCCCCCAGCAGGGGGACGATCAGCCGGGTCAGCAGCCAGGCCGAGGCGCCCAGGCCCAGGCCAATGGCCAGCACGGGCCAGCGGGGCAGGCCGCGGTGCGAACGCTCGTGGGCGGCGTGGAGCAGGCAGGCCGCAAGGGCGAAAGCCGAGAGCATGAGCCATGGCGTGAGCCCATGCGGACCGAAGCGGTGGAAGAGCTCGGCCTGGCCTGTCAGCTTGCCCGCCAGCACGGCGAAGGGCGCGGCCACAAAGGCCGCGAAATAGGGCAGCGGGGAAAGGAAGCCGATCCGACGAGGAATCATGACTGGCCTTTGCGCCGGGCGGGGGCGTGGTTCGAGTGCTGCATGGGCCTCTTCCGGGGAGATGTCCCTGCACGGGCTCATAGCGCGTCCCGCCCTCGGGGTAAAGGCCGCAATCCGCCCCTACAGCTCCACCTGGGTGCCCAGCTCCACCACGCGTCCAGGGGGAATGCCGAAGAATGTCGTGGCGTTCCATGCGTTGCGCGACATGAAGGCGAAGAGCGTCTTGCGCCAGCCCATCATTTTCGTCGAGCCGCCGGTGAGCAGCGTTTCGCGGCCCAGGTAGAAGGTGGTGCTGGCCAGGTCGATGATCAGCCCGTGGGACTTCGCCAGCTTCAGGATCTCCGGCACGCTTGGTGTCTGCATGAAGCCGTAGCGGGCGATGATCCTGAAGAAGCCGTGGCCAAGGCTGGTTACGGCGAGGCGGTCTTTGCCGGAAACGAAGGGCGTTTCGGAGGCGGTGATGGACAAGAGCAGAATTTGCTCGTGAAGCACCTTGTTGTGCTTGTAGTGGTGCAAAAGGGTGATGGGCGTTCCCGTGGCCGAAACGGACATGAACACTCCCGTGCCGGAGATGCGCAGGGGAGGCTTGCCCGCCACCAGGCTGTTCAGGAACAGCTCCATGGGCAGGCCCATGGCCTGAAACCGCTGGCCCAGGGCGGCCTTGCCGTCGCGCCAGGTGGCCATGGCGATCATGATCAGGGCGGCCACAGTGAGGGTGAACCAGCCGCCGTCGGCGATCTTCAACAGGTTCGAGCCCAGGAAGGCTACGTCGAAGATCAGGAACAGCGTGATGAGCGGCGCGGTTTTCCACATGGGCCAGCGCCACAGGGTGTGCACCACAAAGAAGAAGATGATGGTGGTGATGGCCATGGTCGCCGTAACCGCGATGCCGTACGCCCCGGCCAGCCCGCTTGAGCTCTTGAAGGCCAGCACCAGGCCGATGCAGGCCACCATCATGGCGTTGTTCACGCCGGGCAGGTAGATCTGGCCCTTGGTTTCCGCGCTGGTGTTGATGATGCGGATGCGCGGGCAGTAGCCCAGCTGCACAGCCTGCTGTGTGAGCGAGTAGACGCCGGAGATCATGGCCTGCGAGGCGATGACCGTGGCCATGGTCGCAAGGGCCACCATGGGGTAGAGCAGCGGCTGCGGCACCAGGCCGAAGAAGGGGTTGAAGGCCATGTCTGGCTTGGTCAGCAGAAGGGCGCCCTGGCCGAAGTAGTTGAGCATGAGCGAGGGCAGGACCACTGTGTACCACGACATGCGGATAGGCTGGCGGCCAAAGTGGCCCATGTCGGCGTACAGCGCCTCGCCGCCGGTGATGCAGAGCACCACGGATCCCAGCACCACCAGCCCGTGCAGGTGGTTTTCTGCAAAGAAGCGCACGGCGTAGATCGGGTTCACGGCGGCCAGGATTTCCGGTCGCTGGACGATGGATGCCACGCCCAGGGCGGCGATGACTGCGAACCAAAGGATCATGAGCGGGCCGAAGACCTTGCCGATGCTTTCGGTGCCATGCTTTTGCATCATGAAGAGAATCATCAGGATGACGCAGGTGCCCGGCAGAATGAAGGGCTCGGCCGCGTTTGTGGCCATAGTCAGGCCTTCCATGGCCGAGAGCACTGAAATGGCCGGGGTGATGATGCCGTCGCCGTAGAGCAAGGCCGCGCCGAACATGGCCGCGGCGATGAGCAGGATGTGGCGCTTTTTGCCTGTGCCTTCCACCGAGGCCTTCACCAGGGCCAGAAGCGCGAAGATTCCGCCTTCCCCTTTGTTGTCGGCGCGCGTGATGAACATGACGTACTTGAGGCTCACGACGATGAATAGCGACCAGAGGATGAGAGAAAGCACGCCCATGACGTTCACGGGCGAGAGCGCCACGGCGTGGGGCCCGTGGAAGCATTCCTTTACCGCGTAAAGTGGGCTGGTGCCGATGTCTCCGTAGACCACGCCAAGGGCGGCCAGGGCCAGGCCCATGTTGCGGCTGGAGAATTTGCCGTCGCCGTGGGCGGGGTGGGGCAGAAGCTCTCCCGGTTCTGTGGTCGGGGCGGCAGACGAGCCGTCCTGTGCGGCGGTCTTGGGATCTATCGGCATTACATTCCTCCGGAACGGGTGTGTGTGGGACGTCCCCGAATATCGGAGGTCTTCCCCTTCGATGCCTGCGAGGTTAGCTGACGGGCTCGGACCGAAAGGTGTCCTACGCCGGTTTCCCGGCGATGCGCCCCAAGGGAATGGGTCCCCCGCTCCCGGGGCGAGCGCCCAGGATTCGGCAGCCTGTTCTTTACTCCTGGCATTTGGAGAGTGTCAAGGGACTGCGCTGTTGCCAAGCCGGGCGCTATCAGGGTATCCTTGAAGATGCTGCGGAGCGGGTAATGTTTGCCTGCGCAAGCCGCCAAAGACGCGAAGGTACGCATTTTGCATCGTTGCGGACCGTGGAGGAGCGCTCCCGGACTGCCAAATCTCAGGGGGGGCGCATGAATCTCACGGGACTACTCATCGTCGTCATAATTGGTCTGGTCCTGTTCGGATCGGGCAAGCTGCCGGGAGTCGGCAGCGGCATCGGCAAGACCATCGCCAATTTCCGGCGCAGTCTTTCCGAGCCAGACGAAATCGATGTCACGGCGAAGAAGAAAGACCAGGAGCCAAAGCCCTGACGCCGCATCCGGCGGGGCGCAGCTGAGCCCGGAGCCAAGGGGAACTAATGTTTGCGATCATCGGCCTCGTCGTCGTTATGGGATCCGTCATCGGCGGCTACATGTTTGCCGGCGGCAATCTGCACGTGCTGTGGCAGCCGGCGGAAGTCATCATCATCATGGGCTCCGGCATAGGCTCCCTCATCGTGGCTTCGCCCATGAAGGTCAATGTGGCCATCGGCAAGAACCTCATGACCGTCTTCCTCGGCAAGCCCAAGGGCAAGAAAGACTACACCGACATCCTCTTGGTGCTCTTCGACCTGCTCTCCCTGGCCCGGCGCGAGGGCGTCATCGCCCTTGAGGCCCACGTGAACAAGCCCGACGGCAGCACCATCTTCACCAACCGTCCTTCAGTGCTTAAAAACCACCACGTGCTCGACTTCATTTGCGACAATTTCAAGGCCTATACAGCCGCCAGCATGGAGCCGCATGAGTTCGAAGCGCTTATGGATATCGACATCGATGCCCATCACGAGGACGCAGTGCAGGCGCCCACCAACCTGAACCGTCTGGCGGACGCCTTTCCTGCGCTGGGCATCGTGGCCGCGGTCATGGGCGTGGTTCTCACCATGGGCAAGCTCTCCGAGCCGCCCGAGGTCTTGGGCCATTCCATCGGCGCGGCCCTTGTCGGCACATTTCTCGGCGTGCTTTTGTCCTATGGCATCGCCGGTCCACTGGCCGCCATCATGGCCACCATGATGCAGGAGACGAGCACCCAGCTCAACGTGGTCAAGGCCGCGATGAACGCTTTCGCCATGGGCTGGCCCCCGGCAATGGCCCTTGAGAGCGCGCGCCGGGCCATTCCATCCCACGACCGCCCCGGTTTCGACGAGTTGGAGCAGATGCTGCGCGAGAGCAAGAAGGGCGGCGGCGCCTAGGCGCGGCCGACAAGGGACAAGGGAGTGAGGGCCTGTGGCTGAGAATAAGTCCATCATCATCAAGAAGATCAAGAAAGGCCACGCCGGCGCTCATGGCGGCGCGTGGAAGGTGGCCTACGCCGACTTCATGACCGCCATGATGGCCTTCTTTCTGCTCATGTGGCTCCTCAGCATGGTTGTGCCTGAGAAACGCGCTGGCGTTGAGCAGTATTTCAAGGAATTCAGTCTGTTCGATAAGCAGAGCTCGCTGGACGTGCGCCAGGGCGGGGCCATGATTCCCGACCAGGACAAGCCGCCGGTGCCCCAGCGCGACCAGCTCACCGAGGCCGCCGAGCACGGCAAGCAGCCCGCCATCCAGCCCGAGCAGCTCAAGACGCGCCTGCAGGAGGCCATGAGCCTGAACCTGCCAGACGTGAAGGACCAGATCGCAGTGGACGTCACCGAGACAGGGGTGCGCATCCAGTTGGGCTACAACGACGAGGATCCGCTCTTCGCCAAGGGCAGCCCGGAGCTGACCGCCAAGGGCCGCAAGGCCATCCAGTTCATTGCCGCGCAGCTGAAGGCCCTGCCCAACAAGGTGGAGGTGGAGGGCCACACTGACGCCATCAATTTTTCCGGCGGCAAGTACACCAACTGGGAGCTTTCCACCGCCCGCGCCAGCTCGGCCCGCGTGGCCCTGGAGCAGGGCGGGCTGGCCGATGACCGCCTTGCGCGCGTGTCCGGCTTCGCCTCAACCCAGCTTTTGTACCCGGACAACCCGGCTGATCCGCGCAATCGCCGCATAAGCATTCTGGTGCGCAACTACACCGCGTCCGAAGGCGGCAACGGTCTGGCGGAAAGCCTGGGAGCCGAAAAAGCCAAGCGCAAAGAGCCGAACATCGCCGAGGAGGTCAACGCCACCATTGAGAAGATGCTCTCAATGGAGAGAGGACCGGCCGCGCCGGAGCCGTCGGCCAAGAAGGACGCGAAGACGCCCGCCAAGGGAGCCCAGTAGCATGGTCGCGGAAGAGCTTGCCCAGGCCAGGAATTTGCCCGCCAACCTCGCGGTGATTCCGGACTGCCCGGTTTTTGTGGTGCTGCACAAGGACCCCTTGCGCGAACGCATCGACGTGCGGGTGAGCCGTGTGCTGCTTCTGGACGAGGACGTGCTTTTCCTGGCCCAGACAGAACCGCCCGTTGGCAGCCACATGAGCGGCGTAGATGTGGAGGTCGCCCTGCTCGCCGAGGACAAGAACGGGACCATGCGCCCCTTCGGCTACGTTGGCCGCCTGCTCGACGTGCAACACGATTTTCTTGAGGACGACATGACCATTCAGGCCATCGCCGTTACCGCCCCAAAACCTGGCGACTTCTTCGAAACCAGCTTGCGCATGCACTACCGCGTGCCTGTGGACGAGGAGATGGGCGTGGTCATCCGCCTGGAGGGGTTCGACGAGCCGGAACTGCTTGATTTCTCCGCCGGAGGCGCGCGGGTGAGCGTGGCCGCAACCGAAGCCGCCTTCGCCTCACTGGCCGTTGAGCAGAGCATCCCCTTCCGGCTGCTGTTTCTGGGCTCCGGCTATGCCGCAGGCGATGGCATCGTGCGCAGCCTCATCCGGTCCGAGGACGGACAGTCCGCCACCCTTGGCATCTTCTTCACCAACATGGAGATCCGCGATATCCGCTACCTGGAGCGCATGGTGGCGCGCACGGTGTCCGTGTGCCGTCAGCGCGAGGGCGACGCTGAATACGTGTAGCCCCGGCAAGGGAGAGTCCATGCACTACAGCGCCCACAAGATAATCTCCGGCAGCACCTTCCGGCGCAACGTATACAATATGGTCCCGCAGGGGGCAGCGCGCATCCTGGACATCGGCTGCGGCAACGGTGCGCTTTTGCTGCGCCTGAAGCGCGACAAGGGCTGCACTGAGCTGTACGGGGTGGAGATGAACCCCGCAGAGACCCAGGCTGCCGCCCCGGAGCTGGACGGGCTTTGGCATGTGGACATCGAGCGCGACGACGCCGTGTTCCGCGAAAAGCAGGGCTTCTTTGACTACATCCTCATGCACGACGTGGCGGAGCACCTGTACGATCCCTGGTTCACGCTCCAGAAGATCCGCTCCCTGGGCTCGGAGAACTGCGTCTTCATCATCGCCACGCCGAACCTGCACCACTGGCGGCTGCAGCACGAGATCATGTCCGGCAAGTTTCCATACGGGCACGGGTTGTGGCACTCGGGCCACCTGCGCTGGTATACCCCGGCAAGCCTGGTGGAGCTTCTGGTCATAGCCGGGCTGCGCCTGGACGGCCTGTTTCTGGAGATTCCCGACCAGGTGCCGCAGGAGAGCCTGACGCCTGCGGGCGAGGTGCGGCGCGTGGAGTTTCCGCCACGGGAGTTCCAGGCCGCCTTCGACCCGGAGCGTATCTATGCCGTGGAATATCCGAAGAGCGTCGCGAGCTATATGCCCGTGTTCTACGCGCACAAGATGATCGCCTACTGCACGCGCGGGCCCCTGCTCATGGACCCGCAGCCCATGACCTACAACTGCCCCGCCCTCGACAGCCTGCGCAAGGCTCTGGATCTGCCTTTCGACATCTACACCCCCCCGCCCATGCACGCCCTGACCGGGCCCTGGTGCTGAGCCTTAGCCCATCACCATGTCGCGCAGGACGATTATGCCGGTGTAAAGCTGGCACAGGGCCAGGGCCACCAGCAGGGCGTTGGCTATGCCGTGGGCTAGCGGGAGGGTCTTGCGCCGCGCCTTGACCTTGTCCATGACATAGCCCGAACCCAGCCCGAAGCCGATGAGCGGAAGCATGAACAGGGCCGTCAGGAAGTGCAGCTCGGTGACGCCGAGGATCTGCCAGGCGTCCCAGGCTACTCCCAGGCCTATGACGAAGGCCAGAAGCCAGACGACCATGACGAAGACGCCGACGGCCACATGGCGCTTCCACTGGAAGACGATGCCCTTGTGCCCCAGGCTGAGAAACCGGAAGCGCGTCCAGCCCAGGTACAGCACGTAGAGTGAGACGAGTACGGCCAGGGTCTGCAGCACGGGGTGGATCCACATGATCATGGTCGAAGGCTCCTTTTGCGGTGAGGGGGATCAGGCCGCCAGGCCCAGGATGTCCAGGGCGTCGGCGGCCAGGAAGCACAGGAACAGCAGCAGCGACGCGTTGACCAGGGCGAAGCCCAGGCGTTCGCGCGCCATGAGGGGCCAGGCCCCCAGGCTCAAGGCTGCGGCCAGAGCGGCCACAAGGCCTTGCCACACGGGCTGGGCCACCAGGCCGAAGGCCGGAATCAGCAGCATCAGCGCTCCGTAGCCCACCAGCCACAGGGCCAGCGTTCCGCCTGCGCGGCTTTGGGCCACGCCGTGCTGGGGCACGTGGAAGCCTGCGGCCTCGTATTCGGCCCGGTGCATGCGCGCAAAGAGCCAGAAGTGCGGCACCTGCCAGGCGTAGAATACTCCGGCCAGGAGCAGCGCGTTTGGACCCAGCGGGGAGGCTCCGGCTGCGGCGAAGCCCACCAGGGGCGGAAAAGCCCCGGCTAGCCCGCCCACCAGCATGGCGAGAGACGTGCGCTTTTTCAGCGGCGTATACAGGCCGTTGTAGACCAGGAAGGTGAGGGGCGCGAAGAGCGCAGCGGCCAGGCCACCGGTGGAGGCGGCCAGCGCCAGTGCCGAGAGCGCCAGACAAACCAGCGCCAGTGCCCAGGCTGCTTTGACGGTCATGCGGCCCGCAGGCAGGGGGCGGTTTTTGGTGCGCTTCATGCGGGCGTCCTCGGCGCGCTCCTGCACCTGGTTCAGGGCGGATGCGCCGCAGGACAGCAGAAAGGCCCCGGCGGCCGCAGCCATGAGGCCCGAGCCCGGACCTCGCCCGGCGGCGAGGAAACCCGCCCCTGCTCCGGCTGCGGCCAAAAGCCCGATGCGCGGCCGCACAAGGGCCAGCACGTCTCTCAAGGGCGTGGACATCACTTGTGCTGTTCTCCGTGGGCGTTTGCTGGCGTCATGTCATGCCCCTTCATGTCGTGCCCCTTGGGCGTGGTTGCAGTTCCCAGGGACTCCAGAAACTTCAGCAGGGCCGAAAGGTCTGCATCGGCGAGGCCGGTTGTCGCGGGCATGATCGAGGGCTTGCCGATGCGCCCGGACGGGTCCTTGAGCACAGACTCGACGTAGGTTCGGTCAACCACGGCGCCATCGGTTGCGGAGCCCTTCTTGCGGAACATGCCCTTGAAGGTCGGCCCGGCGATGTCGCTGCCGTCCGTGGAGTGGCAGCCCAGGCAGCCCTGGGCCTCGGCCACGGCGCGGCCCGCTTCCGGCCCGTCGGCGGCGCTGTCGCCGCGCTCCAGGAAGTCCAGCATCAGCGTCAGTTCGTCGGCGGTGATCTGGTCCGCATAGGCGGGCATCATGGGCTCAAAGCCCTTCACCACGCCCTGTCGCGGCCCCATAATAATCATTTTGAGGCTGGCGGCGTCGTATTTGAGTTTCTTTTCCTTCTTGTCTGCGGTGACGAGCACCGCTTCGCGGCCCCACACGTCCTTGAGGCTGGGGCCAATGGCCGCGCTTCCGTCCAGGCTGTGGCAGCCCAGGCAGCCCTTGGCGTCCAGCAGGGCCTTGCCCGGGTGTTTTGAGCCTGTACCCTTTTCAGCCAGGAAGCGGTCAAAGTCTTCCTGGCTCACGGCGCGTATGGCCGTGATCATCTTGGCGTGCGACAGGCCGCAGTAAACCGAGCAGAACACCACGAACTCGCCGGGCTTGTCGGCCCGGAACCAGCCATAGGTGGTCATGCCGGGCACGGTGTCGATCTTGAGGCGGAAGGCCGGGGCGAAGAAGCCGTGCAGCACGTCGGTGGACGAGAGCGCCAGCTTCACCGGCTTGCCCACGGGCACCACCAGGGTGCCGCTGTGTTTGCCGTTCTCGTACTCGAAATCCCAGGACCACATGCGGGCCATGACCTTGATCTCCATGGCGCCTTCCGGGGCGTCGCGCAGGGCGCGGTAGCTGTGCCAGCCGGAGTAGAACATGCCCATGACCAGGATGCTGGGCACCACGATCCAGATGACCTCGGCCAGCAGGTTGCCGGTGTAGGTTGCCGGGATGGGGTTTCGTTTGCGGCTGTAGCGGAAGACGAACCAGATCATGGCGGCGGTGATGCCGAGCAGCAGCACTGCCGAGATGCCGAAAATCAGCATGAAGGTGTTGTCCACCGCCTGGACCACGTTGACGAGCTTTGGTTCCATGGCCTGCCCCTAATACCTGTAGCCCACGTCGACGAACGTGAGTCCGATGGCGATGGCCAGGATGACGAAGGCCGTGAGCACCATGCCTTTGATGATCCAGTTCTCGTACTTGAGGTGCATGAAGAAGAAGATGACCAGCGAGGCCTTGAGGCTGGCCACGCCCAGGGCCACGATGACGTTCATGTACCCCAGGTCCACCTTGGCCACGGCCACGGTCGCTACGGTAAGGAGCATCAGCCCCACCCAGATGAGGGTGAGGAATCGGTAGCCAAGGGGCGCGTGCTCGTGGTCGTGCCCGTGGCCTTCAAGCTGCGTTGTCTGCGTTTGTGTCATGTGCGCCCCCGCCGTTAGGAGATGAGGTAGAACAGGGGGAACAGGTAGATCCACACCAGGTCCACGATGTGCCAGTAAAGCCCTGCGTTTTCGAGCACCACGTAGTCCTGGCCCGTGACCTTGCCCTGCTTGATGAGCAGCATGACCCACAGCAGCACCGATGCGCCGATGACGACGTGGATGCCGTGCAGGCCGGTCATGGCGAAATAAAGCCCGTAGAAGATGCTCTGGCCCTGGGGCAGCTGGCCCATGTGCTCCGAGCCGGGGATGAGCCCGTGGTGGAACTTGGCGCTCCACTCGATGACCTTGTTGACCATGAACGCCCCTGCGCAGGCTACGGTGAAGGCCAGCAGGGTTTGACAGAATACGACCGCTCCGCGCCGAAGCGCCGTGATGGACAGCGCCACCGTGAGGCTCGAGGTGATGAGCACCACGGTGTTCAGGCCTCCAAGGAACACGTCGAGCGTCTTGCCGCCCTCGTGGAAGGCCTGGGGGAATTTGGCCCGGTAGGTGGCGTAGAGCAGGAACAGCCCGCCGAAGAGCAGGATCTCGGTGAACAGGAACAGCCACATGCCCATTTTCGAGGCGTGGTAGTCCTTGTGGGCCACAGGTGCGGAGGCGCTTAATTCAGCCATCGGGGTTCACCCCCTTGTAGTCGTAGGGCTCCGGGGCCTCCGGGTCGTGGTGAAAGGCCTCGTGCGGCAGGGGGGAGGGCAGGGTCCACTCAAGGGTCGCGCCGCCCCAGGGGTTCTTGGTGGCCTGGGGGCCAAAACGGCAGCCCTGGTACAGATTGTAGAACATCAGAATGAGCCCGGCGGCCAGGAACCAGGAGCCCCAGGTGGAGACCATCTGCATGGGCGCGTACTGCGGCAGGTAGTCGTAGTAGCGCCGTGGCAGGCCCTGCATGCCCATGATGAACATGGGGAAATATAAAACGTTCATGCCGATGAGGATGAGCCAGAAGCTCCAGGCGGCGCGGCCATGGTCGTACATGCGGCCAAAAACCTTGGGCGCCCAGTAGTGCATGGCCGCGAACATGCCAAGGCCCGTGCCGCCGAAGATGACGTAGTGGAAGTGCGCCACCACGAAGTAGGTGTCGTGCACGTGGATGTCGGTCCCCGCGCTGCCGAGCACCAGCCCGGTGAGGCCGCCGATGGAGAACATGAAGATGAAGCCGAGGGAGAACAGGAGCGGCGGGTCCAGGCTGATGGAGCCCTGGTACATGGTGGACAGCCAGTTGAAGACCTTGATGGCCGAGGGGATGGCCACCACGAAGGTCAGGAACGAGAACACCAGCACTGCGGTGTCGCTCATGCCGCTGGTGAACATGTGGTGCGCCCACACAAGCGAGCCTGCAAAGGCGATGGCCAGGCTGGAGAAGGCTATCATGTTGTAGCCGAAGATGGGCTTGCGCGAGAACACCGGGATGATCTCCGAGATGACGCCCATGGCCGGCAGGATCATGATGTACACCGCCGGGTGGGAGTAGATCCAGAACAGGTGCTGGTACAGAAGCGGGTCGCCGCCCTTGCCGGGGTCGAAGAGCCCGAGCAGCAGCACGCGCTCGGCGAAGATCAGAAGCGCGGTGATGCCGAGGATCGGCGTGGCCAGCACCTGGATCCAGCCCGTGGCGTAGAGCGACCAGACGAAGAGCGGCAGCTTGCGCCAGGTCATGCCCGGCGCGCGCAGCCGGTGCACGGTGGTGATGAAGTTCAGGCCCGTCAAGATGCTTGAGAAGCCCAGGATGAACACCGCGATGACCGCCACGGAGACGTTGGTGGTGGTGCGCTCGCTGAAGGGCACGTAAAAGGTCCAGCCCGTGTCCGGCGCGCCGTTGCCGGTGAAGATGCTGACCACGGCCAGCACCGCGCCGATGACATAGAGCCACCAGGAGAAGTTGTTCAGGCGCGGGAAGCTCACGTCGTTGGCCCCGATGTGCAGGGGCAGGAAGATGTTGCCGAAGCTGGCCGGAACGCTGGGGATCACCACCAGAAAGATCATGATGACCCCGTGCAGGGTGAACATGGCATTGTACTGCTGGGCCGTGAGCAGCGTGCTGCCCGGCGTCATGAGCTTCAGCTTGATGATGAGGCCGAGCACGGTGGCCGTGGCGAACATGGTGAGGATCAGACCCAAATACAGCAGGCCGATGCGCTTGTGGTCGGTGGAGAAAATCCAGGCCGCCAGGCCGCCCTTGCCCTGCGGAGCATAGAAGGCCTTGGCCTGCGGGTCGTCTGTGTGGTCCATGTATGCCTCTGTTCGCTCGGTGGCGTTCGCCTATTGTTGTGTCTGCATGAACTGCCGGGCCGGGCTACGCTTGCGGCCCCTTCTTGTCCGCGCCGCGCTTCTTGCCGCCAAAGGCCAGAAAGAGCCCGAAGATGCCGAGGGCGGCGAGCACGCCCGCACCAGCCACCTTCACGAAGTCGAACACGTACCTGCGGCCTGCGGGGTCGTAGGTATAGCACATGGCGATGGCCCGCTTCACCGAAAAGCCGGTCTTCTCGGCCCCGGCCTCGGTGGTGGCCAGGGCGATGTCGAAGGCCAGGGGCCGGATGCCGTAAAGGTAGCGGGAAATCTTGCCCGTGGGCGTGAGCACGATGAGCGCGACGGAGTGCTGGAACGCGTCGCCCGCGCGCTGGTAGCCAAAGCCCACGGAATCCATGAGCCTGCGCACGTTCTGCTCGTCTCCGGTGAAAAAGCGCCAGGCCAGGGGCGGAAAGCCCGCCGCGCCCGCGTTGAAGAAGTCGCCCTTGCGTTTGGTGGCCGTGGCCGGGGTGTCGCGGTCGTCGAAGGAGACGGCCAGCACCTGGTAGTCCACGCCGGGCTTGAGCCCCACCTGGGGCAGCACCGTGGCCAGGGTTCCCAGCAACACGTTGCACTCGTTCGGACAGGAGTAATACACCGGGGCCAGAATGGTGGGCTTGTCCACCAATTGGGACAGGCGCAGGCGCTGGCCGCCCTCGTCCAGCAGCTCCACGTCCAGATCCGCGTGCTGGCCCAGGCGCTCCGTTACTCCCGCTGCCGGGTTGACGGGCAGCGGCGGCTTGGGGGACGGGCCTTTTTTGACTGCCGCTTCGGGCGCGGCTGGGTGCGAATCATGTGATTGTTGTGCGGCGGCGGGCTCGCCTGTGGCGTTGGCCGCGCCTGCGCTCCCGGGGCAGGCCAGGAGCAGCAGGGCGGCCAGAGTCCATGCGGCGGTTCGGCGCATGGTTTACAACGTGCCCACGTAGGCGGCCACGGCCTTGATGTCCTCGTCGGACATCTGGGCGGCCAGGTTCTCCATGGTGGCCTTTTTGGAGCCGCCATAGGTTTTGGCCTTGTAGCCTTTCATGGCCGCTACCAAGGCTTCGGCCTTCAGGCCCTTCACCGGCTTGCTCATGAGGGACTTGGAGCCGTCGGCCCCGTGGCAGCTTTGGCATTTCGCAGCGTAGACGGCTTGGCCGTCGTCTGCCAGGGCCGTTGCGGCCAGGGCCAGGGTCATGGCCAGCGCCAGAGCCGGAATGCTGGCGATGCGTTTCATGCGCGCCTCCTGTTCGGTTGTGCGGCCAAGAGCCGCCAATCCCCCCGGGCTATGGGCTAGAACTTGCTCACATAGGCGGCCAGGGCCTTGATGTCGTCCGCGGAAAGGGCTGCGCTCTGTCCTTCCATGACGGCCTTCTTGGCGCCGCCGAACTTCTTGGCCTTGTAACCTTCCAGAGCCGTGGTCACGGTGGCGGCGCTCATGCCCTTCAGGGCCTTGCTCTGGGCGGTCTTGGCGCCGTCGGCTCCGTGGCAGCCCGCGCATTTGGCGTACAGGGCTTTCCCGTCCGCAGCCAGGGCGGTGGAAACGGCGAAGCCAAGGGTCAGGGAAAGGGCCAGTGCGATGCTCAGTTTCTTCATGAGGTTCCCCCAGAGTGTTTGTGTGGTAGTCGTCCCACGATTTCGTCAGCCTGGGCCGACGGAAACGGTGGATGGATTCAGTTTTCCTATGGCACGCTTTCGTGCTGTTGTCAGCGATAATCGTGTCTAGGCCGCAAGCTTCTTGGCGATTTCCGCCAGGTGGCGCGCCTGGAAGCGCACGCCGTCCAGATCGCGCTCGCTGGGCTGGCGCGAGCCGTCGCCCCCGGCGATGGTGCTGGCCCCGTAGGGCGAGCCGCCGACGATCTCGTCCACGCCCATCTGGCCGATGAACGAGTAGGGCAGTCCCACGATGACCATGCCCTGGTGCATCAGGGTGGGGATGAAGGTGAGGATGGTGGACTCCTGGCCGCCGTGCTGCGTGCCGGAGCTGGTGAACACCCCGGCTGGCTTGCCGATGAGCGCGCCCTTGGCCCACAGGCCGCCGGTGGAGTCGAGGAACTGGCGCATCTGGCCCGTCATGTTGCCGAAGCGCGTGGGCGTTCCGAAGAGCACGCCACCTGCTGCGGCCAGCACCTCCGGCGTAGCCAGGGGCACGTCGGCCTGGGCCTTGGAGGCCTCCAGCGCGCCCATTTTCGCCAGCACCTCGTCGGGCAGGGTCTCGGGCACGCGGTACAGGGTTGCCGTGACGCCGGGCACCTTGTTGGCGGCTTCAAGGGCGGCCTGGGCCATTGTGCGGATGTGTCCATACATGGAGTAGTAGACGATGGCGATATTCATGGCGTCTCCATTTGTTGTGTTGGTGGGAACCATTATCGACAAGTAACCTATTTCACTCCAATGTCCAGCATTGCCTCAAAGATTGTTCAGGGCTCGATGAGCGCACCCTCGAGCCTGTAGCCGCGTTCGCGGAACAGCATCAGGCACACGTTGGCCGCGCGCTCGTCGTAGAGTCTGCCACGGTTCTTTTCGATTTCAGCCAGAGCGGCGGTGATGCCCAGGCTGGGCCGGTAGGGACGGTGGGAGCACATGGCGTCAACCACATCGGCCACGGCCAGAATGCGCGCGCCCTGCGTGATGAACCGGCCATTGAGCCCCTGCGGATAGCCTGAGCCGTCCATGCGTTCGTGGTGCTGGCGGATGATGACTGCCACCGGCCAGTCCTGGTCCAGGTGCTTCAGGATGTCGTAGCCCACCTCCGGGTGCATCTGGATGACGGAGAGCTCCTCCGCCCGCAGAATGCCGGGGCGGTTCAGGAAGTCCGCAGGCACGTAGACCTTGCCGATGTCGTGCAGGAGCCCGGCGATGCGCAGGGTGTCCAGTTCGTCTGCGGAGAGGCCCATTTCCCGGCCCATGGCCAGGGCCAGGGCGGTGACGCGCTGCTGGTGCCCGGCCAGGTACGCGTCGCGCGCCTCCACCAGGGTGGAGAACCCGCGCACGATGCCTTCGAGCAGCACCTTGCAGTGCTTGAGGGCGAAGAGTTCGCGCTGGTCGCGCAGCAGTTGGGCGTGGCGGCAGGCGTCCGACAGGGTCAGGCGCAGAAGGTCAGGCGGGCAGGGCTTGGTGAGGAAGCGGTACACGTAGCCCTTGTTGGAGGCGTCCATGGCGGCCTGCATGTCCGCGTGTCCGGTAAGCAGGATGCGCACCGTGTCCGGATGCGTGCGCGAGACGCGGGACAACAGCTCGATGCCGTCCATTCCGGGCATCTTGAGGTCGCTTACGATGACCGTGAACGGCCCGCATGTGTCCATGACGTCCAGGGCCTCCTGGCCGTCCTCGGCGGAAAAGATGTCAAATTCGTCCTTCAGCATGCGCCGAAAGGAATCAAGCAGGTTCTGGTCGTCGTCCACAAGCAGCACGCGGTATTTGGCGGTCTCCGCGATCCGGAAATCCTGGTCGGGCACGTCTTGTTCTCCTAGGGCAGGGGCTGCAGCACAGCCACCGGCTGGTTTATTTTTATGCTCCGCGAATTGTCGATGAGGTACTCGATGACGGTCTCATTCATCTCGCGGCCCTTGGCGATGAGCAGTAAGGTCTCCGTGCCGCGCACTCCATACAGGTCCTCGGCCATGATCATGCCGGGCGTGAGGCCAAGCAAGTGCACCTTCTGCATGACGTAGCGGGCATGTTCGGTGAGCACCTTGGCCAGGGCTGCCAGCACGGCCGGGTCGTATACGCCCTTGCGACGGTCCAGCTTGGTTATGGCGTCGCCCTTGGGCATGCCGTTGGCCAGCAGGATGTCGAAGTCCACCACCGCTTTGAGGATGCGCGCGCCCAGGGGGATCTGCTCGCCTTTCACATCGTCCTTGGGCACGCCTCCGCCTTCGAAGTGCTTTTCCTGGTAGCCCACGATGGCCGCCACGCGGTCCATGCGCGGAATCTTGGTCACCAGGCGCGCCCCAAAGGCCGGGTGGCCTAAGAACTGCTTCTCCTCGGCGTCGGTAAGGGGCTTGCCCTTCTCCACTTTGTTGATGAGCGAGTCGGGCAGGGTGATGAACCCCACCACTGAGAGCATGGCCGCTGTCTCGGTTTCCCAGGGGCGCGGGTCGCCCACGCCTTTGCTCACCCCGCGCAAGTACGGCAAAATACGCGACACCCGCCCGAACACCTCCGGCTTCACCAGGGAAATGAGATCGCAGAGCACGGACACGCTGCCGGTGAGGGTCTTCTCCAGCAGTTCGCGCTCGGCGGTGACGAGGTCGAAGTGCCGGAAGGCGTCGTCCAGCACCTTCTCTATGGTGTCCGGCGGGCAGGGCTTGGTGAGCAGTCTGAAGATGCTGCCCTCGTTCACGGCCTGGATGGCGATGTCCAGGTCGGCATGGCCGGTCAAAAGCACGCGCACCGTGTCCGGGCTGCCGTGGCGGATGACGCGCAGCATGTCCACCCCGTTCATGCCGGGCATGCTGTAGTCGCTGATGACCACGGCAAAGGGACCCTGGCGCGCCGCAGCCTCTATTCCGGCCTTGGCGCCCTCGGCTGTGACCAGCTCGGCCTTTTTGCGCAACTGGCGCTTGAAGCTCTCCAGCAAGTTCACGTCGTCGTCGACGAAAAGCACTTTTCGGTTCATTTGCCTTCCGCTCCCAGGCCCATGACCAGCACGGCCTGGCGCCATTCGGCGTAGCGTTCCGGCCCGCCGATGGCGTCCAGCCGTTCCGGCGTGGGCGTGGCCTTGGCGTAGTGTTCGTTGAATACGAAAATGTCATGGTCCAGCAGGTTGGCGAAGTGGACGATGTCTGCGGCGTCCAGGCCGTCTTCCTGCGGAGCTGGGTCATGGTGGCGCGCCACGGCCTGCACCACCTGCGGAGGCAGTCCCCAAAGGCCCAGAAGGTATGCGCCCACCTCAGCGTGGGTCATGCCGAGCTGCTCGGCCTCCACCTCGGCCACGCGGCGGTTGTTGGCCCGGACCTCGTCATAGATGCGCACGCACTCTTCTGCGCAGTGGGTCTCCAGAAGCAGCTTGCCCATGTCGTGCAGCAGCCCGGCGATGTAGGCGTGGTCGGCTTCCTCCCCGGACAGGCCCTCGTGATGGGCGATGGTGCGGGCCATGGCCCCGGTGCGCATGCTGTGGCTCCAGAGCATGGGCAGGGAGAATGACGCCCGGCCGATGTGCTGGAAGCTGCTGAACACGTGCATGGACAGGATCACCGAACGGATGACGTTGACCCCGAGCACGATGACCGCCTGCTGCGGCGCGGCGATGTGCCGCGGCAGGCCGAAATACGAGGAGTTCACCAGCTTCAGGATGTTGGCGCTCATGCCCATGTCGCGGGCCACGATGTCGCCGATGTCCTTGGGCGAAGGATCGCCTCTGGCGAGCTCCGCAGTGATGCGGGTGTAAATGTCCGGCAGCACGGGCAGGTGCTCCACCCGGGCGATCTTGTCCAGCACGCTTTTGTTGGGCACCAGGTCGCGCGCGCCCATGGCCAGCTCCAGGGCGCTCACCAGTTGCTTTTCGTCGCAGGGTTTAGTGAGGTACTGGTGGGTGGGGGCGATGCTCTGCCCCACCATCTCCTGGTCCGAGTAGCCGGACAGGGCGAAGCGGATGGTGCCTGGGTGTTCCTTCATGACCAGCCGCAGCAGCTGCGGGCCGTCCATGCCGGGCATGCGCATGTCCGAGACGATGGCGTCGACATGCTGTTTCGACATGAGCTCCAGGGCCTCTGCCCCGGAATTGGCGAAGAGCATGTCCCATTTGTCGCGCATGGGCCGCAGCATGCGTTTGAGTCCCTGGAGGATGTTCGGCTCGTCGTCCACAAAGAGAATTGTGCGCTTCATGCTGGCTCAAACCTCTTTTTGTTCCAGGGGCAGGCGCACCACGAAGGTGGTGCCCGCGCCCTGTTCGGTCTCGAAGAACAATTGGCCCTTGTGCTTCTCCATCACGATGCTGCGCGAGATGGTGAGGCCCTGGCCCGTGCCGCGCCCCACTTCCTTTGTGGTGAAGAAGGGATCGAAAATTTTTGTCTGCACCGCAGCGGGAATTCCCGTGCCCGTGTCGGCCACGCGGATCTCGGCCCAGGGCGGGGCGAAGCGCGTGGACAGGGTGATGCGCCCCTCGCGGCTGGGGTCGGTTTTCTTGGCGTCGGCTATGGCGTGGGCGGCGTTGATGATGAGGTTCAGCACCACCTGGTTGATCTCGCCGCTCATGCACGTCACCAGCGGCAGCGCGGGGTCCAGGTTCAGGTCCAGCTCGGAGACGTACTTCCATTCGTTGCGCGACACCGTGGCCGTGCTTTTCATTGATTCGTTCAGGTCGGACGGGGCCATGATCGCCGCGCCGGGGTGGGCGAACTGCTTCACCGAGCGCACGATGGTGCTGATGCGCTCCACCCCTTCCAGGGTCTGGTTGAGGGCCCCTGGCACTTCCTCCGCCAGGTAGTTGATGTCGCGCTCCACCATGAGTTTTTCCAGGGCATCGATGTCGGCCATGCCGGGGCAGGCGGTCTTGGCTCCGTTGATGAGTTCGCGAACGGCGTGGATGATGACGAAGATGTCATCAAAAGCGCCCTTTATGAACTGGGTGTTGTTGCCCACGTATTGGGCCGGGGTGTTAATCTCGTGGGCTATGCCCGCGGCCAGCTGGCCGATGGCCTCCAGCTTCTGTGAGTGCATAAGCTGGGACTCCAAACCCTTGCGCTCGGTGGTGTCGGTGATGACGGCGAAGAAGCCTGCGGCCTTGCCTTCCTCGTCGGCGGAAATCGAAGGGGAGACCAGTGAGTAGATATGTCGCCCGGTCGCGTGCTTCCAGAGAATTTCCTCGGCCCCGGTGCGATGATGATCCGGCTGGCCCCCGGGGTGGCTGGAGATGAGCATCTCGGCCATGCGCCTCTGGCTGCCCTCTTCCACGAATTCGGTTACGGGCCGGCCTGTGATCACGGCCTTGCTTCGGCCAAGCATTTCGCAGAGGCGGTCGTTGGCGTAGGTGATGACCCCGCCGGGCTTGGCCATGAGCAGCCCCTCGTGCATGCTCTCCACCAGGGAGCGGTAGCGGGCCTCGTTCCTGCGCATGCGGGCCTCGGCGCGGATGCGGTCGCTGATGTCGGTAATCAGGCCGATGGAGCCTGCGTGCAGGCCGTCCGGCCCGATCAGGGGGCTGGCGTTGACCAGGGTCCAGATGCGCTGGCCGTTTTTGTGCCGGAAGCGCAGCTCGTACTGGTCGGAGAGCCCCTGGCGGCGGCGCTTGATCTTCTGCAGAACCAGGCTGCGGTCCTCCGGGTCCAGGATGTCGAAGAACGGGCGGCCCAGGAGGTCTTGCAGCTCGTAGCCGAAAAGCGTGCCTGCGCGCGGGTTGGCGTAGGTGACGGCGGCCTTGGTGTCGAGCATGATGATGGCTTCTTGCGCGGTTTCCACGATGATGCGGAAGCGTTCCTCGCTTTCTCGCAGCTCGTTGATGGCTTGCATGCGCTCGGTGATGTCGCGATGGGATACCACCGCCCCGGTCATGCCCTTGGCCAGGGGCGTTGCCTGCATGACGAACCAGCGCTGCTTTCCGGTCACCGTGCCTGGATACTCGGTGCGGAAGAATGGCGCCTTGCCCGAAAGCACGGCCTGGATGCCAGCCAGGGCTGCTGCTGCGTGCGTATTGTCCTGCGCGGCGCGGCAGGCTTCGAGGTAGTTGTCGCCCAGGCGAAGTCGCACGCCGCTGCACAGGGGGGTGCTTTCCGGGCCGGTGGCCGCCCAGGATCTGTTGACCATGGTCAGCACGCCGTGGCGGTCCAGCACGCACAGGTTGGCGGGCAGGGCGTCCAGAATGGCGCGCGACAGGCTTTCGCTGCGGCGCAGCGCCGTCGCGGCGCCTAGCCGCTCAATGACGGTGGACAAAAGCAGGGTAACCTGGCCCAGCACGCGGGAGTCGGTCAGACGCGCGGTGTCGCGCGGGGCGGCTGAGGCTATGATCAGCATGCCCAGCAGCCGATCGTTCACCAGCATGGGCACTGCGGCCAGGCAGGATATGCCAGCGCCGGACAACAATTCTTTTTCTTTGTGTCCGGCCGGGGGCATGTGGGCCGCATCGCGGATGAACACGCGCTCCCCGGCGAGGATGCGCTCCGTGAGCCAGGGCGCCTTGCGCGGGCCCAGACGGCGCAGGCTCCGGGGCAGAGCGTCGTCGGTCAGGGTGCGCGTCTGATGGGTCAGGGTGAAGGTCCGCGTCCGGGCGTGGAACAGGAACACCCCGCCCAGGCGCATGTCCAGAAAACGGCAGAGGTCGGCGAGGCATTCCTCTATGGCCAGGGCCATTTCCTTGTCGCCGGAGTTGATGAGCCGGCCAGAAATAGCTGATACCAGCGCCTCGGTCTCTAGTCTGTGCTCGATCTCGGCCTGATTTTTCTGGCGGCTGGCAGTGTTGCGGGCGCTGGTGATGAGCGCGGGCTGGCCCTGGAATTCCTGGGCCTGGCAAAGGAACTCTGCCGGGATGGTGAAACCGTCGCGCCGCACGAGGGTGGCCTGGAACAGCTCCGGCGCGCCGGTCAGAGCATTTGCGAGGTGGCTGGCCCCGGCCTTTTGGTCGGCCTCGGCCATGTTTTCCAGCAGGTTCGCACCGGAAAGACTTTCGGTGGAGAGGTTGAGCCAGATGCCCGCGTTCTTGTTGGCGTCGAGGATGCGGCCCTGCCCGTCGTGAATGAAGATGGCGTCGGCCGCGTTGTTGAAGAACTCCCGGAACTGCCGCTCGGACTTGCTGAGCATCGCCAGGGAGATCCGCGTGTCGAGCACATGCTCCAATTGCCGGGCGATGGCCGAGAGCATGGCCTCGTCGTCGGGCTGGAACGGATGGGCCGCATGGGGGCTGCACAGATGCACGGCCCCGCGCTCATGGCCCAAGACGTTCAGGGGCTGCGCCAAGGAGTGGGAGCAGGTTGCGCCGGGGGCGGCGGCGCTGAAGTAGTCCTGGCCGTCGAAGCTGATGCGCGCGGTCATGCCGTCGGGCGCGTCCCAGCACAAGGGAAGGATGTCGGCGGCGCCTTGCAGCAGTTCCGCGTCGCCGTCCTGGTTGCGGCTCAGCACTTCGGCCAAGCGGTTCAGGCCTGCGGCTTCGCGCAGTTGGCCGCGCAGCTCCGAGGCGATGCGCGCCTGGGTTTCGGAGGCGTCGCGCAGGGCGGTGACGTCCTGGATGATAACCGCAATGCCCTCGAAAGCTCCGCTGGCGCTGAAGAGCGGGAACACGCGGGTGTCGAGGAAGGCCAGCTTCTCGCCCTCGGCCAGGCGTTCAAGCCCGATGGGTTCGGCGTGGTCGGCGGAAAGGCTGCTGCGCAGGCGTTCCAGGGCCGGGGCAACCCAGGGCAGCAGTGCCGCCAGATCTTTGGACACGAAAGTCTCGGAGCTGGGGCAGACTTCGCCGCCATCCGGTCCCGGCTCGCCGCCGAGGGTCTCGCTCAGCCAACGGCAGGCGGTCTGGTTCAGGTCGGTGATGCGGCCTTCGGGGTCGGACAAGATCACTGCGTTGGGCAGGGCCTGGAACACTGCGGCCAGATGGCGCTTTTCGCTCAGGGTGCACTGGTTCTGCTGGCGCAGAGCAGCCTGTTCGGCGGAATTGTCGTCGGCGTTCCAATCAACGCTCACGGCGGTGGCGAGCCTGTCGAAGAATCGCGAGGCGAAGCGCAGGCTGTCGCGCCGGAGCTGGTCCGCAAGCATGCTTTGCTCCACCAGGTCTAGATAAGACTGGCGATACTGGGACATGAGCCCCAGAAACTCGCCCAAGCTTATCCCTTGTGCCTGTTGGCGCCGGGCTTCCGCAACCGCAAAGGCTTCCAGGAGGCTTTCGCCAAAGCGATCGTCCGGTCCCATCTCCACTGCGGCAAGGCCGCGGCCAAGGGCTTCCTGCAGCGCTTCTGAAAGTCCGCGGATGAAGAGGCGGCAGGCCTCTTCGCTGATGGACGCATGCGCGGTGTATCCACGCTCTGTGGCGTAGGCCAGCGCGCGGCCTGCAAGCCAGTCCTCGCTCTGGCGCAGGAGTAGTGCGAATTCATGCATGAAGTCTCCTTGGACAGCCGAGCCCCAAAGCTATTGGTCCAATGATAATTGCATACCCCATGTCGCACATTTTCCCCTCCGGGGCAACGTGTTGGCGTGTGGATCCAAACGCTTCGACAAAGTTGCTCGCGCGTCATTGACACCTGCGACACATAGCCATATTGTAATGTCTCGAAGCGAGGAGGACGGCATGGACGAATTGCTGCGGGTCATGAAGGCCCTTTCCGACCCTGGCCGGGTCACCATACTGAAGCTCTTGGGAAGCCGGGAGCTCTGCGCCTGCGAGATCATCCGGGCGCTCAAGCTGGCGCAGCCCACCATATCCCGGCACATGAAGATCCTGTCTGACGCTGGTCTGGTGACCGGGCGCAAGGTCGGCTCCTGGGTGCATTACCGCGTGGTCGAGAACCCGGCCTCGCCCTATGCGCGCACCCTGCTGGCCGCTCTCTCCGGCTGGCTGGAGGACGATCCTGCGCTTCTGGCCCTGCGCGAGAACATGAACAAGGCCGCGCCTTGCGGCAAGCCTGTCATCGAAAAGGAGCTGCGGCCATGAGCAGGACCAGGGTGCTTTTCGTTTGCGGACAGAACTCCGCCCGCAGCCAGATGGCCGAGGCCCTGCTTGACCACCTGGCGGGCGACCGGTACGAGGCCCACAGCGCAGGCATCGAGCCGGCGCCCATCAATCCGCTGGCCGTGGCCGTCATGGCCGAGCGCGGCATCGATATTTCCGGCAAGCGCACCAAGCTGGTGGCCGAGGCCGTGGCCGAACTGGCCGGGCGCGGGGAACAGTTCGAGGTGGTCGTCACCGTGTGCAGCAAGGCCGCTGGCCTGTGCCCCTTTGTGCCTGGCGTGGCCGTCACCGAGCGCTGGAGCTTCGATGACCCCGGCACGGTTGCGGGAACGCCGCAGGAGCAGTTGGCCAAGGTGCGCGCCGTGCGCGATGACATTGAAACCACGCTGCGCGCCTGGGTTGCCCATAGGGCGCAGAGGGACGGATAATGAAGGAATTGAAGCCGCTGGGCTCCCTTGATGCTGACAAGCCCTGCTCCTGCCAGCCCAAGACCGTGCGAGAGGCCCGCGAGATGCTGCGCGCCCAGCGCGAGAAGAATCGCCAAGCCCAGGCCGAAGCCCGCGCCCAGCGCGTGGCCGAGGTGCTTGCCCCGCCTTCCAGCCTGCCGGGCAAGCTGGGCCTCACCTTTGCCGCGCTCGTCATCTGGTGGAACCTGTACCAGATGCTGCCGGGCATCGCCCGTTTCGCCACGCAGAACCTCCTGGGCCTGGATCTGACCAGCCACCTGGGCGCCAGCGTGGAGTTCTTTCTTTACGACACGCCCAAGGTGCTGCTGCTGCTGGCCTTGGTGGTGTTCGGCGTGGGCGTGCTGCGCAGCTTCTTTACCCCGGAGCGCACCCGCCGCCTGCTGGCGGGCAAAAGCGAGGCTTTCGGCAACGTGCTGGCCGCGCTGCTCGGCATTGTCACGCCCTTCTGCTCGTGTTCCGCCGTGCCGCTGTTCATCGGATTCCTGGGGGCCGGGGTGCCCCTTGGCGTCACCTTCTCCTTTCTTATCTCCGCTCCCATGGTCAACGAGATTGCCGTGGTGCTGCTTTACAGCCTGCTGGGCTGGAAGGTGGCGGCCATCTACATGGGCACAGGGCTGGCCGTGGCCATGGTCTGCGGCTTTGTCATCGGGCGGCTCAAGCTTGAGCGCCACGTTGAGGACTGGGTGCTGGCCGTGCGGGCCGGCGGCGGAGAGACCGACCAGCCGGAGCTGACCTGGGCCGAGCGCTTGGACGCCGGGGCCGTTGCCGCCCGCGACATTCTGGGCAAGGTCTGGCCCTGGGTGGTGGCGGGCATCGCCGTGGGCGCAGGCATCCATGGCTATGTGCCCGAGGGTTTCCTGGCGTCCATCATGGGCCGCGAGGCCTGGTGGAGCGTGCCTGCTGCGGTGGTCATCGGCATTCCCATGTACTCCAACGCGGCGGGCATCGTGCCCGTGGTCCACGCGCTGCTGGAAAAGGGCGCGGCGCTGGGCACTGTGCTGGCCTTCATGATGGCCGTCATCGCGCTTTCGCTGCCGGAGATGGTCATATTGCGCAAGGTGCTCAAGCCCAAGCTGCTGGCGGTCTTCGTGGGCGTGGTCGGCCTGGGCATTTTGCTGGTGGGTTTTTTGTTCAACGCAATTATGTAGGCGGTTCTTGCCATGGGGCGCATGCGGCTCGATATTCTCTGGCAGAGGGTGCTTAAGGGGGCGGAAACGTGCGAACGCTGCGGCGAAACGGGCGAGAGCGTGCGCCGGGCCGTCCTGGCGCTGCGTGAGGCGCTGGCCCCGCGGGGCATCGAAGTGGTCCTGATGGAAAAGGCCCTGCCGCTTTTTGCCGTGACGGAGAGCAATCGTGTGTTTATCGGCGGCCAGCCTTTGGAAGACCTGCTGGGCGCCGAGGTGGGCGAGAGTCACTGCCAGTCCTGCTGCGACTTGCTGGGCGCGCAGACCGATTGCCGCACCCTGCGCCTGGAGGGCCGGGAGTATGAGGCCCTGTCCGAGGAACTCATCGTGCGCGCCGGGCTGCTGGCGGCCAACAGGCTGGAGGCGGCAGCTCAGTAATTGGATTTCGGTTCAGCAATCTGGAGTCAGCACAACACGCAACCCCCGCCCCGCGCGGGGCAAACGGAGAATAAGCGCATGGCCGAATCGGCGCGCACTTTCAGCAAAGGCGAGTTCATTGGCGGTATAGTGGCGGCGCTGGCCGTTGGATTTTTCCTGGGAAGCATCTCCATGGAGCTGCGCCAGCCCGCGCAGATGCCCATGCAGACCATGAGCCAGCCTGCTGCCCAGATGCCCGGACAGAAAGGGGACGGGCACGACCATACTGCGGAGCTGGCCCACATAGGCGAGCTGGAGATAGCCACAGCGCAGAAGCCCGGCGACCAGGCCCAGTGGATCGAGCTGGGCAACCTGTATTTCGACACCCACCAGGCCCGGAAGTCCATCGCCGCGTATGAGAAGGCCATCGCCCTCGGTCCGGTGAGCGCCGACGTGTGGACCGATCTGGGCATCATGCACCGCGAGGCTGGCGAGCCCAAGAAGGCGCTGGAGATTTTCGACACCGCTCTCAAGCTGGACGCGCGCCACGAGAATGCCTTGTATAATAAGGGTGTAGTGCTGTTGCACGACGTGCAGGACCGCACCGCCGCCGTCGCCACCTGGGAAAAGCTGTTGCAGGTGAATCCCGCAGCCAAGAATCCCGAGGGCCGGGCTCTGCGCGGCATGGTCGACGAGCTCAAAAAAGGCTAGCGCACAAAGCGGCAAAACACGGAGAACGAACATGGAAATCAAGGTTCTTGGGCCGGGGTGCCCCAAGTGTCACGAGGCGGAGAAGCTGGTGCGCGAGGCTGTGGCCGAGGCCGGGGTGCCGGCCCAGGTGACCAAGGTTTCGGACTTCAAGGAAATGGCCATGCTGGGCGTTTTCGCCACCCCTGCCGTGGTTGTGGACGGCGTGGTGAAATGCTCAGGCAAGGTTCCGTCGAAAAAGGAGATTCTGGCGTGGCTCGGAAAATGACGCGTTGTCTCCTCCTGGCCTTGGCGTTGTGTCTGGCGGGCACGCTGGCCTTTGCCGCACCGGCTCAGGCTCCGCAGGTGCCGGTGAAAGGCGTGGTGACCATGTTGGACCTGGGCGCGAAGAGCTGTATTCCCTGCAAGATGATGGCGCCCATTCTGGTGGAGCTTGAGAAGGACTACCGGGGCAAGGCCGCTGTGGTGTTCATCGACGTGCGCGAGGACAACGATGCGGCCAGAAAGTTCGGCATCCGGGCCATTCCCACGCAGATATTCTTTAA
This sequence comes from Humidesulfovibrio sp., assembly GCF_030689645.1. Taxonomy (GTDB): domain Bacteria; phylum Desulfobacterota; class Desulfovibrionia; order Desulfovibrionales; family Desulfovibrionaceae; genus Humidesulfovibrio. The sequence goes on from NZ_JAUYFU010000027.1 coordinate 33,399, forward strand.
CAGGGCAGGCCAGGAGGTTTCGCGCCACGAGGGCTTCATGGACAAGAAGACCGCCTCCGACACGCTGAACAAGCTGCTGGCGAAGTAGCAGGGAAGCTCCATGCCCGGCCTCCTTGAACAGTTCCTCCTGGCCATCAACGCCTGGATGACCGGAGATTCCCTCGCGGCTTACGCGGGCAGCTTCCTCTGGGGGCTGGTGAGCGTGCTGTTCAGCCCCTGCCATCTGGCCAGCATCCCGCTCATGGTGGGCTATGTGGCCGGGCAGGGCAGGCTGGTGGAAGGGCGCGAGGCCGTGCGCTACGCCGTGGTCTTCACCCTGGGGCTTTTCACCACCATCGCCCTGGTGGGCGTGGCCTGCGCGCTCCTGGGCCGCATGCTGGGCGACGTGGGCTCCTACTGGACCATGGCCGTGGGAGCGGTGCTTGTGTTCGTGGCGCTGGACATGCTGGGCGTGGCCGCGTGCAGGCTTTCCGGCGGGCTCATGTCAAAGCTCAAGGTGCACGGGGTTTCCGGCGCGCTCATCATGGGCCTGGGCTACGGGCTTTTGTCCGGCTCCTGCACCTTCGGCTTCCTGGCCCCGCTCTTGGCCGTCATCACCGTGCAGGAGCAGGTGCTTACCGGCGTGGGGCTCATTTTGACCTTTGCCCTGGGGCACTGTCTGCCCATTGTCATTGCAGGCAGCTCTGCCTCCCTGGCCCGGCGCATGCTGGAGGGCTTCTCCGGCGGCGGGACGTGGGTGCGGCGGATGGCCGGGGTTCTTGTCGGTTTGCTCGGTGTGTATTTTATCGCCAGGCCGTTTTTGGGCAGCGGTCTGGGTTGATCAGACTGGGACGAAGCCCCGCGACCATCAACCTGGGAGGTCCACATGAAGTTTTTCGCCGCCGCCTGCCTTCTTGGCCTGCTTGCTGTGGCCGGACCTGCCGTCGCGGCAGAACCCATAAGCCTCGACACCTACGTGCGCGAATTCGATTACGAGACGCGCAAGCTCATGAAGTGCTCGGGCAAGGAGCTTCTGGCCCTGCTCATCAAAAAAGAGGCCGTGCTGGTGGACATCCGCTTCCCGGAGGAGCAGCAGGCCTGGGGCCCGAGTTTCGCGCTCAAGATTCCCCTGAACGAGCTGCCCGCGAGGTTGAACGAGCTGCCCAAGGACAAAATAATCGTCACGGCCTGCCCGCACATCGACCGCTCGAACATCGCCATGGTTTACCTCACCACCAAGGGCTATAACGCGTGCTATCTCGTGGGCGGGCTGGTGGGCCTGGCTGAACTGCTGCGCGGCGACGAGGCGCGCGACTTCATGGCTGCCCTGAACCAGAAGCCCGATGGCAAGGCAGGCGGCAAGTCCACCGGCAGGGAAACCGGCAAGGTCCAGTCCTCGGGCAAGTAGCCCACGTGTTCCTCTCCCGCATGTGCTGACCAGTAAGGAGGCTCACCATGTCTGAATCCGTCACAGGTAAGCTGTCGTTTCTGGATCGCTGGCTGACTCTGTGGATTTTCGCCGCCATGTTCGCGGGCATCGGCGCAGGGTACCTGTTTCCCGGGCTCAAGCAGGCCGTGGGCGGCATGCAGAGCGGCACCACAAACCTGCCCATCGCGGCGGGCCTCATCCTGATGATGTACCCGCCCCTGGCCAAGGTTCGCTACGAGCTCATGGGGCAGGTTTTTAAGAACGTGCGCGTGCTGGCGCTGTCGCTGGTGCAGAACTGGGTCATCGGCCCGGTGTTGATGTTCGGGCTGGCCGTGACCTTTCTTTCCGGCCACCACGCCTACATGACCGGCCTGATCCTCATCGGGCTGGCGCGCTGCATCGCCATGGTCATTGTGTGGAACGACCTGGCCGGGGGCGACCGCGAGTACTGTGCGGGTCTTGTGGCCTTCAATTCCGTGTTCCAGGTCCTGTTTTTCCCGTTGTACGCTTGGATGTTCCTCACCGTGTTGCCTGGCTGGCTGGGGCTTGAAGGCGCGGCGGTGAACATCAGCATGGGCCAGATAGCCGAGAGCGTGTTCATCTATCTGGGCATCCCGTTTTTGGCGGGTCTGGCCTCGCGCATCATCGGGCTCAAGGTCATGGGCCGCGAGTGGTACGACACGGTGTTCGCGCCCAAGATCGGCCCCATCACCCTGGTGGCCCTGCTGTTCACCATTCTGGTCATGTTCTCCCTCAAGGGCGAGGTCATGGTGGCCCTGCCCTTTGACGTTCTGCGCGTGGCCGCGCCCATGCTCATCTACTTCCTGATCATGTTTCTGGCCTCCTTCTGGCTGTCCATGAAGGCCGGGGCCAATTACGCCCAGTCCGCCACCTTGAGCTTCACCGCAGCAAGCAACAACTTCGAGTTGGCCATTGCGGTTGCTGTGGCAGTCTTCGGGCTGGATTCCGGCCAGGCCTTTGCCGCGGTCATCGGGCCGCTGGTGGAGGTGCCGGTGCTCATCGGGCTGGTGAATGTGGCCCTCTGGCTCAAGAAGCGCTGGTTCCCCAACGACCCTGGCACGCTGTCCAGCGTGTGCCACGTGGACTGCAAGCCGTAAGGAGTTTTTGTCACCGCATGAACTTGTTTCCGCAGACCTTGTTCATAGAGACCACCACCCGCTGCAACCTCACCTGCCCAATGTGCGCGCGCTGCGCGCCGGGTTGGCGGGGCGGGTTCGGCGACATGAATCTGGCCGCCTTCGAGCGTCTGGACGATTCCTTCCGCCATGCCCGTGCCGTGATACTGAACGGCATGGGCGAGCCGCTTCTGCACCCGGACTTGCCGCGCATGGTCCGCCATGTGGCGGAGCGGCTGCCTGCGGGAGGCTGGTGCGGCTTGCAGACCAACGGCCTGCTGCTCGACGAGCGTCTGGCTTTGCTGCTGGCGGAGGCCGGGCTGGACGTGGCCTGCATCTCCCACGACGGCGAGGGCGCGGCCCTGGGCCACGGCGGATCCGGCCCGGATGACGCTCTTTCCCGCGCTACGGCCCTGTTGCGGGCGGCATCGGCCAAAGCAGGCAGGCCCATGCGCCTGGGCCTGGAAACCGTGCTCATGCGGGGCAACATCGCGCAGCTCCCCGATCTGGTGCGGAGCGCGGCCCGGCTCAAGCTCGACTTCCTGCTGGCGACGCACCTGCTGCCCATGGACGCCGCCACCGAGTCCGAGGCGCTGTTCCTGCCGTGCAGCGCCGCCTCCCTGCGCATCTTCGCCCAGCACCAGGCCGAGGCCCGCGCCCGGGGGCTCGACCTCTCCGGCGTGCCCCGCGCCGCGGTTATGGTCCACCGCACCCCGGTGGAGCGCGAGCTGATGGACCTGCTGCGCCGCATGCATGAGCGCGCCCATGCCGAAGGCGTGTGGCTCAACGTGGGGCGCCTGGCCCAGGCCGATCCCGCGCGCCTGGAAGAGCTCGCTGCGGTGTTCGATTCGGCGCGCCGGCTGGCCAAGGCTGCGGGGCTTGATCTGCACCTGCCCGCCCTCACCGCTCCGGAGCGCCCGAAAGACCGGCGGTGCGGCTTCGTGGATCAGGACGCCGCGTTCATCGACTGGCGCGGCAACGTCTCTCCCTGCCATTTTCTTTGGCACGGCTATGCCTGCCGCGTGCTGGGCGACGCGAAAACCGTCGAGCCTCGGCGCTTTGGCAATGTCCTCGAAGCATCGCTGACAGACATCTGGCGCGGCCAAGAGTTTTCGCGCTTCCGCGAAACGGTTCGCAACGGCGAGTACCCGGCCTGCGGCGATTGTGGCTCGGGCTTGTGCAGCGACGCCTCCGGGGTCTACGGGGCTTTTGAGCTTGACTGCCTGGGCGTGAGCGTGCCCTGCGGGCATTGCCCCTGGGCCGTGGGGCAGCTGGCCTGCCTGGGCAGCGCTCCGGGCTTGGGCTGACTGGTGCGGAGCGGGGAGCCAGGGGGCGTTGTCCCGGCGTTTGTTCCGCGCGCGCTTGACTTTTCGAACGGATGATGATGCCGGAAGACCCATGCCAAACGTTGAAGCGCAAAACTGTTCCGTGCGGGGGCGGCTGGCCCCCAGCCCAACCGGCCTCATGCACCTGGGCAACGCCTGGTCGTTTCTGCTGGCCTGGCTGGCGGCGCGGGCCGCTGGCGGGCAGGTGGTGCTGCGCCTGGAGGACATCGACCCGGAGCGCTCGCGCCGCGAATTCGCGGACGACATCCTGCGCGACCTGCGCTGGCTGGGCCTGGACTGGGACGAAGGCCCGGACGCGCCCGGTCCGGTTGGCCCCTATGAGCAGGGCCTGCGGCTGGAGCGCTACGCGGCCGCCCTCGACGAGCTGACCAGCGCCGGGCGCATCTACCCCTGCTTCTGCACCCGCAAGGAGCTGCGCCAGTTGGCCTCCGCTCCCCACGCGCCACAGGGCAAAGCCGCCGGGCTGGCCGGAGACGGCTCGCCCGCCTACCCCGGCGCCTGCCGGGAACTGTCGGTCCAGGATTGCGCCGAGCTGCTGCGCCAAGGCCGCAGGCCCGCCCTGCGTTTGCGCTGCGACGACACAGCCATCGGCTTTGACGATCTTGTGGCCGGGCAGCAGCACATGACCTTGGCCGAGTGCGGCGGCGACTTCGCCGTGCGCCGCTCGGATGGGGTGTTCGCCTACCAGCTGGCCGTGGTGCTGGACGACATCGCCATGGGCATTACCCAGGTGGTGCGTGGCGATGACATCCTCACCAGCACGCCGCGCCAGATTTTCCTGTACCGTCTGCTGGGCGCGCAGCCGCCGCAGTACGCGCATCTGCCTCTGGTGCTCGACCACGAGGGCGAGCGCCTGGCCAAGCGGCACCAGTCCCTGACCCTTGCGGAATTGCGCGAGGCTGGCGTGCCGGCCCAGGCCATCACCGGCTACCTGGCCTGGCGCGCCGGGCTGCTGGATTCGCCGCGGCCCTGCGTGCCGCAGGACCTCGTGAACGGTTTTGCGTTCGCTTCAATTCCCGCTGCTGCAGTGCGGCTTCCTGGGGACATTGCCCGCGTGCTCCGCGAACTGGGCTGAGCGGTGTGATATCCGGCATAAGGCCAAAGGAGCAGCTTTCTACAGGCTGGCCTGAAAGGGGCAGGCGGAAATCTCACGGCAAGGCGGGGGCATCCTGGGAATCAGGCCCCAAAAAAGCCCGAAGGCAATGGTCACCTTCGGGCTTTTTGGAAATGATGAGGAAAGATTAGAATTTTACGTATGTCTCGATTCCAATGTGGTGGCGCTCATTGTACTTCCAGAGCTTCGTTTTTTGCCACTTCTCATACTTGAAGTATGGGCGAACGCCAATTGGGAGATTTGCGGGTTCATAGTAGGCGCCTGCTTCAATACTATATGAGCCATCGAAAACTCTTCTTGCCCAGTAATTCTCGTTGTCGGTGTAATATACTTCACGTCCAAGGACGTAGTCGAACTGCAAATCTAGTCCAACCATGCCTGCATCAAATTTTCTTTCAGCCCGCGTCCCAAAGACTAGGAGGTATTCGGTGATGGAAGCGTCACTGCTTCCGCGCATATCCTGCACTACCCAATCGAAGCCCAAGCCCGCATATGGCTTCAGGGTTACTCCACCCATGTCATATGACTTGCCTACGACAGCTTGTCCCTTGATGTTCGCAGTGTCTATGTCATAATCCATGTAGCTGAGCCGCCCATATCTATACTTGCCATCTAAGGCCCACCAGAAGTCACTGTAGTTTTTTTCATATCCAAGCACGACCCCGCCAAAATTGCCATACCAGGAAATTTGGCGGCCGAGATTTCTGCTTCCTAAATTTTCGTATAGAACACCGACCTTCACCTTTCCGGCTTCTTCCGCACCGGCTTCTTCCGCAAAAGTCAGATTCGGCACAAGCAGGGTGACAAGAAGAGACAAGACAGAGAGAATGGAACCTGGGCGAATATTCATTAGTCCTCCGGCTCTATACGTATATGCTTAGTATAGTAGTGTTTTTTTGGCGACAAGTCAAATGATCCCCGGATGAGCGATGCCGTTGATGCTGTTCCCGCAGCCTGGGTGCCGCCTGCCTGTTGTTGAACCTGCACTTGGAGTGAACGACGCGGCGTGTTTCTGCATTTCTCACTGCGCAGAGCCTTGGAGGACAACGAGAAGGGGTGAATAAAGGGGGGCGGCGGAGCTGCGTCCGGCTTTAAGGCCAGATGACAGCCCGGCGCGCATGGTCTATCATGGAACAAATGAATGCCGAATCCCGCCACATAGCCAAGCGCGCCGTCACGGTGGCCGGGGCCACGCTTGTTTCGCGCGTGCTGGGTTTCGTGCGCGACCTCATTACCGCCTTTGCCCTTGGGGCCGGGCTTTTCGCCGATGCCTTCTTCGTGGCCTTCCGCATCCCGAATCTGTTGCGCAGCCTGTTTGCCGAGGGCTCGCTGACCATGGCCTTCATTCCCACGTTCTCACGCGTGCGGGCGGAGGAGGGCGAGGCGCGCGCCCAGGAGATGGCCCGCTCCGTGCTGGCCTGGCTGGTGAGCATCCTTGCGGTCATCACTGCGCTGGCGTTGATTTTCGCGCCGCAGTTGACCGCCGTCATCGCGCCGGGCTTCGCCAAAAACCCGGAGCTGCTGTCCACCACGGCGGATCTCTTGCGCATCTGCTTCCCGTTTATCGTCTTCATCTCGGCTGTGGGGTTGTGCATGGGCATCCTGAACGCCATGGACCACTTCTTCGCCCCGGCCTTTGCGCCTTGCCTTTTGAACATCGGGTTCATCGCCGCCGCGCTCCTCGGCTGGCACATGGGCTGGAATGTGGCCTACGCCCTGGCCTGGGGCGTTGTGGCTTCGGGGCTGGCGCAGTGGCTGTTCCAGCAGCCGTTTCTGACGCGCCTGGGGTTCTCGTGGCGCGGCCCGTGGCGCTGGATGGACCCGGCGGTGGTGCGCATGGGCAAGCTCATGCTGCCTTCGGTGCTGGGCTCCGCCGTGTACCAGATCAACCTGCTCCTGGGCACGCTTTTGGCCTCGTTTCTGCCTGTGGGCAGCATTTCGTACCTGTACTACGCGGACCGCCTGGTGCAGTTCCCGGTGGGAGTGTTCGGCCTGGCGGTGAGCACCGCGGCCCTGCCCAGCCTCTCGCGGCTGGCGGCTGCGGACCAGATGGACGAGTTCAGGGGCGTCATCCGCTCCAGCATGCGTCTTTCGCTGTTCATCAGCCTGCCGGCCATGGCCGGGCTCATCGCCCTGGCCGCGCCGCTCATCGGGCTTCTGTTCGGACGCGGAGCCTTCGGACCGGAGGCCATCCAGGCCACGGCCTCGGCCCTCGTCGCCTATGGGGTGGGCCTGCCGGCCATCGCCCTGGTGCGGCCCCTGGTTGGCGCCTTCTACGCCCTGGAGAACACGCGCATGCCGATGCTGGTGGCGGCCGCCTGCGTGGTTGTGAACATCCTGCTCGGCTTCACCCTGATGCAGTTCATGGCCCACGCCGGGCTGGCCCTGGCCGTTTCCATCGCCTCTTACGCCAACGTGGGCCTGCTTTCCTGGCTGTTGCGCCGCCGCCTGGGCCAGTGGCCCATGGAGCTTGCGCCCACGCTCAAGTGCGCTGCGGCCAGCCTGCTCATGGGCCTGGGGGCCTGGGCCTCGGCAGGCACCCAGTATCTTTGGGCGCTTTTGATCCCCGCCTGGGCTGTGGCCTACTTCGCCCTGGCTCGGTTGTTCGGCCTGTCCGAGGCCCGGCAGATGGCCGAGGCTCTGGGCCGCCGCCTGCGCCGCCGCAAGTCTTGATCCAGCGGTCAGCCCAAGGACGCGAGAATTGAGCAATCAGAGCTTGTTTATTTCGGGCGTTGTCCTTATGTTTTGCCCTATGCGCCAGAGATGTCTTCCTGAGTCTGATTTGACGCGCGCTGCAAGGGGGGGCTCACATATGCGGATCCGGTTGCGTGCCAGAATCTTCCTCCTGGCTCTCTTGGCTGTGCTGTCGCTGGTGGGTTGTTCCCAGGCGGAGGAAAAGCCCGAGGAGTTCCGCATCGGGCTCATGGCGCCCTTGAGCTCCGCCACCCGGTTCACCATGCACCGCGTGGCCCAGGCTCGCGTGGATGAGCTGAACGCCCAGGGCGGAGTGGAGGTGGGCGGCCGAAAGATGCTGGTCCGGCTCTATGTGGAGGACTCCGGCGACAAGGTCGAGCAGGCCATGAGCGCCATGGGCCGCCTTGTGCAGCAGCAGCGCGTCTCGGCCATAATCGGCCCGTACTTCAGCCGCGAGGCCATCCCCGTGGCCGCTGCGATGGAGACTATGCGGGTGCCGATGATTTCGCCCTCGGCCACCAATCCGGAGGTCACGCGGGGCCGAACGTTCGCCTTCCGGGTCTGCCAGGTGGACAGCGTGCAGGGCGCGGTTCTGGCGCGGTTTGCCTATGAGGACAGGGGACTGCGCCGCGCCGCGCTGCTGTACGACGAGGCCGACGCGTATTCCTCCGGCTTGGCCGGCTACTTCAGCAATGCCTTTGCCGCCCAGAGCGCGGCCAAGGTGCATCTGGAGCCCTACCAGGCAGGGACTCATGATTTCATGCCGCACTTGGCGCGCATTGTGGCCGCCGGAGCGCAGGTGCTCTTTCTTCCAAATTTCCCCATCGACCTGGCTCGGCAAATCCAGCAAGCCCGCGCTGCAGGTTTTTCCGGCCAGTTTCTGGGCGGCGAGTCCTGGGATACGGACCGCGGCTTCCACAGCCTGCCTGAGGCCCAGGGCGCGGTCTATGAAACGGATTTCGCCACTGCCGCTGCGGACCCGAAGCTCCTTGCCGCGGCCCAGGCCCTGGCTGCCAAGTCCGGCTCGGAGTTGGACAAGAATACGGCGCTGACCCTGGACGCCCTGGGCCTGCTGCTTGCCGCGGCCAAGAGCGTT
>NZ_JAUYFU010000003.1 GCF_030689645.1 Humidesulfovibrio sp.
CGTTCCGGGCAGAAAATGGTACAGAGGCTTCTTCTCCACCGGGTCCACGTTGAGGGCCGCAGGCAGACCGTAGACCAGGGTGACAAGCTCGCCGCCGCGATTCTCGCGCACGGCACAAATGCCGCGTCCGCCAGGCTTGATAACGCAGAAGTGGCTGCACAGGCGGCACTGCGCTACTCCGTTCTTGAGCGGCTTCCACAGCCGGGCCGGGTAGAAAGCTGACAACGACATCGCTCACCCCACAATGCTGTAGCTCTCAAGGCGAAACAGAATGACAAGCCTGACAAACAAGCTACGATCCGTCGCTATCTTCCTGAGCGCTAAACCTAGCAACTATGCTTGTTGCCAGAGGAATAACTTTCTTTGCGAACGCTTCAGAAATAGGGTCTGTACCATGCGCTGCTTTATTTCTTGCCTCTCGCATTTGCTGTAGCCCTTGCATTAATTCTGGAGTCAGTACCTCAGAAATAGCCGAATTAGAAAACCAACGACCTTGGCTTGTGCTAATCCCTTTGCTCAGCATAAATCTCAACGCAGAGACCTCAACGGCCTTAAATGCTTCGACGACTGCCAAATCATAATATCCAGTTCCCAACAATTTATGTGCACGCTCAACAAACAACACCTCATCTTTTGAATACTTCTCAATAGTGGATTGAGCCTCACGGCTTCCAATCCTTCCCTGCATATAATACACAACATAGAAAGAAGATGCGCCAACAATGACATTTAAAATAGCCAGGACAGTATTTATAGTTCTAACGTTGTCGATATACAAGTTCAAAGCGAATGAAGCAAAAAACAAAACAACGTAGAGAATCGGAAGCACAATCGCTGCACCGTAAAACGAATTCCCGACAACAGATATAAACCGTGCACCTTTATCAGTCAGGAGTCGGAATCCAAATGCGTAGACAGAAATCGCAAACAATCCTGATACGCAGTAGTAAAGCTGAGAGACGCTAAGAAACCATTGAAAAAAAATGAAACCACTCTCACCAATGTGGCTCAGAATTGGATGGAATGAGAGCAAAACCGCTAGAAGTGCAACGGTAAAAGCAATCTTTTGTTTATCAAAATCCGTCATTTATACTACCATACTCAGCCGAAGTTCAGGATGACCGAAAAGGCTCCAAAGCTGGCCCACACCGGGTCGCCCACCGCGAGGTTCAGGCGGCGCACGCTCTCATGGGTGATGACCGCCGCCAGCATGGTGCCGTCGGAAAGCTGGGCCACCACCTCGGCGGCCACTTGGTCGCCCTGGGCCTCGCCCGTGAGGATGCGGCGCACTGTGGCCGGGTAGCGGTTGGCAGCGCTGGAGCGGGGCTCGTCCTCACCCGCAGAGATTTGCACCCAGGGGGCCTTGATATCTGCGGTGGCCAGCACGCCGGGCTTTATGCCCAGGCGGTCCACGCTCTCCCGCGTGACCACGCTGGTGACCTTGAACCCGCCCAGGCTGGTGATCTCCACGCTGGCCACCACCGGGCCCTCGACGACCTTGCTCACTGCGCCGAAGAAGCGGTTGCGCGCGCTGGTCTTGCGATGCTCTTCGCGCTTCAGGTAGGCCTCCACGATGTCGCTGGCCTCAATGTCGGAATAGTCGGAAAAGGCGGCGGTGAGGTCTGCCGACGAGTGGCCCAGCAGGCGCTGCACCACGGGCAGGGGCACATCCTGGCGCATGAGCTGGCGCGCGCGTGAGCGCCGCAGCACGCTGGGGCTGGCCAGCTCCCGCGGCAGGCCCGCAGCCTCGGCCCGCTCGTAGAACTTGCGCCGCACATGGCCCTGGTCCATGTCGAAGAGACGCGCTGCGCCGGGCGCAAGGCCCAGGTCGGCCAGCGCCTCGCGCAGGGCCTGCGCCACATCCGCTGGCAGGGGCACCTCGCGGCCATCCTGCCCGTTGCGGCCAAAGCGGGCCGTGGGGCGCTCGCTGTCCAGGTCCAGGTCGCGGGTGGGGTCAAGGCCCAGCACCTCGCCCAGCCTCGCCCCAGTGGAGCGCAGCAGCAGAAAGATGAGCCAAAGCCGACGACGCGAAGCCTGATCCGCCTTGCGGCGAGAGGCGTCCATCCAGGAACGGAAGGACTGCTCAAGGGCCGCAACCTGCGCTTCGTCGAGGCTGCGCGCCTCGGCCAGGGCCGGAGCGGATGAGGAATCTTCAGGCATCGTCATGGCTCTCGCTGGGTTATGAGATTCAGGAACTGCAGAACATTAGGGCGAAACAACGCTCCTGCCAAGTCCCGAAACGACCAAAGTGCTCGCAAGAAAACTCGCACACCTCGCCAAATAATGCGTGACAAATATTTCAGGCGCAATTATTCTTCAGTCACGAAAATATATGAACGCGTGATAGCAACGCAAGCAAAATTCCCCAACCCGTCGCGGCGCACGCCGCCCGGCATTCCGCAGGAGGCCGCCATGCTCTTCGAGGTCGCAGGCATTGAGGTGCAGCCCTGGGTGCCCCCGCTGGTGTCCCTGGTCATTTCGTTCTTCACCTCCATGGGGGGAGTCTCCGGGGCGTTCCTGCTCCTGCCCTTTCAGATGAGCGTGCTAGGGTATGTGAACCCCTCGGTGAGCTCAACCAACCAGTTCTACAACATCGTGGCCATCCCCAGCGGCGTGTGGCGCTTCATCCGCGAGGGGCGCATGGTCTGGCCGCTGACCTGGGTGGTCATTGTGGGCACCCTGCCCGGCGTGTTCATCGGGGCCTTCCTGCGGGTGCAATACCTGCCCGACGCAAAGAATTTCAAGCTCTTCGTGGCCTGCGTGCTTTTGTACATCGGCGTGCGCATGGTGCGCGACCTCATCAAGCAGATGAAGGGGCAGGCGGGCGGCGCCAAGGCGGCGGAGGAGCGCTTCCAGGCGCAGGTGGCGCGCTTCCGCGAGATGGCCAAGAACAAGGAGGCCCATGGCGAGAAGCTGGCAGCAGTGCGTGTGGTGCGCTTCACCAGCACCCGCATCGCTTATGAGTTCTACGGCGAGACCTACGACGTCTCCACCTGGGGCATCCTCTCCCTGTCCTTCATTGTGGGCATCATCGGCGGCACGTACGGCATCGGGGGCGGCGCAATCATCGCGCCCTTCTTTGTGTCGTTCTTCGGCCTTCCGGTCTACACCGTGGCCGGCGCGGCCCTCATGGGCACCTTCATCACCTCCGTGGCCGGGGTGTGCTTCTACCAGTTGATCGCGCCCTTCTACCCCACCATGTCCGTTGCCCCCGACTGGATGCTGGGCTTCCTGTTCGGCATCGGCGGCATGGCGGGCATGTACCTGGGCGCGCGCTGCCAGAAGTTCGTTCCCGCCCGGTACATCAAGTGGATGCTTTCGGGCCTTCTGGTGTTCCTGGCTGTGAAGTACGTGACAGACTACCTGCGTTGACACGCTTAAAAGGGAGACGCGCAAGCTTCTGCCTGCGACACGCGGGTGCGCCACACATCCCGCTGGCCGCAAAACTCGTCTCCCTCCTGGGAGCCCCAGCCTACCGCACGAACCGGGCTGGGGCTCCCCTTTTGCCCCCTTGCCTCCGCCGCCGCCCTGCCCTAGCATGAGGCATAGCCCTTTACCGGAGGCCCCGTGCGCCGACTCCTCGCCTGCCTGATCTTCTCCCTGTGTCTGGCCGCCGCCCCAGCCAGCGCCGAGCCCGCCGCCCCCTTGCGCGTGCAGCCAGGTGATCAGGCTGTGCCGGGAGACGCCTCCTGGCCCCTTGGCGCACGCTTTGAAAACGGGGCGCGCCTTACCGTAAGCGCCGATGACGCCACGCCCGGCGGCTTCCGCATCGATATCGCCCCGCCGCCCAACCAAAAGCCAGGCCCAACGCGCGCCTGCCTTGGCCTCGCAAGCACAACGCGGCGCGACCTCTACAAAACCCGCGCCGTGGAGTTCCGCATCAAGGCGTCGCGGGCCGTGGCCGGAATCCTGGTGGTCACCAGCTCCAACACCCAGGACAACAATGCGCGGGACCGCTTCTTCGGCAGCTTCGTCATCGGCGAAGAATGGAAAACGCTGCGGCTGCCTTACGGCGCTCTGGCCCCGCTGACCGGGTGGGACACCGAGGCTCAGCGCCTGGGCCTGCGGCCCGGCGATCTGGTGCTTCGTCCAGACAGCGTGGAGGATCTCTGCATCGGCGCGGAAGCGGGCCGGCTGCCGGAAGGCCCGCTCAGCATCAATATCGACGGCCTGCGCTTCGTGCGCTAACCCAGGTTTCCTGGCTTTCGCTCCTAAGGGTTCGGCCCCATGCGCACCAGCCGCATGCCTGTGCTGGCAGGCTTGCAGCGGTCAGACTGGTAGCAACGGAAGGTGCAGCGCACGCAATTCGCCTCGCCGCCCCACCAACCGCCACGCGCCACGCGGCCCCAGCCCGTGGTCTGCACCGGGTTGTTTCGGCCATGCCGAGCGTAGGCGTCCTTCTCGTACATGTCCTCCACCCACTGGTATACGTTGCCGCTCATGTCATACAGCCCCAGGCCATTTGGCTCACGCAGGCCCACGGGATGCGTGGAGCCCTGGCTGTTGGCCCGGTACCAAGCCACTTTGGCGGCATCGGCCCCTCCAGCGAACATCTCATGCTTGCCCCCGCTGCGGCAGGCGTACTCCCACTCGGCCTCGGTGGGGAGGCGATAGCGCTCCGCACCCTTGGACAGGGCCGAAAGCCGTGCCGCAAATCGCTTGGCGTCATCCCAGGAGATGGAGTCCACCGGGTGCCTGTCGTCAGCTTTGAACTTCGAAGGATTGTCGCCCAGCACCTTGGTCCACTGAGCTTGGGTCACCGCATGCTTGCCCAGCCAGAACCCGTCGACACAAACCTCGTGCACCGGTTTTTCGTCGGAATCGGCAACGCCAAAGGTGTCGCCCATTTTGAAACAACCTTGAGGCACCCACACGAACTCCATGTCCGTCGCCGGGTCAGTCCACGCTGGCTGCCGAGCCTGAGCAGACAAGACCGACACAGCCAGAAGCACCGCCGAAAGCCCCAGGCAATACAAGCTGCGCATCGCACCCTCCCTTGGATATAAAACTCTAATGCCACCTCTCTCCATTGTCCTGTATCGCAAAGTAATCCAGGTGACAATGCTCTTTAAAATGACCATTTTAAGTATGATTTACCCAGCTCACGACAACACTTCAGCATGAAGCAAGCGCAAAATACAACATAAGCCTTTACACATAGAACAAATAAACGACGACTCTCCTTGTATGCATTAAAACAGCAACTACGACCCAATGCCTCCAGGGGGAACAGGTGAATTCCGCCTCCTCAACACCAAGCCGAACTCACCTCTGAGCACGGTGCATGACATTTGCCGACGACCAGCCGCGAACAAGTCGAAATCACGGCGCTTGGCCCGCATCGCAACCAACCAAACTCTATCAATTCCTACCTTGCCCTCCCGAACCAAAACCGTTAGCGTTTACGATCTACAGCGCTAATGAGATCCCTGGTTCAGCCGATACACACTCTATGCCTTAAGAACGCCTCCCCCGGGCGCGCTTTCTGCGAAAAGCCGTACTCAATGAGGAGCCGCCATGCTGCGCGACACTGTCCTGAACGCCAAGACCTCCGTAAAACTCTACTCCCTTTTCGGGTGCATAATCGCCCTGTTCGTGGGGGCCGTATTCTTCGTCTTCCTCCCATACTACGAAAACGACCTCCTCAAAAGCCGGCGCGACAGCCTCACCGACACCATCGACCTGGCCTCCAGCCTTGTGGCCGAGTACGAAACGCGGGTGCAAAAAGGCGAGTTCTCGCCCGAAGAAGCCAGGAAACGCGCCGCCACCCGCCTGCGCAACATGCGTTACGGCAACAACGAATATTTCTTCATCACCGACAGCACACGCCCCTTCCCCACCACCATCATGCACCCAACTGTGCCCGCCCTTGAAGGCAAGGTTCTGGACGACGCGAAGTTCAACAAGGCCACGCAATTCTGGCTGAGCGACGACATGAACGCCCCTGCCCAGGACTTCCCCGGCGGCAACAAGAACCTGTTCCAGGCCTTTGCGGAGGTGTGCGAAAAGTCCGGCCAGGGCTTCGTCGGCTACGCCTGGCCCAAGCCCAAGAAAGAGGGCGGCGTCACGGCCGAGTCCTACCCCAAGATATCCTTTGTGCGGGAGTTCAAGCCCTGGGGCTGGATCATCGGCACCGGACTCTACGTGGACGACATCCACGCCAAGGTGGTGACCCTGCGCACCTGGCTCGCCGGAATCATGGGAGCTCTCGTGCTGGTCATCGGCGGCATAGTCTTCCTGCTCGTGCGCATGATCTCGCGCCCCATCTCCAGTCTGTGCGTGGTGGCCGGAGACATCGCCGGAGGCAATCTGAACGCCCGCGCCAATGAGGCCTTCCACGGCGAAATGGGCACCCTGCAACAGGCCATGGACCAGATGGTGGCGACCTTGCGCGACAAGATCGGCGAGGCGGAAAAAAGCATGCGGCAAGCCGAGGAAGAGGCCCAGGTGGCCCGCACCGCAACCGAAGAAGCCGACGCAGCCAAGCATCGCGCCGCCCAGGCCACCCGCGAAGGACTGCTCCAGGCCGCAGCCAAGCTGCGCGACGTGAGCCAGTCCATCGGCCAGGTGAGCCGCGACATTTCCGGTCGCATCGACACCTCGCGCCGGGGCTCGGATTTCCAGAAGGACCGCCTGGCCGAGACGGCCACAGCCATGGAAGAGATGAACGCCACAGTGCTGGCCGTGGCCAGCAGCGCAGGACAGGCGGCGGAGGCAGCCGACCAGGCCAAGCAAAAGGCCCAGTTGGGCGCAGGCGTGGTGCACAGCCTGGTGCTGGCCATCCAGGATGTCTCGGTCCAGGCCCAGGGCCTCAAAACCAACATGGCCCAGCTTGGCAAGCAGGCCGACGGCATCGGCCAGGTCATGGGCGTCATCAACGACATCGCGGACCAGACGAACCTGCTGGCCCTCAATGCCGCCATCGAAGCTGCGCGGGCGGGCGACGCCGGGCGCGGCTTCGCTGTCGTGGCCGATGAGGTGCGCAAGCTGGCCGAGAAGACCATGACCGCCACCCGTGAGGTTGCGCAGGCCATAGGCGGCATCCAGCAAGGCACGCGCGACAACGTCAAGAGCGTGGATTTGGCAGTGGCGCGCATTGATGAAGCCACCGGGCTTGCCAAGGACTCCGGCGAAGCCCTCACGGGCATCGTGGCCCTGGTGGAGAGCTCCTCCACCCAGGTGCGCTCCATCGCCGCCGCCAGCGGCGAGCAGTCCACCGCAAGCGAAGAGATCAACCGCTCCCTCGACGACATCAACCGCACCGCCTCCGAAACAGCAGAGGCCATGAGCGAAGCCGTGGACGCCGTCACCAGCCTGCTGGCCCAGGCCGAGAACCTGCTGGCCCTGATGCGCGAGCTGGAGAGCGCCTAACTTCGCAGGCCCGCCCGGCACCGAAACTGCACAAAAAAGCCCCCGGAGCTATCCGGGGGCTTTTTCATGTGCCGCAGGCAGGGGGAACCGAAGCGCCCTGCCCTGGGCCGAAAGTCACGGGGAAGCGCCTGCGGTCATCCAGCTTGGGCTGGGGCATTGGTCCAGCACCCTGCCCAGGCCCCTCAGGGCCACTCAGTCCTTGTCCGCCCCCCCCGATCCGACTGCACAGGCGCAGCCTTCGAGCCATAGAGAGGGATCAGCTCCCCTTTTGCGTTTGCGGCCTAACGCTCCATGCTGGTGCCGATGGTCTCCTGGGCGCGGTCGCCGTCCAGCGGACGGGAGAAATAGAAGCCCTGCACGCATTCGCAGCCAAGGGCCTGCAACATGACCGCCTGGGCGCTTTCCTCCACGCCCTCGGCCACCACGTCGAGCCCCAGGCTGTGCGCCAGGGCGACGATGGCCCGCACGATCTCCTGGTTCTCCGGGTCGAGCCCGAGCCGGCCCACAAAGCTGCGGTCCACCTTGAGGGTGTCCACCGGGAAGCGCTGCAGGTATGAGAGGGACGAATACCCGGTGCCGAAGTCGTCGATGCTGATCATGACGCCCAGGGCCTTGAGCCGCTTGAGCATAACCAGGGCGCTTTCGGCGTTGACCATGATGTTGGACTCGGTGATTTCAAGCTTCAGGCGGTCGGCGGGCAGGCGGGTGCGGCGCAGGATCTCCGACACCTGCTCAACCAGGGTGTGCTGCGAAAACTGCTTGTTGGACAGATTTACGGCCACGAAAAGCTTGCGGGCGGCGGGGTCGCGTTCTCGCCAGGCGGCCAGGTCGGCGCAGGCACGGGTGAGCACCACGCGGCCCAGGTCAAGGATGATGCCGGTCTCCTCGGCCAGGGCGATGAACGACCCCGGACCGACCATGCCGCGCTCCGGGTGCATCCAGCGCACAAGGGCCTCGAAGCCCACCAGACGCGTGCTCGAAAGATCCCAGATGGGCTGATAGTGGACCACGAACTGTCCCTGCTCCAAGGCCATGCGCAGTTCCTGCTCCAGAGTCAGGCGCTCCACGGCGTGCAGCATCAGCCGCGGGGTGAAGACCTTGAACCGGCCCCGGCCGCTCTGCTTCACGGCGTGCAGGGCGATGGCCGCGCTTTGCAGCAGATCCTCGGCGCGGTCAAAGGCGTTGGGCGAAAGCACGATGCCGAAACTGGCGGCTGTCTGCACCTCGCGTCCGGCCACGGGCACCGGCTCCATCACCGCCTCGCGCAAGCGCTTGACGATGCGGATGGCCTCGCCCGGCGTTGCCAGCTCTTCAAGCAGCAGGATGAATTCGTTGCCGCCGAACCGGGCCACGGTGTCCAGGCCGCGCAGGGTGCCCACAATGCGCCGGGCAACCACCTCAAGCACCTGGTCCCCCACGGCGTGGCCCAGGCTGTCATTGATGATCTTGAAACGGTCCAGGTCCATGACGACGACTGCGTAAAACACATCGTCGCGGCGCTTGCAGCGCTCCAGGGCCTGCTGAATCCGATCCAGGGCCAGGGTGCGGTTGGCCAGGCCGGTGAGCGCGTCGTACAGGGCCTGGTGCCGCAGCTTGGCCTCAAATTCCAGGCGCTCGGCCTCGCGCGTGTCCAGGGCCAGCGCCATGTCGTCAAAAGATTCTGCAAGCTTGCCCAGCTCGCCCTCGCCGTGCCCCAGGCCGGAGCGCGCGGTGAGATCGCCGTCGCGCACGCGCTGGGCGGCGGCCATGAGCCGGTCCACACGGCGCATGATAAGCAGGTTGCCGAGCACAGTGGCCAGCGCGGCGGCCAGCATGGTCGCCCCCACCATGAGCGCCACGTTTCGCCTCTGGATGACCCGGGCTTCGGCCAGAGCCTTGGCCTCCGGGATGCCAACGCGCAGAAGCAGGAAGGACTCGTCGCCCTTATGCGCCCGCAGCCGCTTCACGGCGTACAGGCGCCGCACGCCGTCAGCTCCCTCGGCCAGGGTCATGCCTTCTTCACCAAGGCTCAAAAGCCTCAGCCACATGGGCCGGAGCTCTTCCTGGCCCACCCAGCGCTCGGTATCGGGATAGCGGTACAGGCGCAGACCCTTGGCGTCTGATAGAGCCATGGCCGAGCCCTCCGGCAGGGAGGCGGAGTCGAAGCGCTGGGCCTGGGAGCCCAGGTCGAAGCTGGCCGACACAATGCCTGCCAACTCGCCCTTCGCGCCGAGCACAGGCTGGGCGAAATGGATAACCGGCCGTTTAGCTGTCAGGCTCACGGCATACTCGCCCCGGGAAAACGCATGAGTGCGCGACACTTCCTTGAAATACCTGCGGTCAGAGACATCCACCTCGTCGATGCATGGGGAAGAACAGGCTAAGACCTTGCCAGAGGTGCTGACGAGCTCCATGCTTGCGTAGGAGGGATGCTGAAGGTTCAGCTGGGTCAAAAGCGCCGAGGCTCCAGCCTTGTCCATCTGGCGGATGGCGGGCACCTGGGCCAAGGTGGTCAAAAGCACTCGGGCGTGCTCCTCCACCTGGGCCAGGTCGTCGGCCATGCCTGCGGCAAGGTGCATGGTGGCCTGCGAGGCCTTGTCCACAGCCTGTCGCTCAAGCTCCTGGCCGCTCCACCAAACCAAACCCAGGGCAGGAATGGCGGCGGCAAAGACAAGCAGCAGCAGATGCGTTCGTATGGACCAGGTGGAAAAAGACCTCATGCGTTCCCTGCCACACCGAAATCTGCATTCCGGGCGGCCTTCCTCGCAATGTTTATGGAATGCCCAGCCCTACTCAAACTTTATGCGTAAGTCCAGACAGCTAGCGCGCCGCGCCGAACAATCGTCGGAATTTACGTAGCAGCCGTTCCCTTGAATGCCGGGGCCAAATTCCCCCGTCCATGAGCACCGCTTCAAATAGCGACAGGATTGCCAAGAGTTGGAGGCTATGTCATAAAACAGCAAGGAAAGGCACAAGATTCCTGAAGCGACCGCAGCCAACCCATTGACCAAGCGAGGCCTATGAAACTCTCCGCCAAGGCGCGCTACGCTGTACGCATCCTCCTTGATCTGGCCATCCACGACGAGCACGGCCCCGTCCGAACTGCCGACATTTCCGAACGCACCGGCGTTTCCGTGCGGTTCATCGAACAAATTCTGAAACCCCTGAAAAAGGCCAATCTGGTGCAGAGCACCCGGGGCGCATCCGGCGGCTACGTGCTGTCGGAAAAACCGGGCGACATCAGCCTGGCGCGCATCATCCGCATCATCGAAGGCAACCTCTGCCTTACCCAATGCTGCGAGAACCCCAAGACCTGCCACCGCTCGGACAACTGCCGCAGCCACCGCGCCTGGATCCGCGTCACCCAGGTCATGGAGGCCGAACTGGAAGGCATAACCATCGGCGACCTGCAAGGCGACGCGATCATGAACAGCTCCCACGGCTGCGCCTGCTAGATATCCCCGGCCCCCCTCCGGGCCGGACTTCTCCCCATCCCCACCCCCCTTTGCGCAAATCCCGGCACCAGGCCGGGATCTTTTTTTTGCGCCCACGCATGAGGTGGGGGAATCAAGTCAACCAACTGAAATAGCGTAAAAATATTTTATTTTGCGCCGTTTTTCACAATTACCTTGACGATTGGGGGGCATTTTGTTTATTCCCGACTCGTCTAATCGTGATTGAATCTATCGCCATTAATTCTATCGCAATTAAAACTATCGCTATTGTCGTAGTCGCCATTAAACGAATCAAGCCACCCTGCGGCCAGCTTTAGAATCCGGCGGCAGGCGAACACTACGGGAGAGGCATGAAACCCACAGCGCGCACCTGCCACGCCACGCGCATCCTGCTCGAACTGGCCTACCACGGCACCGAGGCACCCATGCGCGCTTCGGTGCTTACAGCGACCATAGGCATTTCCATCAAGCTTCTGGAAAAAATCATCCGGCCCCTCAAGAGCACAGGGCTCATCCGCAGCGTGCGCGGCGCAACTGGCGGCTATGTTCTGGGCCGCCGCCCAGAACAGATCACCCTGGCGGATGTGCTGACCACCATGGAGGGCGCAGTGTTCAAGCCCCAGTGCTGCGAATCCGACGCGGACTGCCTGCTCATGGAGGGCTGTCCCACCGGCAGCGTCTGGATCGACATCGCCCGGCACATGGAGATGAAGTTCCGCGCCACCACCCTGGCCGACTTCATGACCGCCCCCCGCGACACCTGCCCCTCGCGCTATGCGCGCACCAACCGCGCCGCCCGCATGGGCGCAGCGCCTGAAACGCTGGACGAGCCGGCCCCAACACGGGTCCGCAACCGCCTCGCCAGACGGAGGAAACCGGGGAGCGGGCTGCCCGCCCCGCGCCCAACCGGGCGGCCCCGCCTTGTTTGACCCCAGGATGTTTCACTTTTCCATGCACCTCTAAAGGAGAAGATCATGAAGAAACTGCTCATTCTCGGTTCCGGTGCCGGCGGCACCATCGTGGCCGCCAAGATGGCCAAATCCCTCGGCGACGGCTGGAAAATCACGGTCATCGACCGCGACTGGAAGCACCATTACCAGGCGGGCTGGCTGTTCGTTCCCTTCGGCGTGTACTCCATGGACGACTGCGTGAAGCCCAAGAAGGACTTCATCCCCGAGGGCGTGACCTTCGTGCAGGACACCATCGTCAACATCGACCCGAACACCAAGCAGGTCAAGACCGAGAACGGCATGTACGACTACGACTGGCTGGTCATCGGCACCGGCTGCCGCATCATGCCCGACGAAGTCGAGGGAATGATGGACGACTGGCGCGGCAACATCCACGACTTCTACACCCCCGACGGCGCTCTCGCCCTGCAGAAGAAGCTCAAATACTACAAGAAGGGCAAGGTGGTGCTGAACATCGCCGAAATGCCCATCAAGTGCCCGGTGGCCCCCCTTGAGTTCGTGTACCTGGCCGACTGGTTCTTCACCGTCAACGGCGTGCGCAAGGACATCGAGATCGAGCTCGTCACCCCGCTCACCGGCGCTTTCACCAAGCCCGTGGCAGCCGGCGTGCTGAACAAAATCTGCGTCGAGAAAAACATCAAGATCGTGCCCAACTTCGAAATCGCCGGCGTCAACGTGGGCGACAAGACCATCGAGTCCGTCAAGGGCGAGACCGTTGACTACGATCTGCTGGTTGCAATTCCGCCCAACTTCGGCGCTCAGGTCATCATGGATTCCGATCTCGGCGACGCCATGGGCTACATCGACACCGATAAGCACACCCTGAAGGCCAAGAACATCGAGAACTGCTACGTCATCGGCGACGCCACCAACTGCCCCACCTCCAAGGCCGGCAGCGTGGCCCACTACCAGGCCGACATCGTGTGCGCCAACCTCCTGCGCGAGATCGACGGCGAAGAGCCCCGCCCCGACTTCGACGGCCACAGCACCTGCTTCATCGTCTCCGGCTACGAGCAGGCCTTCCTCATCGACTTCAACTACAAGGTCGAGCCCCTGGAGGGCAAATACCCCTTCCCCGGCCTCGGGCCCTTCTCGCTTTTGGGCGAAAGCCACTTCAACTACTGGGGCAAGATGATGTTCAAGTGGGTGTACTTCAACCTGATGCTCAAGGGTCACGAACTGCCGCTGGAATCCCAGATGTTCATGGCTGGCAAGATGCGTCACCACCTGACCAACGCCTAAGATGCAGGAGAGCACCATGAGTCAGGACGAACTGGTTCTCAAACGCCTGGAGGGCATGGAGGCCCAGCTGAAGCAGCTGGTCGACGCCTCCCAGGGTTGGCAGGAGCTGAAGCATGATCTGACGCCCATCGTTCACGACGCCTTCAAGACCCTGATGAAGGAGTTCGGCGACGTGGAGCAGGGCTTCCAGCTTGAAGACGCCTTCGCGCTCCTCAAGCGCTTCATGCGCAGCATCAAAAACATCACTTACGTGCTGGAGCAGATGGAGAACATCATCGACCTCTGGCACACCATCGAGCCTCTGCTGCACTCCGCCGTGCCCAAGGGCATCGAGTTTCTGGACGAGATGGAGCAGAAGGGCGTGTTCCGCATGTACAAGGCCATGGTGGAGGTGCGCGGCAAGATGGCGCGCGCCTACACGCCGGAAGACATCGAGGTCATGGGCGACGGCTTCGTGTCCATGCTGGGGCTGATCAAGAAGCTCAGCACCCCGCAGGCGCGTGAAATGCTGGAGAAGCTGGCCGACATGATGGGCGACGTGGACCTGAACTCCTGCAAGGAGTGCGGACCGCTGGGCCTGGTGGCTGGCATGAGCAGCAAGGAAGCCCGCAAGGGTCTCGGCGTCATGCTTGAGTTCACCAAGAGCCTGGGCAAGCTGAAGGACTAAAAAGACCTGGCCGGAGGCGTCCGACACCGCCTCCGGCCCACGGCCAACGCGCGCGGCCCGGCCAACGCCGGCCCCCCCGGAAGCCGGGCCGCGCTTAACCACCACCAGCCGCTGATGCGCGGCAGGAGGCAGCCATGCAGAAGAAGATCCTCATCGTGGACGACGATCCCGCCGTGGTCGACTTCCTGAACGAGATTTTCACGGACAACGGCTTCGCCACCGAGAAGGCCTACAACGGGGCCGAGGCCCTGGAGAAAATCGCGGCTTTCGCCCCGAATCTCATCACCCTGGACATGGACATGCCCGAAAAGGCCGGAACCATGTTCTACATCGGCCTGCGCAAGAACGAAGCCTTGAAGGACACCCCGATCATCGTCATCAGCGGCGTTGGCCCGCGCCCGCCCGCGCTCACCAAGGACATCCCCGTGCTGCAGAAGCCGGTGGAGCCTGCCGCCCTTCTGGCCCTTGTGGGAAAAATGCTGAACTAGCCGCACCGCTGGCGGGCGGGAGGAAGCGGCATGCCCCTCCCCCCCATTTTCGCCGCACCCCGCCCGCCAGCGCCGCAACGAGAGCGCCGCCATGCCCGCCCCACACGACACGCCGCTTGCGGCCCGCTGCTCCACCCGCGAGACCATCCTGCTGGTGGACGACGAGGCTGACATCCGCGAACTGCTCTCCATGCTGCTGGAAGACCTCGGCTTTTCCGTGCTCACCGCGCCGGATGGCGAAAAGGGTCTGACCCTGTTTCGCACCCTTGAGGCCCCCATCGTGCTGACGGACATCAAGATGCCCGGCCTGGACGGCATCGGGCTCTTGGCGGCCATAAAGGAACACCGGCCAGATACGGAGGTCGTCATGATCTCCGGCCACGCGGACATGGAGCTGGCCATAGCCAGCCTTAAGCTCGGAGCCTCGGACTTCATCACCAAGCCCATCGACGTGACTCTGCTTGAGCACAGCCTGAACAGGGCCTGCGAGCGCCTGACGCTCAAACGCCAGGTGCGCGAGCACACCCTGAACCTCGAACGCCTGGTGGCTGAAAAAAGCGCCCGGCTGGTGGACCTGGAGCGCAGGCTGGCCGCCCGGCAAATAGTGGAGGGCCTGTCCTCGGCCATGCGCTTCGTGGCCAGCGAGCCAGACGGCCAGGGCTCCCTGGGCGAACTGCCCTGCTTTGTGGCCATCCACAACCGGGAAGGCCGCGTCATCACGGCCAACACTTTGTACCGCGAGCACCTGGGCGAACCGGAGGGGCGAGAGTCACACGCCGCCTACGGCGAAGCCTATCCCGGCGGGGCTGGCTGCCCCGTTGACCTGACCCTCAAAACAGGGCGCCCCGGCCAAAGCCGGGAAACCCTCTACGGCGTGGACGGACGGACTTTCAACGCCCTGGTGTCCACAACGCCCATCAACGGCGGCCGCAAAGACACGGCCATGGTGCTGGAAGTGGCCGTGGACCTGACCGAGGTGGAGCGCCTGCACGCGGAACTGATACAAAGCCACCGGCGCTACCGCGACCTGTTCGACGCCGTGCCCTGCGCCATCACCGTGCAGGACCGCGCCCTGAACATCGTGGAGGCCAACAAGACCTTTCTGCGCGAGTTCGGGGCGAGCGTCGGCCAGACCTGCTTCGAAGCCTACAAGCACAGCCCGGAGCCCTGCCCGGACTGCCCCATCCTGGCCACCTTCGAGGACGGCCAGCGCCATCAGGCCGAAACCGTGACCACCGACGCCGCAGGCCAGGCACGCAACCTGCTCATCTGGACCGCGCCGCTTCTGGACGACCATGGCCGGGTGGAGAAGGTCATGGAGGTGTCCACGGACATCACCCAACTGCGCCAATTGCAGGACCACCTGAGCTCGCTGGGCATGATGCTCGGCAGCATGTCCCACGGGGTCAAGGGCCTCTTGATGGGCCTCGACGGCGGCATGTACCGCGTGGAGTCCGGCCTGAACAAAGGCGACCTGGCCAAGATCAAGAGCGGCTGGGAGCTGGTGCGCCACCGGGTGGAGCGCATCCGCAAGATGGTGCTGGACATCCTCTACTACGCCAAAAGCCGCGATTTGGACCTCTCGGAGACGCCGGTGCGGGCCTTTGCGGAAGACCTGGCCATGATCGTGGAGGCCAAGGCCGTGGCCAACAACATTCTGTTCACGCGGGACTTCGCCGCAGCTGCGGGCCTGTTCCAGGCCGACCACTCGGCCCTGTCCTCGGCCCTGGTCAATTTTCTGGAGAACGCCGTGGACGCCTGCCTGTGCGAGACCACGGGCAGGAGCCGCGAGCTGACCTTCCGCGCAGCGGTGGAGGCCGCGCCGGAGGAAGACGCAAGGGTCGTCTTCACCATCACCGACACCGGCGTGGGCATGAGCCGCGAGGAACGCGAGAAGATGTTCACCCTGTTCTTCTCGTCCAAGGGCAGCAAGGGCACGGGCATCGGGCTGTTCATCTCCAGCCGGGTGATCGCCCAGCACCACGGCGGAATCGAGGTCGACTCCGCCGAAGGCGAGGGCACGCGCGTCACCGCCTGGCTGCCCGCGCGCCAGCCTGCGGCGCTGGCGCCCCGCCCGGCAAACGACGCAGCAACCTGAGCCCCATGAGCCAGCGCCCGGACCTCTTCCAGCCCGGCCTGCCCCTGGCCGCCAAGATCATGGGCTGCCTCGTGGCCCTCATCCTGGGTCTGGCCCTGTTCCTTTTCCAATTCAACACAAAAAGCTTCCGCGACCTGGCGGAAAAGAACGCCGACCTTGAGGCCGACCGCATCTGCGAGGCCATCAAGTCCGGCGCGTCCAGCGCCATGATGCGCAACGAACGGGGCGAACTGCAGAAGATCGTGGAGCGCGCCGGGCGCATGGAGGGCGTCCGCGGGGTCAGCATCCTGAACAAGGAAGCCCTGGCCATGTTCGCCAGCCGCGAGGACGCCATCGGCGTTCGCTGGCCGGTGAAGGGCTTCCAGTGCGCGGCCTGCCACGACCGGGCCATACCGCCGGACACCCTGGAACTGGAAGAGCGCTCGCGCATCGAAGACGGCAACGCGGGCTCCCGCAGGCTGACCATCTTCAGCCCCATCGCCAACGACGAGGGCTGCGCCACGGCCTCCTGCCATTTCCACAAGCCCTCGGAAAAAGTGCTTGGTGTGCTGGTGCTCGACATGACCCTGGACAAGCAGGAAGAAACGCTGGCCCAGCTGGTGGAGACCAACACCGTGAGCCTGGGGGTCTTTCTAGCCGGTGTTTTCGTCCTGCTCTACGCCGTGGTCTACCTGCTCATCCAGCGGCCCGTCCGCTCCATCATCGGCGTTACGCGGCGCATGGCCGGGGGCGACCTGGCCTGCGGCATGAGCTGCGGCCAGGCAGTGCCCCAGCGCGACGAATTGGGCGAACTGGCCCACGCCATCGGCCTCATGTGCAGAGACCTCGGGCTCAAGCACGCGGAGATCGTGAACCAGCGCCAGCTCTACCAAAGGCTTTTCGAGGGCGTGCCCTGCATCATCACGGTGCAGGACCGCGACTTCAAGCTCCTGCGCTACAACCAGACCTTCGCCGACCTGTTCCACGCCCGCAAGGGGGCCTACTGCTTCGAGGCCTACAAGGGCCGCACGGAGAAATGCCCCAACTGCCCGGTGGAGAAGACCTTCAAGGACGGCCAGCCGCACTTCACCGAGGAAACCGGCGTGTACAAGGACGGCACTCGCGCCCACTGGATTGTGACCACCGCCCCCCTGCACGACGAGGACGGCAACGTCACCGCAGCCATGGAGATGTGCCTGGACATAACCGGCCGCAAGCGCCTGGAGGAAGAACTGCGCAAAAGCGAGCGCAAGTATCAGGACATTTTCAACAACATCCCCAGCGCGCTCTTCGTCATCTGCTCCCAGAACATGACCATTCTGGACCTGAACCGCAGCGCGGCCAACCTGTACGGCTACCGCCGGGGCGAGCTCATAGGCCAGAGCGCAGAGATTCTCTTCCCGCCGGAGGACGCCCAGGCCGGAGTGCTGGCCCTGGCGCAGGGCGAGCAATTGGGCCGCGCGCGCAATCAGACCAGGGATGGCCGGGTGTTCTTCGCGAACATCACCGCCGCCCATTCGGAGTCCGACGACCGCCCGGTGATCCTGGCCACAACCACGGACGTCACCGAGCGCATCCGCGCCGAGCGGCAGATGGTGCAGGCCTCGCGCATGGCCACCCTGGGAGAAATGGCCACAGGCGTTGCCCACGAGCTGAACCAGCCCCTGGCCGTGCTGTCCATGGCCGCCAGCCTGTTCCAGCGCAAGGTGGAGCGGGGCGAGACCGTGGACCCGGAAACCCTGCGAACCCTGGCGGGCAAGATTCAGTCGAATGTGGAGCGCGGCACGCGCATCATCAACCACATGCGCGAGTTCGGGCGCAAGCCCGCAGACCAGCACGCCGTGCCTGTGGATGTGAACGAGGTGATCCGCCGGGCCTTTGAGTTCTTCAGCCAGCAGTTGCAGGTGCGGGGCATCGCAGTGACCTTCGATCTGGCGGAGGAGCTGCCGCCCGTGCTGGCCGACCCGGCCCGCCTGGAGCAGGTGTTCATGAACCTGCTCTTGAACGCCCGCGACGCCATTGAGGACAAGTGCGCGGCATCGCCCTGCTCCGAGGGCGACCGGCGCATCATCCTGCGCACGCGGGCCCGCAGGCGCGGCGTGCAGGCAGAGGTGTCCGACACGGGTCCGGGCATCCCCAGGGAGATAATGTCTCGGATTTTCGAGCCCTTCTTCACCACCAAGCAGGTGGGCAAGGGCACTGGGCTGGGGCTTTCAATCAGCTACGGCATCATGCAGGACTACGGCGGAGCCATCCACGTGCGACCGCGTTCCGGCCAGGGGGCGAGGTTCGTGCTGGTGTTCCCGCGCCTGGGGCAAAGCCCCCCGGCAGGCGAGGCGGACCAGGACCGCAGCGCGGGTGCGGGGCATTAGAGGACGATGGGCTCGCGAGGGGTTGCCGGTCCGCCCTTGAGGTAGCCCTTGGCTGTGCCGTAAATCCGCTCGCTGGCGGCTTCGGCATGCTTCACGGCTTCGCGGCTGGTGGGATTGACCTCCAGGGCGGCCTGGGCGGCGGCCAAGGCCTCGCTCCAGGCGCGGCGCTCCAGGGCGCCCTTGGCCAGCCGCACCAGCATGGCCTCGTTAGGGCCGAAACGGCGCAGGGCGGCCTTGAGGACCTCCTCGGCCTTCAGCCCCTCGCCCAGGGCATCCTGGCACTGGGCCAGGAAGGTGTAGGCGCGGGCATCTGTGGGCGCAATTTCGATATTTCTCTGAAAATATTCCATGGCCTCGGCCACAAGGCCAGCCAGCATGAGCCGGTTGCCCAGGTCAACCAGCAGCCCCGGCTCGTCGGTGAAGGACTCCATGGCGCGCCGGAAAAACTTGCGCGCCTCAAGGGGCTCCTTCTTGTCCAGCTCGGCCTGCCCGGCCAGCACCAGCTCATCCAGCTCGGCCAGACGCCTGCGGCGCTCGTCCACCTGGGCCTTGCCGAGCAGAGTCTCCAGAATGTCGGCCATGCGCTTAAGGCTGGCAGAAAGATCCTTCTCCTGGCCCTTCTTGTAGGAAAGGCCGCCGGGCACGGCGCGCTTGATGGCCTCGTGCTCGCTCAACAGGCGCACGGCCTCCTCCATGAGGATGCTGATCTCGATGCGCTCCCGCCCGAAGATCTGCGATCCCGTCAACAAGTCCAGCCCCTGCGCCAGGGCGCGCAGGCTGCGCAAAACATCCTTGCGCTGCAAGTAGAACTTGGAGCGGGCGATGTGCTCGCGCACGTTCTTCGGGCTGGCTTCCATGCATTGCTCCCCTTCCGCCGGGGCTTCGCTGGCCGCGCAAGAGGCGCTGCCGTGCCGAACGGAACTTTGTACGCATACCTCAGCTTCAATGCATGATCAAGTAATCCGGGCTCCAAGCCCTTACGGCAACGTTCCGCCCGGAGCGCCTTGCGCCGCATGGCAACGGCTGCTACGCAAAGACGTAAAGACGCCCGGCCCCAGGGGATAGACATAATTCTCCCAACATCGCAGACCCGTTTCGCATGGGGAGCTTCCGGCGGCCAAGCATGAACCGTCGGCCGCCCCTGGCGCCTGCTGGCCTGAAGCCCGATTTCGCATGCCAGGCCATGTGTTTTTGACGTGCTCTAAGCATACCCGTTGTTTCTTGCCCGCAGAACGGGATTCGGGCATAGTGGATCGAGGTTTCCCCAGCGGAGCCGATTGGCGGAGCCCCTTGCCCCCGGCCAGGAAGCCAGCCCGTCCGCTCCAGAAACCCCGCCCCGCAACGCACCAGCACCCGACGCCAGGAGTCGTTCATGGCCGTACATCCCCTTGCAGGAAAACCCGCCCCAAAAGCTATCCTGACCGACATCCCGCGCCTGCTCGACGCTTACGCGGCCGTGCGCCCTGACCCGTCAGACCCGGCCCAGCTGGTGAGCTTCGGCACCTCCGGCCACCGCGGCACCTGCGCAGCGGGCAGCTTCAACGAGGATCACATCCTGGCAATCAGCCAGGCCATCTGCGAACACCGCAAGGCCGCAGGCATCACCGGCCCGCTCTACATGGGCATGGACACCCACGCCCTTTCGCGCCCGGCCCTTGAAACCGCCCTTGAAGTCTTCGCTGCCAACGCAGTGGACGTGATGATCCAGTACGCGCCGGGCGAGGGCCTCGGCTTCACGCCGACCCCGGTCATCTCCCACGCCATTTTGACCCACAACAGGCAAGGCGTCGAAGCCAGGGCCGACGGCGTGGTGGTCACCCCATCGCACAATCCGCCCCAGGACGGCGGCTTCAAGTACAACCCGCCCGAGGGCGGCCCAGCCGACACAGCCACCACCAAGGCCATAGAGAACCGCGCCAACGAAATCCTGCGCCAGAAGCTGGCCCCGGTGCGGCGCATGCCCTTCGAGCGCGCCCTCAAGGCCGGAACAACGCACCTGCACGACTACATACGCCCCTATGTGGACGATCTGGGCAA
Source organism: Humidesulfovibrio sp. (assembly GCF_030689645.1). Taxonomy (GTDB): domain Bacteria; phylum Desulfobacterota; class Desulfovibrionia; order Desulfovibrionales; family Desulfovibrionaceae; genus Humidesulfovibrio. The sequence goes on from NZ_JAUYFU010000003.1 coordinate 20,660, forward strand.
CATCCTGGACATGGAGTGCATTGCGGCCGCCGGCCTGAAGATCGGAGCCGATCCCCTGGGCGGCTCCGGCGTGGGGTTTCTGGAGCCCATCGCCGAGCGCTGGGGGCTGAACCTCACCGTGGTCAACAAGGCCGTTGACCCCACCTTCTCCTTCATGACCGTGGACAAGGACGGCAAGATCCGCATGGACTGCTCCTCGCCTTACGCCATGCAGTCGCTCATCGCCCTCAAGGACGACTTCGACGTGGCCTTCGGCAACGACCCGGACTTCGACCGCCACGGCATCGTCACCCGCAGCCACGGCCTGCTCAATCCCAACCACTACCTTTCCGTGGCCGTGGACTACCTGTTTCGAAACCGGCCCGGCTGGCGCGATGACGCAGCCGTGGGCAAGACCGTGGTCTCCAGCTCCATGATCGACCGCGTGGCCGCGAGCCTGGGACGCAGGCTCTCCGAAGTGCCCGTGGGCTTCAAGTGGTTCGTGGAAGGGCTCCTCGACGGCTCCTACGGCTTCGGCGGGGAAGAAAGCGCCGGGGCGAGCTTCCTGCGAAAGGACGGCAGCGTATGGACCACGGACAAGGACGGCATCATCATGGGCCTCTTGGCGGCGGAGATAACCGCACAGACGGGCCGCGAGCCTGGCGAGACCTACGCCGAACTGGAGGCGCGCTTCGGCAGCCCGGTATACGAACGCCTGGACGCGCCGGCCACGCCAGCCCAAAAGACGGCCTTCAAGCGCCTGACCCCGGACATGGTTTCAGCCGACACCCTTGCGGGCGAAACGATCACCGCAAGGCTCACCCGCGCGCCGGGCAACGGGGCCGACATCGGCGGGCTCAAAGTTGTGACGGAAAACGGCTGGTTCGCCGCCCGGCCCTCGGGCACGGAAAACATCTACAAGATCTACGCGGAAAGCTTCCTGGGCCAGGACCACTTGGAGCGCGTCAAGGACGAGGCCCAAAGCATTGTGGACGAAGCCTTCCGCGCGGCCGGAGCCTAGGCGGAGATCTATGACGGAGAACAGGCCAGAATGCCGCGCTCCAAGGCGCTGGCAGGCGCTGGAAACGCCCAGGCCATGACCCCGGCGCGGCAAACCGTTGAAGCCCTGCGCAGGTTTCTGCGCACAGGTCAAAACAACGCGGCCCAGGATTTGCCGGAACTGCTGGTGCGCGCGCAGGGGATCATAAGCGCCGATTCGACGCCCGGAGACGACGCGGCCACGGCAGGGGAATGCGTGTTCCTGCTGGCCGCCTGCCTGCGCACCCAGCGCGACCCGCTTATGGCCTACAGGCTGTTCCTTACCCTCGCTGTTGCGGGCAAACTGGGACGCGCATACGCCGCACTGCACATCCAGTCACGGGCCTGGCCCCTGCCGCAGTGTTCCGCCCTGCTGCAAACATTGCCCGGCCATGACTTCCTGGCGCTGCTGAACGACCTGCTTCTTGACTGCCCGGCCGAGGACAAGCAACTGGCTCTCTGGCTGCGGACACTGCTGCCCGCGCCAGGGCGTCTGGATGGACGCGAAGCCTTGCTGTTCCTCAAGACCATGGCTCCCACCGCCATGGGCGACGGCGCTCCCCTGGCCCGCCCGCTACGCGACGCGCTGCTTGCCGCCGGACTGAGCGAGAGCATGCCTGCGGCCTTTGTCGGAATGCCAGGCGCGGCCACCGCCGAGGCCCTGCTTCTGGCGGCGGAGACCCTGGCCGTTCCCGCCATGCAGGCAGAAGCCCTGGCCTATGCCTTGCGCTCTGCCGGAGCCGAGGGGCCAAGCCGCTTACAGCCTCTGCTTGCCGCACCGCCGGACCTGGAGCCGCGCGATGTGGCCCTGGCCACGGAAATGCGCCGCCTGGCCCTCTCGCCCGATGCTCCCGAACGGCTGCTGAGCGCGGCCCAGACTGAGCCGGAGATGCTGGGCCTTGTTCTGGCGGACCTCATGACCGGCGATGGTCCATTCTCGGCTGCGGCTCAGCGTCTGCTGCCGCTTCTGCCGCGCCTGGGCGTGGACTCGGCCCTGGCCGCCCTGCCGCAAGAAGCCCACGGCATCGTCTACGCGCGCCTGCTTAGCGCCCTGGCCCAACTTGAGCCGGACTTTCTGCGCCGCGCCGCCAAGACCCTTGGTCTGCAGTCCGGTCTCGACGCCGCTGCGGGCCAAGCCCTGGCCGACCTGCTGCGTGCGCGGCCAGGGCTGGATGCGCAAACGCTTTTCAGCTCCGCCGCCTGGACGGCGCAGGCAACGCCCACAGGCCCGGCCTCGCCCCTGCCAAGGAGCGCGCAAAGCCGCCGCTCCACCCTGGCCGATGTCCTGAAAAACGTCATGCTCCCCCTGAAGGACCTGGAGTTCTCCCACTCCACCCTGGCCGACCAGGTGCTGGAAGGCGTCACCATCAGCGGCTCGAACCTCTCGCACTGCCGTTTTTCCGGCGTCACCTTCCGGCGGATGCGCCTGAGCGCAGTACAGCTTCACCATTGCGAATTCATAAATTGTTTGTTCCAGTCCTGCGTCTTCTATGGCGCAGACCTTTCAGGCAGCCGCTTCCAGACCTGCCGCTGGGGCGGCGTGAGCTTCGAGTCCAGCGACCTTTCCCGCGTGCGCCTGGAAGGATGCTCCGTGGGCTCCGGGGCCTTTGCGGAATCATGCCTTGCCGGGGCCTCGCTGGTCAAAACCCGGCTCGAGTCCGTGAGCTTCCGCACTTGCGCCTTGGCCGGGCTGCGTATTCTTGAATGCGCGCTGGCCCGGCTCACGTTCACGCGCACGGACATCTCCGGCGCCCTGTGGGAGAAGAGCGTCTGCCGCGACCTGGATTTCACCTCCTCCTCCCTCGCCGCAGCGCGCATTCTCGGCAGCGAATGCCTGAACCTCCGCCTCCTGCGCACCGTCTCGCCAAGCCTGACCGTGCTGGGTGGCCACACGGACAGCCCGCGCCTGCTGCAGGCCGAGGCCGCCACGCGCGCGCGCTGTCTGGACAGCGTCTGCCAAGACCTGCCGGAGCTCGCCGCGCCCCTTAGAAGCGGTGCAGGCGCAAAATTCGTACGCGCCTGCGTAGACAAATTCCTGCGGGTGGACGAGGCGCGGCGCACCTTGGCCGCCATGCGCGGGCAGGATCAACGCCGCCGCGAACTGGCCCTGGATCGCCTGACCGAACCCCAGGGGCAGTTGCTGGGCCTCTTGCCCGTCCTTCTTACAACCAGCGTTTTTGAGCAAGCCCAAGATCTCCAAGGCGTCCCCGCCTGCGCCATCAGCGGCCACGCCCGGCTGAACCTGCCCACGCGGGAGGACCGCGCCGTGCTGGAGCGCCTGTTTCCGGGCCAAGAGCTGCCAAGATCCGCCAAGGAACTCCCTGAACCTGTGCTGATTCTGGAGGCCGTATACGCCATCGGCTCCCTGGGCTCGGTGGCGCAGAAGCCAAGCTCCGACGTGGACTGCTGGGTTTGCGTAAGCCCCGCCCCCGGCTGCAGGGACTTCCCCGCCGCCCGAACAGGCCTGGTCAAAAAGCTGCATGGGCTGGAAATATGGGCCTGGGAACAGTTCAGCCTGGAGCTGCATTTTTTCCCCATGGCCATGGACGAGGTGCGCCTAAACAATTTCGGCATGAGCGACAAGGAGAGTTCCGGTTCGGCCCAGGCCGCCCTGCTGAAGGAGGAATTCTACCGCACCGCCCTCAAACTGGCGGGCCGCGACCTGTTGTGGTGGGCCGCGCCGCCCTTGGCCTCGCAGGCCGAGGCCCAGGAGCTCCTGGCCGACCTGTCCCGGCTGGCCCCGCGCACGGCCTCGGAGCTGGTGGACCTGGGCCAGCCGCAGGCCATCCCGCCCCAGGAATACTTCGGGGCTTGCCTGTGGCAGATAGTGAAGGCCCTGCACAGCCCGTACAAATCCGTGATGAAACTTGGCCTGTTGGAGAAATACGCGGGCCAGGGCCAGGACATGCGCCTGTTGTGCGACCGCATCAAGGAAGCGGTGCTGCGCGGCCGCAGGCTGGCGGAGGACGTGGATCCGTACCTGTCGCTGTTCACCTCCATCCGCAAGCACTACCGTCAACTGGGCGACCCCGGCAGCCTTGGCCTCATCGGAGAATGCCTGCGGCTGAAGGCCGATGTGGCCCCGGAGGACCTGCCTGCCGAATTCGATGCTCCGGGTTTGGCCCTCTCCCCTAGCGCGGCCCAAGGCGGCGACGCCGGAGCCTTTGGCTCGGCTCTGCGCCTGGGCGGCATGGTGAACCAGTTCATGATCTCGGCCTATCGGCGCATTCAAGGCGGCCTGCGCGCCCACCAGGGCGGCGCCCAGATCAGCCCGGAAGACCTTACCCGCCTGGGAAGGCGCATTGCCGCGAATTTCGCCCAGCACCCGCACAAGGTGGTGCTGGTGCCCTTCCTGTCCGACGAGGTCACCTTCACCGAGCTGTCCTTCTATGCGGAGAAGGCTCCGGGCAAGCGCACCATCTGGGGGGTGAAGGGCAAGGACAAGAGCGCGGGCAAGGTTGCTGTGGAGACCCTTGCGCCCATCCGCCGCGATACGGACGTTGTGCGCCTCCTGGCCTGGCTGCTGTTCAACGGTCTCTATGACCCCCGACAAATAGTGCAGGCGGAGCGGAGCCTTGCGCCCATCGCCCTCTTGGACCTGCAAGCCGTGCTGGCGGATTTGGCGGCTTTCTTCCCCAGGCGCGCCACCCTGGAGCCGGATCTGGACGAGTACCTGCAATCAGAGCGCGTGGCGCGCGCATATGTCATCACCAACCTGCCGGTGCCCACGGACAAGAACAAGATCCTCACCGCTTCCGTGCTCTACTCAACCAACTGGGGCGAGGTATTTTGTCAGACATTCGACAACCCGCCCCTGACATTACAGAAAGCTCCTCTGGTTTTTCTGAGCGAGGCGCTGGCCAGGCCCATCACCAGGCAGATGGACCTGCGCTTTTTCGCACCCAAGAAATCCGCCGCACCTAAGCTCAAGCTGGAATAGCCGCGAGCTCGCACTGCTGCCCTTGGCTGCTGCGTGTAGACAAGACGCCGCCGTCCAGGTAGGGGGGGCCGGAAGCCGTTGCGCACCGCCTGCCCCGAAACAGCCGCAGGCGGGCGCCATAATGAAATGACGCCATTTTCGGAGGAATGCACATGAAGAATGCCTACAGAAAAAAACTCGACAGAGCCGCCACCCTGATCCGCGAGGTCTTCACGGACCTGGAGAGCGAAGAATCCGGCGATTTCGACGCCTTCGGCACCCGGTTGGACGACCTTGCCGGCGAGATCGAAGACATCCTGCTTGAAGATGAGGATAAGACCGACGACGATGACGATGGCGGCGACGACAAGGACGATGACGATTAAGAATGGAGCATGAGGCGGCCACGAGCCGTCCGGCCCGGATATGAGCAGCGGCGGCCAAGCCCCGCGTGAAATATGAAGCGCCGTCGGCAGTGTCCGGCGGCGCTTTTTCGTTGTTGCGGCGGGAAAGGCTTCGGCCTAGCCCCGGAGCGGGGCGGAGGCGCTCCTGGGCGCGGGCTTGGATTCTTTGGGAATGACGGCGGTGGCCATCCAGTCCAGCACCAGGGCCACAGGAGCCGTGGGCTGGGTGAGGGCCTCCTGGGCCTGGGCCAGCACCAGGTCGAGCCTGCGCAGGCCCAAGGGGCCAAGGCGCGCAAGCCGCCGGGCCACGGGGCTGTCCTGCCCGGCCAGGGCGTGGGCCAGTTCACGCGAGAGGCCAGAGAGGATGCGCAGGGCCAGGGAGCGGTCCGCCGCGCCTTTGGTACCCGTGCGCTCGAACCAGCCCTGCCCGGAATCCCAGAAATTCAGCAGCGCGGCGATCCACTCCGCCGCGTCGGCCTCCGGGGCCTTGGCCTCGGGCCAGGGCAGGGTGAGCACGAAGCTGCGCGACACGAGGGTTTGCAAAAGCCGCTCGCGCTGGGGCGCCAGGAGCACGAACACATTGCCGGGCCGGGGCTCCTCCAGGGTTTTGAGCAGCAGATTGGCCACAGATGGGTGCAGGTCCTGGGCTTCCAGAAACACGGTGACGCGCTTGCCGGCGCCGTGTGCGGGCTGGCCCCAGACCGGGAGCAGGCGGCGCACGGCGTCGGTGCCGGACACGCCCCCCTGCTTGGCCTCGTCAAAAAACGCCTTGTCCACCACAATGAGGTCGCGGTAGGCGCGCTCTTCGATCTGGCGGCACAGGCCGCAAACGCCGCAGCCGCCCTGGGGACAGTTCACGACCTTGGCCCAGCCAAGGGCCGCGGCCTCGCGTTCGGCGGCGCTGCCGCCCTCCATGACCAGGCTCTGAGGCGGATGCTGGGCCAGGGTGCGCATGCGGGCCAGCACCTGCCCGTCCACCGGTGTCGATGGCTGGGCAGGCGCTGGCGCTGGCTGGCTGGCAGCCGTCTTCTGCATGGCGATCCTTGCGGCCTAGCGGCGCGTGAAGGTCTGCTTCCGGTCAGGGCCAACGGACACGAGTCCGATGGGCACGCCGGAAAGCTCCTCCATGCGCACGAGGTATTTGCGGGCGTTTTCCGGCAGGGCGGCGAAGGAGGTCACATTCGTGATGTCCTCATCCCAGCCGGGCATGGTCTCGTACACAGGGGTGACAAAGGCCATGCCGTTCTGCTCCTGCGGGGGATAATCCACCTGCTGGCCCTTGTATTCGTAGGCCACGCAGATTTTGAGCTCCTTGAGGCCGGAGAGCACGTCGAGCTTGGTCACGGCCAATTCGGTGGGACCGTTCAGGCGCACGCTTTCGCGCAGCACCACCATGTCGAGCCAGCCGCAACGGCGCTTGCGGCCCGTGGTGGCGCCGAACTCGCCGCCCTTTTCCTGCAGGTAGTCGCCGGTGGCGTCGAAAAGCTCGGAAGGGAATGGACCACCGCCAACGCGGGTGGTGTATGCCTTCACGATCGCAATGATGCGCTCCAGCATGCGCGGCGAGCAGCCAGACCCGGAGGCCGCGTTGCCCGACACAGTGGTGGACGAGGTGACGAACGGATAGGTGCCGTGGTCGATATCCAGCTGGGTGCCCTGCGCGCCCTCGAAAAGCACGGTGCCGCCGCCGTCCACGGCCTTCTGGATGGCCGTGGACACATCAGCCAGGTAGGGCCGGATGCGCTCGGCGATGGGCAGAAGCTCCTGGTACACGGCTTCGGGGTCCATTTCTTCAGCGCCGTAGAGGTTCTTGAACAGGACGTTCTTCTCCTCAATGGCGCGGGCGATCTTATCGCGCAGCAGCTCCGGGTCGGCCAGGTCGGCCGCGCGGATGCCGCAGCGGTGCATTTTGTCCTCGTAGCAGGGACCGATGCCCCGGCCCGTGGTGCCGATCTTGGCGCCGCCGGAAAGCTTGCCTTCCCTCGCCACATCCAGGGCGCGGTGGTAGGACAATATAATATGGGTCTTCTTGCTGATCATGAGCCGCTCAGGGCTCACGTCCACGCCCTTTTTCGCCAGGCTGTCGACTTCGCGCAGGAAGACCTCGGGGTCCAGCACCACGCCGTTGCCGATGAGGCAGACCTTGCCCGGGTGCAGAATGCCGGAGGGGATCAAGTGCAGCACGCATTTCTCGCCTGCCACCACGAGGGTGTGCCCGGCGTTGTTGCCGCCCTGGAAGCGCACGATGGCCGCCACTTCCTGGGCCAGCATGTCGACGATCTTGCCCTTGCCCTCATCGCCCCACTGGGACCCGAAGACCACGATATTTGACATGAAGGCTCCTTATGACTACTTGCCCATCCTCAAGGACGTCGTATTTACGGCAAGCGGCACAATTGCGTAAAAGAGGATTCAGCACATGTCAACAACCCCCCCGGACAATACAGCCGTAGCCCGCTCCAGGTTCAGGCGCGATCGCCTGATCCTTGGCATGCTTACGGCTGCGCTGGCCGGGCTCGTGGTGCATCACACCCTGACCCTGCCCATGCCCAAGAGCCTGGTGGTGGCGGCCCCGCGCCAAACGCGCATCACGGGCGACGCCTCCATGAGCTTTGAAAAGTCCCTGCTGGAGCGGTTCGCCCGCGAGCACGGCGTTAACCTGACCTTTGTGTTCACCGAGACCCCGGAAGAAACCCTGGAGATGGTCGAGGGCGGCCAAGCCCAAATCGGCCTGGCCCTTGGCGTGGCCCCGCAGCAAGTAACCGCCCGCGAAGCGCGCGCCTCAAAAAGAACTGGGAAAATCGCCTTCGGGCCGGAATACGACCGGCAACCCATTTACGCCGTAGACTGGGAGACGGGCTACGATCCGCCGGAGGACTCCTCCGGAGCTCTGGACGAACTCCTGCGCGTGGCGAAATCCTTTTCCCTGAGCCCGCGCCAAGCCCCGGCCCTGCCGCTGGACGCCCTGCACCTGCTTCTGCCCTTCGTGTCCGAGGTGCGCGACGCCGCACCCACCCAGCATGAGGCCTCCTACCGCTTCGTATGGCGAACGGACGTGCCCAGGCTGGACAAGGCCATGAACGAATTCTGGACCCAGCTGCTGGCCGAGGGCGGCCTGCCGGCCCTTCACGAGCGCACTTTGGGCTTCTTCCCCACCGACCCGGACCCCTTTGAGATGGAGCTTCTGCGGCGCACCCTGGCGCTGCACATGCCAACGCACCGCAAATCCATCCAGCGCGCCGCCAGCAAATGGCGCATCGACCCCTTCCTGCTCACGGCGGTGATCCACCAGGAGTCGCGCTTCGACGCGAGCGCGGTGAGCGCCACGGGAGTGCGAGGGCTGATGCAGATGACCGGAGCCACCCTGGAAGAGCTGGACGTAAAAGACCCCGAGAACTCCGCCGAGGTCATCAACGCCGGAGCGCGCTACCTGGACATGCTGCGCACGCAGTTTTTGCAGATGGGCTACGCGGCCGACGACGCAATGCTGCTGGCCCTGGCCTCCTTCAACGTGGGCCAAGGCCACGTCATGGACGCCATCGACCTGACGCGCGGAGACGGGCAGGATCTGCCCACGTGGCTGGGAGTGCGCCAAACCCTGCCGAAGCTGGCGGAGCTGCCCGTGGCCCTGCGGACGCGCTACGGCCTGTGCAGGGGCGGAGAGGCCGTGGATTTCGTGGACAAGGTTCGCTACTTCGCCTTCGCCATCCGGGGGCTAATCCTGGCCTCGCCGGAGGGGGATGAGTTTCCCAGCCTTCGGCTTGCTCTGGCGCCCTGACGGCTTGGCCGGGGCCTTGCCGCCGGCTCCATCCGTTCTGGCTCCAGCATCCGCCGGGCGTTCGTCGCCCTGCTGACGCGATTTGCCCGCCTGGGCCTGGGGAGCTGTCAGGTCCAACAGATCCAAGCTCGGAGCGGAAGCGCCCGGCTGTCGCGAGGCCGCCAGATTGTAATTGAAGAGCTGGTTCTTCATGCGCACCGCCTGGATGAGGCCAAACACCAGGACGGACTCCTCCCAGCGGCGGGTGGGTTCGAACTGGCGCACGGCTTCGGCGTGCTTCTCCCACAGGTCCATGAGCGAAGCCTCGTCAAAGGCCACCAGTTGGCGGGCCAGTTTGACCAGGGCGTTTTCCAAATACGATTCGGCCATGCGGGGAAACCTCCAGGTGCGCCGAAAAAGGCGCATGAGCGGCTCACTACCAGAAACCGGCCCGGCAGCCAATTCAAATTTGCCCGCCGCAGTCGGCTGTGCTAGGAACTCTCCGCACGCGACACCACATTATGAAGGGGACAAGGCCATGAGCGACCTCAAGAAGATGTACACCACCCTGCTGGGCGACAGCTTTCCCGAAGACCTGCGCATCACCCTGGGCGACCAGGAACTGGTGTACAAGAAGCGCACCTGGAACATCGGCGGCGAGGTGCGCGGCCTGCGCTATGGCGAAAACCCCGACCAGCCCGCGGCCCTGTACGAGCAGGTCGGCGGCGGCCTGGTCCTCGACGGCGTGGCCTTCCGCGGTCCCGGCCAGGGCCTCGTGTCCGCCCTGACTGAGGAGCACATGCTCCAGGCCGGCAAGCACCCCGGCAAGACCAACCTGACCGACGTGGACAACGCGCTGAACATTTTGCAGTACCTCACCGCGCGCCCGGCTGCTGTCATCCTTAAGCACAACAATCCCTGCGGCGCGGCCTGGACCGACCTGGGCATCGCCGAAGCAGTAAGCCGCGCCTTCTGGGCCGACCGCATCGCCGCCTTCGGCGGGGCCATCGTGGTCAACCGGCCCCTGACCAAAGAAGCTGCGGAGCTCATCAACTCCTTCTATTTCGAGGTGGTGGCCGCGCCGGAGTTCGAGCCCGGCGTTGTGGACATCCTCAAAGCCCGCAAGAACCTGCGCATCCTCAAAATCCCCGGCATTGCAAAGCTCGACGAGCTGGCCAAGGCGCCGTTTCTGGACATCAAGGCCCTGTTCGACGGCGGCCTGGTGCTCCAGACCTCGTTCCAGAGCCGCATTCGCCAGGAGGCCGACTTCCTGCCCGCAGCGGCGGAAAAGGACGGCGTGAGCTACGCCGCGCGCAAACCCAGCGCTCAGGAGATGCAGGACCTTATCTTCGCCTGGTCCATCGAGGCCGGAGTCAGCTCCAATTCCGTCATTTTCGTGCGCGACGGCGTGACCACGGCCATCGGCACCGGCGAGCAGGACCGCGTGGGCTGCGTGGATCTGACCATCTCCAAGGCGCGCACCAAGTACGCCGACCTGCTCTCCTTCAAGGAGCAGGGCGTGAGCATCTTCGAACTCATGCTCGCCGCCCGCACGGACGAAGCCAAGGCCGAAGCCCTGGCCGACATCCGCAGGCGCTCGGACGAAGCCAGGGGCGGTCTGCCCGGCTCGGTGCTCGTCAGCGACGGCTTCTTCCCCTTCCGCGACGGCGTGGACCTGTGCCTGGCCCAGGGCGTCACGGCCATCGCCCAGCCCGGCGGCTCCATGCGCGACTTTGAAGTCATCCGCGCGGTGAACGAGGCCAAGCCGCAAGTCGCCATGGTCTTCACCGGCCAGCGGTCTTTTAAGCACTAGGCCCGCATGACGAAAACCCTCAAGCTCTCCGGCTTTCTGCGGCCGGGCTGTATCGTGGAGTTCCTTCAGGACAACGAGGCGCACATCGCCTGGGTTCTGGAGGAAGCGCAGGGCCGCCTGCGCCTGCTCACCCGCACCAAACGCGAGGTCAAGCTGCCCTCCGCCCGCCTGCTGCCCTGGAGCGGCCCGGAATATCCCGGTACGGCCACCCGCGAAGAAATCAGCCACAGGCTCAACGACATCGACGCCCGCCGCCGAGAGATCATGGCCGGGGTCAAGGCCATGGAGCTTTGGGAAATGGCCCAGGGCGAGGTGGAGCACGCCCCGGCGGAATGGTTCGCCGGACTGCTGTGGACCGACCCCGGCGTGGACGAGGTCGCTGCCCTTGGGCGCGCCCTCCTGAACGCCAAGGCGCATTTCAAGTTCCAGCCGCCGGAGTTTGAAATCCATCCGGCTGACAAGGTCGAGGCCCGCCTGGTGCGCGAGCGCGAGGAAAAGGACCGCGAGGCCGTGGCCAACGCCGGACACGCCGTGCTCGGCGCGCTGTGGGCGCGCATCAAGTCCGGCCAGCCGCCGCTCTCCCCCAACGTCATCCTGCGCGAGGCCGAGGGCATGGACCCGGAGGTGGAGGCCCGCCTGCGCGACATGCTGCTGTCCCAGGTGGCGGGCAGGACCGGCGGCGAAGCCGACGCCCTGGCCAAGCTCTGGGAGAATCTCAAGAAGCCCCTGCCAGATGTGCCGCACCTGCCCCTGCAACTGGCTCAGGCCTGGGGCGTTTTGCCGCCGCACCACAACTACATGCTGGACCAGGCCGGATACGCCTGGGGCGACGACTGGTCGCGCGATTTCGCGGACGAGACCGCCGCCCAGAAGGCCCGCTTCGCCGCCCTTGCGAGCGCCGCAGCCGTGGACCCCACGCCCTACGTCAGCATCGACGCGGCCACCACCAGGGACATTGACGACGCGTTTTTCGTGGCCCAGGCCACCCTGCCCGACGGCAGCGCGGGCTACTCCTGCTGCGTCACCCTGGCGCGGCCCGGCGTTACCTGGGATTTCGGCGCGCCCCTGGACCGCGAGGTCTTCTCCCGCGCCACCAGCCTCTATTTGCCCGAAGGCAGCGGCCACATGATGCCCGAAGAGCTGGGCACCGGGCTTTACAGCCTCACCGCCGACGGCCCCAAGCCCGCGCTGGTGGCCGAGTTCCTGCTCAACGAGCGCGCAGAGATCGTCGAGGCCAGGCCCCGGCTGTCCTGGGTGCGCATCAAGCGCAACATCGCCTACCCGGACGCCCAAGCCGCCCTCGACGCAGACTCCGACCCGCAGCTCTCCCTGGCGCTCAAAATCGCCCGCGAGCTGTTCGCCCGCCGCCTGGAGCGCGGGGCCGTGGTCATCGACAAGCCCGAACCCCAGGTGATGCTGGAAGGCAAGGGCCAGGACCTGCGCGTGGTCATAGAGACCCGCGAGACCAGCCGGGACGCGGAGATGCTCGTCAGCGAGTTCATGATCCTGGCCAACTGCGGCCTGGCCTGCTGGGCGCGCGAGAACGGCGTGCCGCTCTTGTGCCGCACCCAGGACATCGCCCTGCCCAAGGAGGCCACGGGCGTGTTCAGCGACGCGGTGGACATCTTCCGCGTAGTGAAGCTGCTGGCCCCGCCGGCGCTGGAGTGCAACCCGCGCAAACACGCGGCCCTGGCCTGCGAGGCATACGCCACCATCACCTCGCCCATCCGCCGCTATGTGGATTTTTTGAACATGGCGCAGGTGCAGAGCTTCCTTGAAACCGGCGCGCCCAGGCTGGACAAGGCCGGGCTGGAGGCCCTCATCCCGCACCTTTCGGCGCGCATCCAGGAAGTGGGGCAGGTGCAGCGCTTCCGCCCGCGCTACTGGAAGCTCGTGTACTTAAGCCAGCGCAAGCGCGAGCCCTTCTCCGCCGTGGTGGTGGAAGACGCCGGGCCGTACCCCACCCTCTCCCTGCCGGACCTGCAGATAAC
>NZ_JAUYFU010000041.1 GCF_030689645.1 Humidesulfovibrio sp.
GAGGAGCTGCAGAGAAAATGTATCGGCGGAGTTGCTGCCGCCGCTGCCTAGGGAATCCCCTTGACGCCCATCCCGACACCCTCCGCGAACGCTTCGTGCGCCGGAACGTCCTCGCCTGGACCGACTGGCTGCCCGAAGCTCCCGATGAGAAAGCGGAATTGTCTCGAATCTTCCGCAGCCTGGGGAGCCGAAGTCGCATGGCGCGCGCTTGAGCCAATTGGTCGTTCAAAGTATGTCGCTCAGGCTACAGCTCCGTGAGCTCTTGCAAGATTTCCTCTATGCCAGCGAGGTTATTAGTTTTGAGCATAGTCATAAACTTCTGGATCGAAACCGTGACGTGATCAAGCTGCGCCTCAAGGGTGGCAACGCGGATCTCGTGCTGCTTGAGTTCGTCATCGTGGATGTCGGCGGCGGAGACGATGTCGAGGTCATCCATGATGCCGGAGAGAACAAAGTTATCGAGGTACAAGTAGTTGAGGTTCCAGCGATTCGAGCAGCCATGCCCGGCATGAGCGGAATTGCACGTGAGGTAGTGCGCCCAGGGCCGGAGGCCGTTCTTCCTCGCCTTGTCCTGGGTGGCGTTGTGATAGCCCATGGTCCCACCGTAAACTGAAAAACGCGCGAGTTTTTGGAAAAGGTTCGCGTATTTCTTGCCCTTCCTGCCCCGCTGGGCTTCCATTGCCATGAGGGGTGCCGGGGGAATCATCCCCCCCGGAAAAATATTCTCTTTTCTTTTCTGATCGTTATCCGCCAATCCTCGCGCGCGCCTGGATTAGCTCGGCGACGATGCTCACGGCGATTTCTTCAGGTGTTTCGGCGTCGATGCCCAGGCCGATGGGGCAGCGCACGCGCGCCAGGTCCGCATCGGTGAAGCCTTGCCCGCGCAGACGCTCGTAGATTGCATCGCGCTTGCGCCGGCTGCCGATCATGCCGATGTACCCGGCCTTGGTGCGCAGTGCCTGGGCCAGCACATCGGCATCGTGCATGTGTCCGCGCGTGACGATGACCAGGAATGCGCCGGGGCCTGTGTGCGCACCGGAAAGGGCGTCGGCGAAGCTCTGCAGCACGCGGGTTTCCGCCTGGGGGAAGCGCTGTGCGTTGGCGAAATCAGGCCTGTCGTCCAGCACCAGCACGCGGAAGCCCGCCAGGGCTGCCACCAGGGCCGTGGGGCGCGACACGTGCCCGGCCCCGAGGATGGTCAGGGGGCTGGCGGCGACCCAGGGCTCCAGCAAGTAGCGTGCGCCATCAACGGAGAGGAGGGTGGGCGTTTTGATGCCAACGCCCTGCTGCCGGGCGGACTCTTGCAGAGTCGGGTGCAGGATTGTGTCTTTGTTTGTGCAAAGGGGCAGGGCGTCCGCCCTCAACAGGAAGCGCGGCCCGTGGTCCAGCGGCGTGAGCAGCAGGGCGCGCTCGCCGCGTTCAAGGCAGGCGTTGAGGCTGCGGAACAGGTGCAGCTCCTGCGGAACAAGGAGTTCCAGAAACACCCGCAGTCTGCCTCCGCAGATCATGTCCGCTCCTGCTGCCAGCTCGCCCGTGAGGTCGAAGGATTCCATGCGGCGCAGGCCGTCTGCAAGCACCAGCGCGGCGCTGTCCATGACGCGCGCCTCCACCAGGCCCCCGCCCACGGTCCCGGCGAGTATCCTCAGGTGGGGCTGACTGTCAGCCGTCAGCAGCATGCTGCTGCCTGCGGAGCGCGGGGTGCTGCCCTCGTGGGCCAGGATTGTGGCGCGCACGAGGCTCTGACCTCGTTCAAGGGAATCCAGCAGGGGGGGGAGCGTGTGGTTCATGCGGTGCGGCAGCCTTGTCGGTCCTTGTGTTCGGCGCAGGGGCGCCGGACACAAGGACCACTAGCACGGGGAGCCGGTGGGGGGAATAGGGGCGGCCAGGGTCAGGTGAGCGTGTTCCAGGGCGAGGGAGCCATGGGCGCGAAGCCGCGTTCCTGCGCCAGCACCTCAAGGTGCAGCAGGCGTATGGGCAGCATCTCAAGGTTCACGCGGTCCGTGCGGTCAACGAGGTTCACGGTGGTGTAATAGGTCTTGCAGTCCTGGCACAGGTGGGCCTGCTCCTGCTCGGAGCGTGCGTCGTCCTCGGCCATGAGGATCTCCATGCGCGAGGGATCCTCGCAGTCGCAGGAGGCGCAGCGCAGGCGCGGAAACCGCCACAGGGCCGCGCACTGGCTGCAGTGGAACCACAGCTGTCCGGCCTTGGCGATGAGGAACTCCGAGTCCTCCTTGCCCTCTTTCAGAATGCCAACGTCCGGCCCGCCTCCGCACACGGGGCAGTAGCCGCGCCGCCAGGCTTCCTGGTCCACCAGGGGGCCCAGCTGCTCGGATTCGTGGGTCAGCACGGCCAGCAGGGATTCGGTGGCGGTCATGTGCAGGACCACTGGGGCGAGGTGCAGCCGGGCGGCGATGTCCTCCACGGTCTGCCGGGCTGCATCCTCCTCGCCAGGGGCGATGGCCGCCAGAAGCGCTGCTGCCAGGCCGGAGCCTTGGTCCGGCCCTGCGCCAGGGGAATCGAGCAGCACGGCCAGCCGGGCCAGATCCGCAGCCAGCTTGGGGAAGGCCT
Organism: Humidesulfovibrio sp.; assembly: GCF_030689645.1. Classification (GTDB taxonomy): domain Bacteria; phylum Desulfobacterota; class Desulfovibrionia; order Desulfovibrionales; family Desulfovibrionaceae; genus Humidesulfovibrio. The sequence goes on from NZ_JAUYFU010000041.1 coordinate 2,569, forward strand.
GGGCCTCTGCGGGCAGGATGACCTTGGCCGCCGCGTGGAAGCGCTCCACCAGCGTGACCGGCGGCTGCGCCAAGGTGTTCAGGTACTCTGCCAGAAGCGGCAGGCCGGAGGCCAAAACGGCGGCGGCGGGCGGGCTTTCCAGCAGGCTTGTGGCGGGCAGGGCTTCCCGGACGGCCAGGCGGGCCTTTTGCAGGATGGCGAAGGAGGTGGCGATGTCCGCCATGGCGGGGCGGCGGCCCTTGATTTCTTCCAGGGCCTCGTCCACATCGAACAACCGTTCTTGATGCTTGAGTGTCTGCCGCATGCACGCTCCGTTGGTGGTGGTGAAATGACACAGGCCGCACTGCCTTTACGGCGGCACGGCCCATGCTGCGTTTTTGGCCTTGTTGTCGCTTAGCCCAGCAGGTTCTTGAACGGTTTGGTCATGGCCGTCAGGAATTCCTGGCGGTTCATGTCCGCGTACTGCGTCTTCGGCTGCTCCTTGCGTTCGGCAAAGTCATGGTAGAGCTTGCGCGACTCGGTGACCAGGAAGATCACGCTCACGTCGTCGGGGTCCAGCAGCTGGGCCTTGGGGTAGGTCTTTTTGACCTTGTCCAGGCGCTCCTGGGCCAGCCTGAGCATGGCGTCGCGCTCGCCGAAGTTCATGCAGCCCGTGCAGCAGGTCTTCACGCAGGCGGGCACGTTGCCGTTGGTGATGCGGTCGAAGCACATGTCGCACTTGGTGAGCTTGCCCTCGTCCTTGCTCCAGCGGGGGATGTTGTACGGGCACATGGCGCGCACGTCCTCGGCCTGCTTGGGCGTGAACTTTTTCGTCAGGTCCGTGTACAGCACGGCCCCGGTGGCCTCGTCCTTGATGATGGCTCCGGGCAGGATGGCGTCCGCGCCTTCTTTACAGCCAGGGGCGTGGCAGTGGCGGCACTGTTCCGGGAAGAACAGCCACTCCACCCGGTCCTTCATCTTGTATTCCTTGAAGCGGATGAGCTTGTAGTTGTAGGGGCCCAGGTCGGGCGGATTCTGGTGCGTGCCGGTCTGCTTGGTGTGCACGGCCGGGAAGTCTTTCCATTCCTTGCAGGCGATTTGGCAGCCCCGGCAGGCTGTGCAGCGCGAGGTGTCGATCAGAAACGTCTTGGGCATGGCGCATCTCCCTTGTGCGCCTGCCCGGCGGCCCCGTCTCGCAGGGTCCGCCGGGCGGGCGGTTATCTCTCGAGCTCGGTGACCTTGGCGGCCTTGCGGATGTTCACCAGCGAAGCCTTGTACTCCGGGATGTAGGTGTTTGGGTCGCCCACAGTCGGCGTAAGCCTGTTGGTGGCGTCGCCCACGCCCGGCGTGGTCCAGCCGAAGGCGAAGGGCATTCCCACCAGGTGCACGGTCTTGCCCATGATCTTGAAGGGCACCACGCGCACCGTGACCATGGCCACGGCCTGGGTCTTGCCGCGGATGCTCTCCACCTCGACCACGTCGCCGTTTTTGATGCCCTTTTCCTTGGCCAGCTCGTGGCTCATCTCTATATACTGCTGGGGTTCGGCCTCAAGCAGCACCTTGGTGTTGCGCGAATCCGAGCCGCCGCACCAGTGTTCGGTGAGGCTGTAGGTGGTGAGCACGATGGGGTAGAGCGGGTCTGCGTTCTTGGCGAACTTGTCCATGTCGCTCGCGATCCAGCGGATGGCCGGGTTGCTCATCTGCTTGCCGAAGGGGTTCTTGGCCAGCGGGGTTTCCGCCGGTTCGTAGTGCTCGGGCAGCGGCCCGTCCACCCGGCCAGGGCCGAAGAGCTGTGCATGGCCTTCCGTGTGCATGATGAACGGATACTTGCCGCCCTTCAGGGCCATGGGAGGTCCGCCGCCGTCCACAACGTCGCCCACCCACTGGCTGCCGTCCCACAGGACCACGGGCAGGTCGGGGTTGAAGGGCTTGCCGTTCACGTCCACGCTGGCGCGGTTGTAGATGATGCGCCGGTTCACCGGCCAGGCGAAGGAGAAGTTGGGGAAGAGCCCCAGCTTGGCCTGCATGGGCGTCTGGGTGTGGTCGCGCCGCTTGCTCAGGTTCTTGCCCGCTTCCGGGTAGCTGCCGGTGTAGATCCAGCACAGGCTGTTGGTGCTGCCGTCGTCCGTCAGGAAGGCGAAGCTGGGCACCTGGTCGCCCTTCTTGAACTTGCGTCCGTTCACCTCGGCGTCGCGGGTGAACCAGCCGTTGATCTTCCTGGCGGTCTTTTCCGCATCATACACGCGGTCCAGGTCCAGGTTCAGGATGGGCTCGGGGAATACGCCGCCGTCCTTCTTGTACAGGTCGCGCACGGCGTGGAAGATCTCCACCTCGATCTGGCCCATGCTCTTGCTCTGGCCCATGGGCTCAATGCCCTTGTGGTGCCACATGATCCAGCGCCCGGAATTGGTGGTGGTGCCGTCCTTTTCGCCGCGGTGGCAGCAGGGCAGCAGGAACACCTCGGTGTTGATCTTCTTGGGATCCACGCCGGGGCCGCGCCAGAAGTCTGTGGTTTCGGTGAGATGCACCTCGCCCATGACCAGCCAGTCCAGGTTCTGCAGGGACTTCCTGATCTTGTGGCTGTTGGGCATGCTCTGGGCCGGGTTGTGCCCCAGAATGAACGCGCCCTTGATCTGCTTTTTGTACAGGCGGTCGAACATGAACATGCTGGCGTACTGCTCGCCCGGCTCGACCTTTGGCGTCCAGGCGTAGCCGTAGTCGTTGGCCGGGGTGGCGGCCTCGCCGAACCAGCCCTTGAACAGGCTCACTGCGTATTTCGGCTGGTTGGCCTTCCAGTTTATGCTCATGGGGTCGCTGGTCTTGGGCATGATGGACTTGTTGTAGTCCGCCAGGGTGGCCTGGGTGGCCAGCGGCGCGGGAATGTAGCCGGGCAGGATGTCCCAGAGCACGGCGTGGTCTGTTGAGCCCTGCACGTTTGGTTCGCCGCGCAGGGCGTTGATGCCGCCGCCCGCCACGCCGATGTTGCCCAGCAAAAGCTGGATCATGGCCGCCAGGCGGATGTTCTGGGTGCCCACAGTGTGCTGGGTCCAGCCCAGGGCGTACATCATGGTGCCGGCGCGGTCCGGCTTGCCCGTGGCGCCGAAGGTGTCGTACACCAGGAGCAGGTTCTTTTTGGAAACGCCCGTCACCTGGCTCACCAGGTCAAGGGTGTAGCGGTCATAGTGCTTCTTCATCACCTGGAACACGCAGCGCGGATCCTTGAGGGTCTTGTCGCGCTTGGACACGCCGTTCTCATCCTTGACGAAGTCCCACTTCTTGCGGTCGTACACGCGGGTGACAGGGTCATAGCCGCTGAACAGGCCGTCCTTGAAGTCGTAGTCTGCGCCGAGGATGAAGCTGGCGTTGGTGTACTCGGTGACGTACTCCTTGAAGTACAGATTTTTCTCCAGGATGTAGCGCAGCATGCCGCCCAGGAAGGCGATGTCTGTTCCGGAGCGCAGGGGCACGTGATGGTCGCTGCGGGCGCTAGTGCGAGAGAACTTGGGATCCACGTGGATCACCTTTGCGCCCATATCCTTTGCGCGCAGCACCCACTTGAAGGAGATGGGGTGGTGCTCGGCAGCGTTGCTGCCCATGATGAGAATTGCGTTGGAATTCTTGATGTCAATCCAGTGCTGGGTCATTGCGCCGCGTCCGAACGACTCTGCCAGAGCCGGTACAGTGGGGCTGTGTCAGACCCTTGCCTGATGGTCTATCTGGTAGACCCCCAGGGCTCTGAGCATCTGGACCGTGACTGCGCACTCCTCGTTGTCCATGAGGGCGCTGCCCAGGTGCATGACTGTGTCCAGGCGGTTCACGGCCTGGCCCTTGGCGTTTTGTGTCACGAAGTCACGGTCGCGGGTGTCCTTCATGCGCTTGGCGATGCTGGAGAGCATGAAGCCCCAGTCCTTTTCCACCCAGTCCGTTGCGCCGGGCGCGCGGTACAAGGGCTTCACGATGCGGTGCTCGTTGATGTGCAGGGCGCGGAAGGCCGCGCCCTTGGCGCACAGGGAGCCTTCGCTCACGGGGTAGTCCGGGTCGCCCTCGGAGCTTATGAACTTGCCGTTCTTGACGAACATTATGATGTTGCAGCCGCAGGAGCAGTAGGGGCAGGTGGACACCACCTCTTTGGCTCCGGCGGTTTTCATCTGCGTCGAATAGGCCAATGCCGGGCGCACATCGAGCCCTAGCCTCGACAGCCCGAGGCAGGCTGTGCCCGCTCCGAGCAGCTTGATGAATCCTCGCCGTGATACGCTCATGCTCCCTCCTTTTTGCATCAACACGGGCCATGGCTGACCGCCAAGCCCAGACCAACGACAATATACGAGTATGGTAATCCTGGCATAGGTTGGCAGGTGCGTCAACGGGTTCGCACATATTTGGGCGCTGCTTTATGTCCCGCTCCGGGCGCGCATGTGAGCGTGGCGCTGTCATCGTGGACGTATTTTGTGGTGAGGGCATGGGAGACCGCCGCCGAAGTCGTCCCTGGCTGGTTGGTCTCACGCGTAAGGCGCGAGCCGGGCTTGCAGGCTCGTGAAGGCTGGGTAGTATGCTTGCTGCGCATGCGCCCGCAACGGCGGAGCCGTGCGGCAGGAGGCGGCAGGACCAGGGATGCTAGCCCTTGTACATTTCGCGCACCTTGAGAAAACTGTCCAGGTTGTCCAGCAGCAGGTCGGTCGCCAGGGGGTCGAAGTGCAGGCCGCGCTCGGCTTTGAAGTGCTTCACCACCTGCTCCAGGGACCAAGCCGGGCGGTAGATTCGGTCGCTCATGAGGGCGTCGAACACGTCCGAAACGGCTGCCAGCCGACCGTATATGTGGATGTCCTCGCCCGCGAGGCCGCTTGGGTAGCCTTTGCCGTCGTAGCGCTCGTGGTGCTGGAGGCAGATGATGGCCGCAGCCTTGAGCAACTCGCGATGCGAACCCTTGAGGATCTCGTAGCCGATGGCGGGGTGGTTTTTGATGGTGGCCAACTCCGCCGGGGTCAGTTCGGCGGGTTTGTTCAGGATGAAGTCGGGGATGCCGAGCTTGCCCACATCGTGCATGGGCGCTGCCAGCCGCAGCAGGGCGGCCTCGGTCTCGGGCAGGCCGTACTTGCGGGCCAGAATGTAGATGTACTCCGCCACGCGCCTTACGTGGTTGCCTGTTTCCTGGGAGCGCCACTCGATGGTCTCACCCAGGGTGAGCACGATTTCCCGCTGTGTGTCCTCAACTTCTTTGTTCAGGTGGAGATTGTCGAAAGCGATGGACACGTTGGCGAAGAATATCTCCACCAATTGCAGGTCCATCTCGGTAAGCTCCTTGCAGCCCTCAAGGTAGATGACGCTCTCCGAATCGTTCTGACTGCGGAAATAGCCGATGTAGCGCTTGCCGTCGAAGAACAGGCTGGTGCGGTTCTTCACGGCCTGCTCGAATTGCGAGTACACCTTGGGGGGAACCACCTCTTCCACGTTGTGGCGCACAAAGGGCTGGTACTCGCCCGTTGCGGCGAGGATGTTGAAGTGGCCTTTCTCGTTCACAGCGGCAAAGCCGGAGGCCTGGCAGACGATGGCGTTGCGGTTCAGGTCGAGAATGGAGATGAGCTGGGCGAGCACCCCGGTGGAGAACTTCTCCATGGACTGCAGCTCGAAGATGTTCTCCGAGGCTTCGATGATCTTCTCCAGGCCCAGGCGGTTGGCCTCGATGGTGGCGATGTCGCTGCTGGTGCGCAGGGCGGAAACGATGGCCGTGAGCAGCTTTTGCGCCGTGAGTTCGGTCTTTTCCTTGTAGTCGTTGATGTCGTATTCGAGGATGACGCGCTCCTCCGGGGCCTGGCCGGGCTGGCCGGTGCGCAGGATGATGCGCACGAAGCGGTTCTCCATGTCTTCGCGGATGTACTTCACCAGCTTGAGCCCGGTGTCGTTCTCCTCCATCACCACATCCAGCAGGATGACGGCTATGTCCGGGTTGGCCTTGAGCACGTCCTTGGCTTCCGCGCCAGTGTAGGCGCTGAGGAATTCAAGGCCCCGGTTTTTGTAGCGAAAGCCTCCAAGCACCAAGCGGGTGACGTTGTGGACCTCGGCTTCGTCGTCCACAATGAGCACTTTCCAGGCCCCAGGCGCCCAGATGGTCGCGCGGTCGGCCTCGTCGTCCTGGAAGAGCAGAAGGTCGTCTGATTTTTCCGTCATTAGAGATCACGCCAACCTTGCGGTAACAAGAGTGTGAAGGAAGTTCCCTGTCCGGGCGTGCTTTCGCAGCGCACGGTTCCACCCAGTTTCTGCGTCACCAGATTGTAGAGGATGTGCAGGCCGAGTCCTGTTCCTCCTCTGCCTCTGCGAGTTGTATAGAATGGCTCAAAAATCTTGTCCAGGTTCTCGTTGGGAATTCCTTTGCCGTTATCAGCATAATTTATCTGCACTTGGTCTCTGTCCTGCGCGGCGGAAATGGTGATGCGGCCAGCCTCGCCCGGTTCGAAGGCATGCACGAGGGAGTTCATCACAAGGTTGGTGATGATCTGGGAGAGCGCGCCGGGGTAGCTGTCCATGATCAGTTTCGGGTCGCAGATGACCGACACTGTATGCTCGGTCTTTTTCAGATGCGGTCGCAGGGACATCAGGATCTCGTCCAGGTAGGCGCGCAGGTGGAACACGCGCCGGTCCTCGGTGGAGCGGTCCACAGCCACCTGCTTGAAGCTGCGGATGAGTTCCGCAGCGCGTTTGAGGTTCGACAGGATCATGCGCGTGGATTCGTCGCAGACGTTCAGATATTGCTCCAGGCTGGCGCGCTTGAGCCCTCCGGCCTTGTATTCCACCAGGATGTTCTTGGTCTTGTCCTCCAGGTGAGAGGCCGCGGTGACGCCGATGCCCACCGGCGTGTTGATCTCATGCGCCACGCCGGCCACCAGGCCGCCGAGGGAGGCCATCTTCTCCGACTCCACAAGCTGCTTGTGGGCGGTGGTCAGCTGGTCCAGGGCGTGCTTGAGTTCCTGATTGGCCTCTTCCAACTGTCGCGTGCGTTCACGTACGCGCAGTTCCAGGCTCTCGTTCATGCGGCGGATGGTTTCCTCGGATTCGCGCTGGGCCGTTATATCGCGGGAGAAGCTGGCCAACTGCCTGGGCTCCCCGTCAGATTCCATGATGGGGTAGATGGTGATGGCGTAGTAAAAGCCTCCGCGCTCCTCCTCGAAGGTTCGTGGGCTCCTGGTGCGCAGGGCCTCCTGGGTTTGCAGCCTGCGAATCTCCGCAGCGTTGGTCGGCAGGTGGTCGTAGATGATGTGCCCCACCATGTCTTCCGGCGCCAGGCCGCGCCGGCTGGCGCCGCGCTCGTTGATGGCCAGGATGCGGCCCTCGGTGTCCATGAGGATGACGGAGTCCGAGGTGGCGTCGAACAGGGCGCGGATGCGCGCCTCGCTGTCGCGCAGTTCCTCCACTGCGCGCTTGCGTTCGGTCACGTCGGCCAGCAGGCCCTCGACGCGGACAATGGAGCCCGACTCGTCGCGCACGGCCCGGGCGATGATGGAGGCCCAGATGAGGCTGCCGTCCTTGCGTTGCATGGTCAGCTCCATGCCGTCCACAGCGCCGCCTTGCATCAGGGCGAGCATAATTTTTTCGCGGCTCAGGGGGAAGGCATAGACATCCCGGCCAAGGTCTCCCACCGAGTACAGGAGCTCCTCCGCCGAGCCATAGCCCAGGATGCGGGCCATGGCCGGGTTGGCCGAGAGCAGCTGCCCCTGGGGCGTTGACTGGAATATGCCCTCGGGCGCGTTCATGAAGATGCTGCGGTAGTTTTCTTCCGCCTTGCGCAGGGCTTCCTCCACGCGCCTGCGTTCAAGAATCTCCTGCTCGCGCAGGCGGATGGTCTCCCTCAACTCATCCGCATGGAGGGTCAGCAGGCGCTCGCGCTCAATGTGGTAGTCGATGCGCCGGACCATCTCGTCCGGGGTGATGCGCATGCGCGCCAGCATGCCGCCGTAGACATCGCTCAAAAGTCTGGTCTCATCGACGGAGAACACGCCAGCCTTGGCCAGAGCCTTGTGGGCGGCTGCGGCGCCAACCACGCCGGAGAAGGCTTTCTCCACCTCGGCGTACAGGCCGGCCAGTGCGGTCACGGAGGTTTTGGTGCGGTTCAGGAGGCCAACGGTGCGCATGCAGTCTTCGATGAGCCCGCTGGCTTCGGCCTTGGGCAGATACTCGCACAGAGGCTCCTCCATGAGCCTGCGCTTCTCCGCAAGGTCGATGTCGTCCTCGGCCAGGAGGCTTGCCTTGCGTTCGGCCACGCCGGGCAGCCCTGTGAACTCGGCCAGCACGACGGTTTCCTCCGGCGACTGGCGAGTGAATAGCGAAACCAGGGCGTACAGGCCCACGTTGAACACCAGGGTCCAAAACACCGAGTGCGACACGGGGTCCAGCGTGGTGAGCCCGAACATGGCTTCTGATCGCAGGAAGGACAGTCCGAACAGGCCGTCGCGCACGGGTCCGGCCCAGATGTGCCCTCCTTTGGACAGGGCAGGGAGCAGCAGGGTGTGCATCCACAGCAGCGCCCCGACGCTCAGGCCGGCCATGGCGCCGGCCTGGGTGCCGCGCCGCCAGAAAATGCCGCCCAGAATGGCCGGGGCGAACTGCAGCACAGCGCCAAAGGCGATGATGCCGATGTTCACCAGGATGTACGAGTCGCCAATGGTCAGCTCGAACCAGTAGGAGACCAGGATGAGGAAGGCCACGGAGGCCCAGCGGCATTCCAGCAGGCGGCGCTTCAAGCCTGAAAGGGCGGGCACGCGGTCGATGACCGGCAGGATGACGTGGTTGGTCAGCATCACCGCGTTGGTCATGGCTGAAACCATGACCATGCTCATGGCGGCCGAGAAACCGCCCAGGAACACAAGAAGCGCCAGGGCGCTCTGGCCGTGGGCCAGGGGCAGCCCCAGGGCGAAGGTGTCGGCCTGGGCCGGTGCCAGCCCGGAGGCCAGGCCGGCCAGGGCGATGGGCACCACGACGAGGTTGATGAGCAGCAGATAGAGGGGGAACACCCAGGAGGCGGTGAGGATGTGCCGCTCGTCCGAATTTTCCACCACGGCCAAGTGGAACTGGTGCGGCAGGAACAAAATGGCCGACATTGCCAGCAGCAGGTAGCTGGCCCAGGTGACGTAGGGCGAACCTGTGGAAGTGCTCAGGCGCATGATCTGCGTAAGCCTCTCGGGCGACAGGTTGTCCATGAGGTTTGACGGGCCGCTGTACAGGGCGATGAGCGCGAAGGCGCCCACGGAAAGAAGGGCCACCATCTTGATGATGGCCTCCGCCGTGACTGTGGCCACCATGCCGGGGTGCCGGTCGGTGGGGTCCATGCGGCGCACGCCGAGGAGGATCGTGTAGGTGATCATGAGCGCCACCATCAGGGGCCCCACGAATTTGAGCAGGGGGGAGTCGCCTCCGGCCACCAGGGAGAAGGTGGATATGACGCTTTTGAGCTGCAGGGCCACGTAGGGCACGCTGCCCATGAAGGCCACGGCGGTGGCAAGGGCCGCGATGCGGTGGGACTTGCCGTAGCGCGCTGCCAGGATGTCTGCGATGCTGGTGATATGGAAGCTGGATTTGATGCGCACGAGCTTGCGCAGCAGATACCACCACAGGGCGGCGGAAATGGTGGGGCCTATGTATATGGTGAGGAAGAGCAGGCCGGAATCCACAGCCTTGCCGATGGAGCCGTAGAAGGTCCAGCTTGTGCAGTAGGTCGCCAGGGAGAGGGCGTATACCCAGGGCTTGTCCGTCACGGACCGGTCCGACATGGAGCGGCGCTCGGCCCAGCTAGCCAGCAGCAGCAGGCAGCCGATGTAACCGGCAAGGATCAGGAGGACCAGCAGTGGGCTAAACATCTCTGGCGCCCGCGTCTTGGTGGGGCTGGTCCTGTTGTGGCTGCGCCAGCGCCGGGTCGGCGCAGGCGTCTTGGGCCCCGCGCGCGGCAAAGCGCAGCAACGCAATGGCCAGCGCCCACGCTCCGAAGAGCCAGGCGAGCAGCTCACCCCCTTCGGGGATGCTCAGCACCGGCCAGTTGAAGACCAGCAGCAGGGCCGCGAACACGAAGGAGAACATCCCCGGTCGGCCCCAACAGTTGACCATTCCCCCCTCCTTGGCCGCAAGACCCGTCGCTCTGATGCGAACCTTGCCAGGTTAGCGGATCAGGGCTCGACAGGTCGACAGTACAACGGGAAACGCCTGTTGCGCAACGAGAACCTTCGAAAGCTTCACAACATGCGACTCGTCGCCGCTTTAAGGCTACCAATTTGCCTTCGCACCCTCGCGACGGAAATCACTCTCGTGTTGGCGGAGATGGCGCATTAAGTGGGCGCTTTGACGAAGGGAAATTGAATCAGGGATGGTTAAGAGTTGACAGGCTCAAACGCTGCGCCAGCGCCGTGGGGTGCCGGGTGCGGCTGGAGCTTGTGTCGAGCTGAATCCGCAGAGCTTCCTTCCGTTGGGGCACCGCTGGGTGGCCTTTTCAATGCGCCACGTTGCAAGCTTCCATTCGCCAGTCTCTCGGCGAATAATGTCAGCGTGTTGCTGTGGGGGGCACAACTTTTGGCTCATACTTTCGTATGGATTGCCTCAGCGCTCTTGCTCAGAGGCTTGTAACGGGCTAAGAGGAAAGCATCAAAAATCAGCCCAAAACACCAGGGGGGCGACGCCTTTGGAGCTTTGGGGGTCGAAAAAATATGCACGAACAACCTGCGCCTTGCTTGTGCGCGACGCATACATGGGTCCCCTTGTCCCTTGGAGGTGAAATGGACACGCGCTATCTTGTCTACAAATGCTCCGCTGCTGGCCGACGCCCCATTGCCTGCTTTGACGCCTGTAGTCATGATGAGGCGCGGGATACGCTCTGTTGGCTCAAGAAACGCCATGGGGAGGAGGATGACTTCCGACTTGAGCCTGGGGAGTTCTTCGAGATATTGGAAAAGTCCCAAGTGCCTGCCGAGGAATGGGAAGAGGCGACAAGCCATCTGTGTCGTCAAAAAGGTGGCCGAGCCTGATTTGATACACCTCCTGCGTTACCGTCATTGGCCTTGGGCCTCTTGCGCCCGACCACAAGCCACGTGCGTATCCCCCACTGTACACATGGCGCCGCGACAGGCGGGTTTGGCGCCATAAAAAAGCCAGCGAAGAATTTCGCTGGCCTAGTGTGTGTAAACATTGCTCCGCGCCGCAGGCAAGCATCCACATGAGTAGAATCAGGCGTTCTTGTGGCGTCAACCTCGGCGCTGAGGCGTTACCTGACAATCAAGACAGAGCAGGAGGCATGAGCCGCAACCTTTGTGGCCACGCTACCCAGCAGGAACCGTTCGACACCCTTTTTCCCGCGGCTCCCTAGGACGATGAGGTCCGCCCCGATTTTTTCGGCATTGGCAAGGATGCACTCTCCCGCAGACGAGCTGGTTTCGACAATGGTCTGGAGAGCCACGCCTTTGCTCTGCGCATACTCCTTGGCTTTGTCTGATGTGACTTGGGCTTGCTCCAGGAGCTTTTCCTCGAAGGAGAAATCCGGGAACACCTCCACCATCCCGAGTGTCAGTTCGGCAACGGTCAAGGCCGTCAACTCGGCGCCGTCCTTCTTGGCCAGATCCACAGCACGCGTCAAAGCTTTGGTCGAATACGTTGAATGCTCGACTGCCGCTAATATTTTCATGCCTCCTCCTTTGTGGTTTGGAAGCCAGCCCCTGTCACGGCTGAATACATCCTTGCGCTCTCGCGTACAGGGCCTCTGCTCGGCCTCAGGCCCCGCACTCCAGTCGGTGGCTTTGGGCCATGGCTATTTCAAAGGCCTCTTCCTTGTTCAGGCATTTCGACTCCAGGATAACGACCTTTCTCGCACTGTTGCCCGCACGGTGTTCCCGCGCAGACAGTCCTGGCGAATAGGCTCCCTCGGCAATTTGCACGGCAAACGGTCGAATTTCCCAGCCGTTGGCAATCTGCATCTTGCCGGTAAAGACTTTTTTCCCCTTCAAGTGCATGTTATCCGCCCCTTGATCGCGGGGCGGATTGCTCCGCCCCGGCCTCTGTTCCTAAGCGTGGGCCGCGCGTCTTCAGCGCATTCGTTGTGAAAAGTCCAGGCATTCTGAGCGGTAGAGGCAACTGCCCTGGTCGCAGTGGCCCTGCTTGGCCGTGGCGAAGCAGTCGAAGTTGCCTTCTTGGCGCTGGGCCAACCGCACGGCCTCCACACGGGCCAGCACAACCTCCGTCACGGCCTTAGTCTTTTTGGCCCTTGCGCCGCTTCCGGAAGCACTTTTGAGCGAAGATGCGGCCTGGACTTTTCTGGGGGCTGCTGCCCGCCCAGTTCCTTTTGAAGTACCTTGCATCGGCTTATCCCCCTTGATTGATGCCCGTTCGTTCTGGCTAGCTCTCAATCTTAATCTTTTGCGCCGGTGCGGATGGTTCCGCCTTGGGCAGGGTCACATGGAGCACGCCCTTCTCGAAACGGGCCTTGATGCCCTTGTCGTTGACCTTGGCGGGCAGGGGCACAGCCCGGGTAAACTTGCCGTAACTACGCTCAATACGGTGGTAGTTGTCCTTCTTCTCTTCGCCTTCGAACTTCTTTTCGCCCGTGATGAGCAGGGCGCCGTTCTGGAGGCTCACGTCGACATCCTTGACCTCAAGGCCGGGCAGTTCGGCATCAACGGTGATTTCCTTCTCGGACTCCGAGACATTGACCACCGGATACGCTTCCATTCCGGCAAAGAGGTTTTTGGGGAACACTTCGAACATCGAGACATTCCCAAAGGGATTGCGCCAGAAATCCTCCATGAGATTTGCGATGCTCACGGGGCGTAACGTTTCTTCAGAGCTTTTGCGGAGAGTGGGGAGCCATTGCTTGAGCATAGTAACCTCCTGTCCGGCTTGTTCAGACTGAGGTCTAACTTTTACTCTGCAGATGCGCCCAGACCTCTTGGGCGGAAGAGGAGGAAGCAGTAGGATGCTATGTGAAGATATTCACTTTGCGAACACATGCAAGAAGAAAGTTTGTCAACTCTCTTGGCATGATATGGCCACGACAAAAAAACTATGACTATGTTTCATGGCTATTCCTGCGCCTTGCGACAACTCGCGCAGGCGTGCCATTTCCGGTTTTTGGCTTTGTTGTTACGAAAAGGACAGGGCAGGGTTGGGGATGCGATTGAAACTTCAACTCTTGAAAACAAAAAAAGCGGTCAGGATTTCTCCTAACCGCTTTGATTTGCTTGGCGTCCCCAAGGGGATTTGAACCCCTGTTAACGGCGTGAAAGGCC
>NZ_JAUYFU010000044.1 GCF_030689645.1 Humidesulfovibrio sp.
CAGTTGATTTACGGCCTGCCTAAACACATGGCAGGCGTTGCGGAAAATGGCGACAACACGTATTGGGAAATCGTTCCCGGCAAGAACGCCTGCGGTACGTGCAAGCTGATGGGAGGCATGCGGTTCGCCCGCAAGCCCGGCCCCAACCATCCGAACTGCGCCTGCGAAATGCGGCGGGTGGCACCACCAGAGCGGCAGCGGCAGCCCCGAGCCATGGCCGTTGGCACACTTCAAGGATACGGCGATAACGAAATAGAAAGATTTGAGGCAGGACAGATTATTACTGTTGAAATTCGAAATCTTGGACCTTTTGTGGCAGGTGTTTTACTACGGGTGGACGGGGAGGAAGAACGCACAACCGGCCACTTATGGCCGGGGCAGGTCCTGACATTTGAGTTTTCGAAGTTTCGTGAGCCTCCTGTTTCATGGGTTGTTTTTCTTATGTGCATCGGTGGCGACAACTCTACAATCAGGTATATTATCAGCGGGTGACCATAAATGAAAGCTCTGCTGTTTCTTCTCCTGCTCCTGCTGCTGGTCCCCGCCACAGCCCTCGCGCAGCAGCCGACCTATGACCTCTCCTGCGAAAACGTCTCAAACATCCTCATCGTTCGAGACGAGGACGGGTTCCTGGCACAACGCTCCCCGGATGGCTTCGTGCACGGTGTGACGTTTATCCTGAAACCAGAGGCCCTGCGCGCGTTCCAGGCTTTTGTCGAAGTGTCGCGGCAATCCCAGCTCCCTCGCACTGCAAAGCCCTACCCCTGGTATGCGGCGCTTTCTGTCACGGCAAACGGCAAGCCGTTGCAGTGCGACATACTGGAGATTCGTGGGTATGGCGGAAAGAAAGTCATTACTTTCCTCTTCAACGAACAGGACGCCTTCGACGCGGCCCGCGCGGTCTGCCCGACCCTGATACCGCACAAGGAGCTTGTGAGAAGGCAAAGGGGGGAGGCCGAGGGTGCGCCCCTTCCTCCCGTCGTGCCCCTTCTCAGCCTGGGCTTCGACATCTCCTGCGAGAACGTCACCAACGTCACCATCATCCGCCAGAAAGACAGCTGGCTGCAGCTGCACACGCCACAGGGCTTCATCCATTTGCTCTTCTTCCAGCTGAAGCCGGAGGCCGGGGACAGATTCGAAACGCTTGTCGCTGCGTCGCGAAAGCTCCATCCCCTTGGCGATGGCGTGTATTATCAGCCGCAGCTCACGGTCACGACAAACGGCAAGCCGCTGCAAAACGACGTGCCGGGGATTGAAGGCAACGGGAACGGGAGAGTCGACACCGTCATCATGAACGAACAAGACGCCTTCGACGCGGCGCGCGCTGTGTGCCCCACGGCCCCGGTGGAGTTCATCATCATGCCGCCGATGCGCTACCCCGAACCGGGGCAATAGCCCGCACGCAAAAAGGCCGGAGCCCCAATCGGAGCCCCGGCCTTATTCATTCCTTAACTCGCTAGGCTGCTAGACCTTGGAGGCCTGCATCTCCTCGGCGGTGAAGTCCCAGGCGAGGTCGTGCGGGGGCAGCTTCTCGTTCTTGAAGAAGTCCGGCAGCTGGTCGTCCTTGGTCGTAAAGCCAGCGGCCACGTTGAAGGCCAGCTCGTCCTTCAGGCAGTTCGCGCCCAGGTTCACGATGTCGTCAACGCTGTAGGGCTTGCCGGTGTACGAGGACACGAGATCAGCAACAACGCCCAGGGCGTCCGGGGTGTCCAGCACGGCAAAGGCCACGAACAGGCACAGGCCCAGGGAGTCCACGGCTGCGGTAGCCACCTGCAGGTTCTTGGAAACCTCCACCTGGCCGGCCTTGCCGTGGGATGGCACGTCGCCGCCCACCTTGAGCACGTTCTGACACACCGCGTAGCCCGCGGTGTGGTCCGCGCCCATGGGGGTGGTGCAGTAGGTGACGCCCACGCCCTTGACCACGCGGGGGTCGTACGCGGGCAGCGCCTGCTTCTTGACCACGGGCACGCGGTCCACGCCGAAGGCCTGGGCCGTGAACACGGTGCCGTTGCCCAGAATGCGCCCCAGGGGATCCTTGGTGCCCACCTTGCGCAGCAGGTCGATGACGCCCTTGCCGTCGCCCCAGGCCACAACTCCGGCCTCCATGGCCATGGCGATGGTGTTGGCCATCTCAATGGTGTCCATGCCCGCCTCGTCGCAGGTGCGGTCCATCATGGCGATGTCGTCCAGGTTGTCCACCAGGATGTTGGCGCCGAAGCCCCAGATGGTCTCGTACTCGAAACCCGTGGTCAGGAAGTCGCCGTTCTTGTCGTTGTAGACCTGCGAGCACTGGATGACGCAGCCGGTGTGGCAGCCGTGCTTGTACTGGCCCTTTCTGGCCTTGATGGTCTCGGTCATGGCCTCGCCGCTGATCTTGGCGGCGCCGTCGAAGCGGCCGGAGCGGAAGTTCTTGGTGGGCAGCGCGCCCGCCTCGTTGATGATGTTCACCAGGATGGCGGTGCCGTAGGTGGGCAGACCCTGGCTGGTGACCGGGTGGCCCATGAGGATGTCGACCCAGCGCTTGCGGGCCACCTTGAACTTTTCCGGGTCAGCCATCACAACGGCGTCCTTGCCGTCCGGATCAAGCACCACGGCCTTGATCTTCTTGGAGCCCAGCACCGCGCCCATGCCGCCGCGACCAGCGGAGCGGCTGGGGCGGCCATCGGGGTCGGAGAACTGGATGGTGGAGGCCATGAGGCTCTGCTCGCCCGCGGGCCCCACGATGGCCGTGACGACCTTCTCGCCGAACTTGGCCTTGAGCAGGTCGTGGGCCGCGTAGTTGCCCTTGCCCACCAGTTCGGCGGCGTCCAGGAACTCCACGGTGTCCTTTTTCACCACCACGGTGACAAAGGGCGCGTCGGCCTCGGGCTTGTCCTCGAAAATGATGGCCTGCAGGCCCAGACGGGGCAGCTTGTGCGCAAACTGGCCGCCCACGTTGGACTCCTTGATGCCGCCGGTCAAAGGCGACTTTGCGCCCACAGAGGACCGGCCGGAGTTGGCGGCGGTTGTGCCCGCCAGAATGCCTCCGGCGATGACCAGCTTGTTGGCGGCGGAGAGCGCATGGCAGGTGGCCGGGACTTCGTTCAGCACCACGCGGGAGGTGAGGGCGCGACCACCCAACCCGGCGTACTTCCCGAGCTCCTCGAAGCTGTATTCCTTGGTGCGGGTGTTGATGCGCAGTATCTTCGACATGGCGTCGCTCCTTGCTTTGTTTCCGGTTGCGGAATGTAGAGCCCTGCGCTAGGCACAGGGCTACGACTAATATAAATGTTGAAAAATTTAAGTCAATGATATTTGCAGCCTATGCTTTTCGTGACATATGTCAGCCCAAACATAGCCAGGAGGCCCCATGGCGCAGACAAGGATCCTGCAGGTGCTCGCAACGGCGGAGGCCCTGGAGGCCATGACGCCCCTGGCGCGCGAGGGCTTCGGCGTGCGAATCGCTGCGGGCCTGAGCCTGCGCTCCACCCTGGCCGACGACCTGGGCCTGGGGCCGGAATGCGTAGAGAAGCGCATCCAGACCGTATTCCTCGACGGGTCGCCCGTGGACGACATCGACCAGGACTTCGCCCGGCCCGGCAGCACGCTGGCCCTGGCCGGAGCCCTGCCAGGAGTGGCGGGCATCGCCATGCAGCGCGGCAGCCGTATCGGCGTGTTCCGCGAAGGCATCACCCACAGCGCCGTGAGGGACCTGCCCGCCTCGGACCGCAGCCTGCGCATCACCCTCAAGCTCTTCAACACCGTGGCCGTGGAATGTCTGGCGCAGATCCTCTCGCGCGGGGTGGAGGTGCGCTCCGGCCGCCTGGCCGAGCTGCTGGACGATAACCCCGAAGCGCTCACCCAGGCCACCTTCCTGCTGGATGGCGCGCCCCTGGACCGCACAGCCCTGGTTTCGGCCCTGCGCGGCGGGCGCGAGCCCCTGAGCATGGTGGCCGGGGCAGGAGCCCCGCAGTGACCCCGGCCATGACGCCGGGCGCTGGGCTGGTCGCCCTGGCCGCCATCGCCGAGGCTGCGGGTCAAGCCATCCTTGAAGTGCGGCGCGACGGCTTCGAGGTGGCCTACAAGGACGACCACTCGCCCCTGACCCATGCCGACATGGCCGCCCATGAATCCATCCTGCGCGGGCTGGAAAAGGCCTACCCAGGCGTGCCGGTGCTCTCAGAGGAAGGGGCTGCCCTGTCCTACGAGACGCGCGCCCGCTGGGAGCGGCTGTTCATCGTAGATCCCCTGGACGGCACCAAAGAGTTCGTGAAGGAGCTTGGCGAGTTCTGCGTGTGCATCGCCCTGGCGGTGAACGGATATCCGGCCATGGGCGCAGTGAACGTGCCCCTGTGGGGGAAAACCTACGTGGGCGGCCTGGGGCTTGGGGCCTTCTGCCGCGCATCATTCACCGCCGCCCCGGGCGATGTCGGCCCCTGGCGGCCCATCGCCGTGCGCCAACCCGACCCGGACAACCTCGTGGTGCTGGCCAGCCGCTCGCATCCCTCGCCGGAACTGGACGCCTTCCTGGCGGGAAAACCCATACGCGAACGCATCATCGCAGGCAGCGCGCTCAAGTTCTGCCTGGTGGCGGAGGGCAAGGCCGACCTGTACCCACGCTTCAACATGACGCGCGAATGGGACACCGCAGCCGGGCAGGCCGTGGTGGAAGGCGCGGGCGGCAGCGTGGTGCGCCTCATTGGCGGCAAGCCCGGCGCGCGCATGCCCGTGAACAAGCCGGACCTGTTCAACGGGCCTTTTTTGGCGTCAGGCAGGCCGCTGTAGAAGAGAATCAAGGGCGCCGCCCCTTGGACCCCGCCAGAGGGCGCAAGGCCCTCTGGACTCCCTTTGGCGTCGAGGCCCGCAGCATTCTTTGTGCCGCATCTCCTTTTCAGCCCTCACCCGCCACTCCGCAAGCGACAGTGCCGGTTCCGAGCGTCTGCTCGGAACCGGCACTGTCGCTTGCCCTGAGAAGGTCCGGGGGGAATCATCCCCCCTGGAAAAAGATATTTCCTCTTCCTTTTCCTCTTCGCTTTTCCCTCACCTACTCCTCGCTTGGCGCGAGTTCCCGCAGGCTCTTCTCCACCAGGGGCAACTCTGGGACATCGTCAATGCTCCCGGCCCCCAGCTCTTTCAACTTGCGCGCCTGGGGCAAGGCCCGCGACTCAAAGGAGCCCACCGCCTTGTTGTAGCCTTCAACGGCGGAGCCAAGCCCCTTGCCGATCCGGCTCATGTGCTCCACCAGCGTGCACATGCTCTTGTACAGCTTTCGCCCTTGCTCGCTCACCTTCTGCGCGCTCTCCGCCACAGTCTCCTGCTGCCACCCATAGGCGACGGCCCTGAGCAACGCGATGAGTGTGGTGGGCGAAGCGACAATCACATTCTTGTTGACCCCCTCCTCAATGAGTCCTGGGTCGTGCTCCAGGGCGGAGCTGAAGAATATCTCGCCGGGCAGGAACATGACCACGAACTCCGGCGTAGGCTTGATGTGGTCGCAGTAGCTTTTCTGCCCAAGCTTGGTCATATGGTCGCGGATCTGCCGGGCGTGGGCCTGCATGCTGCTCTTGCGGGCGTCCTCGTCCTGGGACTCGTAGGCGTTGAGATAAGCTTCCAGCGGGGCCTTGGCGTCAACGACCACATTCTTGCCGCCGGGCAGGCGCACCACCATGTCCGGGCGCAGTCGGCCTTCCTCGGTGGTGACGGATGTCTGCTCGGAGAAGTCGCAGTAGTTGATCATGCCGGCAAGCTCGACAACGCGCCGAAGCTGCATCTCTCCCCAGCGGCCACGCACGGTTGGGCGGCGCAAGGCGTCCACCAGCTTGCGCGTCTCCTTTTTCAGGTCCACCTGGTCCGAAGCCAGGAACTTCACCTGTTGGCGCAGCTCCACGTAGGCGTTCTGGCGGCTCTTCTCCATGTCCTGGATGCGGGCGTCCACCAGGGTAAGGGACTCTTTTATGGGCTTCACCAGGCCCTCGATGCTCTTCTGGCGCAACTCCAGGTCGCCCTTGGCGGCTTCCTGGAACGTGGACAAATGAGCCTTGGCCAAATCGACAAAACTTTGGTTGTTGTTCTTCAGCGCATCGGCGGAAAGAGCCTTGAAGGTGTCCTGCAATTTCGCCTGCAGGTCTTCCAGGAGGGCCTGCTTCTCGTTGGCGGCCTTGCGCTCCTCCTCCATGCGCGCCACGAGGTCGCCCTCGCGCACCTTGAGCACCGAGAGGTCGGCGGCGATGGCCGTCAGCCGGGCCTCCAGGCCGGGCACACGGGCGGCGATCTCCTCGGCGCTGGCGCGCAGGGCAGTTTCGGCGCGCAGGGCTTCGGCAGCCTTCAGGGCGCTTGCGCGGGCGGCGGCGATTTCGGCCTGAAGGGCGGGCAGGCGCTCGGCCAGTTCAGATTCGGCGGCCTTGGCCTGGGCCTCGGCGCTGGCGCGACGGCCTGTTTCCGCACGCAGGGCCTCTGCGGTTTCCGAGGCCATGATGCGGGCTGCGTCCAGCTCGGCCCGCAGGCTGCCGGCCTGGGCCTCGGCCCCGCGCAGGCGCTCCACCAGGGCGGATTCGCCGCTTCGCGCCTGGGCCAGCATGGCGTCGGCCTCGGCGCGCAGGCGCGCGGTCTCTGACGCGGATCGGCCCTTGAGCAATATCACGGCGAGGCCAACGCCGAGAACGAGACCGCAAACAAGGGCGACGACGCCCAGGAGAGCATCCATTTAATCAGCCAGTTTTTTGAGCAGCCAGGCCATGTTCCGCCCCAGCACGTGCATGGTCCTCAGGCCCTCGTCGTCGCCTTTCACCTGACCGGGCTCGCGGCCATAGCCCATGTTCCAGTAGTTGGAGCCGGGCACGATCATCTGGCCGATGAAAAAGAAGTGGTTCAGGGTGTCGAAGGTGTGGATGGCCCCGCCTCGGCGCGCTGTGACAACGGCGGCCCCCACCTTGCGGCTGAACATGTCGTCGTTGGCCCGGGCCACCATGCCCGCGCGGTCCATGAGGGACTTCATGTTGGTGGTCACGTCCGCGAAGTAGGTGGGCGAGCCGAGCAGGATGCCGTCGGCCTCGATCATCTTGGCGATGTAGCCGTTCATGGCGTCGTCCACGGCGCAGAGGTGGTCCTTGTTCTCAAAGCATTTGTAGCACGCGATGCAGCCTTGCAGGGCCTTGGGGCCAAGCTGGACCAGTTCGGTTTCGATGCCCTCGGCCGCGATCTCGCCCAGGGCGGTATTGAGCATGATTGCGGTATTGCCGTTCAGCCGCGCGCTGCCGTTGATGCCAAGCACCTTCATCTGCGTTCTCCTTTGTTTTCGTTCAGCGTCCGTTCGGTCCAGGCCACGCCCTGGGGGCTTTTGTCGTCGGCTGAGCCCACATGGGTGAAGCCGATGGCGATGCGCCGCATGGCGCCGCCGGGTTCGCCCAGGCCGCGCACCACGCCAGCGTACCAGTATGGTTTGAACTGCTTCTCCCGGAACATGAACAACGAGCATTTGACCACCACCGGGCTTCCGGCGGCAAGCCCCTGGGGCACCTGCTCCGCGCGCACCTCCAGGGCCAGGCCGCCAGCGGAGATGTTGGTGACGGCATTCTCCTCGCCCTGGCTGCCCTCATAGGCGTTGACTGAGACATGCGGCTGAGCGTCCGGGAAGTACAGCGGGCTCGCGCCCTGCTCGGCGAGCCACAGGCGCACCCGCACGAAGCGCTGATCGCTCACGCGTTTTCTGGGGTGCCTTCTGCGCGGCATGGACAAAAGCTCCGTGGGCGGGCCAAGGGTCAGGCGCGGCGGCTCCAGGGAAGTGTCCACGCTGGCTATGACGGTCTCAAAGGCGTTCACCTGGCGATCGCCGAGGCGCTGCGGAGTGAAGAAGCAGGTGACGGGCGCGCCAGGCGCGGTTTCGATTGTCGGGACTGAGGCGAAGATCTCGCAGATCAGGCCGTCCGGCCCAGCGGAGCGGGCGACGCAGCGGGCCAGAGGCTCGTAGGGGGCGTCCTCGCCCAGTGCGGAAGCGCCAGAGGCGTCCAGCCAGGCGCGCGGCATGACGTCAACGGCCACGCCCTCGGCAGCCAGGGCTTGCATGGCCGGGGCCACGTCCCTGCCGCCCTCCCGGGCGGGCGCTATCTTGCGCCAATTGAGGCGGCCAAGCAAAAATCCGCCGCCAGCGGACACTGCCGCCACCAGCGCAAGGCTTGCCCACCATGCCCAGTCGCTCATCTCGCCCCCAGAATATACGGATGGCGAAAGGATACGTGGCGCGCACAAGGCTTGTCAAATTCCGGGACGCGACACCATTGCCGCGAGACAAGCCCTGCGGCCGAAAGGACAGAGTCTAGGCGTTGCGGAACACGTCGAAAAGCTCGGAGCTTACCTCAATCACGAAGTGGCCGTCCTCCACGCGCATGCGCACGTTGAGTTCCGGCACGAGGGCCATGTCCTCGGCCACGTTGGCCCACTTGGTCATAAGCTTCTTGGGATCGGCCTCGTCAACAGGCAGCTTTTCCGCGAAAATCCATTCTTCCATGACACGCTCCTTGAGCCCGATCTAGACGTAGACCCGCCGGTTCATTCCCAGCAGGCAGAAAATTTCATAAGAGATGGTTCCCCACCAGGAGGCCAGCTCCTCGGCCGAGATGGCCAACGCCCCGCTGCCGCCCAGAAGCACGGCCCAGTCGCCGGGACGGACATCCGGCACCTCGCTCACGTCGCAGGCGCAGAGCTGCATGCACACCCGGCCCACCTGCGGCACCCGGCGCCCGCCAACCAGCATCTGCGCGGCCTTGCCAGAAAGCCCGCGGCTGTATGCGTCGGCGTAGCCCGCAGCCACGATGGCCACGCGCATGTCGCGCTCCGCCGTATAAGAGCCGCCATAACTGATGCTCTGGCCTTTCTTCAGGGCGTGCACGGCCACGATCTTGGTGCGCACCTCCATGGCCGGGACAAGCCCGCGGCCCAGGTGCTCCCAGGCGGTTCCGGCAAAGGGGTTGGCCCCGTAAAGGGCGATGCCGCCGCGCTGGCTCTGGTGGTGCAGCATCTGGTGGGCCAGGATGCCTGCGGAGTTGGCCAGATTGGCCTCCAGCGCAAATCCGGCCTCGTCCAGCGCCGAAAGCATGTCCTCGAACTTCCCGGCTTGGCCCATGACCACGCCCACGGCGTCAGGGTCGTCGGCAGTGGCTAGATGCGAGCTGACCATGACGGGCCGGACCAGCGGAGCCTCGCGCAGGCGCTCGATGAGCCGGGGCATGTCCTCGGCCACGAAGCCCAGGCGAGCCATGCCGGTGTCGAATTTGAGGGCCACGGGGAGCCCCTTGCCCGCGCGGGCGGCCTGCCCGGCCAGGGTCTCCAGCTGGCGGAAACTGCCCACGAAGGGGATAATCTCATGCTCCCACAAGGGCGGGTAGTCCTCGGGATCAATGGGACCAAGAAGCGCGATGATGCGCGCCTTGATGCCCGCCTCGCGCAGGTGCTGGCGCAGGGCCACGCCTTCCTCCACAGTACCTATGGCGAAGGTGTCGCAACCCTCCTGAGCCAGGGCCTGGGCCACCTCAAACAGGCCGTGCCCGTAGGCGTCGGCCTTGATGACCCCGATGACGCGGCTGCCGAAGCCGCACAAAAGGCGGTAGTTCGCCCTGATGGCCGAAAGGCGGACGCGGACCTCAACCTTGTTGTGCAAAATGCTCATTGACGAAAATTCTCCTGCGCCGGTGGCGATGGGGGGAGGCGCGGATGGCAGATTGGCAGAGATTGCCCCGGCACGCAAGATGAGTATGCACACCGAACGCGGGAATGAAGGATTCCCGGCGCGCTACTTGCGCTTGAACAAACGCTCCAGATCGCCCTCGCCGAAGGAGACCACCACGGGCCTGCCGTGGGGGCAGTGCTCGCGCTCCGGCGCGGCCAGCCAGGCCTCCAGCAAGGCCAGAGCCTCGTCCACGGCCAGGGACTGCCCGGCCTTGATGGCCGACTTGCACGACAACAGCGCCCACAGGGAGGTGAGCCCGTCGGACTGCTCGTCCAGAATCTCGCGCAGGTGCTGCACCGCCTTGCCCGCTGGCAGGCTGGGTGGAACGCCGCGCACAAGGAGCGTGTCCGCCTGCCGCTCCAGCACGAAGCCCACCTCGCGCAGCTCCTGCTCAAGCTCGGCCAGACGCAAGGCCTCGGACTGGTGCAGGGGAAAGGGAAACGGCACCGCCAGGGGCTGGGAATCGCCAGCGCTGCGCGCCCGGCGCATGTTTTCCAGAATGACGCGTTCGTGGGCCGCGTGCTGGTCCACGATGACCAGCCGCCCGCCACCGTTGGCCCCGCCCTGACGCAGCACCAAATATGTCCCGGCCACCTGCCCCAGATACTCAAGCCCCTCGCGGCTCAGGGGCTGTGGAACCGCCGCGCCCATACCGACAGAGATCGGGGAGGAGTTTGAAACCGCTTCCCGGCCCGCCTCCGCAGGGGTCAAGGGCAACGGCGCAAGGCGCTCCGGCGGGGGAGATTGAAAATCGTGGTATGCGCGCAGCGCCGCAGGCTTGTCGCCGCCCGTCCAGCGATCCGCCCACTGACCCGTGGGCCGTTGGGAGGCGGAGGCAGCCGAACCCCAGGCTCCGCCCGAGGGGCGGCAGAATGCCGCAGCGGGGGCAGGATCGGCGGGCGCGAGGTCCGGCTGGGCCTGGCCCGCGTCGCTGGCAGCACGGGCGTAGCTGGCGGAGGCCTCCGACAGGGTCTCGCTCCCGGCCACTGGCTCCAGCGCCCAGCGCACCAGGGAAAACACGGCCCCCTCGTCGCGGAAGCGCACTTCCATCTTGGAGGGATGCACGTTGACGTCCACCTCATCGGGCGGGAGATCGAGAAACAGCAGCACCTGCGGATACTCGCCGGAGAGCAGGCGGCCCTTGTAGGCGTCGCGCGCGGCGCGCATGAGCAGGCGGTCCTGCACGGGCCGCCCGTTGACGTAGAAGAGCATGCGGTCGGCGCGGTTCTGCGCGTGGGAGGGTTTGCCCGCCAGGCCGCGGGCGGTCATGCCCTCGCGGCTGCGCGAAAACTCCTGCAAGCCCTCCAGCACCTGCGGGGGCCAGAACTGGCCCAGGCGCGCGGCCAGGGTCTGGCCGCCGGGCAGGCGGAACAGCTCGCGCCCGCCGTTTGTCAGGGAGAAGGCCACATCGGGCCGGGCCAGGGCCATGCGCATGAGCGCCTCCTGGCAGCGCTTGGCCTCGGTGGCCTCGGTACGCAAGAACTTCAGGCGGGCCGGAGTGCTGGCGAAGAGCCGGCGCATCTCCACCCGCGTTCCGGCAGCCAGGGCCGCCGGGCCTTCGGACGCGACGACCCCGTGCTCGACCTCGATGTGCGCGGCCTCGGCAGCCTCCCGCGCGCGGGAGGTAAGCAGCAGATGCGACACCGAAGCGATGCTCGGCAGGGCCTCGCCCCGGAAGCCGAAACTGGTGACGGCGAAAAGGTCTGCGACGGCTTTGAGCTTGCTGGTGGCGTGGCGGGTGACGGCCAGGGCCAGCTCGTCCGCCGGGATGCCGTCGCCGTCGTCGGCCACCATGAGCCGGGCCACTCCGCCGCCCTCAAGGGCCACGTCGATGCGCGCGGCGTTGGCGTCGAGACTGTTCTCCACAAGCTCTTTCAGCACGCTGGAAGGGCGCTCAACCACCTCGCCGGCGGCGATCTGGTTGCGCAAAGTTTCTGGAAGCAGGGTGATGGTGCGGCGCGTCATGCGCCAAGGATGCCTTTAGGGCTTGCCGAAATCAAGCAGGTTGAAGCGCAGTTCGAAGTTGTCGTCGCTGGGCTTGCGCGAATACTTGAGCTGAATCTCATAGCACTGGTCGCGCCAGACGAACCCAGCCGTCTTCTCAAGGTCAGTGCTGCCGACAATGTCGAAGCGGTAATTGCTGACGAACTTGAGCTTGTCGGTGATCTGGTAGTCCGCGCCCACGCTGACCACCTGCACGTTGCTGCCGCGCTGGCGCTTGTACTCGCTCACCGGGTGCAGGTAGTCGTACCCGAAGCGCAGTTCGCCCAGCTTCTCCTTGGTCAGGGCCAGCTGGTTCTCATGCTCCGTGGGCCGGTTCAGGTAGGGCGAATAGTACGTTCTCGTGGTCAGGTTGAGATACTTCTCCGGGCGGATGTTCGCCTCGACCATGACATCGGACAAAGGCCGCTTGGGATACGTGCCCAACTGGTCGGTACGCGCGGCCTCGTCGCGGTCAAAGGACTGCTCCAGGCGCAGGCGGAAAAAATCCAGGTAGTCGGTTGAAGCCACGGGGATGGTTGAGTTGCCCCCCGGCTGTCCTGGGCCGGCCACCACGGACTCGCGCTTGCGGTCCAAAACGTTGGTCAGCGAGTAGGTAATGACGTTCTGACGCTTCAGACGATCCAGGGAGTCGAAGGAGGGCAGCCGGTCCTGGGACTTGGGCGCGGGCACGTAGGCGAAATCGAGCCGGGGGGTGATGCTGTGGCGTATGGCGCCCCACTCGGTCTTGCCGATGTTCTCCTGCGTGGCGGCCAGGCCCTGGGCATCGAGCTTGAACACCCGCGACACTTCCGTAAAGCCGGTGAACCCCAGCTCGAAGAATGTGCGCGTGGGCGTTTTGTTGGTGGTTGTTGTTGCGGACTCGTTTGTGTAGCCGCCAACGGTGTAGGCGGTGTTGCGCAGCCCGCCGCTGGGGATGAGCGTCACCGGGCCCAGGTTCAGGGGCAGGCTCAGCGTAGGGTGCAGGTCCGTGCGCACGCCGCGGGTGCCATACTCGCGCCAGAAATAATTGAACCGGCCAGCGGCTTCCAAATCAAAGGGAGTGCCTGCCAGGGCGTCCTTGAAAACAAAGGCGTTGACCTCCGGCAGACTCTGGAGGGTGGGATTATTGGCCGAGGAGTTGTTGCCGTTCATGTAGGCCAGATTCTGGACCCAGGAAGCCTTGGCCGTGACGCCGTATTTGTCCCAACTGCGCGATAGATAGGCTGTGCTGGTGCGGGTGAGGGAGTCGGCCACCTCGATGTCGCGGCCGAACTGCTTCAGGAAATTCTGGCGGCTGTTGTCGTAGCCCGAGGCGCTGGAGCCGAACTCACGCAGGTAGTTCTGGTCGCTCACCATGTCCATGTCCATTTTGAACGTCCAGTCCGGATCGACCACGAAGCCGTCGTACTTGCTGCGCACCCACCAGCGGCTGCTGTTGGGCCGCAAAAGTCCGTCGCTCTGCTGGTACAGCTCTTCCTGGTGCAGCTTGCCGGCTGACTTGCGGTCGCTCAGGAAGTCCATGCGCCAGTCGCCCTTGGTGCGGCTGTTCTCCGCGTGGCGATACTGCAGCCCCTGCATCAGGCCCCGGCTGCTCATGAAATACTCGTAGAATGTCAGGTCGCGCTCTTCGTCGATGACGTGGTAGTATGCCTGATTGATGGTATAGCCGCGCTGGCTGCTGCGGGATATCTCTGGAAGAAGCAGGCCGCTCTGGCGTCTGCCCCGGCCAGGAAGGGACAAAAACGGCGTGTAGGCCACAGGCTGGTCCGCCACGTTGAAGCGCGAGCCCCACAGCTGGGTGCGGCCTTCAAGGTTCAGGTCTCCCTCCTCCGCCGAGAAGGACCAGGCGGGCTTGTCGCCTTCGCAGGCGGTGAACTTGGCGTTCTGGAAACGGTAGCTTGAAATCCCGTACTTGCGGGCGAAGGCCGTCTCCACATGCACGTTGGTCTTGCTGATGTAGATTTTGCCGCGCTTGAGCCAGCCCTGCATGCTGACGAGATCGAACTCGGCCTCTTCGGCCTCCAGCACATCGCCCTCCCAGAGCACGCGCACGTTGCCCCGCAGGATGACCCACCGGCTGCTTTGATAGTAGCGGATGAAGTCGGCCCTCAGGCTGTTCAGTCCGCGCACCAGGGTGGCGCCGCCCAAGGCCTCCATGTACTCGCTGCCGTGCTGTCCGGTAAGCCGGTCAGCCGACAGGTTCCACTGCTCCTGGCCGGGAGCTCCGGGCACTGCCAGGCCGTTCTGTCCCTGGGCCTGACCAGGGGCCCGGCCCGGCGGAGTGACGCCCATGCGCAGCTCCGGGCCATTGGTGGACATGCCCGGAAACACTGGCGGCGGGGGAGGCGGCGCTATCTGCGCCAGAACCTGTTTTTCATCAAAAACGGGAAGCGCGGGCAGCCCGGCCGTCGGAATCTCGACACCCTTTGAGAAGTCCGGAGCGCCCGGAGCAGTGCGGGTGTTGATATCCAGGCGCACCTGGCGCACCTGGCCCGAGCCCGCCTTCAAATCCTTGGCTGTGGGCGGCGTCACCGGCAGGCGCACCTCGGAGGCTCCGCTCACGGAGTCTCCAGGCGCAGCCTGCGCAGGCCCGGCCAGGGAGCTCAAAAAGAGCCCCAGAGCCAGAATTATGACAAACCGCTTGCGCTTCAATCTTTTCTCGTTCCTTGTTTATCAGCCGATCCTGGAATCCAGGTAGGCGTCGTCCTTGTCCAGATACCCGGTGACGTAATCCTTCACCGCGTCCTCCAAAGTGCTGAAAGGGGCGGTGTAGCCCAGGGCCCTAAGCTTTCCCATCTCCGCGCGGGTCAGG
This sequence comes from Humidesulfovibrio sp., assembly GCF_030689645.1. Lineage (GTDB taxonomy): Bacteria > Desulfobacterota > Desulfovibrionia > Desulfovibrionales > Desulfovibrionaceae > Humidesulfovibrio. The sequence continues at coordinate 14,496 of NZ_JAUYFU010000044.1, forward strand.
TACTGGTACTTGTCGCGGATGCTTTCCGGCATGTTGATGTACTCGATGTCGGGCTTCTTCCCCATGGCCATAAACACGGACTTGGCCAGATCATTCCAGGTACGAGCAATTCCAGTGCCAACATTGATGACGCCGCCCGCCTCGGGGTGCTCAAGCAACCACCACAGGATGTCCACGCAGTCCTTGATGTACACGAAGTCGCGCATCTGGCCGCCGTCCTGGTACTCTTTGCGGTAAGAGCGGAACAAGCGCATCTGGCCGTGCTCCAGAATCTGCTTGTGGGCCTTGCAGATGACGCTCCTCATGTCGCCCTTGTGGTACTCGTTCGGGCCGAACACGTTGAAGAACTTGATGCTGGCGATCTGGTCGAGCACTCCGGCGCGCTGCGCCCAGAGGTCGAAGAGGTGCTTGGAGTAGCCGTACATGTTCAGAGGCTTCAGCATATGCAGACCCGCGTGGTCGTCCTTGAAGCCGTGCTCGCCCCCGCCGTAGGTGGCCGCGCTGGAGGCGTTCAGAAACCGCGCGCCATGGCTGAGCGCGAAGCGGCACAGCACCTGGGTGTAGCGGGTGTTGTTCTCCATCAGAAAGTCGGCGTCCTTCTCCGTGGTGCTGGAGCAGGCTCCCATGTGCACAATGCCCTTGACGCCGAAGGGGTCGCCCTCGCCAGCCACCATTTTCAGGAACCGGTCGCGGTGCAGATAATCAGTGTAGCGCAGGTTCACCAGATTCTTCCACTTCTCGGTGGAGGCCAGATTGTCCACCACCAGAATGTCGTCGATTCCCATCTGGTTCAACTTCCAGATCATGGCGCTGCCGATGAAGCCCGCGCCGCCGGTGACGATGTACATGAGTCGGCTCCTTGACGGTTATGCCCCGAGATGGGGGCGTCCCGAACCCCGGGGCAGGGGGCGGGACGCGTTCTGGAACCCATAACTTTATCCAGAGATACTCCGGTTGGCAACTGCTAGCCTCGGGGCGCTGCCGATTTCAACAAACAGGAACAGATCTTGTTGCCAATACTTAAATTTTTACCTATACGAAAGATGACAGGACATACTTGAGTTGCCAGAACATGCAAACCCTCTTCAAACACCCATAATTCAAGGAGTATCCTCAATGAGCATCCGCAAACAATTCCTGACCAGCATCGTGCTGGCAGCCCTCATGGCGCTGACCCTGGCCGCCCAGGCTCCGGCTGAGACCCTGAAGCCCAAGGTCGACAACTTCGTTCTCTTTGTCGACTACTCCGGCTCCATGGCCATGACTAGCGATGCCCTGAAGAGCGTGAAGATCAAACACGCCAAGGAGCTCATTGGCCGCATGAACGCCGAAATTCCGGCCCTCAAGTACCAGAGCGGCGTGGCCACCTTCGCCCCCTATGAAGTCATGATGGCCCCCGCAGCCTACGACAAGGCCGCCGTGGCCGCCGCCAACGCCAAGATCAAGACCGACTACGACATTTATGGCCGCAACACCCCCATGGGCATGGGCCTCAAGGATCTTCATCCCTTGATCGCAAAGCTGTCCGGCAAAACCGCGCTGATCCTGTTCACCGACGGCGACTCCAACTACGGCACCGACCCCGTGGCCGAGGCCAAGGCCCTGTACGCCATGCACCCCAACCTGTGCATCCATGTGGTCAGCTATGCCGACAACGCCCGCGGCAAGATGGTCGTCGACGAAATTCGCGCCATCAGCCGCTGCACCGTGGCTGGCGACCCCAAGGCCCTTGCCGACGCTGGCGCCCTCAAGAAGTACGTCAAGGACGTGTTCTACGATGTGGTTGCTGACGAGCCCGTTGCCCGCTCCATGCCCAAGGCCGAGTGCGAGACCATCACCTTCGGCAACCTGAACTTCGGCTTCAACTTGTACCAGATCACCAAGGAAATGGAGCCCGCCCTGGAGCAGGCTCTGACCATCCTCAAGGATTCCAAGTGCCAGAAGTTCATCATTGAAGGCCACACCGACAACGTGGGCGGAGTGCCCTACAATCAGAAGCTCTCCGAGCGCCGCGCCGGCTCTGTCGCCAAGTGGCTCTCCGACCACGGTTTCCCCGCTGGTCGTCTGAATCCCGTCGGCAAGGGCAAGCTTGAGCCCAAGTTCGACAACAAGACTGAGGAAGGCCGCCACCTGAACCGTCGCGTGGAAATCCGCACCAACTAGCCTCTTGACCAAACCGGGACTGCGGGGCAAAGTGTGCTCCGCAGTCCCGAACTGCCTCGCCTCAGCACGCCCCAATTTTCCTCTTTCGCCGGAGACCAGCCATGCTCATAAAAGCCCGCACCATTCGCACCCTGGTTCTGCTCTCCCTCCTGGCCCTGCCCCTGGCGGCCCAGGCAGAGCCCCTTGCTGGCGCCATCGGTGCGGCCCCGGTCATGCCTCAGCCCACCTTGGCCGTGGTGTCGCCCCAAGAGAATCTGCCCGGCTACATGGACCCGGACCTCATCCGCGAGCATGAGAATTTCTCTCACTTCGCGCGCTCCCAGGTGGAGCGCATGAACGCCACCATCCTCGGCGGCCGCCACAGCATGCAGGTGCACAAAGGATCCGACGGCCTGTACCGCGCCAGCTTCCGCGCCATCGACCTGCCCGGCGTCGTCTGCCAGGTGCGCCGCTCCGACAGCAATCCGCAGTTCTACGTAGGCAATCTGATCTACAAGGAACAGGTGCTGCAAAGCGTGGCCAAAAGCCCGGAAGCCTCCCGCCAGGGCCCCTTCGAACCCGTGAGCGAGAAGGCCAACCGCCTGATCTACACGTCCAAGCACGGCGGCGGCTGGCGCTAGCCTCTGCACGAAACGAATCCCGGCCCACAGAGCCCCCCTGACGAGCGCCCAGCGCCGTCAAAGCGCGCGGTTGCTCCGGCGCACCAACATATCCACCAGCCTTCCCTCCTCCCGTTCGTCCCCACGCACTATGCACTGCCGACAGTTTGCCGTCACCCGCAGGGACTGACGGCGGCGGCTGATGCGCCGCGCTCGTCCAGCTACACCGCGGCACTGTACTGGCGCTCCATTCCCGGCTAGTATCGCACCCAAGGTCGGAGCTTCCTCCGGTCCCTCCAGACAACGCCCGGAGGCCGCACATGTTCGAATCCCTGCACCGCCGCATCCGCAAAAAAGGAATGGCTCCGGGAACCGTCACCTATGTTGGCCGGAAACAGAGCACAGCCGTGGCGCTGGACGTCATTCATGCTGATGAGCAGGGCATGCGCCAGACCCGCCTGCACAGCGCCGAGGACTGCGCACCCTTTGTGGATGCGCCCACCCTGACCTGGATCAATATGGACGGCCTGCACGACTCGGACTGCGTGACCCGCATCGGCGAGCTGTTCCACCTGCACCCCCTGGTGCTTGAGGACATCGTGCACACGGGCCAACGCCCCAAGCTGGACGACCTGGGCGACGCGCTGTTCCTGGTGCTCAAGATGCTGCGCTACGACGAGGAGAACCGCACCATTGAGGACGAGCAGGTGTGCTTCGTGCTCAAAGAGAACGTGCTGTTGACCTTTCAGGAAAAAGGCAACGGCGACGTGTTCGGCGAGGTGCGCAAACGGCTTTTGGCAGGCGCGGGCAAGCTGGCCAAAAGCGGGCCCGACTACCTCATGTACGGGCTCATCGACGCCCTGGTGGACAATTATTTCGTGGTGCTGGAGCGCATGGGCGAGGACATTGAAGAGGTTGAGGAGGCGCTTTTGGACTCGCCGACGCCGGGGGAGCTGGAGACCATCCACGGCCTGCGGCGCGAGGCCCTGTTCCTGCGCCGGTTCATCTGGCCCCTGCGCGAGGTGCTGGCCAAGCTGGAAAAGGGCGGCTCGCCGCTGATCCAGAGCTCGACCATCGTCTACCTGCGCGACCTGTACGACCACACCATCCAGGTCATGGACACTGTGGAGACCTTCCGCGACATGCTCTCCGGCATGCTGGAGCTGTACCTGTCCAACGTCAGCCTGAAGCTCAACGAGACCATGAAGGTGCTGACCATGATCTCCACCATCTTCATCCCCTTAAGCTTCCTGGCCTCGCTGTACGGCATGAACTTCAAGCACATGCCGGAACTGGAGACCCAGTACGGCTACTTCGTGGTCCTGGGGGTCATGGCCTGCACAGTGACGGGCATGGTGCTGTTCTTCCGGCGCAAGGGCTGGCTTTCCGCGCCTCCCACCAGCCAGGCGGACAAAGGCGAACCCTAGCAGCAGGCGAAGGCGTGCTTAAGCAGCGTCTGGGTGCGGAAGGCGTCGTCCTGGGCGAAGCGGCGGCAGAACTGCTCCACCCGCTCCGGCCCGGCCTTTGCCGCGAACTTCTTGGTCACCTGGGCGCCGTGCAGATCCGTGAACGGCAGGCCGTCCTTGAACACCAGCACGCGTTGCTGCTTGGGGTTCTGCGGGTCCGGCCCCACCTCGAAGCAAAATGCCGAGAACTCGTAGCGTTCCGCCATGGCGAGCCTCCTCGTCCCGGAAATGTATGGCCGCCACAGCCCGGAGGCAAGCCCCGCACCCCAAAGCCAAAGAAAAAGGCCCCCAGCATGCGCCGGGAGCCCTTGATGATTGGCAGAAAGCTGAAGGGAACTAGAAGCCGTAGCGCAGGCCCATCATGACCTCGTGGGAGGT
>NZ_JAUYFU010000053.1 GCF_030689645.1 Humidesulfovibrio sp.
GGGCCTGAGCTTCTCCCTCAGCCTCGGCGTCACCCTCGGCGACACCAGCAGCACCGCCTCGGTGACCAGCACGGGCAACGGCTGCACCAAAATGACCGAAGTCAGTTCGGCCATAAGCGCCAGCGTGTACCTGCCGAAAATTAAGGATTCCGTCGACTTCAGCAACCTGGAGACTGATTTTTCCCGCCCCACAGATCTCCAGAACAAAAACGCCATCACCGTGGACAACGCCGCGCAAACCATCTCCTTCGGCACGTTGGGTAGTGCAGGCAAGAACAACGCCGCGGCCATCTGGTATTCGGGCAACGCCACCCAGGGCTGCCTGGACGGCAACTGCACCATGACCAACGGCCTCAACACCTATTTCGAGGTCCAGTGGGACCCGACCTCCGTGGCCGACGGCTTGGTGTTCGGCGTCATCAGCGGCTACACCAACACGGTCAACGCCCTGGGCGGCGACAAAAACTTAGGCGAACTCATGGGATGGGCCGGGCCGGGGCGCTCGGGCAAGGGAATACAGCCGCCCAAGATCGGCGTGGAGCTCGACACCTGGTACAATGCCTGCGGTTCAAACATATACTCGGCCGCTTCGCGCTGCGACCCCACAAAATACGCTGACTTGGACCACTTGGCATATGTGTTCTGGGGCTCCCACGACGGCGCCGACTCCTACGATGACAACCGCCACGGCGCAGGCGCGGGGAATTCCTCAGAGCCAGTGTCGTCCAACGACCCGGACGGCAGCGGCAGCGGCCTGTACGGCATGTATTACGAGAGCCCAGCGAACTGGCTGCGCGGCGGCACCAAATACTTTTTCCGCTACGAACTCACACGGATCACCACGGTCAGTTCCGGCGGCGCATACTGCTACATGCTCAAGACCTGGATAACCAAAGTTGAGCCCAGCGCGGCGTTCAAGACAATTGGCACGGACTACGACGCCGTGGCCAACCCGCCCCAGATGCAGCAGGTGATATTCCTGAACGCCGATTCTCACACCAAGCTGAGTAAAATCCTCTTCGGCTGGACTGAGGCAACGGGCCTCTATACCCAGAAGCTCACGGTGAGCAAGTTCGGCCTAGCCTTCAAGAAGGCCCAGCCGGTCTACGGTGCTGCCCCGGCAACGCCTTCACTCTACTGGCCCATGTACGACAACCTCGGCACCAGCGTCTCCGACGCCAGCGGAAATGCCGTCACCGGGACTATCAACGGCACGGCCCGCTGGGTTCCCGGCATCATGAACAACAACGGCGCAGCGCTCTATTTCAACGGCGGCACCTACGTCAGCGCCGCCAACAACGCGGCCACGCAGCTCACCAACGTCGGTGGCGTAGGGCTGTGGTTCAAGATGGACACGGCGCAGACAAACGTCTGGCTGCTGCACAAGGGCGACACAGGCAGAACCAGCGAGTGCTACGGCTTGCGCCTCGACTCGAACGGCTACCTGCGCTTCCGCATCCGCTACGGCACCCCCTCTAGCAACTACATTGAGGTTACCTCCACCACCAAGCCCCAAGCCGGGGTATGGTACCATGTGGCCGCCACCTGGAGCAATGCGGGCACCCCGCTGACCATCTACGTCAACGGCGTGTCGCAGGGCAGCGTCGCCTCGAACACTGCGCGCAACACCTCAACGAACTTCTACCTCGGCGCTGGGGACTCTGACTCCACCGAATTCACCGGCATTATCGACGAAGTCTACCTGTACAAGAAGGTGCTGACCCAGGCGGAGATCACCGCCCTGGCCACTGGCAAACCGTAACCACGCACCGGAGGCCCGATGCCCCGCACACTGCTTTTGGCCCTCGTCCTTGCTGCGCTGTTGGCACCGGCGTCCCTGCTGGCCGCAGACCTTCTGACCGGCGTGGAAGCCGAGCAGGAGGAAGTCCGCGTGAACACAAAGAACGCCGTCAACCCGCGCAACACCACGCCCTTTCCCGGCCCGGTGACCACGCAGCAGGGCCAGGCAGTGGTGGACAAACTCAAAAAGGCCGCAGACGCCCAAGGCGAAATTTCCCCCTACACGCTGAAGGCGCTGGAGCGCGACCCAAAGGCCATGGAAGTCCTGGGGCGCGCGCCCTCGGGGAGTTCTGGAGGCCAGCCCGCGCCCCAGGCCAACCCCGGCGCAGGCCCCAAGAGCACCAAGGCCATGTACGGCGACATCATCATCCACAAGTAGCCGTTGATGCAGCCGCCCAGCCTTGAACACTCCGGCCTCTCCGTGGGCCACGTGAGCATCGGCGACTGCGCCTTTGCCAAAAAGCCCATTGTGTTCACCACGGTGCTGGGCAGCTGCGTCAGCGTCACCTTCCACCATCCGGGGCGCAAAATGGGCGGCATGTTCCACGCCATGCTGCCGGACAAAAGCCTCCGCCGCTCCACCTCCACGCGCTGCTGCACCTTCGCCGATCTGGCCGTGACGGCCATGCTGGAGCGTTTCCAGACGGCTGGCATACGAGCGGGTGAGCTTACTGTTAAAATTTTCGGCGGGGCCAACACCCTGGAAGCCAGCTTCGGCCCTGGCAAGCGCGACATGCTCGACGTGGGCCGCAAGAACGTGGACATGGCCCTGGCCACCCTGGCAGCGCACGGCCTTGCGCCCGTTGCGCAGGACGTTCTGGGCGCGCTGGGCCGCAAGCTGTTCTTCTCCACCTCCACGGGCGAGGTCTGGGTGACGTACCTGGCCCCGGAGCTTGCCGCGCGGGTTTTGGCCGCAGGAGGCCAGGCGTGAGCCCCAGGGCCATCCCCGCCCTGCTGCTGTTTTTTTCCCTGCTGGCCGCTGCGTCGGCCCTGGCCGACCCGCCTGCCGCCAGACACCCAACCTCGCAGGCCAGCCCCCAGAACGGGGCGCACGCCGAGGCCGTGACCGTGCTTTCGCGCCTGCCCCACGACCCGGACGCCTTCACCCAGGGGCTGCTGCTGCACCAAGGCGCGCTCCTCGAAAGCACCGGCCTCTACGGCCAGTCCTCCCTGCGCCGCGTGGACCCGGCTACAGGCCGCACCCTGGAACGCCGCGATCTCCCCAAAAGATTCTTTGGCGAGGGCCTGACGCTCTGCCCTGAACAGGCAACCACGGAGGCAGGCCCGCAACGCCTGGTGCAGCTCACCTGGCGCGAGGGCGTCATCATGGCCTACGACCCGGACACCTTCCGGCTGGTGGCGCGGCACAGACTGCGCGGCCAGGGCTGGGGGCTGGCCTGCCGGGGCGCGGAGCTGATCCTGAGCGACGGCACGGACACCTTGCGCATGCTCAATGCGCGCAACCTGGCCGAAACCGGCAAAACCTTTCGCGTGCGCGACGGCCACCGCCCGGTGGAGCGGCTGAACGAGCTGGAGCGGGTGGAAGGCTGGCTGCTGGCCAACGTGTGGGGGGAGGACAGGATCGCGGTGATCCGGCTGGATGACGGGCAGGGCCTCGGGCAGGTGGTCCTGTGGCTGGACCTCGCCCCCCTGCGGCGCGAACTGTCGGACAAGGCCGAGGCGGCCAACGGCATCGCCTACGACCCGGCGGGAAACGGGGGGCAAGGCGCGCTCTACCTTACGGGCAAGTGCTGGGAAACGGTTTTCGTGGTGGCGCTGCCCGAGCTTATGCGCGGGCAGGCTTCCCTGGCGAAACAGTAGGCTTGCGCAGCATCAGGTACAGGCCGGCAAAAATCATCGGCAGGCACAAGAGCTGCCCCATGCTGAAGAAATCAAGGGCCACCAGGCCAAGCTGCACGTCAGGCTGGCGGAAAAACTCCACAAAGAACCGGAACCCGCCGTAGCCCAGCAGAAACAGCCCGCCCACGGCCCCGCGCTGCCTGGGCTTGGCCGCGTATGCCCAAAGGATGACGAACAGAGCCAGGCCCTCCAAGGCGGCCTCGTAAAGCTGCGAAGGATGGCGCGGCAGCGGCCCGCCCGTGGGGAAAACCATGGCCCAGGGCACGTCCGTCACCCGGCCCCACAGCTCGCCATTGATGAAGTTGCCCATGCGCCCGGCCAGAAGTCCCGGCGGCACCAGGGGCGCGACGAGATCGCCCACCTCAAGCAGGCTCTTGCCGATGCTGCGCCCGTACAGCCAGCACACCAGCACCACGCCCGCCACGCCGCCGTGAAAGCTCATGCCCCCGCGCCAGATGGACAGGCTCTCCAGCGGGTTGGCCAGATAGTAAGCGGGATCATAAAAGAGCACGTAACCCAGCCGACCGCCCAGCACCACGCCCGCCACCATCCAGGTGATGAGGTCGTCCACCTGGAGGGCTGTCCAGCCGGAGCCGGGCTTGGCGGCCCGCACGCGGCCCAGCCACCAGGCCGAGGCGAAACCCACCGCGTACATGAGCCCGTACCAGCGGGCGGCCAAAGGGCCGATCTGCAAGGCCACGGGGTCGATGACGGGATAGGTGAGCATGTTCTCTCCTGGCCGGGCCTTGGCGGCGCTCGGCCTGTTTGTTTCCTGTTTGAAATTGCGCTAAGGTTTGCCCGAGGCCGCGCTCCGAAATGGAGTCGAAACAGGCCGGACCGGAAACGCATCGGCGCGAGCGCAGAAACTCGGTTTTTTTGCCGCCCGCGTCAACCCCCATCCCCTGGCCAAGCCAGGGCGCGAGGCCGCACCCCATGGACCACAAGGACGCAAGGGACCAGAACACCGCGCCAAACGAGCTGGACATTCTGGAGATGCCCGTGGAGGCGCTGGCCGCCTACTGGCTGTCCATCAAAAAACTGCTGGACACCAAGCGCGACAAGGCCCTTCTGGCTGCGGAGATGGAAAACACCGGCGAACGGTTCATTCGGCACCTGCTGGACACCGCCTTCTCCAGCCTGGACCAGGAGCTGGTGCGCGAACTCGCCCGCGCCAAGTCCCAGACGCTGCTGGCCGAGGCCCGCCGCCGCTTTGAAATGATCCGCCTGGCCCTTACGGGCATGGCCCAGAACGAGAATCCGCGCCTGACCTTCATCCGCCTGTCCGGGCTCATGGGCGGCACGACGCTGACCGAGAAGCGCGCCTTCGAGCTGGCTTATGGGCTCATGTCCACCGTGGGCGAAAAGGACGCCAACCTGCCCCTGCTGCTCTGCGTGGACCACAAGCAGAAGGACGACCGCCTGGCCGTGAAGCTATTGTTCTACGCCCTGGCCGCGCGCAGGAACGGCAAGCAGGCCCTGAACGAGTACCTGCCGCACTTGAAGCCCAGCCCCTTTGCCGAGGGCGTCTCCCTGGCCGCGGACGGCTTCGAGGCCGAATTCGTGTCCAGCCACCTGGCCGCCCTGCGCGACCACGCCCTTTCCGGGGCGCGGCGCAAAATGCGCATGGCCACGGAGATGTGCCTGGCCATCAAGGCCGGGCTGCCCTACGACGACGTGTTCCGCGTGGCGCGGTCGTTCATGGTCTAGCAGCGCGGGCTCAGACGATCTCCACGCCCACGGGGCAGTGGTCGCTGCCCTGCACTTCGGGGTCGATCCAGGCGCCCTTGACCCGGTCCTTCAGCTCCTCAGACACGAAGAAATAATCGATGCGCCAGCCCACGTTCTTGGCCCGCGCGCTGAAGCGGTAGCTCCACCACGAGTAATGCCCAGGGCCGGGCTCGAACAGGCGGAAGGTGTCCACGTAGCCGTGGGCGATGAATTTATCGAGCCAGGCGCGCTCGATGGGCAGAAAGCCCGAGGTCTTCTCATTGGCCTTGGCGTTTTTCAGGTCGATGGCCGTATGTGCGGTGTTGAAGTCGCCGCCCACCACAATGGGCTTGGTCTTGCGCAGGGCCTCGGCCTGGGTCAGGAAAGCGTCGTAGAAGCCCAGCTTGTACGCCAGGCGCTCCTCGTCCTTCTGCCCGTTGGGGAAATAGATGTTGAAGAGATGAAAGTCCGGGTATTCCATGTGGACCACCCGGCCCTCGCCCCGGTAGCGCGGATCTTCAAGGCCGAAGCTGTGCGCCAGGGGCGGCGTCTTCATTAAGCAGGCCGTGCCGGAATAGCCTTTTTTCCCCTTGGACCAGTTCCACAGGCCGGTGTAGCCCGCCGGGTTCAGATCCGCCTCGCCGAGCTGCTCCGGCTCCACCTTGGTCTCCTGAAGCATCACCACATCCGCGCCGCAGGCGGCAAGCCAGTCCAGAAAACCTTTGCCCAAAACAGCGCGGAATCCGTTGACGTTCCAGGAAATAATGCGCATGAGCAGCCTCCGGCGTCAGGCCTTGCCTGGCACGGTGTTGGGGTGTAGACAGCACGCGACTTTCCTGTACAGGCACCCTGCCCCGCTGCGCAAGACCAAAACCCAAAGCCCCCGCGAGACCCCATGCACCTGCCCGGAAACCGCATCACCGCAAGCCTGCTGCTCCTGACGGCGGGGCTCGCCCTGCTCCTGGCCCTGGCCGAGGTGTTCTTCCGCGTTGTGCTGCCGGCCCCGGACGTGCCCGCCCTGGTATTTGCGGACGGAGTGCTGCGCCACAAGCCCGGCCAGCGCGGCGTTTATTGGGACAAGGAGGTGCGCGCGCCCTTCGCCATCAACGCCCAGGGCTGGAACTCCAGCCACGAAAGCTATCCCCTGGCCCGCAGCGAAGCCCGGCGCATCGCCCTGGTGGGCGGCGCGCTGGCGGAAGCCCTGGAGACGCCGCCAGGGGACAGTCTGGCCGAGGAGTTGGAACGCGACGTGAAGGCCCTGCCCAAGGGGGTCGAGGTTTTCCGCTACGGCATGGGCGGCGCGCCCCTGTCGCAGCATCTGCTGGTGGCGCGCAAGGCCGCGCTGCCCGCCAGGCCCGACATCCTCATGGTGCTCCTTGCCCCGGAAGACATCGCCGCCAGCCACCAGCCCATGGCCGCACCTCGCGCCGCGCACTTCCTGAAGCTGCGCCTGGACGCCGAAGACATGGTGGAGGAACTGCCAGCCACGCCCTACGCCCAAAGCCTTGGGGAGCGCCTGCGCCAGTGGAGCGCCACCCTGCGCTATCTTTCCAGCGGAATGGGCCTGCACCAGGACACGGCGGAGAGGCTGCTGCGCCGCCCCAGGCCCGACCGCCGCTTCGAGGCCGCAGCCACCGCAGCCGCACCCGTTATGGACCCGGACGAGCGCGAGGCGTTGGACCGCCGCGCGGCCCGCTACCTTTTGGGCCGTCTTCAGGCCGAGGCGAACGCCGCCGGGGCAAAGCTGCTCGTGGTCATGGACGGCGCGCGCGCGGAGCTGGAAACCGGCGCGCCCAACGCCGAGCTGGTCCAAGCCCTGGAGCCCAACAGGCTGGCCGCCGCCGAGGCGGAGCTGCTGGGCATTGCGTTTCTGGACCTGCACCCGGCCTTTGCCGAGGACTTCCAAAAACACCAAAAGACCTTCAGCCCCCAGGCCGATGCCCAGTGGAACGCATACGGCCACGCCGTTGCCGCCAGCGCTGTGGCCGCCAAGCTGAACGGCCTGGGTTGGCTGCAACCCTAGCCTGGGCTAAAAAAGCAAAAGGCCCGCCGAAGCGGGCCGAAATGCCATAGCCCCCACCGCGCCCCGGACTCTTTCGAAGGGGGCAGGGCGGCGAGGCGCTGAGAAACGTCACCGGCGGGAAAAAACCGGCCTAGTGCTCGTTCTTGCTGGTGGTCTTGATGACCAGGAGGCCAGCGATGGTGCCAAACAATCCGAAGAAGAAGAAAAAGAAGTCCATGACCCACCCCTTGTGCGCCGCTCGGCGCGAAGTTTTCGGAGCATCGCTCCGCGAAAAGCCTTAGCATAAATCTGGAAGGATGCAAAGGGTCTGGCCCTGGCCGGTGGGCACATCCGCCCAGGCTTGTCTTCCGGCAGCGCATCCCCTATAATTTCAGCATGTCTGAAAACACCACATCTTCCTCTCCGATGCTGCAGCCCGACGCCGACATCCTCATCCTAGGAGCCGGCCCGGCCGGAATGCTCTGCGCTCTCACCGCCGCCCGCCGCGCCAAAGAGAACAAGGTCAAGCGCGAGATCCTGCTGGTGGACCAGGACCGCGTCGCCGCCCGCAAGCTGCGGGCCTCCGGCGGCGGGCGCTCCAACTGCACCAACATGAACGCCGCGCCTGCGCACTATCTTTCGAAGAACCCGCGCTTCACGGCCCAGGCGCTCTCGCGCTTCACGCCCCTGCAGTTCCTTACCCTGCTGACGAGCCTCGGCCTCTCGGCCCGTGAAGAAGACCAGGGCAAAATGTTCTGCGACCAGGGGGCCGATGCCCTGGCCCTGGCCCTCGAAAAGGCCTGCCGCAAGGCCGGGTGCCGCTTCCTGGTGGGCCGCGCGGTCACCGCCGTCACCCCCCCGGACGCCAAGGGCGGACTCTTCAGCGTGGAAACCGAGCACGGCCCGCTCTATGCCAAACGCGTGGTGCTGGCCCTGGGCAGCCCGGCCTGGCCCGCCCTGGGCGGCACGGACACCGCGGCGCGCCTGGCGGGAATGCTCGGGCTGCCGCACATTCCTTCGCGCCCGGCCCTCACCCCGCTCTTGCTCTCCGGCTCAGACGCCAACCTGTGCCGAGATCTCGCGGGCCTGAGCCTTACCGCATCCGTGAGCCTGGACGCCAAGAGCGCCTGCGGGGGCTACTCTTGCACCGACGGCCTCCTGTTCACGCACCAGGGGCTTTCCGGCCCTGCGGCCCTGCGCCTCTCGTCCCACTGGCGGCGCGGCGAAACCATCACCATCAACCTCGCGCCCGATGCCGACGTGCCGGCCCTGCTGCGCCAGCCGGGCCGAGGCAAGGCCCTGGCGCGCACCATGCTCGCCGAGCTCATGCCCCGCAGACTGGCCGAGGCGCGCCTCAACGCCCTGGCTGCGTCGGCCCTGCCCACGGCATTCCCCAAGGGCCTGGCCGACCGGCGCATGGCAGAGCTTTCCCGCGCGGACCTGGACGCCCTGACCCAGTTCGTGTGCGCTTGGCGCGTGACGCCCAAGGCCACTGCGGGCATGGCCCGAGCCGAGGCCGCCAGCGGCGGGCTGGACACGGACGCCTTTTCCGCCAAGTCCATGCAGTGCAAAACCATCCCCGGCCTCTTTGCCGTGGGCGAAGCCCTGGACGTGGCGGGCGACCTGGGCGGATTCAACCTTCACTGGGCCTGGGCCTCGGGGTTTGCCGCTGGCCAATCCTTATGACGACGTGGCTCAAGACCCGCTGGGAAGGACCCTGCGGCTGCGGCGAGGTGCTCGCCGTAGGCACTCCGCTCATGGTCAGCATGGGCAGCTCCACCCTCATGCAGTTCACCGACCGCATCTTCCTGGGCCGCCATGACGTGAACGAGCTGGCCGCCGCCGTGCCCGGCGGGCTGGCTGCCTTCCTGCTGATCTCGCTGTTCATGGGCGCGGCCTCCTGCGTGGGCGTGCTGGTGGCCCAGTACCACGGGGCCTGCCGCCCAGAGCGCGTGGGTCCGGCCCTGTGGGCTGGCATCTGGTTCAGCCTGGCCTCCGGCGTTCTGCTGGCCGCTCTGGCGGGCCTCGGCGGCCCGCTCTTCGACCTGGCCGGACACCCGGAGTCCGTGCGCGAACTGGAAGTGGACTATTTCCGCATCCTGACCCTGGGCGGCGGGGTCCTCGTGCTCTCCACGGCGCTTTCCGGCTATTTCTCTGGCCTGGGGCACACCATGCCCGTCATGGCCGTGAACCTCATCGGCGCAGCGGCCAACATCCCCCTGGACTACGCATTGATCTTCGGACGCCTTGGCGCGCCAGAGTTGGGCATACAGGGCGCGGCCATCGCAACCGTGCTGGGCTCGGTCATCACCTGCCTGCTGCTCTGCCTGCTGCTGCTGGCGCCGGAGGCGCAAAATCGCCACCGGGTGCGCTCGTCCTGGCGCTTTGAGGCGGACATGTTGGGACGGCTCATGCGCGTTGGCCTGCCCGCCGGGGTGCAGTTCTTCCTCGACATCATGGCCATCACCGGCTTCTTGCTTCTGGTAGGGCGCATGGGCCTTGTGGCGCTCTCGGCCACCAACATCGCCTTTTCCATCAACTCGCTCACCTATCTGCCGGTCATCGGACTCTCCATCGCGGTCAGCGTGCTGGTGGGCCGCAGCCAAGGCCAGGGCAAAGCGGACCTGGCCCGGCGCGCCGCGGGCAACACCCTGTTTCTGGCCCTGTGCTGGATGGTGCCCATGGGACTCTTGTTCCTCCTGGCGCCGGGCCCGCTGCTCGACCTTTTCCAGTCCGCCTCCACCGACGCCGCCCTGGTGGCCGCTGGCGGGCCGCCCTTCGCGGCGATCCGCGAGACCGGCATCGTGCTCTTGCGCTATGTGGCCCTGTACAGCCTGGCCGACGCCGTCTCCATCGTCTACTTCGGCGCCCTGAAAGGCGCGGGCGACACGCGTTTCGTCATGTTGACCATGCTGGCCGCCAGCCTGGGCGTGCTCATCCTGCCCGCCTGGTATCTGGTGGAGACAGGTCTTGGCGGCATCCACGGCCCCTGGCTGTGCCTTTCAGCTTACATTTGTTTCCTGGCCGCGAGCTTCGGCCTGCGCTTCCGGCACGGCGCCTGGGCCAAACGCAGCCTTATCGAGGCCGCACCCGGGAACAACGGTCCTGCAGCTCATGGACCGGATTGTGCATAATGCAGCAGGGCAACGTGTCCCCCCCTTAATCCGGCCCGAGCACTCATGAACAGGAGAGGCGCATGAACGAGAAATACTTCCACATCATCTCCGAAGGCCTGTCGGGCGAGCTGGCCGCACTTCCCCCCGAGAGAAGACTGCTCCACTTCGAGAATTACCGGACCAACTTCAACCTGGACCGCGCCGTCACCGCCTGCTACCTGAACGCTTTTCTGGCCGCCGTGCGCAATGGCTCCGCCTGCGCCGCGAAGCCTCTGGAATACCTCATCGACAAGTGCCTGCAAATCTCCCCCTTCGAACTCGTCAACCTGCGCACCCCGACGATCATGGCCGACCCGGAGAACAGGATCAAGATCGAGATCCTGGACAAAACCAACGCCTCCCCCGAAAATTTCAGCATGATCGAAAAACTGGAAATCAAGAACGACGCCAACGATATTTCATCGTTCCTGCGCAAGCTTCTGCAGATGTTTCCCAACTACGCCCTGGCCGCAGGCCTGCTGCTAAGGGTGGACCGCACCCTGGGCCAGCGCCCGGACTGGCTGGCCTCGTTCCACTGCCCAAAGCGCCTGCAGGAAGACTTCAACACCATGCTTTTCCAACACTATGCCACCCTTGGTCACGCCGAAGAGGCCGAGGCGCTCTGGGCCGGGCTGCCACCCCGCGCCAAGCGCGAGGTGGGCTTGAACTGCGCGGCCGAGGTGGCCCGCATGCGCGGCGACACGCAAAAGGCCATTGAGCGCTACGAGCGGTCCTTCAACCTGGACCCCAGCCAGGGAGCAGTCCATTTCCGGCTGCGGGAACTCAAAAACCCCAGTTTCAAGAAAAGCGGCCTGGAGCAAAAACGACGTGTGGCCATCTGCCTGTACACCTACAACAAAGGCAAAATGTTCGAGTCGACCCTCAGGAGCCTCGCGGCCTCGAACATCGGCGACGCCACGGTGACGGTGCTGGTGAACGGCTGCACCGACGACAGCCTGGCCGTGGCCGAGGCGGCGCGGACGCTGTTCCCGAACAACCGCTACACGGTCATCAACCTGCACGTGAACATCGGCGCTCCCGCTGCGCGCAACTGGCTCATCAACCTGCCGGAAACCAAGGATACCGACTACGTGGCCTTCCTGGACGACGACGTGGACGTGCAGGCCGACTGGCTGGAATGGTTCCTCACCGTGGCCGAGTCGGACCCAAAGATCGGCGTGGTGGGCTGCAAGGTGGTCTTCCCCGGCCAGCCAGCCATGTACCAGTATCTGTTCCGCTATGTCAGCGTGGCCGACAACGACCTGCTGCGCATGAGCCTCGGCTCGCCGGACAGCCAGTTCGACACCGGCGAGTACGACTTCATCCGCGAGACACGCTCGGTCATGGGCTGCTGCCACCTGCTGCGCACCCAGGCCCTGCGCGACGAGCCCTATTTCGACATCCGCTTCTCGCCCTCGCAGGTGGACGACATCGACCACGACCTCTGCCTGTGCCTGGCCGGGTGGAAGGTCATGTACTGCGGCCTCGTCACCTGCCAGCACCACCAGTCCTCAGGCGTTGGAGTGCGCAACGACATAGCGGACTATGCACGCACAGGAAACGCCCTGGGCAATGACATCAAGCTGTACTACAAGCATTTCAACAACCTGGACAAGCTGCACGCCCTGGACAACATAAGCCTGCTGCCCACGTCGGAATAGGTGCTCCCGGCCAAGGGCCGAAAGTCGCAACAAAGGCAGTCAAATAAACGACGCGCCGGGATGGCAGCCGCCTCGTCCCGGCGCGTTTTGCTCGCGCCCCTCCCGGTGCCGCGCGCCGCGCTGCGCTCTGCCACCCCCTTAACAGGCCGCCCCCGGCCATGCTACAAGCCCCTCTCACGGATGGGGCGGCACGGGCGGCTAGGCCACGCGTCACACGCTCCGCCCAAGGATGACCCACGCACCAGGACGGCACCAATGGACCAGCGCCTCGAACGGCTCCTTGACTTCTTCCGCCAGCGCGGACCCTTGGCCGTGGCTTATTCCGGCGGCGTCGACAGTTCCCTGGCCCTGTGGGCCGCGGCCAAGGCTCTGGGCGAGCGCGCCCTGGGCGTCACAGTGCGCTCGGAGTTCATCTGCGGGGCCGAGCGCGAGCGTGCTGACCGCATCGCCGCCTGCCTGGCCCAAGTGGCCGGGGCGCGGGTGGCCGTGCGCGACATTTCCGTGCTGACCCATGCGCGCCTGCGCCAGAACCCGGAGGACCGCTGCTACATGTGCAAGCAGCTGGTGCTCAGCGAGGTGCGGGCCGCAGCGCGGCAGATTCTTGGACCGGACGCAAAACTGGCCGAGGGCACCAACGCGGACGACGATCCCGCCCGGCCCGGCCTGCGCGCCGTGGCCGAGGCCGGAGCCGTGTCGCCCCTGGCGGCCTGCGGCATCGACAAGCGCGGCGTGCGGGAACTGGCGCGGCTGGTGGGCCTGCCCAACGCCGAGGACCCGTCCAACTCCTGCCTGGCCACGCGGGTGCCCACAGGCGCGGAGTTGACCTTCGCGCGGCTTACGGCCATCGAGGGCCTGGAGCGGGCGGCGCGCGAGCTGGGCCTCGTGGACCTGCGGGCGCGGCTTGTTCCGGCGGAAAACGGCGACGCGGTGCGCCTGCTGGTGCGCCCAGCCCAGACGCTCCTGGCCCAAAGCTTGGCCCGGCAGCTGGATGAACGCGCACATTTCATCGGCTTTACACACTTTTCCCTGGGAGAACGCACGTGAACGTAGACAGCCTTCTGGAAGACTTCCGCCAGGGCCGGGTGACTGCGGAGGAACTGAAGCGCCAGTTGCTCGGCCAGAGCATCGGCGATGCCGGGTTCGCCCGCCTGGACCACCACCGCCTGCTCAGAAAGGGCCAGGCCGAAGTGGTGTTCTGCCAGGGCAAAACCCCGGAGCACGTGGCCGCCATTTTCCGCGACCTTGCGGCCAGGACGGGACGGGTGCTGGGCACCCGCGCCGACGCCGCGCACTACGAGGCCGTCAAGGGACAGGAGGGCGTGCGCTACGACCCCCTTTCGCGGGTGCTGTCCATTGAGACCACGCCCGTGGTCCAGGTGGGCAAGGTGGTGGTGGTCAGCGCAGGCACGGCGGACATCCCCATGGCCGAGGAGGCTGCGCGCACGGCGGAGCACCTGGGAAGCGTGGTGCTCCGGCGCTTTGACTGCGGCGTGGCGGGCATCCACCGCTTCCTTTCCGTGCTGGACGACTTTCTGGACGCGCGCGCCGTGGTGGCCGTGGCGGGCATGGACGGGGCTTTGCCGTCCGTCGTGGGCGGCATCGTGGCCGCGCCTGTCATCGCCGTGCCCACCAGCGTGGGCTATGGCGCAAGCTTCGGCGGCCTGGCCGCGCTTTTGACCATGCTCAACTCCTGCGCCTCCGGGGTGAGCGTGGTGAACATCGACAACGGATTCGGGGCCGGATACATGGCCCATGTGATCAACGCCCAGTGCGAAGCCGCACGCAAAGGATAACCGACTGTGAAAACACTGTATCTCGAATGTTCCCTGGGGGTCTCCGGCGACATGCTGCTGGCCTCCTTGAGCGATCTGCTGCCCGGCGGCGAGCAGATTCTGTCCGAAGCCGTGGCCGCCCTTGGCCTGCCCGGCGTATCCATCCGCACAACAGAGCAGATGGTCCAAGGCATCCGCACCCGGCGCGTGGAGGTGCTGGAGGAGGCGCCCCAGCCCCTGCGCCACCTGAAGGACCTGACCGACATCGTCATGAGCGCGCCGGAAAGCCACTGGCCAGCGGAGGTGAAGGAACTCGGCCTGACCGCCCTTACCCGTCTGGCCGAGGCCGAATCCAAGGTGCACGGCGAACCGCTGGAGCAGATACACTTCCATGAGGTCGGAGCGGTGGACACAGTGGTGGACGCTCTCGGCGCCGTGCTGCTGGCGCGGGCCACTGGGGCCGGTCGCGTGCTGGTGTCGCCCGTGAACCTGGGCTCCGGCTTCGTCACTTTCTCCCACGGGCGCTTCCCGGTGCCAGCCCCGGCCAGCGCAGAGCTGGCGCGCGGCATGCGCACCTTCGCCACCGACTCCGGCATGGAGCTGGCCACGCCCACAGGCCTGGCCGTGCTGAAGACCCTGGCCGACGCCTACGGCCCGCTGCCCCTCGGCAGCATCCACTCTCTTGGCTACGGCTCGGGCACGTACTCCACCGGCGCGTACCCCACCTTCCTGCGGGCCTATCTTCTGGAGGCCGAGGCGGGCAAAGACCACAAACACCAGGGACAGAGCGGGCACGGCACCGCCTACTACGGGCCGCACGGCCATGAAGACGGGAACCAGGGCCAGGGCCGCCATGTGCATGCCAAACAGGAACACGAGCACGAGCATGAGCACGGGCACGTCCACCGGCATCAAGGCCGGCACGGCGGACATGACCACGACTGAGCAGGAGCGCCCCGCGCCAGCCTTGGAGCTGGTGGTGGCGCGCTACCGCGAGGATCTCTCGTGGCTGCGCGAGCTTGGCTTGCCCTCCACAGTGTACAACAAGGGCCCGGAGCTAAGCCCGGAGCTGTTGCCGCCCGAAACGCGCCTTCTGGTTCTGCCGAACCTCGGGCGCGAGGCGCACACCTTCCTCACGCACATCATCAGGCGCTACGACGCCCTGCCCGAGTTCACGGCGTTTTTGCAGGGCGACCCCTTCGCCCATCTGGCTCCGCCTGACGGGCCGCGCGCATCGCCGCAGGCCCTGCGCCTGCGCCTGCTGGAGATGGCCGCCCAAAATCAGCCCTTTGCCGGGCTGGCCTGGTTTCGGCTGCGGTGCGACGGCCTTGGCCGCCCGCACGACCTGGCCGATCCGGCCAAGGAGGGCCGCTGGAAAGGCTGGGGCAAGAACATTCCGGTGGCGCGGGTGTTCGAAGAGCTTTTCGGGTCCCCGGCCCCGCAAGAGTTCATCGCCCGCGCGCCCACAGGCAACATGCTGGTGCGCCGCGATCGCATCCTGGCCCGCAGCCGCGGCTTTTACCAACGCGCCCTGGACCTTGTGCTGGCCGATGCCGACGACGCCGAGAATACCGGCCACGCCCTGGAGCGCCTGTGGCAGACCGTTTTCTCCGGCGCGGCCAGAGGAGCATCCTCCGGGCGGGCGCACTGCGCGTCGCCCTCCCAGGGTGGAGGCTAGGCGCGCAACGTCCCGGCCTGCGGGCATTTGACGGCCTGGAGCCGCCCATGCTATTTGTTTCTATTGCATCGGCGCATGGCCGGAGACACCACCCCCCAACGGATCACCACTGGATTATGATGAGCGGACTGCTGTTCCACCACCCTGGCGCCCTGTCCGCAGGCCGCCCAGAGGCCCCACGCTTGGAGGCTCCATGTCTGGCGCTGTGATGCAGCGGATTAAGCCCTACCTGGGCCCAGCCCTGGCGCTGGGCCTCATGGCCGCCGCAGTGTGGGCGCTCAAGACGCAGCTCTCGGGCTACAATCTCCAGGAAATTCTGGACATGCTGCTCAAGGAGACGGACCGCGACCTGCTGCTGGCCTTCGGCCTCACGGCGGTGAACTTCATTGTGCTGGCCGGCTACGACATCCTGGCCCTGGCCTACATCAAGCATCCCCTGGCCCCGTACCGGGCCGTGCTGGCGTCCTTCGTCGGCAACGCCTTCAGCAACACCATAGGACTCAGCGCCCTGGCCGGCAGCACCGTGCGCTTTCGCCTCTACTCGTCCTGGGGGCTCACGCCCGGCGAAATAGCCAAGATAGTGGTCTTCACCACCTTGACGTTGTGGCTGGGCCTGCTCTCCATCGGCGGCATCATCTTCACCGTGCGGCCCCTGCCCCTGCCGGACTGGGTCGCCCTGCCCTTCTCAACCACGCGTCCCCTGGGATTCATCCTTCTGCTGGCTCCGGTGGCCTATTTGTATGCGGCTGCCAAAAAGGAAACCCCCTGGCGCATCGGCAAAATGACGCTGCTGCTGCCGCAGTTCCGCAGCGCGCTCCTGCAGGTGGCCGTCGCCTCCCTCGACTGGGCCCTTGCCGCGGCGGTGCTCTATGCCCTCCTGCCGCCTTGGGCCAACGTGACCTTCCCAATGGTGCTCGGCGCGTTCCTCCTGGGCCAGATAGCCGGATTGGTGAGCCAGGTGCCCGGAGGTCTGGGCGTATTCGAGTCCTGCCTGATCTTTCTGCTCACGCCGCGCATTCCGGCCCCGACGCTCTTCGCCGCCCTGGTGGCCTACCGCGTGGTCTACTACCTGATCCCCCTGGCCGTGGCCTCGGCCCTTTTGGCCCTGCACGAGACCATGTCCGCGCGCCAGCCGATGCGCAACGTCATCTCATTTCTCATGCAATGGTTCCCGGTGGTGATGCCGCGCCTGCTGGCCTTCCTCACCTATCTGGCCGGCGTGGTGCTCTTGTTCTCTGGAGCAACTCCTGCGGTGTCCTCGCGCCTGGATTGGCTGGAGCACTTCCTGCCCCTGGGTGTGCTAGAGTTTTCCCACTTCCTGGCCAGCCTGGCGGGTCTGGTCCTGCTCATCCTGGCGCGCGGACTGCAGAAGCGTCTGGACGCGGCCTATTTCGTCACGGCCTGCGTGCTGTTCGCAGGCATCATCGCCAGC
Source organism: Humidesulfovibrio sp. (assembly GCF_030689645.1). Taxonomy (GTDB): domain Bacteria; phylum Desulfobacterota; class Desulfovibrionia; order Desulfovibrionales; family Desulfovibrionaceae; genus Humidesulfovibrio. Next base: position 17,068 of record NZ_JAUYFU010000053.1, read on the forward strand.
CTCCTGAAGGGCCTGGACTACGAGGAGGCCTTCTTTCTCACGGTGCTGCTGCTGGCCCTTTTGCCCTGCCACAAGTTCTTCTACCGCAAGGCCTCGCTCCTGTCCGAGGGCTTCACGCGGGGCTGGCTCGCGGCCATCCTCGCGGCCCTGGCCTGCACCATCGCCCTTGGCTACATGGCCTACGGCGACGCCACCCTGGACCGCGAGCTGTGGTGGGTGTTCACCTTCGAGGACGAGGCCAGCCGCTTCCTGCGCGCCTCTGTGGGCATCCTGGTTGGCGTGCTGTGCGTGGCCGCCCTCAGACTCATGCGGCTTGCCCGGCCACGCTACGTCCCTCCCAGCGAAGCCGACGTCATGGCCGTGCGGGGACTGGTGGCCGCTGCGCCGGAAACCCCTGCGCACCTGGCACTTTTGGGCGACAAAAACTTTCTGGTGAGCGAAAAGGGCGACGGTTTCCTCATGTACGGGATCTGCGGCCGCAGCTGGGTGAGCATGGGCGACCCCGTTGGACCGCCAGCGGTCCGGGCCGAACTGGCCTGGCGCTTCCGCGAGATGGTGGACCTCTATGCCGGGTGGACCGTGTTCTACCAGGCCGGCAAGGAGAACCTGCCCCTCTATCTGGACCTCGGCCTGTCGCTCATCAAGATCGGCGAGGAGGCGCGCGTGCCCCTGCAGACGTTCTCCCTGGCCGGACAGGCGCGCAAGGGCCTGCGGTACACCCGCAACATGGTGGAGAAGGAAGGCGCAACCTTTGAGGTCATCCCGCGCGAGAACGTGCCCGCCATTTTGCCGGAGCTCAAAGCCGTGTCCGACGCGTGGCTGGCGGCAAAGCATGCCCGGGAAAAGAAATTCTCCCTGGGCTTCTACAGCGACGAATACATGAGGCTTTGCCCCCAGGCGGTAGTGCGTCAAAACGGCGCCATTGTGGCCTTCGCCAACATCTGGGAGGGCGGCAGCGTGGGCGGCGTGCGCCAGGAGCTTTCAGTTGACCTCATGCGCTACCTCCCGGACGCACCCCCGAGCGTCATGGAATACCTGTACATCATGCTCATGCTCTGGGGCCGCGAGCAGGGCTACCAGTGGTTCAACCTGGGCATGGCGCCCTTTTCCGGCCTGGAAAAGCATGCCCTGGCCCCGGCCTGGACCAGGCTCGGATCGCTGCTTTACACCCACGGCGGGCAGCTATACAATTTTCAGGGATTACGGCGCTTCAAGGACAAGTTCGACCCTGTGTGGGAATCAAAATACCTGGCCAGCCCGGACGGCACGGTTCCGCCGCGCGTTCTGGCCAACATCGCCACCCTGGTTTCGGGCGGCATGCGTGGAGTCATCGCAAAATGAAACGTCTGCCTTCACCTCTGAAATTTCTCTGCGCCCTGGTCATGCTCTGCTTGGCCGCGCAAGCCTGCGCCCGCCCGGAAAAAGCTCCGGAAAAGCTCAGCTTCGGCGTATTCGGAGAAGTGCTCATTTACCGCAACACGGACAAAAACGGCGGCGAACCGGGCCAGGCCGTGCTGCTGCTTTCCGAGGGCGCGTGGGACGCGCGCATGGACAAGGCTGCGCGCACCATGGCCGACATGGACGCCACAGTGGTTGGCATTGACACCCAGCGACTGCTGGCCCCCCTGCGGGCCAAGGCCGAAGGCTGCTTCTACCAGGCATGGGAGTTCGAGGGCCTGAGCAAGATCGTGCAGAAGACCCTTGGCTACAAGGGCTACCACCAGCCTGTGCTGGCCGGATTCGGGGAAGGCGCGGCAGTGGCCTACGCCACCTTCGCCCAGGCTCCCAAAGACATCTTCGCCGGAGCCATCACCCTTGGCTTCGCGCCTCGCTTGGGCATTGGCAAGCCCTTCTGCGCCGCCAACGGCTACAGTTACGATAACGCCACCACCGCCGAGGGCGGCATAGTGTTCCGAGCGGTTGAAAAACCGCAGGGCAAGCTGGTCATCATCCAGGGAAAGAAAGACGAGCGTTTCACAGTGGCGGAGGCCGTAAGCTTCGCCAGCCAGATTCCGGGTTCCCGCGTGGCCACCCTCGACAATGCCGGACAGGATCTATCCGACCCCGCCCTTTGGCGCGCAGCCTTCCAGGAGGCGCTCACCTCCGTAGCCCCGGCCACAAAGGTCGGCAAAGGGGCCGCATCGGCCAAGGACGTGGACGACCTGCCACTGGTGGAGGTGCCCGCAAAACACCCCGGCAAGACTCTGGCCGTCATTGTCACCGGCGACGGCGGCTGGGCAGGCATCGACCAGCAGATCGGCGACATCATGACCGACCACGGCGTGTCCGTAGTCGGATTCAACTCACTGAAATATTTCTGGAACGCGCGCACGCCAGAAGAAATGGCCCACGACTTGGAGCTGACCTTGACGCATTACGCCGCAAAATGGGGCGCGGAGAGGTTCATCGTTGTGGGCTATTCGATCGGAGCCGACGTTATGCCCTTCATGGCCGGACGCATGAGCGAGGCCACCAAGTCGCGCATGGCGCTGGTGGCGATGCTTGGCCCTGGTACGCACGCGGTGTTTGAGTTCCGCCTGACCAACTGGCTCACCACGGAGAATGTGCCCGAGGGCGCGCCCATGATTCCGGAAATGGCCAAGCTGACGAAAACGCCGGTGCTGCTCGTCTGCGGCAGCGAAGAGGAAGGCACCCTGTGCCAGAACTACCAGGCGCCCAACGTCAAGGCCCTGGTGTTCCCTGGCGGCCATCATTTCAACAAAGAATACGACCAGATCGCCCTGTCCATCCTGCGCGAGGGCGGCATCGCCGTCCAGCAGTAGCAGCCCGATTCCAGGAGCATAACCGTGAGCGCGCCCGTAAAACCCCGCATGGCCTACATCGACAACGTGCGCATCTACCTGTCCATGCTGGTGGTGGCGCACCACGCCGGGCAGCCTTACGGTCACGACGGCTGGTGGCTCTACCAGTCGCAGCTCAAGAGCCAATGGATCGGCCTTTTCTTCAGCGTCAACGAGGCCTTCTTCATGGGCCTTTTTTTCCTTATGGCCGGGTATTTCCACCCCGGCAGCCTGGACAGAAAGGGGCCGCTCAAATTCGTGCTCGACCGCCTCTGGCGCTTCGGCGTGCCCATCGTGGTCATGGTGCTCGGCATCACCCCGGTGTTCATGTACTTCCACGACACCATCTGGAAGCACATGGTCATGCCCTCGTACCTGGACTACTACCTGGGCGCGTACCTGGGCGTGGCCGCAAGGCCCGAAGGCTGGACCGGCGCTCCCGGCCCCAATTTCGAGTTCGTGCACCTCTGGTTCATCCAGAATCTGTTCATCTACGGCTGCGTGTACGCCCTATACCGCTTCATCGCCGGAAGCCGCGACCAGAAGCCGGCCACGCTGCCGCAGGAGCCCATAGCCCCGGCCACGGCGCATTGGGCCCTCATCAAGCTCGTGGTCTGGCTCACGGTCAGCGCGTACCTCATCCGCATCTGGAAGAGCGTGGATGACTGGAAGGTGCTTCTGGGCTTCTGGGAGATCGAGTTCGCGCACCTCCCGCAGTACGTGACCATGTTCACGCTGGGCATCATGGCCTCGCGTCGCAACTGGTTCACGCGCTTCCCGGCCAAGGCGGGCTGGATATGGCTCTGGATCGGGATCATCTGCGTGGCCCTGTGCATGGCCCGCGGCGTCGGGTTCAACTTTCCCTTCTGGAACGGCGGGGCAGACCCAATCGCCCTCCTGCGCGCCGGGTGGGAAAGCCTCCTGTGCGTGGGCTTCTGCGTGGGCCTGCTCACCCTGGCCCGCGAGCGCTTCCCCAACCAGACGCCCCTGACCAAGGCCCTGTCCGACAGCTCGTTCGGGGTGTACATCTTCCACGTGCCCGTGGTGACGCTCCTGCAGTACTGGTTCGCGGGCACAACCCTCGGCCCCTTCGAGCAGTTCGCGGCCATCTCGGTGCTGGGCATCCTCATCAGCTTCCCGTTGGTCCACTACGTGCTGCGGCGGCTGCCCCTGCTGGGCAAGGCCATCTAGACCGCGCACTCTCACGCAAACCGTCCGCGCTTTTGCTGGCAGACTATGCGGCAGTGTCACCTTGCGTCTGGATCATTGGCCGAAAGCGCAGAGCGAGAAACCGCGCTTTTGCGGCTCATAGTAATGTACGGACCGACGCACGTCAGAACCAGCGACGGCCACGCGAATGCGCATCTGCGGCAGTTCGGAAATTCATTTAAGCACAGGGGAAGCGCCTGCCGGAAGCTTTGACAGGCGATGAAGGGCGTTGAAATTCTGGACGTTTCGGAAACAGCCGGTTGCAGGCAAGGCCGGAGCTAGACGGCATGACCGTCAGACGATGCGTTTCTCGCGGTGAAAATCCAGCAGGTTCCACTTGAAAACATACACGCCCAGGTTGCTCACCTCGCCAGA
>NZ_JAUYFU010000054.1 GCF_030689645.1 Humidesulfovibrio sp.
CCCCCCAAACCCCCACAGGGCATGTGAACGGGCCGGGTCCGCGCCGACGCTCGGACCCGGCCCTTTCACTTGCGGAGGTGTCGGAATGGGGGCCTTCCCCGTCAATCAGCCCGCGCCCATGGGCAGCGCCCTCGACGGGCGTCCCGCCCGGCGAGCCTGCGGAGTCCAGAGGGCGCATGCCCTCTGGCGGGGTTAAGGGGCAGAGCCCCTGCTTCTCTCTTACTCAGCCTTGCCGCAACACTTCTTGTACTTCTTGCCGCTTTCGCAGGGGCAGGGATCATTGCGCCCGGTCTTGGGCCCGCGCACAATGGGGTCGTGGGAGCGCATGCGGCCATCGGTATAGTGCCACACGCCGTCGAGGCGCTTGAAGCTGGCGAGTTCGCGATGATCCTGGCGTCCGCCCTGGTATTCGTAGCTGGCGGTGAAATCCACCTGGCCGGCCTGGTCGGCCTCGCCGCCGTCCTTGACCGCGTGGATGGTGAGCCCGAGCCACTTGGAGTTTTCGCTCCAGGCTTTGGCCTGCTCGGGATCAAAATCGTGTCGTTCGTCCGGGGCGAGGGAGCTGTTCAGGAAGTTGATGTCGCCCACAACGTAGGCGCTGTAGCGCGCGCGCATGAGCGCTTCGGCGGTGGGAGCGGGAGCTCCGTTGATGATGGACTGGCAGCACTGCTCGAAGGGCAGTTCGCTGCCGCAATGGCAATTGGACATGAGGCACCTCTCGGTGAATTGTTTAGTTTGGCCGCGCACAGTACGAGCTAAAGCCGAAGCGGTCAACTCACGCCTTGTGCATGTCCGCGTTGACAGCAGGCTGCCCCCCCAGGCATGGAATACGTAGTCAAAAATATCAATTGCACCGCTGGAGGTCTTCATGGCTAAATTCAGAATAATGCTGATGCTGGCTGCCCTGCTTGCGTTTCCTGCGTTGTCCTTTGCCGTCACCCCTTGGGGTGCGGTGTACGAGGTTGCCCGCGACGAGCGGAGCCTGTCAGACATCACGGCGGACAAAAACATAACCACCGGGATCAAGACCACGCTGATAAACAAGGACAGCAAGCTTGGCCTGGCGGTGAAGCCCTATTGCTTTCTGGGACGGGTGACGCTTCTCGGTCAACTGTCGGACGAAGGCTTCAAATCCTTCGCCGTTGCCACGGCGAAAAAGACCAAGGGCGTGAAGAGCGTGACCACCTACTGGGAGGCCCCCGGCAAGGAGAGCACCACCTCGGCCGATCTTGAAATAGCAGCCAAGCTGCGCACCACGCTGGTGGGCGACAAGGAGCTCAGCTCCACGCAGGTCGAGACCGAAGTGTTCGGCGGCAAGGTGTATCTGCTCGGCATGGTGCGCACCCAAAAGGATGCGGACAGGGCCATGGGCCACGCGCGAGCCACCAAGGGCGTCACAGGCGTCACTTCGCTGCTCATCGTGTCCAAGAAAAAGTAGACTCAGCGCTCGCCAAGCTCCGCATGCCGGAAGCAGGCGGTCAGGTGGTCGTTCACCAGCCCGGCTGCCTGCATGTAGGCGTAGACGATGGTTGGGCCGACGAACTTGAAGCCGCGGGCCAGCAGATCCTTTGACAAAGCATCGCTGACCGGGGTGCGCGCGGGCACATGGTGCGGCTCGGACCAGGCGTTCTGGACCGGGCGGCCTTCCACGAAACGCCACAGGTAGGCGTCAAAGGAGCCGAAGGTCTCAACAACTGCCAGGTGCGCGCGGGCGTTGCCAATGGCGGCGGCAATCTTCTGCCGGTTGCGGATGATGCGGGCATCGGCCTTGAGGCGCTCCACATCGACCTCGCCCAGGCGAGCCACAAGAAGCGGGTCGAGGACCTTTGCGCCTTGGCCGCAGAAGGCGTCGCGATAGCCCTGGCGCTTGTGCAGCACTGTGCGCCAGCTGAGACCGGCCTGGGCCCCCTCCAGAATCAGCAGTTCGAACAGGGCATCGTCCAGGCGCAGAGGCACGCCCCATTCCTCGTCATGGTAGCGTATGTACTCTGGGTCCGGCTGCCCTGCTCCAGGTTGGCACCAAGGGCAGCGCACAGTCGCCTGGGATTGAATTGCTGGCATGAAAACACTCCTGTTCGGTGTATGCAAAACGCTTGCGGCATGGTACCATCACCGGGTCAGCCCAACAACAATCAATGGGCAGGCTCTTCCGGTCCGGCTTTCAGACCGGAAATTATGTTTACAGACGATATCATTTGGAGTAAGCAGCATGCTCTTCAGGGTGCGGCATATGCTGCGCACCCAGCCCTTGAACGGCGTCACGGCCTTTGGACCCGGTCCATCTTGGACCGACCGTGGCCGCTGCGGCGCCCGGATGCCTCGGAACCGGGACGCGGTGGTTTACGGCCAAAGGCCATAAAAAGCGCAAATACATTTGTCCGAGGGAGTGTCGTTGGAGGCAACGATGGAAAAAAACAAGAAAGACGCAGAGATGGAAATGGACCTCAATTTTGAGGCTGCCCTTGAGAACTACCTCAAGGACGACTTTGGCGACCTCGACGAGGGCACCATCGTCCCCGGCACCGTGGTCAAGATCGGCAAGGATCACGTGCTTGTTGACGTGAACTTCAAGTCCGAAGGCCAGATCGCCGTCTCGGAATTCCTCGATGCCGAGGGCAACATCACCGTGGCCGTGGGCGACAAGGTTGATGTCTTCGTGTCCAACAAGGACGAGAACGAAGGCACCATCCATCTTTCCCGCGACAAGGCCAAGCGGATGCAGCTCTTTGATCGCCTGGAAGATTCCCAGGAGAACAACGGCACCGTCACCGGCCGCATCGTCCGCCGCATCAAGGGCGGCTACACCGTCGATCTCGGCGGAGTCGAGGCCTTCCTGCCCGGTTCCCACGTGGACCTGCGCCCCGTGCCCGACATGGACGCCCTGGTTGGTCAGGATTTCGAATTCAAGATTCTCAAAATCAACCGTCGCCGCAGCAACGTCATCGTTTCCCGCCGCGTTCTGCTTGAAGAGCAGCGCAGCGAGCAGCGCGGCGCATTGCTCGAGACCCTGATCGAAGGTCAGGTGGTCAAGGGCAAGGTCAAGAACATCACCGAATACGGCGTGTTCATCGACCTTGGCGGCCTCGACGGTCTGCTCCACATCACCGACATGAGCTGGAAGCGCATCCGCCACCCGAAAGAAATGGTGCAGCTTGGCGACGAGCTGGACCTCAAGGTGCTGCACTTCGACCGCGAAGGCCAGAAGGTCTCCCTCGGTCTCAAGCAGCTCGTGGCTGATCCGTGGGAAAATATCGCTGGCAAGTACCCCCAGGGCTCCCGCTTCACCGGCAAGGTCACCAACTTGGCCGACTACGGTGCCTTTGTTGAGCTGGAGGCCGGCGTCGAAGGTCTGGTGCACATCTCCGAGATGAGCTGGACCCGCAAGCTGCGTCACCCCTCGCAGATGGTGCGCGCCGGAGACGAAGTCGAAGTCATCGTGCTCGGCGTCGACCCCGACAAGAAGCGCATCAGCCTGGGCATGAAGCAGATCAAGCCGAATCCCTGGGACGTGGTGGCCGAGAAGTACCCGGAAGGCACCGTCCTTGAGGGCGCCATCAAGAACATCACCGAGTTCGGCGTGTTCATCGGCATCGAGGAAGGCATCGACGGCCTGATCCACGTGTCCGACATCAGCTGGACCAAGAAGATCCGTCACCCGAGCGAAGTCTTCAAGATCGGCGACATCGTCCAGGCCAAGGTGCTGACTGTCGACAAGGAGAACGAGAAGTTCACCCTGGGCATCAAGCAGCTCTCCGAAGATCCGTGGCTGAAGGTGCCGGGCAAGTACCCCGTGGGCACCCTCATCACCGGCCTGGTGACCAACATCACCGACTTCGGCCTGTTCGTGGAAGTTGAGGAAGGCATCGAAGGCCTGGTGCACGTGTCCGAGATCAGCCGCAAGAAGATCAAGAGCCCCAGCGAGCTGTTCAAGGAAGGCGTGAACATCGAGGCCAAGGTCATCCATGTCAGCGCCGACGAGCGCCGCCTGGGCCTGTCCATCAAGCAGATCAAGGAAGAAGAGGAGCGCAAGAAGCCCAAGGAGTTCCGCACTTCCGGCCCTGAGACCGGCAGCAACCTGGGTGACCTCCTCCGCGCCAAGATCGAGGACGCCGCCAGTGGCGAGGAATCCGGAAACTAACGCATCCACCAAGTTTTCCGAACAGCACCCGTTGCTGTTCGGAATCTTGCTGATCATATTGGCCGTGGCCCTCTTTACGGGGGCCATGGCCTTTTTCCGCGGGCTTGGCAGCAAGTCCCGGCCCCTTTCCGGCGACAAGATCGGCCTGTGCAAGATCGAGGGCATGATCACCGACGCCCGCGAGGTCACCGACTTCCTGGCCGAGCTGCGCGCCGACGAGTCCGTCAAGGGCGTGCTCCTGCGCATCGACTCCCCCGGCGGGTCCGTGGCTCCCTCGCAGGAGCTGTACCAGGCCGTGCAGGAGCTGGCCAAGGTCAAGCCAGTGGTGGTGAGCATGGGCACCGCGGCCGCCAGCGGCGGCTACTATGCCGCGGCCCCGGCAACGCTCATCGTCGCCAATCCCGGCAGCATCACCGGCTCCATCGGCGTGCGCGCCGAGTACGTGAACGTGCAGGGCCTGCTGGAAAAGCTGGGACTCAAGACCGATCTCATGGCCAGCGGCAAGATGAAGGCCGCAGGCTCGCCCACCCAGCCCCTGACGCGGGAGCAGCGCGCCTACCTCATGGCGCTCATCCTGGACCTCCACCAACAGTTCGTGTCCGACATTGCCTCCGCCCGCGGTCTGGCCGAGGCCGATGTGGCCAAGCTGGCCGACGGACGCGCCCTCACCGGCCGCCAGGCGCTGGAAGCAAAGCTGGTGGACAAGTTGGGCGGCCAGGAACTGGCCATGACCACCCTGCGCGAAATGGTCAAGGCCGACCAGAATATCCCGGTCATCGAAGGCCCGGAAAAGAAGCTGCCGCTCTTGCCGCGCCTTTTGGGCGCGAGCCTCTCCGCTGTGGTCCAGGCCCTCGGGCAAGACGCAGCGCGGTCATCGGCCGGCTCGTCCGGCCCGGATGGGATTTCGCTGGAATACCGCCAGTAGCGGCCCGCCAATCGGGACCTCTCCATCGTCCCTGAGCCAGCTCGGCGCGCCCAACCCCAGGACACGATACTTCCATGAACACCTCTCCACCGACCTGCGCCAGGCGGCTCTCTTTCACGCTCTCCGGCATCCTCGCCGGATACCGGGCCTGCGTGCCCGTGGCCCTTGGCGTGGCCGTGTACGGCGTGCTCTTTGGTCTTCTGGCCCGACAGAAAGGACTCAGCTGGGTTGAGGCCCAGTCAATGAGCCTCTTCGTCTTCGCCGGGGCCAGCCAGCTCATCGCGCTGGATCTCTGGAGCGCCAACCTCGACGTCTTTTCACTCATCGTCACGACCTTCATTGTGAACCTGCGCCACGTGCTCATGGGCGCGTCACTCTCGCCGCAGCTTCTGCGCCTCACCGCCGGCCAAGCATTCGGCTCGCTGTTCTTCATGACCGACGAATCGTGGGCTTTGGCCCTTACCCGCTGGGCCGAGGACCGCCGCAAGGCCGCAGCCTCTGACGGAGCTTTCCTGATTGGCGCAGGGCTCGCGGTCTATTCGTTCTGGAACGCCTCCACGGCGCTGGGACACTTACTTGTGCGCGGGCTGGACGATCCCGCGCGTTACGGGCTGGACTTCGCCTTCACGGCAGTGTTCACCGCGCTTCTGGTGGGCTTGAAGCCACGCCGCAAGGACATTCTTCCGCTGATTGCAGCAACTGCGGCAGCGCTTCTGACCATGCACCTGTGCCCGGGCAAGTGGTACATCCTGGCCGGAGCAATGGCCGGAGGCCTTGCCGCCGCCTTCACTCCAGCACCGGAGGGCAAATGATGGACCCCGTGACCATCTCCCTTCTGACCATCGCGGGCATGGCGCTCGCCACCTACGCCAGCCGTGCCGCCGGGCTCATGCTCATGAGCCGCCTCTCGCCCGGACCGCGCCTCACCCGGTTCATGCACGCCATTCCCGGAGCCATTCTGGCGTCCATCGTTGCTCCCAGCGCCCTGACGGCAGGACCAGCGGAAGCGGCTGCAACAGCGGCCACGGCTTTGGTGGCCTGGCGCTTCGGCAACCTGCCCCTGGCTATGCTGGCCGGAGTAGCCGTGGTGCTCGGGCTACGGCAGCTCGGGGGTTGAGGC
>NZ_JAUYFU010000064.1 GCF_030689645.1 Humidesulfovibrio sp.
CAGCGTCACGCACTAGTCAAAATTGACCCGTTCCTTTTCTATCACCAGTGGCCGCGCCAGCACCTGCGTGTGGATGGCGCCCACATACTCGCCGACAATGCCGAGAAAAATCAGTTGCACGGCGCCAAAGAAAAACATTCCAATAACCATGGGCGCCATCCCAACCACAAACTGATCCCAGAAAATAAGTTTGTAGGCCATGTAGAAGAACCCAGCACACAGACTAAGCAGGGACACCCCGAACCCCAGCAGCGTGGCAAGGCGCAAGGGAACCTTGGAGTGGTTGGTGATGCCAAGCATGGCCATGTCGTAAAGTGTGTAAAAATTATTGTGTGTTATCCCGCGTTTGCGTGGCGGCTTGTCGAAGGGCACCAAGGCAGGCTCGTAGCCTAGCTCGGAGATGATGCCCCGCAAGTAAGGATACGCATCGTTGAGACCGCGCAGGTCGTCAAGAACCGCCCTGTCGTAGAGGCCAAACCCGGTGAAGTCCCGAACGATCTCGACATCGGACAGCCTCTCCAGCAGCTTGTAGTAATGCTTGCGGACAGCAGCCATCACTGGCGAGCCAAGTTCTTGCCGTTTCACACCCAAAACGAGCTTGTAGCCCTTTTCCCAGTGGGTAATGAAGCTCTCAATGCATTCCGGCGGGTCTTGAAGGTCGGAGGCCATCAGGATCACCGCATCGCCCCGGGCCTGGAGCATGCCATGGTAGGGTGACCTTATGTGCCCGAAATTCCTTGTGTTCACGATAAGTTTGACCCGTTTGTCCTCGGCGCATAGCTCCTTGACGCGTGCCACGGTCTTATCCGTGGAGGCGTTGTCGATGAAGATATGTTCGTAGTCGTGTTGTGGAAAGCCAGTGGCGAACACTGACCGGATGCGTTCATACAACAGACGCACGTTGTCTTGTTCGCAATAGCAGGGGGTGACAATGCTGATGAGGGACATCATGAGTCCTTTAGCTGTTGGGCGCGATGGTGGCGGAGCGTTCTGGCGACGATCTGCGGCAATTTGAAGCAAAGCGAGAGGCCGAGCTCCTTCTCCGCCCTGCCAGTATTGGGAACGTAGCGCGCCGGCAGGCTGTTGGGATCCGCCTCTTTGGCCACCCGTACGGGAAGCCCCCCTGCCGCGTGGGCAACGGCCTGTGCCAGCGCCTCTATGCTCACGACCTCCTCCGAGCCTATGTTGTAGGCGCGGCGGCTTTCGCCCCGCAGCAAAACAGTCAGCAGCCACTCCACAAGGTCTGTCGGGTACATGTAGGAGCGGCGGGGAGTTCCGTCTCCTTGCACGTTTATGGGCCTGCCCGCAAGTGCGTCGGCGATGAAATTGCCCGCGGCGAAATGGCGGTCTAGGGGCAAAAAAGGGCCTAAAAAGGCGAAGCACCGGGCGATGGGGATGCTCAGACCGAAGTCCTCCGCATACAGGGCGCAGAGGTGCTCAGCCGTGCGTTTGCCCTCCGCGTAGGAGTTTCCCGGGCTTAACTGGTCAGGGCTGCCAAGGTAGTGCTCCGGCACGGTGGTCATTTCTGGCGGCTGGACGCCATAGACCGCACCTGAGCTTACAAACAGCAGCCGCTTGGGCTTGGTCTGCCGGGCGTATTCGAGCACCTGCCGCGTGCCCTGCACGATGGTGTCGAACATGAGCAGGGGCTCGTCACGGTTCAGGGCGGCGTTGGCCTCTGCTGCGGCGTGGATGATGTAGTCGTGCGGGGGAGTGGAGAGTTCAAAATCGCGCACATCGCCCTTGTGGAAAACAATGCCCTGGCAGTTCGCCAACTCAGGGTTCCGGGCGCAAAAGCCAGCGGGATCGCGTGACAGCACGTCGATCTGCAGGCCGAGCCCCAGGGCCGCTTCAGCTTGGCTCAAAAGCAAAAGCAGCCAGCGGCCAAAGAAGCCCGTGCCGCCTGTGACGAGCACTCTGGACCCGCGCAGCAAGGCCAGCAGCCCCTGCGTCCGCTCCAGGAAGCGGGCCGCGTCCTCCCGCAAGGTGGGATCATTCAATGCTAAAAGAGCCATGTGTTCAAGGATTCGAGGGCGGAGACGGCGGCATCCTCGGTCAGGTCATTGATTCGCACCAGAGAGAGATCGTCGTTGAGCATGATGAGCGGCAGGTTGGAACCCACGCGTTTCTTGTCTTTGCGCATGGCCGCGATGAGTGCGGCCGGAGCCATCTCATCCTTGGTGGGCCGTGTGACCAGGGCCTGGGCAAGCATGTCTGCCACAGCGTCTCTGCGTGCGGCGGAAAGGTTGCCGCGTTCGGTTGCTATTATGTTGGAGAACGCCATGCCGATGAGCACAGCCTGGCCATGCGGGATGCGATAGGCGGTGACGGACTCGAGAGCGTGTCCAAGGGTGTGCCCGTAGTTCAGCAGGTTGCGCTTGCCTGCGTCGAATTCGTCGTCCTCGATGTAGCTGATCTTGACGAGCAGGGACTCGCGCACGCTCTCAAGCAAGGCCGCTGGGTCGCGGGCCAGCATGGGGCCAAGCAGATTTGGCAGCGCCTCGAATCGTTCGCGGCCGCCCATGATGTACAGCTTGATGACCTCGCCAAGGCCGCTCAGGAAATCTTCTTCCTTCAGGGTGGACAGGAAGGGCGTATGGATGTGGACCTCGCTCGGCGGATAGAACGTGCCCACGAGGTTCTTGAAGGAGCGGTAGTTCAGGGAGGTCTTGCCGCCGATGCAACTGTCGGACTGGGCCAGCAGCGTCGTGGGCACAAAGACCCAGTTGATTCCCCGGTACAGAGTCGATGCGGCGAAGCCGGTCACATCCTGGGTTATGCCTCCGCCGATGGAGATGAGCGTCAGGTTGCGTTTCGCGTCGCGCCCAGTGAGCTGATCGAAAATCTCCTGCACCGTGTCCAGGTTCTTGCGTGACTCGTCGAAGTGCATGACCACGACGTTTTCCCTGGGCAGGGCTGCAAGGGCGGTGTCCTTGTATATTTCCCACACGGTCTCGTCGACGATGCAGCAGAAGTCTTGGAATCTGCTGCCGAAGTCAAGGAAATCCGGAGAGCTGTGGAAGGTGACGCGATAGTCCCGGATGTTGGAGCGGATGTTGATTACAGACACGTGAAGCCCCCGTCTATCCGGATTGTTTGCCCGGTGATGTAGGAGTTGGCCGAGCTGCACAAAAAGGCCGCGGTTTCAGCGATCTCCGGCGGTGTGGCCATGCGGTTTTGCGGAATCTGCACGCAGAGCGCCTGAATCTGCTCCGGGCTGTTGTTCTGCCTGGTAAGGGCCGTATCCACAAAGCCGGGCGCCACGGCGTTCACCAGCACCCCGTGGGGGGCAAGCTCCACGGCGGCAGCCTTTGTGAAGCCGATGAGGCCGGCCTTGGTGGTGGAGTAAATGACCCGGCGGGCCTTGGACACCACGCCGAAGATGGAGGATATGTTGAGTATGCGGCCATAGCCGCGCTGCCGCATGCCTGGCGCCAGGCCGCGCGTCAGCCGCAGAGGCGCCTCCAGGTTGATGCTCAGCGCCAGGGCCATGTCGCCGTCCGTGAACTCGGAAACACCGGCCAGGGGATTGATGCCGGCGTTGTTCACGAGGATGTCGACCGGGGTTTCGAGGGCGGCCAGATAGGCCTCCACCGACGCCCCGGAGGCGAGGTCCATCTCGGCGCGGCTGGGCCGAAGGACCGTGGCTCCCAGCGCCTCGAAGCGATCGGCTATGGCTAGGCCGATGCCGCGCGAGGCTCCAGTGACCAGGGCCGTGCGGCCGTTCATTCGTATTTGCCTCCGGCCTCTTCGATGAGCTGCTTGTAGCGCGACTCCAGCATCTGGATGCGCGTCTTGTCCTCGTTGAAGATCATGCCGTAGAAGTCCCGCTTGTTCTTGAGCCAGAGCAGTTCGAAGCCCACAGCCTTGAGGATGCCCTTTTCCGGCTCGTCGTTCAGCGCTTCCGGGCACTTGAAGATCAGCTTGCGGGTTTCATAGCGGTCCAGCAGGCCGGGCTTGAGCTGGTGAAAGAAGGGAATGGCCTCTTTGCCGACGCCGCCGCCCACCGCGCACTCCAGGCCTTTGGCCTTGGCCTTGGTGAACAGGTCGTTGGTGATGTTGAAGACGACGTCGGTGTTGATCTGGTCACGATCAAGGCCCATGGACCCGGTGAGGTCCACTCGTCCCATCACCACGCCGTTAAGCAAATGTATTTCCGGCAGTTCCAGCATTTCATCGAAGCACTTGCAACCTGCCAGGGTCTCTATGTTCACGGCGACGTCGATGTGTTCGCGCTCTTCCGGAGGGAAAACGATCTCCACGGCCTTGAGGTATTTTTTCAGAGCGTATGGCGTCTCGACCATGGGGGCCACGATGCGGTCCACGCCGAGGACGCGGGCCTCGTACATGTCACGGATGGCCTCGCAGCCGCCGATCTTCATGGTGAGCCCAAGGCCGGCCACGGTGATGACCTCTTTCAGGCGCATGGCTTCTTCTATGCGCGTGCCCT
Organism: Humidesulfovibrio sp.; assembly: GCF_030689645.1. Classification (GTDB taxonomy): domain Bacteria; phylum Desulfobacterota; class Desulfovibrionia; order Desulfovibrionales; family Desulfovibrionaceae; genus Humidesulfovibrio. The sequence continues at coordinate 4,451 of NZ_JAUYFU010000064.1, forward strand.
CTGCCTCGAACTCCGCCTTTATGCCGCAAACGTGATGGTTTTCCTTCAGGTCCTGCAACACTTCAACCATTTTGCGCTCAAGATTATTCATGGATTTTCCCCCACGTTGAGTTCATTTCTCTGCGGTCAGGAGGTTGTCTTGCAACTCCTGTTGGCTCAAAAACGGGTACATATCCTCAAGGCAGGGGGAAACGATGCTGCCATCATCCAACTGCCTGGAACTCAGTTTTGGTTCAAAGCCTTGCTTTGGATCAAGACTCACGTCAACGAGCATTGGCCCTTCCGTTGAAAGAATCGCGTCGAGCCCTTGCGCGAAGTTCGGCCCCTCCAGGCGGCTGGCGGGAAGCCCAAAGCCTTCGCCCAGGTGGACAAAGTCGGGAAAACTGACGCCACTGTCCGGGCCGGAGCCCATCTGGCGGCCCTGAAAAAAGGCGTTCTGCGTTAGGCGGATGGAGACGTATCCCTGGTTGTTGAACACAAATACCAGCACCGGCAGCCCCAACCCGGCGAGGGTTTGCAGCTCCTGCACGTTCATCATCAGCGAGCCGTCTCCTGCCAGACAGATGACGCGCCGCCCCCCCCGGGCTACGGCGGCGCCTATTGCGGCGGGCAGGTCGTATCCCATGGAGGCGCAGCCGGAATTGGCGAACATCCGCTGTCCCTTCTTAATGCGTCCGGCCTGAAAGGGCACCACGCAGGCCGAGCCGTTGCCGCACACGATGACGTCGTCGTCGCGGAGCCGCTCGAACAGCGCCTCCACGAAATGGTAGGG
>NZ_JAUYFU010000072.1 GCF_030689645.1 Humidesulfovibrio sp.
CCACTCTGCCGGATTGAGCCGGGCGATGGCGCCCTTGGTGACCTTGCCCCGGCCGCCCAGCACAACCCACTTGAGCCAAAACCCGAACACGTCACGCACGCTCTTCATTATGCTCCCAAGCCTAGTGCCCTTGGCCTCGCCAGCCACGCGGGGAATGAAGGAGATGGGCACTTCCTTGATGCTGGCACCGCGCCAGTGGGATTTGAGAAGCAACTCCGGGTTGGCGAAGGAGCTGTCGGCTTCGGTCTTGAGGGATTGGATGAGCGCGGTGCGGTAGAATACGACATTTTGGTAGTCGGACAAGGGGAAGCGGTAGAGTAGTCGGATAATCAGGTAGTTGCTGATGGAGACAATGGCTTTGCTTAAGGTGTCGGAACGCTTGGTCAGGTGGCGGCCGAAGAGCAGCCAGACCGTGGCGATGATCTTGGAGATGCCGGTGCGCTGGCTCACCGGGGCGCGGCGCACTCCGGCCACCACGTCATCGGTTTTGAGGAATTCTAGGAAGGTGCGCAGCAGCGTGATGTCGTAGCTCCAGTCCACGGTCTGCCAGAACAGGAACTCCTTTTTGGCCTCGCGGATGGCCCGCTGGCAGGAGTAGCCGACGTTGCGGTTGGTTTCGTTGCGGTACAGCGAGATCTGCGGGATGCTCTGCTTAAGCTCGCGCACGATCTCGTTGGTCCGGTCCATGCTGCAGTCGTCGATGACCACGATCTCGTAGTCGGCGCAGCTGGCCCGCAGCATGGCGTGAATGCGCAGGAGGAAGTCCCTGATGCACTCCTCTTCGTTGTAGGCCCAGCACAGGCACGACACGCCCCGGTCGAACAGGGGCAGGGCATCGTTGGCGGCTTTGGTGTACGGCGGCTGCACGCGGCGATCCCGGTGGCCTTAGCCCTTGGCCTTATTGTCGTCGGCGTCCTTGAGGACCTTCCAGTAGTTGTACTGCCAGGAGCGGTACTTCCAGTCCGGGCAAGCGGCACAGATGGGCAGTTCGTGGCCGCGCCGGGCCAAGTGCAGTTGTCGGAAACGCTCAAACTCCGGCCCGAGCCAGATGTCCTTGATGCTCCGCTCCATGATGTTTGCGAACTTCTCCTTGAAAGCGATGTCCTCGCCGCACAGGGTCACGTCCCCGCGCGAGTCCACGTTGAAGCGCTCAAACAGCCAGGGGCAGGGCAGGCGATCTTCTGGCGGCAGGTAGGGGCTTGCGTCTGCGGACTTGTCGTCGTTGTAGCCCCAGGTGAGGAACTTGCGAATCTGCACTTTGTCGACAATGGCGCCCCAGTGGGCCTCGGCCTTATCCACGTCCACGCCCTGCTGGTTGATGACGCTGGTGACAATGCGCGTGGGGGACTTGAGCCGGTTTCTGATGTCCACGGCCATGCGCACGCTTGCGTTCAGGCGGTCCCAGTCCAAGTTGGCACGCACTGTGGCGTAGGTTTCGGCGTCACCCGCGTCCACGCTGAACTCAATGGCGTCGATCCCGGCGCTGATGAGCTGGGTGAGGTTCTCCTCGTTGAAGCGCGAGCCGTTGGTGATGAGCCCGATGCGGCAGCCCTTCTGCTTGGCGTAAAGGATGTGCTCCACGGCCTTGGGGTGCAGCATAGGCTCGCCCCCGCCAGACAGGCGCAAAAGGCTCTTGTGCGGACCGGCCTCATCGGCCAGGCGCCGAAAAACCTCGTCGCTCATGAGCATGGCGTCCTTGTAGGACTCGCGGATCTCGGAATTGTTGTACGGGCAGTTGGGGCACCCGGCGTTGCACACGTAGACGAAGGAGAGCACCAGCATCATGGGGAACTCTTTGGCCTCGGGTCTAAGGCCGTACTCTTCCTGGGTGTGCACTTTGGTCTCATCAGCCATGACTATTTCTCCTGAACCGAGCTAGCGGGCTTGTAGTCGGCGTAGGCGCTTTGCCAGTCCGAGCAGTTGCGGCACATGTCCGGCAACTCGGCGAAGCGGCCTTCCTTGTGCATGGCGCGCATGGCCTTAAGGCCTGTCTGCCAGACTTCCTTGATGGAATGCGTGCTCACGTCGCCGCAGGGAACCCGGCAGTGGATGTCCACGGAGCACAAGGCCACGCGGCCGTCGGCGCAGATGTTGATGGTCTGCATGAGCCAGTAGCAGGGCTTGCGCGCAACCAGGCTGTTGTCCGCCAGGTTGGGGGCGTCCACCAGCCCGGCCCAGCTCACCTTGGGGCGAATCTTCACGTTGATGCCCTGGCCGGACCAGAACTCTTTGAAGGGCTCCACCTGGTCCTCGTTGATGTCGCTGACGACGAACTGCACAAAAAGCTTCTGGTGGGGCTTGCCCACCTCGCGCAGCGCGTCGCGGTAGGCCAACACGTTTCGCACCGCCTTGTCGTAGTCTCCGCCCACGCGAATTTGAGCGTAGGTTTCGGCGTTGGCGGCGTCGATGCCCACATACAGGGCGTCGAGTCCGGCCTCGATGACCGCGCGGCCCTTCTCCGGGCTCATGAGCACGCCGTTGGTATTGAGCACCATGTCGGTGAGGCCCTTGTCCTTGCCGTACTCTATGCGCTGGGCGATGTCCCGGCACATGAAGGGATCGCCGAAGAAGATGCCCCAAATGCGTGCGCTGGGATTCTCCACGGCGATCTCGTCGATGATTTTGCGGTAGAGCCCGAGGTCCATGACCTGGACTTTGCGGTAGTTCTTCACATTGGGATGGTCGCACATGGAACAGCGCAGGTTGCAGGCGTTGGTGTTGTCGATAAGCACAACGCGGGGAAACTCCACCGCCTCCTGGGTTCTGTCGGCCTTGCTCAAATCACTTTTCGCCATGGTATTCGCTCCGCAGAAGGGACATGCCAAGGACGTTCACCCGGGCCCCTTCGATGAGGTAATGCTCACGCAGCAGGGCCTCCTGGCGGAAGCCGAACCTTTCGTACAGACGCTTGGCGGGGAGGTTGCCCTCGCCCACGTGCAGAAAAATCTTGTTCAGGCCCAGCGCGCCGAACCCGTGCTCCAGCATGAGGCCCAGCACCGCCTTGCCGAGGCCCCTGCCCCGGCTTCCGTCTCGGCCCAGGAGTATCCAGAACTCCGCCCGCTCGTGGGTGCTGTCGATGTGGTAGAAACCGGTGTTCCCCACGTGCCGCCCGTGCTCGAACACGGCAAAGACCAGCCGCGTCTTGTCGGCCCGCAGGCGCTCGAACCAGAGGCGCTGGTCCTCGGGCGCCACCTGACCCGAACGCAGGATCAGGCGCTGCAATTCCGGGGCGTTGGCCCAGGCGCGCGTCTGATCCAGTTCGTCCTCGCCGAGGGACTTCAATACTACTGGGCCAGTTTCCAGCATTGTTAAAAAATAATCTCCTGTTCTCATGGCGTTGTCAAGCCATACTCCCGCCACCACAAGCCCAGGCATGCCAAGTTCCACACCCGGGCGTTCAGGGACGCGTCGCCGCCGACGAAGCGCGCCTTGAGTTCCGCCAGGGGGGCGGGGCTGAACATGCCTTCGGGCAGGTCGTCCAGGCAGCCGAGCGTCCAGTCCTTGAGCGCCCCGTGCATCCACGTGTAGATGGGCTGAACGAAACCCTCTTTGGGGCGGCTGATGAGCTCTGGCGGCAGCAGGTCGGCCACGGCGGCCTTGAGCACACGCTTGTTTACGGGCTGGCCAGACTCTCCGCCGATCTTGTAACGACCTGGCAAACGGTTCACGTACTCCACCAATCGGTGGTCCAGGAAGGGACAGCGCACCTCGATGCTGTGGGCCATACTCAGGCGGTCCACAAAGGGTAGGATCTGGTTCTGCAACAGCTCGGCTTGGTCGACCTCCAGCACGCGATTCAGGGCGTCGTCCCCGGAGGTGAGGGCGGCTTCCAGCCCGGCGTACGGGTCGTGGCGCTGGGCCTGGGGCACCCGGGCCAGGAACTCCGGGGAGAAAAGCGCCAGGCGCTCCTCCATCGGGAATACGGCGATCTTGTCGCGCCAGCCGACCTGGGAGGCATGGGCGCTGCGCGAGAGAAAGGCGAATTGCGCCGGGGAGTCGAAGGGAGCCAGCCGCGCAAGTTCCACGGGCGAGAGGTCCTCGCGACGCGTCTTGCCCATGGCTCGGCAGGTGAGCAGCGCCTCCATGGGGAAGGCTAGGCGGTGCGGCAGGTAGCTGGCGAAGAGCTCGTCCGCCCCGTCGCCGGAGAGCGCCACCTTTACGTGCTCGTGGATGAGGATGGACAGGAAGAAGGTGGACACCGTGCCGGAGAAGGGCTCGTCGAAACTGCGCACGATCTCGGGCATCTTGTCGGCGAAGAAGGCCGCGTCGATGATGAGCTCGTGGTGCTCCGTGCCCAGGCGCTGGCTCATTTCCCGGGCGTAGTGGATGTCCTGCGCCTTGCCCGCAAATTGGCCCGTCGCGTCGTCGGCATAACCCAGACAGAAGGTCTTCACCGGCTGGCCATGCAGCCGGGCCATCAACGCCGTCACCGCAGACGAGTCCACGCCACCGGAAAGATATGCCCCATAGGGAACGTCGCAGTCCATGCGCAGGCGCACTGCGTCGGTGAGCAGACGCCGCACTTCGGTGGCGGCCTCTTCAAGAGACGGCGGTTCCGGCAGGGGGGAGAAATCCGCCCGCCAGTAAGGGCGTACGCGGGCCTCACCGTTCTCCCATACCAGGCTGTGCCCGGCGGGCAACTGGCGTACCGCCGAAAAGATGCTCTGCGGCGCGCTGACGTTCTTCATGCCCAGGTACTGAAATAGGGCGGCTGGGTCCATGTCGCGGCGGATACCGGGATGCAGCAGCAGGCACTTGAGTTCCGAAGCGAAGATTATTTCCCCCCCCGCCACGGCGTAATACAGGGGTTTCTTGCCCACGCGGTCTCGGGCCAGGACAAGCCGTTTTCGCGGAGTGTCCCAGATGGCCACGGCGAACATGCCATTGGCCTGGCTCGCCCAGTCAGCCCCGCGCTCCTCGTACAGGTGCACAATGGTCTCGGTGTCCGAATGGTCAGTGCGGAAGGCGTGCCCGCGTTCCATCAGGCCCTGGCGCAGGTCCACGTGGTTGTATATCTCGCCGTTGAAGACGAGGCGCAATTCGCCGGTCTCGTTGGCCACGGGCTGGCGACCGCCGGAGATGTCGATGATAGACAGTCTGCGCATGGCCAGGTTGACGCCAGGAACTTCGCAAAAGCCGTCTTCGTCCGGGCCGCGGTGGACGATGGCCTGGTTCATGGCTCGCAGAAGCTCTGGGTTGGCCGGGCCGGTGAAGCCGACGATGCCGCACATATCAGGATGCCTTGGAGCGCTGCGCGGACTGTGCACGCAGGTTGAGATAGGCCGCGCAACCGACCAGGGAAACAAACATGGACACCATTCGCCACAGAAGAAAGATCACCAGCCCTCCTGAGAGTCCGAAAACGGCCCACATGGCCCCGGCCACGGTCTCGGTCCAGCCCAGGTTTGAGGGAGTCACCGGTATCGAAGAAGCGAAGAATACCAGCGGTGAAACCAGGATGCTGCCAAGCGCCGCCTGCTGCCCGAATAGGCCATAGGCGATGCAGGCCACGCCTGCCACAGTGCACAGATGTCCTAGCGCCGCCTGGGCCAAGGCCAGAAGCAGCACGCGCTTGCGCGCGGAGAACTGCCGCATTCCTGCCAGCAGGTTTTGGGCGGCTCCCCCCAAGGGCAGCCGCCCGGCAAGGCGCGAGCAGAAATCAAAGGTGGAGTCATGGCGCAGGCCGAGAATAACTGCGCCAAGGGGCAGCGGGGCAAGAGTGGCATAGAGCAGGAGTCTGCTCGCTTCTCCGGGCACGGCATCGGGGTACAGCTGGTTTAGAGCCGTGAAGGCGCATAGCGCCAGGGTCGAAAGGCCCAGGAGTCCCAGGAAGCGGTCCAGGACCACGAGCCCGCCTACGCTGGCCGCGCCCTGCTCGCCGTAGCGCCGAAAATAAACCAACCGCGTCAGGTCGTAGCTGATGCCCGCAGGCATGAGGTTGTTGGCGAAGAGCCCGGCAAAGGTGATGCGCACGCTGTCCGCCATGGGCAGAGCAATACCTGCATGTCTTTGCAGGAGCACCTGGCGGCTGGCCATGAGTAGCTGATTTAGAACGAGGCATGCCGCAGAGACGGCCAGAGCGGGCAGCATGCGTGTAGAAAGGGTGCTCGACAAAACGTCCGCCTGAGTCCGCAGGTCCATGACCACATAGCCCAGCAGCATCAGCAGCAGC
>NZ_JAUYFU010000081.1 GCF_030689645.1 Humidesulfovibrio sp.
TCTGCGTGGCGAGGTCGGCCTCCACGGCGCGGAGGTAACAGGAACCCTGCGCATGCTATCCGACTCTACGGCGAAGGCCAGCCTGGACCTGCGCAGCGCAAAGGTGGGCGTCCTCTTCGACAGCAGGGATAGCTGGCCCGAGGCAAGCAAGCTTACGCTTGACGGCTTCGAGTACGGCGACATTGATCAAGACTCGCCTCGGAGCGCAAAGGAACGCCTGGAGTGGCTTGGGCGCATGCCGAACGGACAGTTCCTGCCGCAGCCCTACGAGCAGCTTGCCAAGTGGTTCCAGAGGACCGGCCACGACAGCGAGGCCAAGGCTATTCGCATTGCCAAAGAAGAAAAACGGCTGGAGAACATGTCCTGGGAGCGGGAGCCGTATCAGCGCGTTTTCTGGCATCTTGCTGGGCTGCTTGTGGACTATGGATACAGGCCCCAAAAGATAGTTCCCTATCTTTTGACACTCATCTGCACCTGCGCATTCATTTTTTGGGTTGGGTACCCGCAATCCATGACCCAGTCCGTGAGCTATCAATATGCGGTGCAACAGGAGAATGCTTCGCTCGGGCACGCAAACGCCACGAACTATCCAACATTTAATCCAATAATTTACTCCATTGACGTAGCGCTGCCCATAGTCGACCTCCAGCAGGAACGCTATTGGATGCCGGATTCCGAATCTCAATTCGGGGCCACGTACTGGTTCGTAAACTGGATTGAGGTGCTGGCTGGCTGGGTACTCACCAGTTTCGCCATTGCCGGGGCTACCGGCATCATCCGAAAAGACTAGCCCTCCCCATCCCCCAACGCAAAAAGCCCGCCACCGGAGAACCGGGGCGGGCTTTGTCGTCAGACAGTGGGACTAAGGCTTAGACGGCCAGCTTGTTGATGGCGGTCTGCAGGCGCGCGATGCAGCGGCCAGCCTTCTTCCAGTGGATGATTTTCTTGGAGGCGGCCTTGTCCAGCACGGAGCTGGCAAGGGTAAGGGCCGTGGTGGCCTTCTCCGCGCTCTTTTCGGCCAGGGCCTGACGCACGGCCTTCACCACATTCTTGATGCGGGTCTTGACGGCCTTGTTACGGGCCTGGCGCTTAAGGCTCTGACGGTGTCTCTTCAAGGCGGAAGTATGGTTAGCCAAGGCTCTTTCTCCTGATTCTATTTTTTGGTTCAATCTCGATGATGAGTCGAGACAGGGCTCTTACTCTCAAGAAACACAAGATGTCAAGTTGTTTTTCCTGGAACTAGACCTGAAGCGCGCTGAAATCGGCCAGTCGCCCCAATCTTTCCACAAGAGTAAACAACATGTTCAAACGGTTTTGCCGCAGACCAGGGTCCTCGGCCATGACCATGACGCCATCAAAGAAGGCGTCCACAGCCGGGCGCAGCTCGCCCAGCATTGCAAACAAACCGGCGAAGTCGTCGGCAGCCCAGAGTTCCTCAAAACGTCCGGCGCTCTCGCGCAGGGCCGCCGCCAGCACGCGCTCCTCTTCCGTCTCCAGCAACGCGTCGTTGATCTCCACAGACAGCGCAGCGCCTGCTTCAGCTCCCTGCTTGCGGATGATGTTGGACGCGCGCTTGAAGGTCAGCACGGCCTGCTCAAAATCCGCCTGGCGGCTGAAGGCGGTCAGCGCGTCGAAGCGCATCTTGAGGGTGCGGATGTCCGCAAATCCTGCGCCAAGGGCCGCATCGGCCACGCGGCTGTCGGCCCCCTCGCCAGCGGCGAAGAGCGCCCGCAAACGCTGGCCGAAGAAGTCCAGCATCTTGGCCCGCGCCTCAGCCGGGGCCAGCTTCCACTTCACTCCGGCAAACCCTTCAGCCTTCTCGTAGCCCTCCTGAGCCCAGGCGAGCACCTCGTCGAGGCGGAGCCGGAGCCCGTGCTCCACAATGATGCGGCTGATGCCGAGGGCTGCGCGGCGCAGGGCGTAGGGATCGGCAGCGCCGGTAGGAATCATCCCCAAACCGAAGCAGCCGGCCATGGTGTCGGCCTTGTCGGCGATGGCCAGCAGCGCGCCGGAAAGGGTTGCGGGCACGGGGGAATCCGGCCCGGCGGGAAGGTACTGCTCGGCGATGGCCTGCGCCACCAGCTCACTTTCGCCCTTTTTGCGCGCGTAGATGCCGCCAATGACGCCTTGAAGGCAATCAAACTCGTACACCAGCTCGCTCATGAGGTCAGCCTTGGCCAAGCGCCCGGCACGTTTCATGTCGGCCTCGGGCAGGTCGCAGGCCACGGCCAGCTTGCCACACAGCACTTCCAGGCGGCGAGACTTGTCGCCCATGCTGCCCAGGGGGCCGAGGAACACGACGCTGTCGAGCTTAGCCAGCCACTCGTCGAACTCCGTGGCCAGGTCAGCCTCCCAGAAGAAACGGGCGTCCTCCAGACGGGCTTTCAGAACGCGCTCCCAGCCCTTCTTGACGATGGCCATGTCCGTGGGTTCGATGTTCAGCGTGGTGAGGAAGTGCGGAAGCAGGTTGCCGTCCGCACCCTTGATGCCGAAGCTCTTCTGATGGCTCTGCATGCTGGTGAGGAGCACCTGCGCGGGAAGCTCCAGGTACAGGCGGGCAAACTCGCCCAGGATAGGCCGTGGGTATTCCACGAGGTTCGCCACCTCAAGAAGCAGGCCCTCGTCCCAGACCACGCTGCCGCCGAGGGTGGCGGCCAAGCGGTCGCCCTCCGAGCGCACCAGCTCCAGGCGCTCGCGGGCGTCCAGAACAACATTGGCCTTGTCGCGGATGGTGTCGAAATAATCCGCTGCGGAATCAACGGTCCAGGGGCCGGGGCCGAGCACGCGGTGACCGTTGGTGATGCGGCCTGAGGTCAGCCCGGCGATCTCAAGGTGCACCACGTCGGCGTCCAACAAGGCGAGAACCCAGCGCAGCGGACGACCGAACAGGAAGTCCAGGCTGCCCCACTTCATGCGCTTAGGGAAGCTCAGGGCCTTGAACGCGCTGAGGCAGAGTTCCGGCAGGATGTCCTGGGTGCGCCCGCCGCCGACTCTTTTCTTGGCGGCTAGGTACTCGCCCTTGGGCGTCTGCTGCACAAAGAGATCTTCCTCGGCCACGCCCTGCGTCTTGGCGAAGCCTTCGCCCGCCTTGGTCAGCTTGCCGTCGGCATAGGCGATCTTGACCGGCGGGCCGGAAACGATCTCCTCCTCCAGGCGCTGGGACAGGGACAGGCCGGAAACATGGGCCACCAGACGGCGCGGAGTGGCGTACGCCTTGACCCCGGCGTGATCGATGCGGGCCTCGGCCAGCAGGCGCTCGAACAGCTCTACCAGCTCCTGGCCAAGGCGCGGCACAAAGCGCGCGGGCATTTCTTCGGTGCCAATCTCAAGTATGAATTCAGACATATGAAATCTCGCTCTCAGCTATTTGGCGGTTTGAAGCATGGGGTAGCCCAGAGACTCGCGCTGGGCGGCGTACAAGGCGGCAATGGCCGAGGCCAAGGCGCGCACGCGGCCAATGTAGGCCGTGCGCTCGGTGATGGAGATGGCACCGCGCGCATCCAGCAGATTAAAGGTGTGCGAGCACTTGAGGCAGTAATCGTAGGCGGGCCAGGGGACCCCGGCCTCGCACAGGCGTTTGCATTCGCCCTCGAACTTATTGAACATGTCCAGCAGCATGGCTGCATCAGACAGTTCGAAATTGTATGTGGACTGCTCCACCTCGTTCTGGTGGTACACCTGTCCGTAGGTCACGGTGTCATTCCACATCAGGTCATAGACGGACTCTTTTTCCTGCAAGTACATGGAGATGCGCTCAAGACCGTAGGTGATCTCCACGCTGGTGGGAAACAGGTCTATGCCGCCCACCTGCTGGAAGTAGGTGAACTGCGTGACCTCCATGCCGTTGAGCCAGACCTCCCAGCCCAGACCCCAGGCCCCAAGGGTGGGCGACTCCCAGTCGTCCTCCACAAAGCGGATGTCATGGGCTGCCGGGTCGACGCCAAGGGCGCGCAGGCTGTCGAGGTACAGGTCCTGGACATTGTCCGGCGAGGGCTTCAGGATCACCTGAAACTGGTAGTAATGCTGCAGGCGGTTGGGGTTCTCGCCATAACGGCCATCGGTGGGCCGACGCGAGGGCTCTACATAGCAGACGTTCCAGGGCTCCGGCCCGATGACCCGGAAGAAGGTGGACGGATTGAAGGTGCCGGCGCCACATTCGATGTCGAAGGGCTGCACCATGACGCAGCCCCGGTCGGTCCAGTAGCGCTGCAGGGTCTGAATCACGTCTTGAAAGTTCATATCAGCTCCAGAACCTAGATTTTTCGATATGTTCCATTTTCCCAGCGCAGACCAAGGTGCCAGGCCACGAAGCGATCCACCACGCGGCCAAGTTCCCGGCGCATGCCAGGCTCCAAGGCCAGCTTCGGCCAGTCCGCCGGGCGGCTTTGGCCTATCCACTCAAGCACGCGCACGGACCCCAGGCAAAGCGGCTCGGCCTGAACGTCATCGCAGAATCCGCACACCAAGCCGCCGCGCTCAACAGAAAAAGCCAGCTGGTGCGGCACCTCGTTATCCAGGCAGGAGTGGTCCCAGGCCGGACGGCCACAGCGTACGCACAGGGCGAGATCCGGGGCAAGCCCCTGCTCAAAAGTCAGCTTAGCCTTGAACAGCAGCGGCAGCATCTCCGCGCCAACCACCCCGGACTCCAGGGTTGCAAGCGTTTCGAGCAACAGATCAAATACCGGGCGAGCGCCCTCCGGCCCTACCTGCACCGCCTCGACAAACTTGAGACAGTGCGCAACCAAGCCGAGCTTTCGCGTATCGGCCCGCAGCCCGGGAAAGCCGTGCAGAAGCTCGCCTTCCTGAAGTACGTTGTAGGAGCCGCGCCTGCTTGTTCCTACCCGGAAGGAAGCCAGCACAAGCTGGTCCAGACATCCGCTGAAGCGACGGCGGCTGCGGCTCCCACCAAAGGCGAAGGCCGTGATGACTCCACGGCCCGCACAAAAAAGTTTGACCCAGACGTCGTTTTCCCGAAACCGACCCACCTTGAGCACCAGGGCCTTTTCGGTGAACTCCATGCCACCTCTCCCGAAACCCCTCGGCTAACGGGCCCCGATCTCGACAACGGCAGTCTGGCCGCGCTGCCCCTCATAGGGGTAGAATGAGCCGTTGAGCTGGAAGGTGACGCCGCCCGCATTGCCAAGGCGCACTTTGGCCTTGTTCGAAAACTCGAAACGGCGGCTGTCGCCATCACGAAGGGTGAAGGTCTTGCGGCGCTGGCCTTCGCTTACCTCAACCCAGCAGACTTCGCCGGGCTTGCCCACAACCAACAGCTCCTGCATGCCCACGGTGCGAGTCTCAATGCCCGAACCCTGCGCAGGAGCCTGAACAGGCGCCTGAGGCTTGCGCGACACTTCTATGGGAGCGGAAGCAACCGAGCCGACAGCGGGGGGAGCAGAAGCGCCAGGGCCGACAGGCTTCAATTCAGGCATGGCGGACGGCGCAGAAGCCGGGACGGCTGGTGCAGGGGCAGCGGGGAGGCTCGGCGCAGGATCGGTCAAAGTGGCGTTGGCCTCAAGCTCGACAGCCGTGGCGTTAGCCTCCGTGGCGTTGGTCGCGTTATCCATGGGAACCACGACGGGCGCAGCCACAGGCGGCGGCGGACTGTCGGCCTGGATACGCTGACACTGGTAGACAAGACCGCCGGATCCTACCACCAGTACAAGGAGAACAATCCAGGGCCAGAGGCGTTTGCGAGGCTTGGGCGTAAGGTCTGTGTGCTTAGGAAAGCGAATCTGGCTCTCGACGCTTTCGGGCTGCTCGGCAGCGGGTTCAGGCTGAAGGGGCTCAACGGCGGCAAGCGTAACAGGTTCAACGGAAACGGCTGGCGCAGCAGCCGATGCTGACGCCGAAGACATGGACTGCGTGGCTTCCGGCTGGGATGGCTCCGCCTCCGGCTGCTGGGCCAGAGTTTCCAAGCTACCGACAGGCGCTGGCACGGCAGGTGGGCTAGGTATCTGGGGAACATACCCCGAGTCTCCGTCAGACTGCTGGTCAACCACGGCAGCCAGCGGCTCCGGGTCCAGGCCCACAAGGCGCGCGTAATTACGCACGTACCCCTTAAGGTACACAGGGTGCGGCAGCAATTTAATCTCGCCGGCCTCCAACGCATTCAAGTTGCGGCGGCTGATCTTCGTGGCGTCCATGACGTCACGCACGGAAAGGCCTCTCCGCTCTCGCTCTTGCTTGAGAAAGCCGCCCAAATCCAACAAATTCATGTGCTCGCCCCGCATCGGCCCCGAAGGACCCTACAAGTTCCGGTATTCTATGACTGCCTTTTCACGCAGTTTCAGCATGTATTCCTGAAAAACAGCTTCGAATTTCACTTCATGCAAAGACTGATAGATCTGTTCGCGCACAGCGTCCAGCGGCAGCTCCTCGCCTTCCTTCAAGGAAACAACCTGCAGCAGGCCGGAAAAATCCTGAACATGCACAGGTTGACTGATCTGCCCAGGCTTGAGCCCTGCCAGGGCATTGTTCCATTCAGGAGCCAGATCCTTCCAGGCGATAAAACCGATATCGCCTCCGTGACCCACGCCAGGCCCCTGTGAATACTTGTTTGCGGCATCGGCAAAGGACAACTGTCCTGATTCAATCTGAGACTTGAGGTCGGTTGCGGACATGCTGGCAGGCACAAGAATGAGCGACAGCTGAACCATGCTGTCCTTGGAGAACTCGGCCTTGCGCTCGTTGTAGCGCTGCTCCACTTCGGTGTCGGTGACGACGACCTTGCTGGTGATGACGCCGCCGATAAGCCGATGCTTGATCATGTCGCGCCGCATGTTGCGAACGAAGTCTTGGCGGCTCATGCGTTGCAGGGCCAGCTGGGTCTTGAATTCTGCTTCCGTAAGCTGTCGTTTGGCCAAAAAATCTTTGACCTGATCTTCAACTTCGGCATCTGTGACCTTGAGCTTATAGCGCTCGGCGTCCTCCTGAATGAGCAACTCGTCGATCATCTGATCAAGGATCTTCCTGCGCAATGTTGCTATTTGACTTATCTCTTCAGTGGTCAACTGACGCCCGCGAGCTTGCTCGTACACAGGACGCATGCGTATGTCATGGTCGAATTTTGTCACAATTTTACCGTTGACCAACGCAATGACGCCGTCAACGACAAGATCCTCAGCCAAGGCGGGAGAACGCCACAACAAGGCCGAAAGCATCACCAGGGCCAGGGCCAAGCCTCCGGCCCGGAAAAATGCAGGTACGCGCATGACGCTCCTTATACTCTCTTTGTCTATTCTCTCGTAGTTCTGAGCCTGCCGTGCGCAGGCCCACAATGCGATGGACCCTACCCCGTCTCGTTGCCGCTTGCAACGTCTCGCTGACCATCGTCCTCACCCGGGGCCTCGCCGGGCGATTCGACCGCAGGCTCCGGAGGCAGTTCCTCGTCATCCTTCTTGTGCATCAAACGCTCGCTCACCAGCACTACCGAAGCGTCCAAAGCCTTGCCCAGCCAAGCGTCAAAGGCCTGCTGCAAGCGCTCTTCGAGCAAGGCAGCCTCAACCTGCGGGTAGGCTTGCGCGATGTCCAGGGTCTCGGCCCCAAGACGCTCCAACAGAATCAGCCCTTCAAATCCCGCGCGCCCTGTCAGAATGGCGCCCTGCCCCACCGCGCCGCTGCCGTGCAAGGCATCGGTCCAGGCCGGAGTCAGGAGATCGCGGGCCACAATGACCTCTCGCACCTGCATGCCTGGAAAGGCGTCGGCAAGCCCGGCCACGCTCTTCTGCTGGCGGTAGAGGCCCAGGGCCTTCTCCACCAGGGCGCGCTCGGGAGCGCGGACCACCAGAACGCGCACCCGCTCCGGCAGGCGGAAGGCCGCCAGGTGCTCGCGGTAGTAGGCCTCAACCTCTCGATAGTCCAGATGGATTCCAGGCCGAAGCACAAGGCGCTGAAACTTTTCGATGCCGCACACGTAGCGCAGTTGCTTGCGCCACATCTTGTGGTCAATAAATTCCTCAACCAGCGTCTGCTCAAAGGTGTCATCAGGGTAATCGGCGCGCACTTTGGATTCTGCCTCGGCCAGCTCCTCGTCACTGACTTCCTGTCCACGTTTGGCGAGCTCTTGGGCCACGAGCTCCTGGGCGATGAGCTGCCCAAGGATCTCGCCGTAAGACTCGCGCAGCGCACCCACGGAAGGCAATTCGCCGGAAAGGGCGTTGAAATGCAGCAGATCGTACTGGAACTCCAAAAGCTCCAGAGTGATAGGCTTGCCGTTGACGCGCGCCACCACCCCGACCTCGTCCTGGGAACGGCGCGAGCAGCTCGGCATGCCCAAAAACAGGGCCGTCAGCAGGCCCGACACAAGGACCAATGCGATGAGAGCAGAGCGGCGGTTAATCATCAGGCTCCGACCTTGTGCGGCGAGGATGCGCCGCTGTCCAGCAACAATTCCAACTCGGTCCGCAGGTACTCCAACCCGGCGCGCACGTCCAGACCCTCAGGGTAACGGATCTCCAGCTTGGACGGCGGCAAGAGCTTGGCCTGCCGTTTGTTGGCCCCCATCCAGGCCACAAGGGCCTCCGGCGGCACGGCGCTGGCCTGCGATCCCCAAGCGAGCACGGCTTTGACCGGCGAAAGATCAGCCTTATGCACCTGCAGCCGAGAAAGCACTGCCTTGACCTCAAGCACGCTGACGAACTGTTTGGCGGCTTTGGGCAGCGGCCCGAAACGGTCGCGCAGCTCAGACTCGATGTCGCTGAGCACCGCAAGGGTGCGCGCGCTGGACAAGGCTTTGTAGTAGCGCAGACGCTCTTTGGCATCGCCCACATAGTCCGATGGCAGGTGCGCTTCAAACACGAAGGTCAGCTCGGGATCGGTCTCCTGTTTGAGCGGGCCACCGCGCACCCGGCGCACCTCCTCCTCAAGCATTTCGAGGAAAAGATCCAGGCCTACGCGAGCGATCTGCCCGCTCTGCACCTCGCCCAGGATGTTGCCAGCGCCGCGCAGGCGCAAGTCTTCCATGGCAACCTGGAAACCTGCGCCAAGGTAATCAAGGTCAAGGATGATGCGCAGGCGGCGCTTGCTGATCTCCGGCAGGCGGTCAAGGGAAGGAACAACGAAATAGGCGTAGGCTTGGCGGTCGCTTCTGCCCACGCGGCCCCGCAACTGGTACAGCTGGCCCAGGCCGAACATCTGCGCCTGGTCCACAATGAGCGTGTTGGCGTTGGGGAAATCCAGGCCGGATTCTACGATGGCCGTACACACCAGGACGTCCAGCTCCTTGTGCCAGAAGCCGTGCATGGCGTCCTCAAGGGCGCGTTCGCCCATCTGGCCGTGGGCCATACCGATGCGCGCGCCCGGAGCCAGCTTGCGCACATACTCGGCCACCTGCTCCAGCCCTTCCACCCGGTTATAGACCCAGAACACCTGGCCCCCGCGCTCAAGCTCGCGCGCCAGCACATTGCCCAGCAGCGTGTCATCGCGCTCCACCAAAGCCGTTTCAACTGGCTTGCGGTCCTCAGGCGGGGTTTCGATGACCGAGAGCCCACGGATGCCGGACAAGGACAATTGCAGGGTGCGCGGAATGGGCGTGGCGGTCAGGGTCAAGGAGTCAATGTTCTTGCGCAAAAGCTTGAGCTTTTCTTTATGCTTGACGCCGAAACGCTGCTCCTCGTCCAGAATGAGCAGCCCAAGCTTCGGCAGATCCACGTCGCCGGAAAGCAGGCGGTGCGTGCCGATGAGGATGTCCACCTCGCCGCGCGCCGCAGCCTGGATGGTGACCTTCTGGTGCTTGGCCGAAACAAAGCGGCTGAGCATGCCGATGCGAACGGGAAAGCCCTCCATGCGCCGGGTGAAGGTCTGGTAGTGCTGCTCGGCCAGCACAGTGGTGGGGCACAAAAGAGCGACCTGCCGTCCGTCGTGCACGGCGCGGAAGGCTGCGCGCAAGGCCACCTCTGTCTTGCCGAAGCCCACATCGCCGCAGACAAGGCGGTCCATGGGCTCGCTGCCGCCCATGTCGGCGAACACATCATCAATGGCCTTGGCCTGATCCGGGGTCTCCTCAAAGCCGAAGGTAGCCTCGAACTCACGGTACATCTCGCCCGGCGGCCCGTAGGAATAGCCCTTGGCAACGCGGCGGAAGGCGTACATCTCCACAAGGTCCTGGGCGATCTTCTCGATGGCCTTGCGGGCGCGCTCCGTGCTCTTGGCCCAGAGGCTGCCGCCCAGCTTGTCCAAACGCGGATTAACTCCCTCCGGCCCCTTGAAGCGCTGGACAAGATTCAGCCGGTCCACGGGAAGGTACAATTTGTCCTCGCCGTCGAAAAACAGCAGCAGATAGTCGTTGGCCACATCGCCGATCTTCAAATGATGCAGCCCGCCGAAACGCGACAGGCCATACTCGCGGTGCACGATGAGGTCATCCGTTGCCAGGTCGTCGTGGCGGGAGAGCCCCTCGAAGGCCTGCTTGCGGTCGGCTCGCACCTTGGGCGCGGCCTCTGGCTGAAGGATGTCCTCGGGCAGGATGGAAAGACCGCAGCAGGAGATCTCCATGCCGGCCTTGAGGGTCGAAATAAGTGCGGAAATGCCCTTGCCGCCGACCTGGAAGGTTTGCTTAACAGCAATCCCTTCCTGCTCCGCCAGGCCAATAAACTTATTGCGCGACCGATCCGAGTGGAAGCTCAACACCACCTGGGCGCCAGTGGCGCTCCAGTCCTTCAGCGCGGTAGTCAGAGCCGTCCAAGGCCTGCGCGCCTGGTCGGGCCGCCAGAACAGGTCGCCGAAACTCTGGTAGGATTTTTCCGGCAGGTCGAGGCCCAGGCGCTCCTGGCCCATGACCAGGTCTTCGAACACCACCTGCCGCTTGCCAAGCCAGGTTTTGCGGGCGCGTTCCTCGGGCCAGCACAAGGAAGCCAAGGGCCAGCGCCAGCCGCTCTCAGACTGCTCACGCTCAAGAAACGAACGCCAGCCAGCGTGCTGGTCTTCAAGGCGGCTGCGCAATTCCTGCGACGAAGCCAGAATGTACACCGCGTCCTGCGGCAAGAAAGTGTCCAGAGTGGCTGCCTCGGGATAGAAAAGCCCCGGCCAGATCTGCGCGTCCGCACGGCCCAGGCGCTCGGAAAGCTCCTGTTCCTCGCCCACGGCCATATCTCCGCTGATGCGCAGCTTGCGCCAAAGGTCCAGCGCCTGTCCCATGGTCTGCTTTGTGAGCACGGCAGGGGCCACAGGCAGCAGCGTTATCTCTTTCAGGTCAGCGCGGGAACGCTGGGTGGCCGGATCGAAAAGACGGAGCTCATCCAGGGTGTCGCCAAAAAATTCCAGACGTAGCGGCAGCGGATAGCCAGCGGCGAAGATATCCACGATATCGCCACGCACGGCGATTTCGCCAAGAGCTGTCACCACCGGGCGGCGCACGTAGCCCCAGGCAACGGCCTGCTCAAGCACCAGCTCCGGCGACATGTCCTCACCCTTGGTCAGGGTGAGGGAGCTCTGCTCCACCACATCTGGTGCGGGCCAACGCGGCAAAAGGTTGTCCACCGTGAGCAGGATGATGCGCGGCTTGCGTCCGTAAGCGAGGGCGTGCAGGGCCGCCCAGCGCTGGCCCCAGTCCTCGGCGGTGGGCTTGCGCGGCAAATGCTGCGGCAGGGTGATGACCGGGGTTTCGAAGGTTGGCGTCAACTCGTCATCAACGCCGGAGAACAGGGTCAGCAGTGCATGAAGCTCTCGAAACTCGCGCGCGCCGGCGGCCACCAGGACAACTTCCTGGCCCTTGGCGCGCAAAGAATGGGCGAGCAGGGCCTGGGTGCCCGGCCCGCTCTTGAATATGCGCAGGGCCGCGCCCTGGCCTTTGAAAAACTCATCGAGACCAGAAGGAAACTGCACCGGGGATGCTCCGTCGCGCCCTGCCGTTTAGTGCGGGGCGAGTTTTGCGTGAATGGAAAAGGCCGCCGCTTCGCCGGATACGCGAAGGGGCGGCCGTAAGGGCTTTATGTCGCGCAGTCGGTCAGACCACGCCGAGGGCTGAGTGTTCGTCGCTGCTCAAGAGTTTGTTCAGGTCCAGCAGGATGAGCAGCCGGTCCTCAAGCTTGCCGACGCCGCTGATGTACTCGGAATCAAGACCGGACACAACCGGCGGTGGCGGTTCAACCGTATTGGCAGGAATACGCAAAACTTCAGACACGGAGTCCACAACGAATCCGACGACCATGCTGTTTATTTCGATGACGATAATGCGCGTATGTTTGTCATGGGCGCGGTCGGACAATTTGAACCTGCGGCGAAGATCAATAATGGGGATGACCTTCCCGCGCAGATTAATGACGCCTTCCACAAATTCTGGCGCACGTGGAACGCGGGTGATCTCCATGGTGCGGATGATCTCCTGCACCTTGAGGATGTCCACTCCGAACTCTTCCTCGCCGATGCTGAACGTGACGAGCTGGATGAGGGCGTCGTCCTGGCGTCTCACATTCTCTTCCATAATTCCGGCTCCTTGGTTGCACCTTGGACGTAGACCGCGCACGAGGCACGACTTTCCACACCTAATTTCACTTGCAGCATCACGTCGCTTTGTCAATGATTTTTTGCTCAGCATGCCGCGCAGCCCGTAGCCCGCCCCGTAATTTGACGGGCCAAAAGGAAACGGGTAACAACTAATCTAAAGCATCGGCCAAAACTGGCTGCAACTTTATGCGCAAGGAACTTGAGCACATGGGACAATTTGCGATTTCCGAAGAATCCTTCACCCTTGAGGAACAGATCAAGTCCCTTGGGGACGACGAACTTCTGGACTTCTGGGAAGAGACGCAGCACCTGACGCGGATCATCGCCGCGGGACAGGACATTCCGGGCGACCTGCCCGGAGACGAGCGGCTGCACCCCGAATACGAGAGACTCATCCTGCAGGAATTGCAGGTGCGCTCCAGCCGGGGCGAACTGCGCTAACACACAGCCGTGAACTCCAGAGCCAAGAAAAAGGCCGGTCTTTCGAGACCGGCCTTTTTTTGTTTCGAAGTGGAGCGGGAAACGAGATTTGAACTCGCGACTTCAACCTTGGCAAGGTTGCACTCTACCGCTGAGTTATTCCCGCCCATTTGAGCGTATGATGCCCGGCGCAGCCGGTGCGGTACAATATAGGGGACCGACCTTGCAGCCGGTCCCCTCGAATAGACCTGGAGCGGGACACGAGATTTGAACTCGCGACTTCAACCTTGGCAAGGTTGCACTCTACCGCTGAGTTATTCCCGCTCGTTGGAGGCGGCATCCGGATTTGAACCGGAGGATGGAGGTTTTGCAGACCTCTGCCTTACCACTTGGCTATGCCGCCTTTTTCTTTTGGAGCGGGAAACGAGATTTGAACTCGCGACTTCAACCTTGGCAAGGTTGCACTCTACCGCTGAGTTATTCCCGCCCAAAAGGGAGCCCCTTTTACCTTTGGCCCCATCGACTGTCAAGCACACATCCGCAAGTTTTCCAGATTAACTCAAAACCACGGGGCCTGCTCACAGCCAGAGGAGGGTCTCTACCAGCACTCTGCCCCGCTGTCACGCAAATCATTGCCATAAACATTGAACCGACAGCAGTTTCTAGGGTCTTTACAACACCTCTGGTTTTGGTTTATCAGGCGCATTCGTTTGTACTCGGAGGGGCCAGCACGGCGTTCCCGCCTAGCCGTCCCTCCCATCCAGGAGATTGCCCATGGAAGCTAAGGACATTCAGTTCTTCCGGGACATGCTCAACTCCATGCTGGAGGACATCCTCCAGAAGGGGCAGGCCACCATCGACGACATGACCGAAACCGTCGAGGTGTATGCTGATCCGGCCGACCGCGCCACCGCCGAGTCTGACCGGGCCTTCACCCTGCGTCTGCGGGATCGTGAGCGCAAGCTCATCAAGAAGATCCAGCAGGCCATCACCCGCATTGAGGAAGGCGAATTCGGCGTGTGCGTTGAGTGTGGCGAGGACATCGGCATTGCCCGGCTTAAGGCCCGCCCCATGACCACGCTGTGCATCAACTGCAAGAGCAAACAGGAAGAAGACGAAAAGGTTCGGGGAGACTAACCCCGCCAAAAGGCCCGCAGCTCCGGGACCGGTTCCCTCATTGAACCGCAAGGCCAGGAGGACCACGGATGGAAGCCAACTTCTTCCGCTTCCTGGCAGATGAGTTGTCAGCTGCGCTCATCGGCCTGCGCATTGAAAAGATTCACGGCCCGGCGGACGGGGTGATTGTTATCACCTTGCACGGACGTGGCCGCAAAAAAAACCTGATATACAGGCCCGCCAAAGCGGCGGGCCTTATCTTTGTCTCGGATCAACGCCCGGCCAACCCCTTCACCGCCCCGGCGCGGGTAATGTGGCTGCGCAAGCGCCTCACCGGACGTAAACTGCTTGAAGCGCGGCTTGACTGGCCGAACTTGCGCCTGGCCTTCGCCCTATCCCCGCGCGACGTGCCCGCAGCCGGCCACTGGCTGGTGCTCGACCTGCGCGCAGAACTCACCCTTGATGAAGACTTCCCGCTTCCCCAGGACCCCACCTGGCCCATTCTGGCGCGCACTCTGGATGATGCCGAAATCTGGCGTGAATATCCGCAAATCACACCACCATTGCGCAAGCGGTTGGCCGCCCTGGCCCAGAGCGATCCGCCCCAGGCTGCGCGATTGCTGAACACCTTGGCCGCAGGCGTTTCCGATGGTTTCTCCCTGCCTCCAAATTCACCGCCCCTGGCCTGGCACGATGAAGCGGCAAAGGCAGAACGCCATTCCTCCGCCATGGAAGCCGCACGCCTGCACGGCGAGCGCACTTTGTTCTCCCAGCTGGCACGTTCCGAAGAATCGGAGGCACTGGACCATGCCGCCCAGGCGAAAAAACGCCTGAAGCGCCAGCTGGCATTGCTGGACAAGGACGAGGAACGCCACGGCAAGCTTGCGGCCTTGGCCATCATGGCCGAAGCGCTGCAAATCGCCTTATCGAGCCTCAAAACCGCTCCGCAGCTGCCAAGCATCACCCTTGAGCACCCGGTTCACGGCCTGCTCGAAGTGCCGCTGGATCCACAGTTAAATCCAGTGGAGAACATGGCCCGGCTGTTCCAGCAGGCCGCCAAGGGCAGACGCGGCCTGGACCACGTGGCCCGCAGGCGCGCAGAATTGCTGGCCGGAGTCGGCCCGGAGCTCTTGCCCGCCCGCTCGCAACGCCCTGAAACTTCGAACGCGCCAAAGCCGCATGCCCCGCTGCTGCTGCCAAAACGCTACCAGGGTCTGGCCGTGGCCTGCTTCCGCACATCAGACGGCTTCCTCGTTCTGCGCGGCAAAAGCAGCCAGGCCAACCACGACATGCTTTCCAAGGCCGCCAGCCCTCACGACTACTGGCTGCACGCCGCAGGTGGCCCCAGCGCCCACGTCATCCTGCGGCGCGACTACCCGGATCAGCCCGTGCCCGAGCAAAGCCTGCTGGAGGCGGCGGGGCTCTGCGCCCTCAAAAGCTGGCGCAAGGACGACGCCAAGGCCGAGGTGCTCCTGGCCCGCGTCAAAGATGTGCGCAAAATCAAGGGCGCAGCCATCGGCAGCGTCGCCGTGGACCAGGTGGAGCGCACACTGCTTGTGACGCTGGACCCTACGCTGGAGCAGCGGCTGGCTTGGTGACCAATAACTGAACGACGCGCCTCGCCCCGGCCCAACGCCCATAAACAGAAAAGACCCGCCGAAGCGGGCCATTCAGAAACAGGCGGCGGTCTCCCCAGACTACACCACCCGGTTCATCCCCTGTTTGTCGAGCATGGCCAGGACCATGTCCTTTTCCTGCCGCAGACGACCGCGCACGCTGGCGCGCACAGCCTCGGTGGAGCCGCCGAACTGGTTCTGGCGCTTGTTGTACACCTCGCTCACCAAAGCCTGCTCGAAATTTTTCGCACCACCAGCCACTCCCGGCGCAGCACTGGCAGAAGCCAACTGCGCCCCGCCCTTGCCCAGGAACTTATCTATGGCCTGATTGAAGATCCGTGCAGCACCGGAGGCTCCGTGCTGGACGGCGGTGCTGAACAACGCTTCGCGCAAGGCGGGCTTGGCCGATTCGATGTCCACACCCGTCTGCTCCAGGATCTTCTCGCGCGCGGGCTGGTAGTGGTCCTTCTTGATGAATTCCGTTTGCAACTTCTCGAAGCGCTCAGGAATCTCTGTGGCTATCTTGGCCCATTCTGTCGGCATTCGGCCATGGGTGGAACCAGTGTTGGCCGGTCCGGCCTTGCGCAGGCGGTCGCCCAGTGCGGGGTCGCGTTCAGCGAGGAAATTCAGAAAGCGATCCATGGTGCCTGCGCGGGAAGAAATCTGAAACTTGCCATAGCTGGTGCCGCCTGTACGGTCAAAACCAATGGCAGCGACACCCTTTTCGCCTGACTCGAACATGGCGGCGATGGACCCGATGCCCTGCGCCGTCGGGTTGCGCGTCAGCGCCTTCTCGGGAGACTCCGCCAGAACTGGTCTCTGGGCGGGCAGCCCCTGGCCGGTGAGCCGGGCGATGGTGGACAGCGCGTCCATCATCATGCGGTCCGAGGACATGGACATGTCCATGCCAAAGGACTCGCCAGCCTGCTCCTCACCAGTGATGGAGCTGGACCCGATGGCCTGCTGGGCCATGCGCATCTGCGCCTGGAAGGCGATGGTCTTGGGATCAGGCTTGCCGCCCGGACCAAGAGTACGGCCAAGGGCCGTCCCGGATTCGGCGTCCTTCAGAACGCGAATTGTTTCCGATATATTTGTGCTGCCGGACATCTTTTCCCCCTGTGTCGGTTCCTGCTGGCCGGTGCGGCCCATGTCAGGAGGTTGACCACGACACGTCTACGGGGACGACGAAGCATGTTCCATGCCGGACTCGAATCACAACGCGATATTCGTTGGTTACGCGACGTCAGAGAGCAGACAGAAGGGAATCCAGGCGCAGGTCCGTCAGAACCTTGGCCACCAGCCGGGCGTGGCCGGAAGGGAATGCGAAACGGCTGAGTTCGGACGGCGCAACAAAGCGCGCCTCAGTGGCCTCGTTCAGGCGAAAAGCGCGCTCCGGGTCCAGGTCCGCATCCATGCGGCAGAAGAACCCATGCATGGTGATGCGATAGCGGGTGTAGCTGGAGCGCACCACGGCGATCTTGCCCGCAGGGGCCACGCGAAGCTCGGTCTCCTCCCGAAATTCCCGCACCAGCGCCTGCTCCGGGGTCTCCCCCTCCTCCAGCACCCCGCCGGGGAACTCCCACAGCCCAGGCCACACGTCGTCGGGCCTGCGTTTCTGGATGTAGAACCGCCCGCGGCTGGCCAGCACGCCGCAGGCCATGTTGATGCGGATTATTTCCGGCCCCGGCTTCAGCACTGGCCTGGATTCCGCAGTGCCGCGCCTGTGGGCCATGCAGAAGGACGCCAACGGGCAGGCCGGACAGTGAGGCTTTCGCGGAGTGCAGACAAGCGCGCCCAGCTCCATAAGCGCCTGATTGAAGCCTCGGGCGTTCAACGGGTCCAGCAGCTCCGAGGCCGCAGCCTCAATTCGCCGCCGGGAGGCCGGTTCGCTGACTGGCTCAGGCATGTCCAGCAGGCGGGAGAACACCCGCAAAACGTTGGCGTCCACGGCTGGCAGGGGCTCGTTGTAGGCCACGCTGGCAATGGCCCCGGCAGTGTAGGGGCCTACCCCCGGCAGGGAGCGGATATCCTCGTGCGCGCGCGGGAACGTCCCGCCGTGGCGCTCCATGACCACCCGTGCCGCCTTGCGCAGGTTGCGGGCGCGGGAATAATAGCCCAGGCCCTCCCAGAGCTTGAGCACCTCGTCCTCGCCTGCCAGATCCAGACTCATGATGGTTGGAAAGCGGGCCAGAAAGCGCTCGAAATAACCCACAGCCCGATCCATCTGGGTCTGTTGGAGCATGATCTCCGACAGCCAGACATGGTACGGGTCCAGGGTTCTGCGCCAGGGCAGATCGCGGGCGTTGGCGGCGAACCATCCCAGAAGCGCCTGTCGAAAGGCGACGGCATCAAGCTCCCCGGCAAGGCTCGCCAGAGGCTTAAGAGGCATTCTCGGCACGCGTTTCAGCCTTTGACGCCCTTGGCCTGGTCGGCCACGGCCTTGGCCGCGCGCTCCACGGCCTCCGGGTCGCCCAAATACCGGCGGCCCAGGGATTTGAGGTCGTCGTCCAGGGTATACACCAGCGGCACCCCGGTGGGGATGTTCAATCCGGCCACCTCGTCGTCGCTCATGCCGTCCAGATATTTCACAAGCCCGCGCAGGGAATTGCCGTGGGCGGCGATGACGAGCCGCTGCCCGGCGCGGATCTGCGGGGCCAGCACATCGTGCCAGTAGGGCATGACGCGGTCGATGGTGGTTTTGAGGCTTTCGCAGCGCGGCAGTTCGGCATCGGAAAGGCCGGCATAGCGAGGATCATGGCCTGGAAAACGTCCATCGGAGGGCTCCAGAGCCGGGGGCGGCACGTCAAAACTGCGCCGCCACTGGAACACTTGCTCCTCGCTGTATGCACGAGCGGTCTCAGCCTTGTTCAACCCCTGAAGCGCGCCGTAATGACGTTCGTTGAGCCGCCATGTGGTCTCAACCGGCAACCACATGAGGTCCATGTGTTCCTGCACTATCCACAAGGTGCGGATGGCCCTTCGAAGGTAGGAGGTGTGGCAGCGGTCAAAAATGAAGCCGCCTTCCTTCAGAAGCCGCGCGCCGTCCTCGGCCTCGGCCTGGCCCTGGGCGGAGAGGTCAACATCTGTCCAGCCGGTGAAACGGTTTTCCAGGTTCCACACGCTTTGCCCGTGGCGGATGAGCACCAGGGTATGCATCCCCTTTCTCTCCTTTCGCCGCCCAAGGGGCGGGCTATTTCTTGCCAGGCCCCTTGGCTGCGGGCTTGGCGGCCGGTTTGGCCGGAGGCTTTGCAGCAGGTTTGGCCCCAGGCTTCGCGGCGGCGGCCTTGCCTCCCTGCTTGGAGGGCTTGGCTGAGGGCTTCTTCTGCTCGGCCCGGCGATCGGCGTCGGCCTCGAAGAGTTGCCGCTTCTTCCTCTCGAAACTCAACACGCTCATGAGCGAAGCCAGCCCAAGGGAGAAAAGCGTCACCAGGAAGATGAGCCCCTTCTGGAAATCCCACTTCTGGGCCAGGATGCCTTCCACCACCCAATTGCTGGCCATTTTACTTGAATAAAAGAGCAGCACGGGAATGGTCAAGAGGGCCAGGGCCAGCCCCACCACCTCGATCCAGACGAAATTTTTGCCCAGAATCATGGCGAAGAGCGTGCTGTCGCGGACGATGCGCAAAGAGACCAGACGCTTGGACAAGGCGATGAGATGTTCCTCGATCTCCGGCACGTGGCGCCGCGCGGTGCGAAAGTTATCCGCAGTGCGCAGGGGCTGGGTCATGACCCAGTTGATACGCTTGACGCAGAAGTTGAAATCGCGGTTGAAGTCGCGCAGGAGCTTGGGGAAGGGAAACCAGCCAGCTTCGTACTGCACCTCGCGCAGGCGTTGGGCATAAAGCTTCACGCGCTCCTTGATGCGCTTGATTTCCTCGTCGATCTGCTTCTGCATCTCCAGGGCGAAGCCGTCCATGCCCTTGCCCACCTCTCGGAAGGCGACATAATTATCGGTATTCGCCAGGGCATCCATACGTTCAAGGTGGGCCAGCGCAGGCTTGCGGAAGGCGTGATCCTCCTCGAACCACTGCGGCAGCTCCTTGAGCAGGGCGGCGACCTTGACGCCGACGACCTTTGCCCGGGCCTGGGCGTCGCGCCATGGCCCCCACAGGCCAGAGAGCACATGCACCCGCCCCCGGTCGATCTCTGTATCAACCAGGATGCGGTTGAAGAACAGCGGGTCGCGATTCACAAGATCGGCGAAGATCTCCAGCGACTGGCCAGTGAAGCCCATTTTGACCATGCATACGCCCTCGCGGTACGTGGGCTCCAGCCACTTGGAGGAGCCGGCAAGAACCTGACGATACAGCCCAAGAGCCTCGCGATAATCCGCCGCAACCTCGCGCAGGCGTGCCTGAAGGAAAAACACATAGCACTGCTGGATGTTGGTCTGGCCGATGCGCCCCGCCTCCTGCCAGTAGAACTGGGCCATGTGGTGGTCATCCGCCTCCAGCGCTATGAAGCCCTCAAGACAAGCGGCCTCGAAGCTGCGGCCAGCCTTGGCGCTCACAGCGCGCACGCACTCCTTGGCCTTCTCCAGGTCGCCCACCTGAAGCGACACAAAGGCTTCAGCCAGGGGCCAAGGCTCCTCTGGGCTCAGCTGCTCAGGCTCCACCGGCCATTCTCGGCTCTTGATGCGCTGCACCACGGGCAGCATGCCAAGTTGATAGGGAACGCCAATGGCGAACATGGCCCGAAACAAGGCAGCGTCAACTCCCTCGCCTCCAAAGAGCGATACCGCCTGTGACAGAAACCGCGTTGGATCGGCCTTCTCGTCCAGGTTCTTAAAAGCCTGGGCCATGTCCTCAAGATTCTTCCGGCCAAGATCAACCCAGACCTGCGAACGGAAAGGCGGCTGCGACTTGCTTGGGCATTGCAGGGCCGCATGATTCTTAAGACCGCAATAATAGCACTCTTTAAGGGCCCCAGCCAGCAAACGGCGCGGCATAGGCATCTCGATGGTGCCCTGGCCGCCCTGCCCTTCCGCCTGTCGAATGCTCACGTTGCACCAGGAGTCCAGGGACTCCTGGTCACCGCCGTAGCTCACTTCGTTGACCTTGAAGGTATCATACAGGGCGTACCCGTCGCGGTACCGCATGTGCAGAAAATCCGATGACAGACGGTCCCAGTCCAGCCCCATCCGATGCGGCAGGTCCATGGAGAAAGACATGCCCCGCTGCTCGGTGATGGCGAAAACGCATGGCCAATAAGCGCGCTGGGTTGCCTTGAGGTCCGCCAAAAGCGTCGAGATCTCCGTGCAGTACAAGCGCAGTTGCCGGTAACTCTCCAGGGGAAATATGACGAAGCCCTTGGCGTCGTCGGCAAGATACCTGATGTTCAGCCGCTGAAACACGCCCTGGACCTCGGCGAAAAAGGCGCGCCAGCCGGCGATGGCCTCGCGCTCGCCCAGCCGCCCCAGTGGCCGGATGACGCCGTACCAATTGGCGGGGGAAGTATAGTCCATGCCCTGGTCGGCAACCAGGGGAGCCCAGCCCACGCCAGCCAAGCCTTGCATGGTGACCACCGGCCCGAAGGACAAGCCGTTGATGGCCTTCATGCCTTCGCTGACCTTGGGGTGCAGCAGCACTTCAAGGTCCTCGGACACGCCAGCCTGCTGCCGGGTCAATTCGCGCGGGACGGACACACTCAGGCTCATGTCGTAACCCACTAAGGCAGTTACTGGAAAAACCTGACAAAACAGCGGCAGAGGATTCAGCTTGGCCCAGATTTGAAGCTTGGCGAGAGCGCGGAACACTTCGGGATTGAAGGACACCCAGAAACTCTGGCAGGGGTCATCCACAAGCTGAACGAGCCCGTGATCGCGCAGGGTGTGGCCCACGGCGTTGTTGAACGAGCCGGACCACACCAGCCACAGGCCGTAGCCAGAGCTGATGAGGCGCGCCTGGGAGACGCTTTGCAGTCTTTCCAACAAGGTCGAAAGCGTATACATTTCCTCTCCAGGTCAACCCCATACCGGAGGTCTCTTATGGACATAAGCCATGCAATCGCAGAACTCAAGAAGCAGCCGGGCTTCACGGATAACGTCGGCATGATTCTCGTCCACAACGGCGTTGTGCGCGGCTGGTCCAGAAAGGACCATGCGGACATCACCGCCATCGAGATCACCCCGGACCAAGCCAAGATCAAGGCCCTGTGCGAGGAGTTCGAAAAACGCCCCGGAATCTTCCGCGCCATCGCCCACGCCAACAGCGGGCTCATGCAACCAGGCGACGACGTGCTCTTCCTCATCGTGGCAGGAGACATCCGCGAGAACGTCAAACCCGCCCTGGCCGATCTGCTGGACCGCATCAAAAGCGAAGCCGTTACTAAGCGGGAAATCTTTGGCTAGCCTGCGCTTGCGCTGCCCTTCTCATCGGCACTCTGGACTGGGAGCATAAGGCTTTAGCCATGGTTATAGTCCAGGTCGTCAACGTCCGCTGGTTCAACGCCACCGTGTGGTACGGGCTTTATCTCGCCCGATTGTTGCGAGATGCCGGCCACACGGTGGTGGTTCTCACTCAGGCTGGCACGCAAAGCCATAAAAAAGCATTGGAATGGGGGCTTGATGCGCGCCCGATGGACCTGAACACGTCCAACCCTTTGCGCCTGGCCGTCACCCTGTGCAAGCTCATCACGCTGTTGCGCGCACTGAAGCCGCAAATCGTCAACTGTCACCGGGGCGAAGGCTTCTTCCTCTGGGGGATTCTCAAAGCTCTGGGCTTCGGGTTCCGGCTGGTGCGCACCAGGGGCGACCAGCGGCCACCAAGGGCCGATGCGCTGAACCGTTTCCTGCATTCGAAGGTGGCCGACGCCGTGGTTGTGACGAACTCGCGCATGGCCCGGCATTTCCTCTCCGCCATGAAGACCCCGGAAGACAAGGTCTGGCTCATCCACGGCGGCGTGGACCGTGAACGTTTCCGCTTCGATTCCGCCGGGCGCGAGCGCGTGCGCGCGGAGTTCGGCTTCGGGCCGCGGGAGACCGTCATCGCCCTGCTAGGCCGCTTCGACAAAGTCAAGGGCCAGCGGGAGACGCTGGAGGCCGTGACCAGGCTGGTCTACAAGCAAAGCTACCGCCGCGTGCGGCTCATGCTGCTGGGATTCGGAAGCGCCACCGGGGAAGACGAGGTCCGGGGTTGGATCAAAGAATTCAAGCTGGAGCGCTTCGTGGTCATAACTGGCCGCCGCGATGACGTTGCCGCCTGCATCTCTGCCGCTGACATAGGCATCGTGGCTTCGCTTTGGTCCGAGACCATCGCCCGCGCGGCCCTGGAGATAATGGCCGCAGGCAGGCCGCTCATCTCCTCGGACGTCGGCGTCATGCCCGACCTTCTGCCGCCGGAAGCCCTGTTCCCGGCGGGCGATGTGGACGCCATGACCCGCATGCTCACACGAGCCATCGACGACGCCTCATTCCGCCAGGAAAATCTCAAGGCCTGCGACCTGACGCTTTCGCAACTCTCCGGGCGGGACTTCCTGCAGCGCACCCTCACCCTCTACGAGGGTTTCTTCGACTAGGCAGAGCCATCCCGGAAGGCCGCTACCAGTCGTTCTCAGAGGCCTGCGCATCCTCGCCGCGCAAGCGGTCGGCGACGGCCATGATGGTGCGCGTGTAAGTGTGGGAGTGGTTGTAGCGATACAGCACGGCCATCTGGCGCTCACGCGAGAGGTTGGCCTTCCAGCCGTTTGCGGAAAGAAACCGGGCCGTGCTGAGCACTGCATCCAAGGGGTTGAACAGATCCACGCGGCCATCGCCGTCCAGGTCGGCACCATAGCGCACGGCATTGGTGGGCATGAACTGGCAAATGCCTATGGCTCCGTAAACTGATCCCGGTATGGTGGCGGGATCATAGCCCGCGCTCTTGGCGTATATCAACAGGGCCTTGAGTTCCTTGTAAGCCCAGGAGGCTTTTTGCGCCGTGCGCCAGCGCAGCCACAGGGCAAGCTCCGGGGTCAGGTCACGGTGCTCTATGTGCGGAGCAACCAGGGAGAAATCGCCCGCAAGGGCCATGCTTGCCAGGGTGGCCAGGGCGCTCTTACTCCCCACGTTGCGACCCAGCTTGGTTTCAACAAGCAGCAGCGCAGTAAGCACTTCTTCAGGCACGCCGTAGCGAAGCTTGGCTTCGCGCAATGCTGTGCGCTGGGTATCCAAAAAACCACGCGCCTGCATGAGGAGAAATGGGTTGAGATAACTGACGTACAGCTCCGGCGCCTCTGACTTCGGCTTGCCGACAGAGAGCTTGACCTCCAGCAACGCGTTCATCTTGCGCGCCATGACAAGGGGATCAAATCGCAGTTCGGAGCGAGAGAACAGCCCGTTCAACCTCACCGGGTCAAAGCCGTCCTCAGCAAGTCTTCGGGTAAGCGGATCCCACACGCCCTGGGCCAGGGCCACGCTAGGCAGCAACAAAACCATAAGCAGAAGCGCGGCCCCGAGAGGCCGCGCCAGAAGACTCCGCTTGCGCGCCTTGCGGGCCGCGCGGCAGGCTAAAGCGCCAAAAGGAATCCGCTCACAGGCGATCCATAGGCACAAAGCCCACCTCCTCATCAAAATCCTCATCCAACTGGTGCGCAAAATCCTGAATCTTATGGGCGGCGCCGCACGCCGTGCAACGCAAACTGACCTCTCGTCAGGCCCGATTCACATACAAAGCGCCACCGCAGACCGGGCACTTCAGGCCATCCAGGGTGCGAACCTCTGGCCGCCTGCGGTATGAAGACAAAAAACTCATGTTCCGGCTCCTAGCGAATCTCCAGAGGCGGATTTTTTTCGCCCATGGCCACATAAAGGTTGGAAAGCGCTGTCTGATAGTCGGACAAGGCCTGAGAAAGAGAGGCCTCGCTCGTGCTGACCTTGGACTGGGCGTCCAACACATCGGTGTTGGTGCCCACCTGGGCCTGATAGCGGGCAAGGGCCATGCGGTAGGACTCGCGAGAAGCCTCCACAGA
The DNA here is from genome assembly GCF_030689645.1 of Humidesulfovibrio sp. GTDB lineage: Bacteria > Desulfobacterota > Desulfovibrionia > Desulfovibrionales > Desulfovibrionaceae > Humidesulfovibrio. Next base: position 24,543 of record NZ_JAUYFU010000081.1, read on the forward strand.
CTTTCTGGCAACGCCGATGCGGTCCGCGGCTTCACGCTGGTTCAGCAGATACTGCTTCACCTCGAACCCGGCGCCCAACTTGGTGTTCTCAAGGTCGGCGCGCATCTTGTTCACGTTTTCGCCGCCGCTCTTGTACTTGTTGTAGGTGCTGCCCCACTGGAAGAATGTCCACGAGGCGTTGGCGCCAACGGTCCAGTACTCGCGGGCCGAGTTGGACAGGTACTTGCTCTCGTTCACCGAGGGGCTGTCGCCCTTTTTATAATAGTTATAGTCTGCGCTGACCTGCGGGTAGAAACTGCTTCCCGCGATGGTCTGATCCTTTTCGGCTATGCCCACGCTCTTGACGCCGATGAGGATATCCGGGCGGGCCTTGTAAGCGCGGTTCAGGCAGTCGTTGAGCCCCATGCTGAACGGCATGTAGCTCAACTCGCCCACATACTCTACCGGAGCCTCAAGGGGCAGGTTCAACAAGGAATTCAGCTTGGCGCGAGTGGTATCCAGGGAGTTCTTGGCCTTGAGCAGATCCTGCTCTGCGTTGGCCTCGTCCACCTCGGCCTGGAGCACGTCGAGCTTAGGCTTCAAGCCGACATCGTAAAAGGCCTGGGTGACCTTGAGCTGCGACTTCAGGCGCTCAACGGAGTCCTGCGCGCTCTTCACGTCCATCTTGGCCTTAAGGTGCGAAAGATAGTTGGTCTGGATGGCGCTGATGAGAGCCAGCTCGGTTTGGGTGAGCTTGGCCTCGTTCTGTTCCTTGGCCAGCTTGGCCTTTTGGAAGGTGGACAGGAGCTGAAAACCCGTGAACACAGGCTGATGCAAGTTCAACTGGGCGGACCAGACGGTCTGGTCGCTGGTGGTGACTCCGCCGGATTTTTGCTGCTGATCGTAGTTCAGCACTCCGTAAGATGCCGTCGCCTTAGGCAGAAAATCAGCCATGGCAGAGTTCACGTCGTACTCGCTGCCCAAAAGCTGCGCGCGCGCTGAAACCATGGTGGGATTGTTGGCCAGGCCATGCTCCACCGCCTGCTTCAGGCCGAATGTGTTCGGCAAAGCCTGGATTGTTCCTTGCGCAGTGGCAGGCTGTGCCGCCATGGCCGCTGTTGGTGCGCCGTCTTGAGCAAAGGCTGGCCCTGCAAGACATAAGGCCAAAGCGAGGACCGGAAGGGTGCGAAAGACTTTTTTGCGCGTCATAAGCTATCCTTGTGCTGCTCGTTTAAGTGCGGCTTCAGGTCGCCGTACTTATCTATCGGTAACTTTCAATCGAACATTAGTACTAAACAGATTAACTGGATGCAAGGATCAATACTCTCATTAAACAGCCCGGCATCGTTTATGCCGATGCGCAATCGGCAGAATCCCCCTGAAGCTTTTCAATGGTGTGCGCCACTGCCGGAAGCACTGCGCCCAGACACTCGCGCACGGCCTTGGGACTGCCAGGAAGATTCAGGATCAGCGCGCCGCCAAGTGTGCCGCAGACAGCACGCGACACGGCCCCACGGGAAGTTTTGGCCAGGCTGGCCAGGGTCATGGCCCGCTCGAAGCCGGCCATGCGCTTCTCAATGACGCGCAAGGTCGCCTCAGGCGTAACATCACGCGGCGCCACGCCCGTTCCGCCCGTGGTGCAGATGAAGTCAAAACCGTCCACGAGCGCCAGTTGGGTCATAAGCGCCGCGATCTGGCGCTCCTCGTCCGGCAGCACGAAACCGCGGGCAAGACAGAGCGGCATCTCGGCGCGGGCCAGCTCCTCGATGAGCGGGCCGGAAGCATCGGCGCGCAAACCAGCCGCCCCCTTGTCGCTCAGGGTTATCCAGGCCAGCGCGAAACCGGTGCGCGAAAGCGCGAGGCTGCGCGCCTCATCCAGGCCGGAAGGCGCGGGCACAAGGGTCTCCACGAGCCAGCACGGGGCCGAGGGCTGGGTGTCGATGCCCGGCCACCAGAATCGCTCAAGCACCCGGTGTTCCTCCTGCTCGCCGCGCAGCAGGTGCCCGGCGCGAAGCCCGGGCAAGGCCTCGCACTGCGCGAAGGGCATGTCCGCTGGCATGCCAGCCGGCAACGCGCCTGCGAAGAGCAGAAAACGCTGCCCTGCAGTCTGACCGGTAACCAGCCCAGAGTGCCTTTGAAAGCGCAAAGTGATGTCCGTGGACGATTGGCTCATGGCGCCTCCAATAAATTAGGCCAGAAGAACGGCGATGATGCCCGCCAGGAATATGCCGTCAAAGGTGCCTGCCCCGCCGATGGACAACAGCGGCGCATCGAGCACGGCCAGGGTGCGCCGGTTCAGCAGGTGCGCCAGATCCGCGCCGATGAGCGTGCCGAGCGTTCCGGCCATGTAGGCCGCGCGCGGCGCCAAGGACTCGTGCCCGGCCAGCTCTGGAGCCAGCAGAATCGCCGTCATGGCCGCCACAGCCGGCGGCAGCAGCACGGGCACGCCGATTCCGATGCCGGGCATGGGCCGGGCCAGCAGGTAGCACGCCAGGGCCGGAATCAGCACGCAAAGAATCACCCAGGCGCCGAGGACGCCGGAGGCCTGCATCTGCCACAAAAACCAGGCCGAGAGCAGACAAGGCACGATGCAGCCGCCCACGTTCACGGCGATGGTCTGCTCCGAGAGCAGCAAGCCGTCGTCCTGCTGCTGGCCGAAGGGATTCTGGCCAAAACGCAGGCGGCCCATTTGACCGGAAAAACCGAAAATTCGGCTGGCCGGGGCTGGTTCGCCGCGCACAAGGCGCGTGGTGCGGTAAAGCGGAAGGTTCCAGCGGCTGCCTACAAGGGTGAGCAGAAACAGCGCCAGCCCCTGCGCGCCAGTGAGGCCCAGCTTGCCGAAGGCCGAGGCCACCAGGCTCACCGGCAGGGCGATGAACAGGCCCAGAAAAACAATGACCACGAGGGCCAGCAGAAAGAGCGGCGGTGCGGCCTTGAAGAACATGCATGCTCCTTGATGATTTCGTGCGGGGCCTTGCGCTGGCCTCGCGCCCGGCTTGCAGTTGCCAGGGGCGGGCCAAACAGGGTATCCAGCTGCGGAGACTAGCAACCCCGGCCCGCGATGTAAACCGCGCGCGGCCATTCAACCATTGCGGAGCGATCATGAAGGGCATCATTCTGGCTGGCGGTTCGGGCACACGGCTGCACCCCCTCACCCGCGTCATAAGCAAACAGCTTTTGCCCGTGTACGACAAGCCGATGATCTACTATCCGCTGTCAACGCTCATGCTGGCGGGCATCCGCGACATATTGGTCATCTCCACCCCGTCCGACCTGCCCCGCTTCGCCGACATGCTGGGCGACGGGTCGAGCCTGGGCCTCAACTTCAGCTACGTGGCGCAGCCCAGCCCGGACGGCCTGGCCCAGGCCTTCATCCTCGGCGCGGACTTCATCGGCAAGGATCCTGTAAGTCTGGTGCTGGGCGACAACATCTTCCACGCACAGGGCCTTTCCGGCGTGTTGCAGCGCTGCGCACAGCTCCAAAAAGGCGGCACCATCTTCGCCTACCCCGTGCGCGACCCGGAGCGCTTCGGCGTGGTCGAGTTCGACGAGGAGCAGAAAGTGCTCTCCATCGAGGAAAAGCCGCGCGTTCCCAAGTCGCGCTATGCGGTGACAGGGCTATATTTCTACGACAACGACGTGGTGGACATCGCGCGCTCCCTCAAGCCCTCGCATCGCGGGGAACTCGAAATCACAGACGTGAACAACGCCTATCTGAAGCGCGGCGACCTATCCGTTGAGTTGTGCGGGCGCGGCTGGGCCTGGCTGGACATGGGCACGCATGAATCGCTTTTGCGCGCGGCCAACTTTGTGCGCATGGTGCAGGAGAACCAGGGCCTGCGCATCGCCTGCGTGGAGGAGATCGCCTACCGCATGGGATACATCGACGCCGCACAGCTTGAGAAGCTGGCCTGCGAGATGCTCAAGAACGACTATGGGCAGTATTTGATGGAAGTGTTGCGGGGGTAGGGTCTACTGCGACACTCACATGAACAACAGGTCTAACTTGTCACGAATGGTTTTCACAAAAACCACGGCACGCTTGGCTTCTACTTGGGCCACATATATTTCGCCCATGCTCTCACCTGGAGTAGCAACAGCTTTTTCGTGGACAACTTCTTTACGAACCCCTCGTAATCTCTCTGCCTCGTCTAACAAGGCCGAGTCTGCGACACCAAGCCGCTTTAGCTTCTTCTCATAAACTTTTTTATCATTCCAGTTGTTTGGAAATTTTCGAGTTCCGACACAGTACAGCAACGCTTCCAGATAACAGCACGCAAAAATCAACGCGATACACGCTTGCTTAAACGACTGCTGATGGGGATCAAGAATTAGGATGAGCCCCTCTTCACCGCCAGGCTTTGGCCTTGCCTGTTCACTGCCTAACCTTTCTGATTCGGCCAAAGCATCTTCTGCAATCTCAAGAAATGCCCGCTGACTTGTTATCATCGTGACCAACTGTTTTTCCTGCACCTTGCCTGCCCCTACCCCTTCGACTTACTGCACTTCGTCCCCTTGTCCGACAGGGTGCAGGTGGCGTTCTCCAGCAGCCAGTCCTTGAAGGCCATGTCCGATTGCAGGATGTGGTCGATGAGCCAGCCGCGCAGAAACTCGCGCACCTCGTCCACGGTGACGCGTTCCTGGTGGTACAGTTCGCGCTGCCAAAGCTTCACCTGATGCTTCAAGCGCTCGTGCTCAGTGTGATGAGCCCCATGTTCTGGATAGCGCAGCTTCTCCATCCGCTCTTCTTCTTCGCGAAAATGAACGATGGTATACTCGCGTAGTTCCTGAACGAACTCATCAACGCCAAGGGTGCCCAGCTTTTCCCGCACGGCAGCGATGACGTTGTTGGCTATTTCGATCAGCTTCTTGTGCTGGTCGTCGATTTCCGGGACACCGGTTTCAAGCTTGCTGCTCCACATCAGTTCACTCATTTGCACTCCTCTCAGTTCTCCTGGCATTCTCGCTTCAGGCTTGAACGATTACGCCCGGCAAGAGCGAACTGCCCCCGCAAGCCCACCCTACCCCACCAGCCTGCGCGCCAAATCCAGCGCCGCGACGAAGCTCGTCAATTTCGCCTTGCCCGTGCCCACCAGATCATAACCAGTGCCGTGGTCCGGCGATGTGCGGATGATGGGCAGGCCCAGGGTCACATTGACGGCCTCCCCAAAGTGCAGAAGCTTCAGCGGCGCAAGCCCCTGGTCGTGGTACATGGCCACCACGGCGGCATAGCGCCCGCGCGCGGCGAAATGGAACAGCGTATCCGCCGGAATCGGCCCGGCCACGTTCAGGCCCGCGGCCTTGGCCTCGGCCACGGCAGGCCCCACCACCTCCATGTCCTCGCGCCCAATGCGCCCGCTCTCCCCGGCATGAGGGTTCAGGCCGCACACGCCGATGGGACCGCTGAGGCCCAGGCGCGTCACGAAAGCAGCAGTGTGTTTGATGGCCCGCAGAATGGCCTCGCGCGTGACCATACGCGGCACGTCGGCCAGGGGCGGATGCGTTGTGACAAGACTGACGCGCAGCACCAGGGGCGGCTTCTCGCCAGGCGCAGTCGCAGCCGGCATTGGCCCGCACAAATGCATGGTGACGTTGGCCGCTCCAACCCCCAGGCCCTGAGCCAGAAATTCCGTATGGCCGGGAAACAGGAACCCGGCCTCCTGCAAGCTGGCCTTGTTCAGCGGGCAGGTGACGAGCCCCTGGATGACGCCAGCCTTGGCCAGACGTACGGCCAGCTCCAGGCTGCGGCCAGCGGCCAGCCCGCCGGATATGGCCACCTCGCCGGGCGGGTAGTCCAGCCCCGCCAATCCTTTGGGTTCAACAAAATATGCTCCCGGCCCGTGCGCGACCAGTTGCTCGGACAAGTTGGCGCTGGCGTCCAGCACCTCGAAAAAACGCGGGCGGCCCTCCAGGGCGCGCACCAGCGGAGCCAGCGGTCCGATGAGCACCAGTTGTTCCGCGCGCTGATCGTAGCCCTGGGCCGCATCGGCCAGGGTGCGGACCACCAGCTCCGGCCCCAGGCCGCAGGGGTCGCCCAGGGTCACGGCCAGGATGGTGGAACGTGAGGGTGCGCTCACTGGCCCTCCTCGCCCCGCGTGAAGGCGATGGCGGCCAGGGGCGGCAGGGTCAGGGTCAGGAAGCAGTCGTTTCCGTGCTGGGCGGCGTCTTGCCCGCCGCCGTTGCCCACGTTGGATCCGCCGTAGATTTCGGCGTCGGAATTCATGACCTCGCGCCACCAGCCAGGGCCAGGGCAGCGCACGCCATAGTCGTGGCGCACCACGGGCGTGAAGTTGAACACCCAAAGCACTGGCTCGCGGCCCGGCGCCTTGCGCACAAAGCTGATGACGGAGTTGCTCCAGTCGCGGAAGTCCATCCACTGGAAGCCGTCCCAGTTGGTGTCGGCCTCATGCATGGCCGGACGGCTTTTGAGCAGGTGATTCAGATCGCCCACAAGACGCGATATGCCCGTGTGCGTGGGGAAGCAGTGCAGTATCCAGTCCAGCTCCCGCTTGCAGTTCCACTCGTTCCACTGGCCGAACTCACACCCCATGAACAACAGCTTCTTGCCCGGGTGCGCCCATTGATAGGCCAGCAGCAGGCGCAGGTTGGCGAACTGCTGCCACTGGTCGCCGGGCATCTTGGACAAAAGAGCTCCCTTGCCGTGCACAACCTCGTCATGCGAAATCGGCAGTACGAAGTTCTCCGTGAAGGCATAGAGCATGGAGAAGGTCAGACTGTTGTGCTGATAGCCCCGGTACACGGGATCTTTGTGGAAATAGGACAAGGTGTCGTTCATCCAGCCCATGTTCCACTTGAAGGTGAAGCCCAGGCCGCCGGTGTAGGTAGGGCGCGAGACGCCGGGCCAGGCGGTGGATTCCTCGGCGATCATCAGCGCGCCCGGATAGTGCGAATGCACCACCGTATTGAGCTCCTTCAGCAGCGCGATGGCTTCCAGGTTCTCCCGGCCGCCGAAGACGTTGGGAATCCATTCCCCGGCCTCGCGCGAGTAGTCCAGGTAGAGCATGGAGGCCACAGCGTCGATGCGGATGCCGTCGATGTGGAACTCCTTGAACCAATAAAGCGCGTTGGCCAGCAGGAAGTTCTTCACCTCATGGCGGCTGTAGTTGAAAATGTACGTGCCCCAGTCCGGGTGCTCGCCCTTGCGTGGATCCTCGTGCTCAAAGAGCGCGGTGCCATCGAACCGGCCCAGGCACCATTCGTCCTTGGGAAAATGGCCGGGCACCCAGTCAAGGATGACCCCAATGCCTTCCTGGTGGCAGCGGTCGATGAGAAAACGCAGGTCGTCGGGCTCGCCGAAACGCGAGGTGGGCGCGAAATAATGGCTGGTCTGGTAGCCCCACGACTCGTCCAACGGGTGCTCGGCCAGGGGCATGAACTCGATGTGCGTGAAGCCCAGCTCCTTGACGTAGCTGATGAGCTCGTCGGCCATCTGCCGGTATGACAGGAAGCGGCCCTCGCGCATGCGCCAGGACCCGGCGTGAATCTCATACACGGACTGCGGACGCGAAAGCGGCGGATCAAAGCGGGCGCGTTCTTCCAACCAGGCGGCGTCATTCCACTCGTAGCCGTCAAGTGGGCAGGTGCGCGCTGCGTTGCCAGGGCGCATCTCGGCGAAAAAGGCGAAGGGGTCGGTCTTGAAGACCGTACGGCCTCCCTGCTCCTTCACGGCATACTTGTAAAGCTCGCCATCAGGCAGGCCGGGCACGAAACCCGCCCAGATGCCGGAGGAGCCCACGGGATGCAGCGGGTGGGACTTGCCCAGCCAGTTGTTGAAGGGGCCGACCAGGCTGACCTTGCGGGCGTTGGGAGCCCACACAGCGAAGCGGTAGCCCCTCTCCCCCCATTGTTCGTGGGGGTGCGCGCCCAGGATGCGGTAAAGATCCCAGTGCTCGCCCTTGCCGAAGAGGTAGAGGTCAAAGGGCTCTATGAATATCGGCTGCGTGACGTGCTGGCTCATGCTGCGGACTCCTGGTTGGGGCGGACTCTCTGCGGCGGCAAGTCGAAGTCCGGCCTTCTCAAACCTTCTACCCTACTTGCCAGCCGCAGACAATCATTGCGAGGCAACACGGAAGCCTGTCAGATCCCCATGAGTTCCGCCAGCGGCTCCCAGTCTCGCAAAAGCCCGGCCATGCGGTCGTAGCCCGCCGCGTCCGGATGGATGCCGTCGGCCTCAAGGGAGGCCATGTAGGCTGGCGCGGCAGCCAGGGGCTGGTGGAAGTCGAAGGTTGGGATGCCCAGTTCGGCGCAGATGCCGCAAAGCGACAGGCCCACCTGCCGGATGTGCGCGGACCACGCCGGTTCGAAGGCTGGCGGCGGCGCGATGTACAGGGTGCGCCCCAGGCTGGCGGCGCAGCTGAGAATCTCCCGCGACACGCGCAGGGTCTGGTCGCCGGGCACATGAAACTTGCCGTCCGCCGCGCCGAAGCTGAACACGAAGGCCATGTCCTCGCCAGGCCTGCGACGGCGGTCGGTCTCCTTACGCCAGCGCGCGGCGATGCGCACCGAGGAATCGCTGCGCAGGCCCAGGTTGCACACGGTAAGGCTCCGGCTGCGCGCCGGGTCCCTGGCGAAGCTCTCACGCGCCAGACGCCCCACCCAGCCCAAGGCCTGCTGATCGCCAATGCCCTGAGTGAGAGAGTCGCCGATGAAACAGATGACCATGAACGCCGCTCCTAGCTGTTTTTGAGCCGGGCGGTGGCGCGCTCCACGCGAATGGCCACCACAGCGGTGATGCCAAGGAGCTTCTCGTCATAGGGGAAGGCGTCGCTTCCGGCGTATTTCTTCATGATGACGCCCAGGGCCGCCAGTTGGTCCTTGGGGTCCGTAAGCAGGCTCGCCTTGCCCGAGCCCAGCACGCTGTGAAACTTGTAGCCCCACTGACAAGCCTTTTCGCCGGTCTTCATCTCCAGTCCCGTGGCGGCGGAAAAGGCCACAGGGCTGCCGGACTCGACTGCACGGCGCAGACACTCGATCTTGCGGCCCTTCTTGGCGGAGTGCAGATACAGCACGCCGTCCTCAAAGGCGAAGTTCACGGGCACGCTGTACAGGCCGTCGGCATCGGAAAGGGCCAAGGTGGCGTATTCCGCCCGGCTCAGAACATCGGCTACGGCTTGGGGATCTTCGGTGACGTCTTTACGCATGAAAACTCCAAATGGTTGCGGACTGGTTGCTCTGCAAACGGCCCGGTTAGCTGCCGACGACAATCTACGCTCTTTACCAAGGGGCTTCAACCGTTGCCAATCTTGCGGGAAAATCGAGACATTCAGGGATTGCCAGGGTGGGCGCAGGTGCTTACCATGGCCGGGTACAGCATCGCGTGGGGCCCGTGCGCCTGCGCATAATCAGGAGAAGCCATGAAATCCGCCATTCTGCTTTTTCTCGACCAGCCTCTGCCCGTCCTGAGCCAGCTTGCCCCAGGCCAAAGCCCTGACCCGCTGGCCCTGGCCCTGGTGCGCGACACCCTGCGCAACCTGGCCGATGTGGAGGCGGACGTGTTCGTTTTCCTCACCCCGGACCAGGACAAGAATCAGGCCCGCGCCATTCTTGGCAAGGACGGCTTCAAGCTGGCCAACGCCCTGGGCCGCAACCTTCAGGTCCAGCAGCGCAACGCCTTCCGGCTGGTTTTCGCTCGCGGCTATGAGCGGGCCATCCTGCTCTCCAACGCAATGCCCGACCTGCCGGGCTTCACCGTGCAGGCCGCGCTGGACTCCCTGGGTTGGAAATGCTGCTGCCTCGGCCCCGTGCCCGGTCCCCAAGACACAGGCGGCAGCCCGGACCAACTCTACGCCCTGGGCTTCGACTTCGAAGGCTACACCACCGACGCCCTGGACATGGTGGACCACGAACGGCCCAACGTGTTCGGACGCCTGGAGACCCTGCTGCTGTTCTACGAACGCAAGGTCAAGGTGCTCGCTCCTTACAGCCCCGTCAGCACCTTGGACAGCATTCCGGCCCTTGTCGAGCGCTGCAAGGACACGCGCTTCGCGCTGCTGCCCTCCTTGCGTCTGGCTGCGGAGCGCGCGGACAGCTAGCCGTCAGACGATGGCCCGGCCCGGCCTGGGCGCCTCGCCCAACAGTTCGGCGAGGACGCCCAGCCCCCGCTCCAACTCCTCACGGCTGCGCGCAGCGGAAAGCGACACCCGCACCGAGGCCGGAGCCGGAGTCTGCCCCACAGCGAAGGCATCCCCCGCAATGACCACCACCCCGCGCAATCCTGCCGCACGTTCAAAATCCGAAGCCCGCCAAGGTTCGGGCAAAGCAAGCCAGATGAAATAACCGTTCTTTAGTCCTAAGAAATCCCGCCCTGCCAGCACCTTGCCCGCCACGTCGTTGCGTCGCGCGGCCTCGGAGCGCTTGCGGCGCATGGTCGCGTCCGCCATGCCATTCAGAATCCACGAAGCTGCAATCTCCGCGCACAAAGGCGAGGCCATCCACGTGGTGCCAGTGATGCCCAGCCCCAGGCGCTCCACCTGCTCTGGCGGACTCTTCACAAAAGCCACCCGCAGCCCCCCCGCCACCATTTTGGAAACGCTGGCGATGAAGAACGTCCGCTCCGGCGCAAGATTCGCCAACGAAAATAGGGGCGATTCAGCTGTCAATGCATACGCCGCGTCTTCTATCACCAGCAGATTGCGTGAGCGCGCCAGCTCGGCCAGCCGCCCCTGACGCGCCGCGCCGGGTGTGGCCGTTGTGGGATTATGAGCGCCGGGCATGCAGTACAGTCCGCGCACCCCCTCTCGTGCACAGGCCTCCTCCAGCGCCTCCGGCACCACGCCCTCAACATCCAAAGCCACAGGCACAAGTTTGATACCGAGGAGCGCCGCTGCGGACATCAGCCCAGGATAATTTACGTTGCCTGCAGCCACACGGTCGCCGGGACGAAAGAGGACCGAGAGCAGCACAAGCAAGGCGTGCTGGCCACCCGCAGTCACAAGGACCTGTTCAGGGTGGGCCGCGACGCCGAAGCGAGAGCACCACAGGGCCCCGGCCTCCCGGTGGCGCGCCATGCCGCGCGAAGGCTGGTAACGCAGAAAATCCTGAGCGTCAGGCCGTGCAGCCAGCTCACTTAGTGCAGCGCCCAGATCTGGATCCAGGCCATACATGCCTGTCACCAGCCCCAGGTCGATACTCTGACGTGAGTCCTGCCCGCCGCCCCACCAGGGGATTGTCCCATTTTCCGATGGACAGATGATGGTGCCGCGCCCCACTTCGCCACGCACGCTGCCGCGGCGAGCCGCCTCGGCATAGCCACGGGTCACAGTGCCAACGGTAACGCCAAGAACATCGGCCAGATCCCGATGCGTCGGAAGACGCTGCCCGGGCACAAGCCTTCCCTTGGCCAAGTCAGCCTCAATGGCATCAGCCAATCCCAGATACTTGGGTCGGTCCTCAGGGAGGAAGGGAGTCCATATTGTCATGGTGACAATAATCACATTGACCAGAGCATCGTGTCAACATAGAAAATCAAAGAAAGAAGAACTTCCTCTGATACAACAGCAAACTACGGGCACAACAAATACAAACAATCACAAATTGTATCCATACACAATGACGGTCGGCGGTTGAAGCCAGACAGTCCCACACCAGACACAGACCCAGGAGGAAACAATGACCCCGGAACTACTCGCTTCACTCTGCCTCTTCGCCATCGTCACCTCCATCACGCCAGGCCCAAACAACGCCTTGCTCTTCGCTTCCGGGGTCAACTTCGGAATTCGGCGCACGCTGCCGCACCTGCTGGGAGTGACCCTTGGCTTCACGTTCATGCAACTGGCTATCGGCCTGGGCGTCGGCATGGTCTTTGAGGCCGTGCCCGGTCTTTATTCAACCCTGCGCGCCCTGGGCGTGGCGTACATGCTTTACCTGGCCTGGCGCATCGCGAACTCGACCCCGCCCGCCACGGCGGAATCGGGAATTGATGCAGTGCCAGCAACAACCGCACGCCCCATGACATTCTTCGAGGCCTCAGCCTTCCAGTGGGTAAACCCAAAAGCTGTAATGATGTGCGTCACCGCGGCCAGCACCTATGCGCCGCCCGACCAGCCCGTCATGGGTCCGCTCATAGTCGCGGGGGTCTTTTTCGTTGCAGGCATGCCCTGCGTAGGACTGTGGGTGCTGCTTGGCAGGGTCATGCGCGGGCTCCTGCAAGACCGCCGCAGGCTGCTGGCCTTCAACTGGTCCATGGCCGTACTGCTGGTGGCCAGCATGGGCCCCATGGCCAGGGACATCCTGAACGATGGGCTATTTTAGGGCTGCGAGACGGGGGAGACGGACATGGTGCCCATGCTTTCTGAAATCTGGCGGATTGCTGCGCACCGGCTCCGGCCAGAGAAAGCGCCCACGGCAAAGCTGTCCCTGGCCGGCCCCAGCGCCAGCCGAGCTGGCCTGGCCAAAGCCCTGCTCTGGGCGTGTCTGCCCGTGCTGGCCGGGCTTGCTCTGGCGCAGCTGAAATGAGGGCTACTTGCGGGGCAAAACCGTGCGCAGGTCGGATTCCAGGTCGGCATAGGCGGCGGCCACAGACTCGCGCATGGCGCGCACAAGCTCTTGCGGGGTATTGCCGGATAAAGGCGCGCTCTTGCGGTACTCCCGCGTGAGCAGCACCTTGCGCTCATCGCCCGTGGACTTGAGGAGCAGGAACTGCATCTCCACCACCGCCTGCGGGGGCTTCACGGCAAAGTCGCCGTGCAGGGCCGTGACGTTGCCCTCAAGGATATAGTCCGGCGCGGCGAGGCTGCCTGGGTCGACCACATTGGCGCAGACGCCAGCCGCCGCGAGCCAGGCCCGCAGATCCTGGGTCAACATGTCCGCCGGGCTGACGAAGAACATGTTGTAGTAATCCGCTGTCCAGGCCGAGGGCGCGGTGCGGTACACCAGCTCGCGGCCCGCAGCCCGCGGCGACACGTGCAGGCGCCGCACCAGCATTGTCGCAGGGGATGCGGCCAAAGCCGGAACGACGCCGGGTGCCGGACGCGCGGTTTCCAGGGCATAGAAGCGCTTTTCCACGGGCTGGCGCTCCAGCTTGACGCACGACGCGGCAAGGGGCAGCACCAGCAACATGGCGAGAATGGCGGCAAATGCACGCATGGAGCCTCCGTCTACTGTCCGCCCAGAGGCGATTTATCCGGCGCCGGGCCGAAAAGCATGCCCGCAGGGTAGCGCTTGGCCTCGCCGGTGAGTTCTCTCAGATTGTCCACAAGACCGCGCGCACTGTCGAGGATGCCCTCCACATTGGCCTGCTGCGCAGCGGTAAGCTGCTCCACCCGCCCCAACACCGAGTTGAGGCGCTTGGCCGCAGACTTGAGTTCGCCAACGGTTTCGCGCGCCTGCTGCATCGCTCCGGGCATCTCGGCCAATTGGCGGGCGGTTTCTGGATTCGCCAAAAAGGCCTCCAAAGCCTTGGCCGAGACCTTGAGACTTGCCACCATCTCCTTGGATTCGCGCACAAGCTGCACAGTGTCTGGCCCTGCCCCTTCCACGACCTTGCGCATGCCGGCCAAGGTCTTGGCCGCCTCGGGCACGAGGGTTTCTGCGGCGGGATCGGCCAGAAGAACGTTTATGCGCGCGATGAGCGTGCGGGTCTGGTCCAGTGTGGCGGAAAGCTTGGCCCCCATCTCCTTGGGGTTGGTGTTGTCCAGAAAGGTGCTGGCGCTGTCGGCGAAGCGCCGGAAGCTCTTCACCGCCTCCGGCAACTCGGCCTTGTCCATGCCGGAAAGGGTGTTGCTGATATCGAGCACCGCCTGCTCCACCTTGGAGAGGGTGCTGGAGGCGGAAGGCACATAAATCCTCACGGGCTCCCATTCAATGGGCAAGGGCGGGTTGCGGTCCGGGTCCACGTAATCGAGCCCCAGGAAAAGCTGGCCCGTAAGCCCCTGCGAGATGGTGCGGGCGCGCAGGCCGTGGGAGACCTCTTCAACCGCCTGCTCCCGCGAGGACTTGTCCCCCATGGTGCCGAAGATGTCCTTGTCCAGGGTGCACAGCACATAAACGTAGCGATACCCCGCCGCCTTCTGCCCGTACTTCCCGGCCACAAAGCTTATCTCGGACACGCTGCCCACGCGCACCCCGCGGAATTTCACCGCGGAGCCCACCTCAAGCCCGTTGACGGACTCGTTGATGTAGGTTTCCATCTGATAGGTGCGCTGAAAGAACTTGCCCGCGCCCAGGGCGAAAAGCACCACGAAAAGCAGCACCACACCGCCGATGACAAAGAGCCCAAGCTTGAAGTAGTCGCTGCCGCGGATCATGAACAGGCCTCCGCCGATTGAGGTGGCGAAATCAAGGGTGAGGGATGCTGCTGCCCGTCAGCGGGAGGATCAGGCACGCGGGCCTCGCGGTCGAAGAAGCGCCGCACCCGGGGGTCGGTGCTGCATTGGTTCAGACTGCGCGGATCGCCCTGGGCCACAATGCCCTTGGCGTGCGCATCGAGCAGGATCACCCTGTCAGCGATGGACAGGATGCTCGGCAGCTCGTGAGAAACGATGACAAAGGTGATGCCCAGGCTCTCGGCCAGGCTGCGCACCACGCTGTCGAGTTCGGCGCTGGTCACGGGATCAAGCCCTGCGGAAGGCTCGTCCAGGAACAGGATGGCCGGGTCCAGCGCCATGGCGCGCGCAATGGCCGCACGCTTGACCATGCCGCCGGAAAGCTCGGAAGGCATGACGTTGCCGAACCTCTCCAGCCCCACCAGGGCCAGCTTCACCCGGCTGACGGCCTCGATGGCCTCCTCCGGCAGATCGGTATACTCCTCAAGGGGCAGGCCCACGTTCTGAAGCACCGTCATGGAGCCGAACAACGCGCCCATCTGGTACATGACGCCGATGCCCTTGAGGATGGTCAGGCGCTCGTCGTTGTCCGCAGCCACGATGTCGCGGCCATTCAGCACGACGCTGCCGGAAAAAGGCGGCAGCAGGCCGATCATGTGCTTGAGCAGCGTGCTTTTGCCGCAGCCGGAGCCCCCGATGACCACAAAGACCTCGCCGCGGCCCACGTCAAAGGACACGTCCTTCAATACCGTCAACCGCCCGTAGCCGCAGGTAAGACCGCGCACGCTGATGATGGGCTGGCGCGCGGCGGCGCTGCTCTCTGCGGGCGCGGGGGCGGTGGTTTCCGGGGTGGCGGGTTCGCTGGCTTGCATCTGTTGTTCCCGACATGGCCTTTATCAGAACTTGAAATAATAGAACAGCACGGCGAACAGGCCGTCCGCCACGGTGATGAGGATAAGCCCGCTGACCACGGCCCCGGTGGTGGAGCGGCCAACGGCGCTGGCCCCGCCCCCGGTGCGCAGCCCCTTGAGGCAGCTCACCCCGGCCACCAGCAGGCTGAACACCAGGATCTTGATGAGGCTGCCCGTCAGATCCGTGGCCTTGACGTTGGCGAAAACGCGCGAGGTGAACGTCACCAGCGGAAAGCCTATGGAGAGCATCACCAGCGCCCCGCCCACCAAGCTGGCGAAATTGAAGAACAGGGTCATGACCGGAACCACAACCAAAGAGGCCAGGATGCGCGGGCCCACGAGAAAGCGAACTGGACTGATTCCCATGGTGGTCAGGGCGTCCAATTCCTCGTTGACGTGCATGGTGCCGATCTCCGCCGCAAAGGCGGAGCCGGAGCGCGCCGCAAGCAGGATGGCCGTGACCAGGGGGCCCATCTCGCGAAACATGACCAGGCCCAGCATGTTGGGTACGTAAATTTCGCCACCGAAGCGCTGTAAGGTGATGACCGACTGAAAACTCATAATGAGCCCCATGAGGAAGCCGATCAGGAGCAGGATGGGCAGGCTCTCCACCCCTACGGCGGTGGCTTGGTGTATCACGTCCTTCCAGCGCACCCCGCGTGGGTGGCGGAAGGAGCCGTAGAGCACGCCTGCGCTTTCACCCACGAAACACACAAGCTCGCGCAGATCGCGGAGGATGAAGCCGAACTCGCCGTCCAAGAACCCCTTTGGGCTGCGCTGCGCCGGAGCCGTCTCGGCATCGGGCGCTTCCGCGCGCATGGCCAGATCAAGCAGGTGCCGGTAACGGGGAGGCAGGCCCAGCATGTCGACCTTGATCCCTGCGGCCTGGCCCTCGGTGTGAAGCTTCACCAGCAGGGCGAGTCCCGCGCCGTCGACGTATCCGGCGCCGTCGAGCTCAAGACGCAGAGAGGTTAGCCCCCCGGCGCGGACGCGGGCAAGGGCGGGTTCCCACAGGCGGGCAACCACAGCGGCGTTCAGGTCGCCAGCGAGGCGCACCACGAGTTCGCCGGGGCCCTCCTGCCGGAGCGTGAGGCCCTCGATCTGCGGAGGCTTTGAGGAATCGCGCATGATATGCCACTGCTACCGCAAAGCAGGGGGAAAGGCAAAGGCCGCCTGATGGCCCTGCCATCGTCCAGAAACTGCACCCCGGCTCGCGGCCCGGCCTGCTTGGCGGCGCGGTCGGAATAGGCGGACTCGCCCGGCGCGGGGTCCTGGTTCAGCGTCTTCTCGCCGTCATCATATACAGGCTTGACAACATCGCCTTCAGTGTATAGCTTTACACCAGAACGCTGTCGCGCCTTGAGCACCCCGGGCAATTATGGCCCGGACATGTCCTCAAGGATCGCGGCAGTTTTCTTTTTTCAAGGGAGACAAGTTCGCCCGCCGCAGCTTTTCCCTCAAGCAAACTCTAAAATCCACCTTGTGGTCGTTGACCCCCTCCAGCATCTATTTTTATATATTTTCAGAAATGCTCACTGCTGGCCACGAAGAAGCCGGACTCACGTCCGGGGGGTGCGTGGAGGTACCGGTGGGCATTTCCTTTTCAGACTTCAAATCATAGAGCCGAAACTCATCCAGATCTACAGCTCCCGGCGACCTTTCCTTCGCTGTCAGCTTCACCACACAAGCGCTGCCCCCCTCCGCGAACAAGGGGTGCACTGGCCGCAGAGGCGGAGCAGGCAGAAGCGCCGGGGGCGAATCTTCGTTGAGCACCGGCTCCCTGCCGCGTGCTTGACGCCGGACAGCACCAGACGTAAACGATTTAGCAAAGTGCCTTGACCCGCCGGTCTCGCCAAGCCTTCTGGCTCGGTATGGCGGGCAGGGCGCTTTCAATTTATGGCGCTGCATTATTATCCGCCCCCAACCGACGCCCTCCGCCCCATACAGTCTTGACAATATAGCTCGTAGACTTTACGAAGAGATCGTTCGGCGCGCACGAAGAACCCTGACAGACGCAGGTTCGCCCTGCTTTAGATTGTCAGACATGTCCTCCAGCGCGTCGACTCTTTTTGAGTCCAAGAACACCAGCGCAACTCTCTTGGCCGCGCCCTGAAGCAGGCATGGCCCCAACGCCACCACTGCCTACGGGCAAAGAGGCCTCCCCATCAGCTCTCGGCGCACTTGCTGCGTCTCTGATGGAGGAGGCTTCTTCTTTTGCGTGAACCGTACTCGCCACGCCCTCCAGATCCGCCAATCTTCCACGCGATAGCGCCCTCCCCGTCCCGTCCAAACCCGGCATTATTGATGCCTACTTCCCCCAATCGCCGCACAACCCCCTTGACATTTCGTCGAAAACAGAATTTTATTCTCGAA
>NZ_JAUYFU010000091.1 GCF_030689645.1 Humidesulfovibrio sp.
CGGTTCAGGATCTTGCGCGTGACCTTGGCGCCCACGCGGTGGTGCTGCAGGAAGCTCCACTGGCCATCTGAGAACTCCGCCGTGTACAGCTTGCCCACGTCGTGAAACATGCAGGCGAGGGTGCCGTACCAGTCGTAGGGCAGCACTTCGGGATAGTGGCGCATCACGTCGATGGTGTGGACGAAGACAGTCTCTTCCCCGGCCTCCGGGCTTTTGATCTGCTTCACACGGGCCAGGGCGGCGATCTCAGGGATGAAGCCGTGCAGGATCTGGCACTCAAAAAGCAGCAGCACAAAGGCGTGCAGGTTCTCGGCCTCCACCTTGCGCCATTCGTCCATGATGTCGGACACGGGGCAGTAGTCCAGCACGCGGCGAGCGCCGCGCACAATGGCCAGCCAGGTGTTGGGCTCGATGGGCAGGTGGTAGTTTGCGGCAAAGCGCATGGCGCGCACGGCCAGCAGATAGTCCTGCTTCAGCGCCTGGTCCGGAAAGCCCTTGATGCGCACCTGGCCGTGGTCGAACACCAGGCCGTGGTCCTGCTCCTGGGCCGTGGGCAGATACGGGCAGGCTGCGGAAAGGGGAATCTCGCCGCGCTCCTGCAGGAGCTTCAGCAGGCGCGGGGTGAGCCGGGCCACGCACTCCTCGGGGTGTGCGCCGTTCTCCACCGCTGCAGGGTGGAAAAAGAAAGTGGTTCCGCCCTGGCGCAGGAGGCCGGTGACCCCCTCTTCATTGCAGGTTTCGATGTTCGGGAACTGGCGCTTGAGGCCGTCGAAATCCAACTCCGTGCTGATGTCCATGGCCAGCTCGGCCCCGGACTCGGCAAGGGCGGACTTCTGCAGCCGCGCGTTGATGACATAGGCGTCATAGCCGTTGCGCATGATGGTCTTGCACAGACCGACGGCGTCTTTAAAGGGCTGGCTCATTGATCCTCCGCTTTCAGCCCCGCGTGCGGATGGGGGGCAGGGGGCTTGGGTTCGTAGTCCTCGGCAACGGGCTTAAGCGCCCGGCGAGATACTTCCTACCACCATTTTGCCCGCAAGGAAATGGGCCGAAACCCGTCCCCGCAGGGTGCGCCCGTACAGCGGAGTGTTCTTGCTCTTGCTCTTCATGGTCTCGGCGTTGACCGTCCAGGCTGCGTCCTGGTCATAAAGCACGAAGTCTGCGGGGTCGCCTGGGGCGAAAGTGTTCAGCGGCAGGCCGAAGCGTTTGCACGGGGCGCTGGTCCAGGCGCGGACAAAGGCGTCGAAGGGCAGCTTTCCTACGCGCACAAGCTCCCAGGTGGTGGCCAGGGCCGTGTCCAGCCCGGAGATGCCGCAGGGAGCCTGATCGAACTCCACTTCCTTCTCATGGGCCGCGTGGGGCGCGTGGTCCGTGGCCAGCATGTCCACCGTGCCATCGGCCAGAGCATCCAGCAGGGCGTCGATGTCCGCCTTCACGCGCAGGGGCGGACTGACCTTGGCGCTGGCGCTGAAGCCCGCCGCCTCTTCCTCGGTGAGGGTGAGGTAGTGCGGGCAGGTCTCAGCCGTTACGTCCACGCCGCGCGCCTTGGCGAAACGGATAAGGGCCACGCTCTTTTCGCAGGAAACGTGCGCCAGATGGATGGGCGCGTTCAGGTACTCGGCCAAGAGCACGTCGCGCGCCACCTGGATGGCCTCGGCCACGTCTGGCTGGGCGGGCAGGCCGAGCCGGCTGGACACCTCGCCTTCATTCATGCCCGCCGCCGGGGCCAAGAAAGGATCTTCACAATGGTCGATGACGATCTTGCCCAGGTCCTGGGCGTACTCCATGGCGCGGCGGAACAGCTCGGTGCTCTCCACCGGGCGGCCATCGTTGGAAAACGCAGCGCAGCCGGCCTTGGCAAGCTCGGCCATGGGCGCAAGCTCCTGGCCCTTGAGGCCCTTGGTCAGCGCGCCGATGGGAAACAGGCGGGGGCCGTTGGGCCAGCTCTTGCGGGCCTGCTCCAGCATGAACTCAGTGACGCTGGCGGTGTCGTTCACCGGCTTGGTGTTGGCCATGCACAAAATGTTTGAGAAACCGCCGAAAGCTGCGGCCCCAAGGCCGGAGGCGATGTCCTCCTTGTATTCCTGGCCGGGTTCGCGCAGGTGCACATGCACGTCCGTGAGGCTAGGCAGCAGCACCTTGCCCCCTGCGTCCAGCTCCTTCTCTGCGCGCATGTCCAGGCTGCCTGCGGGGGTCAGGGCAACGATCTTGCCCTTGGACACCAGGACATCAACAAGCTGGCCGCCTTTCTTGGCCTTCTTCCCCTTGCCGTCACCCTTCAGGGGTCCGAACCAGAGGGCGCCGCGCACCGCAAGGTCGAGTTTCTTCTGCTTCTCGGGCATGTGGGGCCTCCTATTCGGGCATGCCGGACTGGGCGACTGGGCTGGCGTCCGGGGATTTGCGGGTAAGGTACAGGAAAAGCAGGGCCATGCGCACGGCCACGCCGTTTTCCACCTGCTCAAGGATCAGACTCTCGGCAGAGTCCGCCAGGTCGGAGCCGATCTCCACCCCCCGGTTGATGGGCCCGGGGTGCAGAACGCAGCAGCCAGGCGCAGCGTCCAGAAGATGCGTCTCGCACAGGCCGAAGGTGCGCGCATACTCGCGCAGGTCGGGTAGCAGGCCCGCCTGCTGTCGCTCCAGCTGCAGGCGCAGGCACATGACCGAGTCGACGTCCCGGCAGGCCTGCTTCAGGTCGCTCACGACCTCCACCGGCCAGGTGTCCAGCCGGGGCGGGAGCAGGGTGCGAGGGGCGCACAGGCGCACCTTGGCGCCCAGCAGGGTGAGCAGCAGCACATTGGACCGCGCCACGCGACTGTGGGCGATGTCGCCCAGGATGAGCACGGTCTTTCCAGCGAAGTCGCCCTTCCAGCGGCGCGAGAGAGTCAGCGCGTCCAGCAGGGCCTGGGTGGGGTGGGCATGGCGTCCGTCACCGGCGTTGATGACGCTGCACTCCAGGCGCTCGGCCAGAAACTGCGCCGCGCCGCTGGAGCCATGGCGGATAACGATGCCGTCCGGGTTCATGGCTTGCAGGGTGAGGGCCGTGTCCTTGAGGGTCTCGCCCTTGGCCAGGCTGGAGCCGCTTTTCTGCAAGGCGAAGGTGTCGGCGGACAGGCGCTTGCCTGCCATGTCGAAGCTGGTTTTGGTGCGGGTGCTGGGCTCTGCGAAAAAGAGCACCACGCTGCGGCCCTTGAGGGTCGGCACCTTTTTCACGGGGCGGCTGTTGATCTCCCGGAAATACGCGGCAGTGGCCAGAATATGGCGCACTTCATCCGCGGAAAGCTGGGAGACATCCAGCAGGTCTTTGTGTTTCCACTGCATGTCGGTCTCCTTCCTCCCCCGGCCTACGCCGGGCTTCTCCCCTGCCGTATCCTCCGTGGGGAGGGGCAAGGGCGGGTCGTTACCTGTGCGAACAGATGTCCAGAACGGCCTGGGGCACGATGGAGAATCGCGCCATTTGACCGGGTGCAAGACTTCCCAGGCGACGCGCCCGGGGAATGCTCCGGCTAAAGTAGCGCGCCGGGTTTGCGGTGATGAGGGCCAAAGCGGCCACGAGGTCCAGCCCAGGGTGGCGCTCCAGCAGCCAGGCAACCTCGCCGTAGGGGTCCAAGTCCGCGTTGGAGCACAGGCCATCAGTGCCCAGGCAAACATTCACTCCAGCGTCGAGAAGACCGCGCACGGGCGCCTCGCCCACGCCGATGAATTCATTGCTGCGGGGGCACAGACACACGCTGGCCTTGCTGGCGGCGATGATCTTCACGTCCGCATCCGTCACGGTGACGCAATGAACAAGCAGCGTGCCCTCGTCGAGAATGCCTAATTCTTGCGCCAAGGGCACCGGACGCCTTTCCGGAGCCGTGTAGCTGGTCAGATAGCCCCGGGCCATGAGCAGGTCTAGAAACGGGCTTTTGCCGTACAGCAGGATCGTGTCCTCGTCCGTGTGCTCCGCCAAGTGCAGCGAGAAAGGCAAGCCGCGCTCCAGGCTCAGACCCTTGGCGGCGCGAATGAGCTCCGGGCTGGTGCTGTACAGGGCGTGCCCGGCCAAAGACATGACGCCCCGGCCGCAGTCGTCCACATCGCGCACCTGGGGCAAAAGGCTGGCCGGGTCCGCTGGCGTCTCGTTGCCGATGACCTCGAAAAAGGAGGCGAAGCCAAGGCCGGAGCTGGCCAGGATCTCGCCCACCTTGGCGGCATTGCGGGTGCTTATGTCGGCCAGAAAGCCAACGCCGCGCTGCTCCATGCGGAACAGCTCGGCGCGCACCCTGGCCGGGTCCAGGTCGTACAGCGGTTGCGACACAAGGCTTGTGACCCAGGGGACGAAGCCTTGGCCGGAGACAGTGCGCCCGAGCATGTGGCACATTTCAAGGTGCACATGACTGTTGAAGGTGGCCGGGGCCAGGGTCACGGAACCAAGATCGCGCACCGGGCCTCCATGCAGCCTTTTCATGTGGCTGTAGGAACCAAGATCCAAAATCTCGTCTCCCTCCAGCACCACGGCGGCGTCTTCCAGAAGGGGCGGCTGGTCCGGGGTCATGGGCGCGACTGAGGCCGCTCGAAGCAGTTCGGGCATGATGCACCTGGGCTGAAGGTTCCACGCCGCTCTCCGCCTGGCGGAGTCCTTGCGGCGCGAGTGGGTTCGCCATTTGCTCTTCAAAAAAAGGGAGGCTCGCGGCCTCCCTTTCGTATCACATGGACGGAATCTTGTCCTGTGGCTCGGTGAGCAGGAACTTGCCCTCTACGATCCATTTTTTCAATTCTTCGGCTATCTCCAGCGACATGGTGTAGCTGGTTACCGGCACGGTCTGGGCGGTTCGCTCGTTGACCACGATGCTGCCGCTCTTAAGCTCCTCGAAGGTGGCGTAGCTGATAACCCGGTTGACGCCCGTGGGGTAATCGTAGCCGTAATCCTTGATGGGCATCTGTATGTCGGCGTCGCTGACTCCGGCGAACCAGGCCATGTCCTCGTCGAGGATGGGGATGGGGATGCCCACGCCCATGTTCAGGGAGCAGCCATACCCCACCAGCGACAAGCCGCGCACGTAACGGGGATCCATCTGCTTCAGGTCGCCCTTGAGCATGAGGGTTCCTGCGGCGGAAAGGGGAATGCCGCGCTCGTTGCGCTGGGGCTTTGGATTGTGTTGCGTGCCAGCGCCGATGACGTAGCCCACGCCGCCGCCCATGAAGATCCGCGTTCCCAGACCGATGGTGCGCAGGTAGGGATCATTGAACAGGGGCGAAAGCTGGCCCGAGGTGGCGTAGTTGGCGTTGCGGCACCCCGGCTTCAGCGGTCCCATGTACGTGTAGATCGTGCGGCCGCTCATGTTCACGGCGCAGTTGTAGTTCTGGTAGCAATTGCGCGGGTTCAGGAGCTGCGCATAGGGCAGGCTGGCCAGGGTGACGTCCTTTTCCAGCTCCTTTCGCGGATAGCAGTCGGTGACGTAGCTCTTGGCGCGCAGGCGCACAGGCTTGCCGCGCAGCAGGTCCTCGATGACATGCCCGCCGCCGTACGCGAAACGACCGGGATAGACCTTGTTCAGCGGATCGTCGGCGCTGGGCTCCGTGGCGCCCAGAAAGGCGTCCACAGCGGCCAAACCGCCATAGCAGGGCACATTGTTCAGCCAGACCTGGGAAGCGCGCATGAGAGGCGGCTCCTGGCCGAAATTGAAGAGCAGACCAGAGGAGCACATGGGCGAAAAAGTGCCCGTGGTGACCACGTCGACTTCCTTGGCGGCCTTGGTCTTGCCCAGGCGCTTGACGGTCTCGACCATCTCCTCGGCTGTGAGGACGACGGCCTTGCCCTTCTTGATGCGCTCGTTAATCTCGGCGATGGTCTTTTCGGTCTTGGCTTTGACGGCCATGCATCCTCCGCTGACACCCGGACCAGGCCGGGCAGAAATAAGGCGCTATTCGGCGGTATCGGCGAGGTAGTCCTGGCTGCGCCGGGGTTTCTTTCGCCTCATATCCACATGTGGTTTTGGGGCAGGAGCAAGCGCCTTACGGGCGCGCGCCGCGTCCTTGCCGATGATCAGGGTGAAGGCCACCCGTCCGCTTTTTCCGGCGCGTTTTTTGCCGCCCATGATTCTGCCTCTACCGCAGCCGATCCCCGGATGAGAAAAGACTACCCGGGCCGCACGCAGCGCGTTTGAACACATTCTGGAAAACCAGCCCGAATTCTGTGGAAAACCCACAGGCTTCCGGCGCTGCACAACATGGCCCAAATCGCTCAGGATGGCAATGGTTTTTACCGTAAGCGCCGTGCGCTATTCGCTTGGCATCGGAAGGGTTTTCAGGTACAAGACAGTGGGATTGGGACGGCTGTCCGACCTCTCCTCTGGAGCAAAAAAAATCTCCTTATTTTTCCACAAATTGCACCACCCCTGAGAGGCTCCCCAAGCCGTGAAGAAAGCCCTCCGTGAACATTTGTCCGCCAGTTGCTCCGAACAGGAGCTGAAACGCTGGTACGACCCTCTGGACATCGAGTTGTCCGAGGGCGGACATGAAGTGCGCGTGGCCTTTCCGCACAGCTACTTCGCCCAATGGTTCGCCGGGCGCATGCAGGACCGTTTCGAGGCCGAGATTTTCCGCTTCCAGGGGCGTGCCTGCGACATCCGCTACGTGGCCCCTGCTGCGCGCCGCGGCGCACCCGCCCAAGAAGCGCCGGGCGGCAACGGCAGCGGACAGCCCGACGCGACACAGAAGCACCCTCGCAAGCTGGCCTTTCCCTTTGACTCCCAGTACAGCTTCGAAAGCTTCCTCACCAACTCGAAAAATTATTTCCCGCTGGAGACAGCCAGGCAAGTTGCCCGGTCAGACGGGGCCCAGTTCAACCCCTTCGTCATCTGCGGCAAATCCGGTTCGGGCAAAAGTCATCTTTTGAAGGCCATTGCCAACGAGATGGCCAAGACCCATCCGCTGACCGATATCCTGGTCACGACGGGCGAGGGGCTGCGGGCGCTCTTGTCTGCGCCGGACACACTGGCCGCGCGCGACCACGTGAACCAGCACCGCTTCCTCCTGGTGGACGACATCCACTGGCTGGCCGGAGACGAGCGACTCCAACAAGAGCTGCTGATCATCTTCAATCAATTCCAGGACGCCCGCCGCCAGATGGTATTCACCTGCCAGGACCGCATCGGCGCCTGGGAGGAGCTGCTGCCATCGCTGCGCTCACGACTGGAAGGCGGCCTTGTGGTGGGTCTGAAGCAGCCGGATATGGAGGTGCGCGTTGCGCTCATCCAAGAGCGCGTGCGCGCCAAAAAGCTGCCGCTCTCCAAGGAGCAGGTGCTGACCCTGGCCCAGCGCTTCCAGAACTTCCGGGCGCTGGGCGGCATCCTCATCAAGCTTCTGGCATTCCGCGAACTGGTGCGTCGCGACATATCCGCGCGCGATTTCGAGCAGATCCTCTCCAACACCGAGGAGCGCGACCAGCCGCAGATAACTGTGGACGTGGTCATCGACATCGTTTGCCAGCACTACCAAGTGAGCAAGAAGGACGTGCTGGGCGAGGATAGAAGGCAAAACATCGCCTTGGCCCGCCAGGTGGCCATGTATTTGTGCCGGCACATGCTGGGCCTTTCCTACCCGGCCCTGGGACGATCCTTTGGCGGCAAAGACCATAGCACAGTCATTTATTCAGTAAAAAAAATCAATGAAATTCAGGAAGATGAAAAAGAAATGAAACAACTGTTGAAAGATTTGAAGCTTCGTTGTCGGCAACCGTCGTAAGGCTGTTCCAAGGGTCCGTGAAACAACACTCTGTTCCTGTGAAGCGACAGTCTGTGTTCCAAATAAATGAAGTGAATTTCCTGGCTTGCCACTGTTTCGAACAAAACGGCGCGGCTAATAATAGCCATAAGGAGAATATCTATGTTTGTTAAAGTAAACCGCGACGAAATCATCGAGGGATTGCAGAAGTCCGCAGGCATCATCCCGGCCAAAACCGGGGCGGCGTTTTTGCGCAGCATCTGGATGGAAGCCGAAGGCGGCAGCCTTAAGATCATGTCCACGGACTCCAGCCTGGAGTTCTGCGGCGAGTACCCTGCGCAGGTCATGACCCCTGGCCGGGTGGGAGTGCAGGGTCGAGCCTTCTGCGACCTGGTGCGCAACCTGCCCAAGGGCGAGCTGACCATCAAGGCGGATGGCGAGGGCAAAAACGTGCTCATTGAGCAGGGACGCCGCAAATACAAGCTGCCCGCCAACGAGCCAGAATGGTTCCAGGCTTTCGCCCCCTTCCCGGAGGGCGAAACCGTTTTCTGGAGCGGCGACTTCCTGCACGAGGTCATCGAGAAGATCGGCTTCTGCATCAGCGAGGAGGACAGCATGGAGGCCATCGCCTGCCTGTACCTCAAGCCGGAGCAGGACGCCCAGGGCAAGCGCGTGGAGGTCTGCGGCCTCAACGGCCACCAGTTCGCCATGTTCACCTTCGTCAACGACGACATTTTTGACCTGTTGCCCCGCGAAGGCGCGCTCATCCAGCGCAAGTATCTTTCCGAGCTCAAAAAATGGCTTGGCGAGGACGAGATCGAACTGTCCCTTGGCGAAAAGCGCATGTTCCTGCGCACGGGCGACAAGCGCGAGACCTTCAGCCTGCCGCTGTCGTTCTATCAGTACCCCAACTACCAGGGCTTCCTGTCAAAGCTCAAGGATCCGTCCGCCTCGCGCCTCACCGTGAACCGGGCTGAGCTCATCGACATTCTGGAGCGCATCCTGATTTTTAATACCGACAGCAACCGCTGCACGTATTTCCTGTTCAGCCCGGGCGAGGTGGTGCTCTACAGCCAGGGTCAGGACGTGGGCACGGCTCAGGAGCCCCTGCCCGCAACGTACCAGGGCGATCTGCAGCGCATCGCCTTTCCCACCAAGAACCTCATGGAGATCCTGTCCCACTACAGTTCCGAGGAAGTCACCCTGACCCTCACGGGAGCCGAGGCGCCCTGTGGCGTTTCCGGCGACAAGGACCAGAACTACAGTGTCATCATCATGCCCATGATGATCCAGGAAGATACCTACTACGCCGAGGAAAACGCCTAAATGACCGACAAGGAAAAGAACGCCGCGGCTTATACCGCGGACAGCATCACTGTACTTGAAGGGCTATCTGCCGTCCGCAAACGCCCGGCCATGTACATCGGCTCCACCGATGTGCGCGGCCTGCACCACCTGGTGTATGAAGTCGTGGACAACGCCATCGACGAAGCCATGGCCGGACACTGCACGCGTGTGAAAGTGACCTTGCACATGGACAACTCCGTCACTGTGTCTGACAACGGCCGCGGCATTCCCGTGGATATGCACCCCAAGGAGAAGAAGACGGCCCTTGAAGTCGTCATGACCATCCTGCATGCGGGCGGCAAGTTCGATAACAATGCCTACAAGGTCTCAGGCGGTCTGCACGGCGTGGGCGTCAGCGTGGTCAATGCGCTGTCTGAAAGCCTCACCGCCACGGTGAAGCGCAACGGCAGGGCATACCAGCAGACGTACGAGCGCGGCGTGCCCACGGGCCCCGTGAAGGAGATCGGCGACGCCACCGGCACCGGCACGAAGGTGCGATTCAAGCCCGACGAAGAAATCTTCGAGACCAATCAATACGAATATCCCATCCTCAAGAAGCGTTTTCAGGAACTGGCCTACCTGAACCGCGGCATGGAAATCGAATTCGTTGACGAGCGCACCGGCAGCAAGGACAACTTCAAGTTCGACGGAGGCCTGCGCAGTTTCGTCGAGGACATGAACCATGGCCAGACCGTGGTGCACGACATGATTTACGGCATCGGCGACGCTGATTCCGGCGGGCATGGCACGGTGGTCACGGAATTCGCCCTGCAGTACAACCAGGGCTACAAAGAAAACGTCCTGACCTTTGCCAACAACATCCGTACAGTTGAAGGCGGCACGCACCTGGCGGGCTTCAAGACAGCCCTGACCCGCGCGCTGAATACCTATATCCAGAAGTCGGACCTGGCCAAGAAGATCAAGGAGAAGCTCTCTGGCGACGACGTGCGCGAGGGCCTGACCACAGTTGTCAGCGTCAAGCTGCCCATGCCGCAGTTCGAGGGCCAGACCAAGACCAAGCTCGGCAACTCCGAGGTAGCTGGTCTGGTTTCCGGCCTGGTGTACGAGAAGTTGTCCCGTTTCCTGGAGGAAAACCCCAAGGAAGCCCGGAACATAATTGAGAAGGTGGTGGACGCGGCCAGAGCGCGCGAGGCGGCCCGCAAGGCCCGCGATCTCGTCCGCCGCAAGGGGGCGCTGTCCGACAACGCCCTGCCCGGCAAGCTTGCCGACTGTCAGAGCAAGGACCCGGTCGAGTCTGAAATCTTCATCGTCGAGGGCGACTCTGCAGGTGGTTCGGCCAAACAGGGCCGAAACCCGCGTATCCAGGCCATTTTGCCCCTGCGCGGCAAAATCCTGAACGTGGAGAAGACCAGATACGACAAGATGCTGGGCAACAAGGAAATCCGCGCCCTCATCACAGCCATGGGCGTGGGCGTGCCGGGAAATGGCATAGAAGACGACCAGGGGCCGGACTTCGACCGCCTGCGCTACCACAAGATCGTCATCATGACCGACGCAGACGTGGACGGCAGCCACATTCGCACACTGCTGCTCACGTTCTTCTTCCGCCAGTACCGCGAGCTTATCGACCGGGGAAACATCTACATCGCCCAACCGCCGCTGTTCCGCGCGCACAAGGGCAAGTTCGAAAAATACATCAAGGACGAGAAAGAACTGCACGCATTCCTGCTCTCCCAGGCCGAAAAGATCCTTGTGGCCCGGGCCACGGGTTCGGCCACCGCTGATGCGGCGGCGCGTGAGTTCTCCGGCAAGGATCTGCGCAAGCTGCTCGACGCCATCCGCCAGGTGAAGGACCGCGTCCGCGAAGCCCAGCACATGGGCATTGAGGAAGCGCTGTTCCTGGCCTTGGCGCGGTCCGACAAGCCCACGCCACAGGACTTCACCGCCACGGCCCTGGCTGCCCTGCCAGAGGCGCCGCAGACGGAACTGGGCGCTGTGGATGAAAACGGCGAGCCCCTGCCTGTTGTTGAAGCAGCCCCTGTTCCGGTGAACCCGCTCCCCGAGGTGGCCCTGCGCACCCTGGAGGAACTTGTGGCTCCGGTTCTTGCTGCCGGATTCAAGGCCATGCTTGATGTGCAGGACGACGAGAACGAACGCCGGGTGTTCGTTGTCTTCACAAGCGTCAACGGGCACCGCACCCGTCTGGCTGTGGAGTTCTTCGCGTCCAAGACCTTCCGCAAGGCCCAGGAGACGTTGCAGAGCCTGCTGGCCGATTGCGGCGGCGAGGAATTCGTCGTGGTCCGGGCCGACGGTGTGGAGCTCAAGGCTAGCGGGTTCTTCAACCTGCTCGCAGTGGTGCTCGACGAGGCCAACCGCGGCTACACTGTGCAGCGCTACAAAGGTCTGGGTGAAATGAACCCGGAGCAGTTGTGGGAGACCACAATGGACCCGGAGAAACGCACCCTTTTGCAGGTCAGAATTGATGATGGCGAAGAGGCTAACCGCATCTTCGGCGAGCTCATGGGTGACAGCGTGGCGCCCCGCCGCGAGTTCATAGAAAGAAACGCCATGGCCGTGGAAGATTTGGATATTTAGGGGAACAGCTTTTGGGGGCGTCGCCCCTGAGCCCTGTCGAGGATCCCTGCCGCAGGGAGAGGGATCCCCAGGAATTCCCAGGTTATTGGAGTCTGTTGTAGATACGCTTGAGCAGCATTTCTGGATCAGTCCCGCAAGAGGGTCCAGAGAGCCTCAGGCCCCCTGGCGGAGCAGGGGGGCTGCAGGAAGAGGCAAAGCCTCTGCCCGCAGTGCAACCCGCCCGCCGCATACGGAGGATATACGTGAGTCAGAACGTCACCATTGAACGCGAGATGCAGAAGTCCTATCTGGAGTACTCGCTCAGCGTCATCGTTGGCCGCGCCATCCCGGACGTGCGCGACGGCCTGAAACCCGTGCACCGGCGCATTCTGTACGCCATGCACGAGCTGGGCAACTCCTACAACCGCGCCTACAAGAAGTCCGCGCGCGTTGTCGGTAACGTCATCGGCATGTACCACCCGCACGGCGACACTGCGGTGTACGACGCCCTCGTGCGCATGGCGCAGGAATTCTCCATGCGCGACACGCTGGTGGATGGCCAGGGTAACTTTGGTTCCATCGACGGCGATGCCGCGGCAGCCATGCGTTACACTGAAGTGCGCATGTCCAAGCTGGCCAGCGAGCTTTTGGGCGATATCGAAAAGAAGACCGTCGACTTCCGGGCCAACTACGACAACACACTGGAAGAGCCCACGGTGCTACCGGCCAAGGTGCCCAACCTGCTTTTGAACGGCAGCTCGGGCATTGCGGTCGGCATGGCCACCAATATTCCACCCCACAACCTGGGCGAGCTCATCGACGGCACGCTGTACGTGCTGGACAACCCCAACTGCACGGCGCGCGACCTGCTCCCGTTCATCAAGGGACCGGACTTCCCCACTGGCGGCATGGTCTATACGGGCCGCGGCCTGGCCGACGCCTACCTCACTGGACGCGGCAGCATCAAGATGCGCGGCGTGGTCAGCGTTGAGGAAGCCAAGAAGGGCGGCAAGGAAAACGTCGTCATCAGCGAAATTCCCTTTGCGCTCAACAAGTCGAGCCTGGTGGAGAAGATCGCCGGCCTTGTGAACGACAAGAAGATTGAAGGCGTTGTGGACCTGCGCGACGAGTCCGACCGCAAGGGCATCCGCATCGTGCTGGAGCTCAAGCGCGGCGCCATCGCAGAGATAGTCATCAACGCCCTGTACAAGTTCACGCCTCTGGAAAGCAGCTTCGGCATCAACATGATGGCCGTGGTGGGCAACCGGCCCATGCTGCTCAACCTCAAGCACATCCTGGGCTACTTCCTGGAGCACCGGCGCGAGGTCATCATCCGCCGCACCCGCTTCGACCTGGACAAGAGCGAAGCCCGCGCACACATCCTGGAAGGCCTCAAGATCGCCATCGACAACATCGACGAGGTGGTGGCCCTCATCCGCGCCAGCAAGAACGCTCTGGAGGCGAAAAGCGGCCTCATGGAACGCTTTGGCCTGTCAGACATTCAGTCCCAGGCCATTTTGGACATGCGCCTCCAGCGCCTGACCAACATGGAGCGCGAGAAGCTGCTGGCCGAGTACGAGGAGCTGCTCAAGCTCATCACCTACCTCAAGAGCATTCTGGCCAACGAGGACGTGCTCAAGGGCGTCATCCGCGACGAACTTATCCAGGTGCGCGACGACTACGCCACCCCGCGCAAGACTCAGATCGTGGCTGAGGAAGCCACCGACATCGCCATTGAGGATCTGATCCCCGACGACGAGGCGGTGATCACCCTGTCGCGGCGCGGCTACATCAAGCGCACCGGCCTTTCGCACTACCAGCAGCAGCGGCGCGGCGGAAAGGGCATCGCTGGAGTCTCCACCAGCGACGGCGACTTCGTGCACACCTTCATGATGACCAGCAACCACCAGTATCTGCTGCTGTTCACCAACCAGGGCCGCATGTACCAGTTGAAGGCCCACCAGGTGCCTGAGGCCGGCCGCTACGCCAAGGGCGCGCACATCGCCAACCTGGTGCCCCTTGAGAAGGACGAGAACATCGCCACTGCGCTCACCCTGCGCGAGTTCGCAGAGGACCGCCAGTTCCTGTTCATCACCCGCCGCGGCATGGTCAAGCGCACCAGCGCGGCGCTTTACGCAAACTCGCGCACCACCGGCATCCGCGCCGTCTCCCTCAAGCCGGAAGACGAGCTGATGATGGTCTGCGGCGTGCAGAACGATTCTGAAATGGTGCTCATCACCGAACACGGCACCGCCATCCGCTTCGCCATTTCCGAGGTGCGCCCCACGGGACGCGCCACCGAAGGCGTCAAGGGCATCGCCTTGCGCGGCAAGGACCGCGTGGTGGCTGGCGTGGTCACCGGCGACCCGGACCGCGAGCAGATCCTCACCGTGAGCGAATTCGGTTACGGCAAGCGCACGCCGCTTGACCAGTACCGCGCCCAGTCGCGCTCCGGCATGGGCATCATCAACATGCGCGTGACCGAGAAGACCGGCAAGGTCGTGGGCGCCGTCATGGTTGCAGAAACCGACCAAATGGTGGTGCTCTCCAGCGCCAACAAGATTGTGCGCTTCCCTGTGTCCCAGGTGAGCCTGAACCTTGGCCGCGCCACCCAAGGCGTGCGGCTGGTGAACCTGGGCGACGGCGGCGTGGTGGCCGGCTTCGACCTGGTGCAGCGCCAGGGTCTCGACCCCGTGGATGGGCTGGACGTCGTTGAAGGCCTGGATGAAGGGGAGCTGTCCGGCGAGGAATAGGGTCCATGACCAACTCGCGATCCATACTGCTTGCCTGTGCCTGCGCCCTGGTCCTGGCCGCTCAGCTTAGTCTGACGGCCTGTGATCGGGGCGCAGGCACGGGCCCGGCCCTCGACCTCGCCATTGCCCGCGAAGCCTATTCCAGCGGCTATTTTTTGGAAGCCGAAACAGCCTACGAGCGTTATTTGCAGTCCGACCCGCAAGGACGCTACCGCCTGGAAGCCTGGACGCGCCTGGTGGACATTTGCGCGGGCGTCAAGGGCGACCCGGGCAAGGCCGTGACCCTGCTTGAGACCGCCACCCTGGAGTTCGGGGCGAGACCCAAGGAGAACTGGCCGCTCTTGTTTCGCCTGGGCGAACTGTACGAGCAGCAGGGCCAGCGCAAGAAGGCCCTGGACGCCTGGGGCCGGTGCCTGGACACCGCAGGCGGCGACAGCGCGAAGGCCGTGCAGGCGCAAATGCGCATGGCCATCGCCGACCGCGCTCTGGGCAAGTCCGATCTGGCCGTGGACCTGCTCACCCAGAGCATCCAGCAGGCCAAGGACGTGGAAACCAAGAGCCGCGCCATGTACGAACTGGCCCAGACCTACGGCATGTCGTGGAACTGGCCCAAGGCCAAAACAATTCTCGACGAGATCCTGGCCATGGAGAAAGCTCCCCAGGAGGTCAAGGTCATGAGCACCTACCTGCTGGCCGACGCCTACGAGGCCGAGCGCAATCTGCCCAAGGCGCGGGAATTGCTTACCTCGCTCAAGGAGACCTACCCCAACCCGGAGGTCATCATCGCGCGCCTGGCCAGCCTGGGGCAGCACAACGAGAGCCCTGCCGTGGCGCAGCTCCAGCCCGGCGATTCTCCGCCCCCGGACATGGAGCAGGCGGGCAGCGCCAACGTGAAGCGCCGCCGCGTGAGCGCCAAGTAGAGCCCTTGCCCGGGGGCGTTTCTTCTTTCTAGGGAGCCGTCGCACCACTTCGGGCCCCTTACGCCACAGCCTGTCAACCCGCCGTTTTCATCCTTTTCCTTTCCAATAGCCGTCCCAAATCATCCTGGGCCCAAAGCCCATGCTATACTCCATTGCGAATTCGATGGCGGTTTCTTATGATAACAGACAGCCAGGGCAGAAGATTGTGGATCGCGGACGAGCAGGGCGGCATTGCGCCGGTAAATTCCCACGCTGACATCCAAAGCCGCCGGCGCGGCGGCGGCGAGGTTGATTGGTGGGTGGTGGCCAGGGATAGGGAGTGGTCGCCGCCAACCCGGAAGCCGTTTTTGAACTCCGGCGCTTCGGGAACTCCTTCCGGCAAGGCGGCGGCACAAAAATCGGGGGCGGCGGCAAGCCTCAGCCCAATGGCGCGCATGGCTGGTATGGCAGCACCGGGAGCGCCTCCTCAACCGGTCCGGAGCATCGGGGCAAGGTGACGCAGCCGAACGAAGTGCGCGGCAAGGCCAGCCCCAGGCCCCCTGCAAAGGTAACCTGGAAGAACGACGACCGGACCCGGCCTGACCCGAAGCAAGACGATCTGAAGCCTGAGATGCAAGACGCAGTGGCGCGGATAAAGGAAGAGGTGCCCAAGCTGGACACCGTGAATGTGAACAGCGGGCGGCGGCCTTTTGATCCGGCCAATCCCAATGACCCGCACGCCGATGGCCGTGCCGTGGACATCAACAACATCAACGGCGTGCGTGTGGTGAATCTGGAGAC
>NZ_JAUYFU010000007.1 GCF_030689645.1 Humidesulfovibrio sp.
TGGTGGATTCCATCCAGACCGTTTATTTACCTGATCTTAATTCGTCCGCCGGTTCCGTCAGTCAGGTGCGTGAGTGTGCCAACAAGCTGCGCGAATTGGCCAAGAGCAGCGACATGGCCGTCTTTTTAGTGGGGCACGTCACCAAAGAAGGTGTGATTGCCGGTCCGCGCGTGCTCGAACATATAGTAGATACCGTCCTCTACCTGGAGGGCGACCGTTTTCAATCATACCGCTTGCTGCGTTCTGTAAAAAACCGTTTCGGCGCCACTGCCGAGGTGGGTGTCTTTGAAATGCGCGAACGCGGCATGATCGAAGTCACCAATCCCTCAGAGGCTTTTCTGGCCGAACGCATGATCAATGCGCCCGGTTCAGCCATTGCCGTCACCATGGAGGGCACCCGTCCGCTGCTGGTTGAAATGCAGGGGCTAACCAGCCCGAGCAACCTTGGCAATCCGCGCCGCACCCCAAACGGTGTGGATTTCAACCGTCTGCTGCTGATCACAGCCGTGCTTACCCGTCGCTTGGGCATGCGCCTGGCCGAACAGGACGTTTTTGTTAAAGACAACGGCGGTCTGCAAGTGGGCGAACCCGCCGCGGATCTGGCCATTGCCACTGCCATCGCCTCCTCGATGAAAGACATCCCCGTCAAGGCGGATACAGTCTTGATCGGCGAGGTGGGGTTATCAGGCGAACTGCG
Organism: Humidesulfovibrio sp.; assembly: GCF_030689645.1. Classification (GTDB taxonomy): domain Bacteria; phylum Desulfobacterota; class Desulfovibrionia; order Desulfovibrionales; family Desulfovibrionaceae; genus Humidesulfovibrio. Next base: position 698 of record NZ_JAUYFU010000007.1, read on the forward strand.
TTGGGTGAGTCAGATGCCCGCCCGTTTGCGAGAAGCACAAAAACTTGGCTTTAAAACAGCCATTATTCCACGCCGGCTACGCCAGGGAGAACCTTTACCCGAAGGCATCCAGCTCAAAGAAGCCCGCTCACTGCGTGAAGCATTGGGTTGGGCATTGCTCGAAGAAAAATAATCCGTGGAGGAAATTATGCAAAAAGCATTTCTAAATTTCGGCATTATCTCGCTCATCCGGCGCAACCATGGATTGGAGCACGCCACCATCAATTTGCTCTCCAAGAAGTTTCCGGGCAGCACATTTGCCGGTTATTCAGACCATAAAGGGTTCTGGATCGTGGGCGATGTTTCAACCGATGCCCTGCTTGAAATTGCGCAGCAGGCGCTGACCCGCATGAAGGGAGGTGAACGCAAGCTGGCCATCCATGACAACTGCGGCAGCAATTATGTCGTTGCCGGTTTGTTGGCGGGGTCTTTGGCCTGGCTGGCAACCCTGGGCAGCAGTAATTCTTTCAAGAAAAAATTAGACCGCTGGCCGATGCTGGTCTTGCTGGTAACCGGTGCGCTGATCGTGGCGCAGCCGCTCGGACCCAAGGTGCAGGAACATGTGACCACCTCGGGTGAACCCGGCGACCTGGCCGTCAAGCAGATCGTGCGCTACGAGCGTGATCTTCCAGGCAGACCTGCGCTGCATCGCATCCTTACCGCAGAAGTGATTCGCACCTTGGAGGAAGCTGCTTGAGCAAAGCTAATATTCACCTTTTACGCGGTGACGACCTGTATTCCGTGGCGTTGGCGGTCAAGACCATCACCGCCTCGTTGGGTGACGATTATGATGCCGCGATGAACACCTCACGCCTGGACGGTAAATCTGCATCCTTCGAAGATCTGCAGACCGCGCTGACCACGCTGCCCTTTTTTGGCTCCAGCCGGTTGGTGATGGTGGATAACACGCTTGCCAAGATCGACAAGGCTAGCCAGGAGAAATTTCTAAAACTGCTGGATGCCACCCCCGGCTCCACGCACGCCATCTTTCAGGTT
>NZ_JAUYFU010000024.1 GCF_030689645.1 Humidesulfovibrio sp.
GGAGCCGATTAGTCATCAGATTTGGGCTTGGGTAGAATGGATTCAGTGGTCAACTTCAATTTTTTCCACCCCCCCCCTCCGGGCGCTTGCATTGTTGCCGCGAGAAAGTGTGTACTGCTCGCATCACTTCCAAAGGAGCAACATTATGGGAATGAGCGGTTCAGCAGCCTTCATCGCAGCACAGATTCAGCGCGACATGCCCAGGGATGGGACTGGCTCTGTTGACGCCCTCAGCTTGGCCAATGCCGCCGGCGTCGGGCTTGATGAAGCGCTCGAGAGTAGTCTCACTGAAGCGATAGCGGAGCTGACGTTCCACCATCCAGAAACTCAATTTTCTGGCGAGGTGCAAGGCGACCGAGTGGTGTTTGAGCGCAAGCCTGTCGCCCGTGGGCTGATTGAGTTTATGCCGGCGGGTGGCTTGGTACAACCTACTGCCGCCGAAATGCCGCGTGAAGTTGATCCAGAGGTTGTCTCCAGACTCATGGCTTCGGCTGTTTCGTATGGAGATCGGCAGGACGCTGCTGGGCGCCGCAACCTGGTGATGGCATTAAGCAATCGACCTGCCGACGAAGTCGAGGCGATCCTTGGCAGCGCGCTCTGGACAAAGAAGAAGCAGGGCATCCGCTTTTGGGCGGCAGCAACGAAGCGCCTTAAGGAAGCCACGAATGCCGCTGCTTGGGCAAAGCGCCTCGTGGAAGCAAAAGATTGCATGATTGAGCAGCAGTCAAATGTTAACATGCTCGCCGTTGTGTTGGCCAAGGCGGATGAGGGCAGACTGATTGAGGAGTCGCTTGCTGCCGGCGTGCTTCCGAGCCGCGTTCGTGCCGAGATTGAGAGACGCAAGCGCGAGAAAACGGCCAAAGAAAGTGAAGAGAAGTGAGCAAGTGAGAGGGCGGGGTTTCCCCCGCCCATTTTTTAGCGTTCTACGACGTTTTCGCTTACCCTCGGCGCTCCTGGCGCTTCTGTCCGAATGAAGAACTGGGCCACTGTCCAATCCTCCGCTGCGACGAGCTTCCCGGCACGGGAGTAGCCGTTGCGCCACGTCTGTCGTGGTGCTGTCGGCTTGCAGCGGCTATCCCACGCAGCCCCGAAAGGGCGTACAGGAATATTCTTGGCGGCTTCGCGCACAAGGTCTGGCGTGAAGTCGACGAACTTCCTTTGGCGGTACTGGTCGGCTATCTTCGAAGCGAAGCTCAACGCGCTTTCGGAGATACGCTCCGGTCTCCAGCCAGTACCCCAGGCGCAAGTGAAGCGCTCCTCGGTCTCGCAGACTACAGCAGCCGGGAGCAGTCCTGCGAGGATCACACCGGCGTTGCGCACGAAGGACACGATCTCGGAACCGCCCGGGCGCGCAAATTGGCCATTGGGCCATAGGTGCCCGAGCTGCCGCCACGGCGCGATTACGGGGTCAACGCGTGGTGCCAGAAAGCCACACACCGGCCTCATCTGCACGGTGACGTTGCCCTGGGTATCGGCCCATCCGCCGATCAGCTCTACGGCGTCGAAGGAAGCGAGCGAGTAGTAGGCGCTTGGTACGTTGGCCATGCTCATGTCGATGCCGATGGGGAGACTGGCCAAGCTCGCTACTATCTCATGGCTTGGCGACAGGCTCTCCGCGTGCTGCACAAGCCCGCGCTGTACACGCATAATGATGCGTAGCGCGGTACGATGCGGCGCGCCGCGGAGGTCGAGGCACCCTTCGACGGCGAGTTGGTAGCCTTCCCGACGCACGACGATTTGCCGGGTGTTCACTGTCCGGCAGGGCTTGCCGGTTCGGTGCGACAGCCCCGGCAGCACGACAGGTTTCTTGAGAGTGACGAGAGCGATTTCTTCGACCATGGTTTTCTCCTTTATTGCTGGTCAAAAGGATCCACGATCTCTCGAATTATCGCTTAAAAATCTAGATCAAAATTTGCGAAATGACGATTTCGAAGTCTTGACTTCAGCACCGTACCACTGTGCTGTAGGGAAGAAATTTCTTTCGTTTCCTTCAGCGAGACCTTCGCTACCGAGAAGGTAGCACAAGCACGACGCGCGGCAAGGCAACCCCTGGCGGGGGCGGCTACGCCGCGCCTTGCCGTCCGCCGCTGGCTCGTGCAGCTCCTCGCTTGTGGGCGACGGTCGAAGATGCCTCGCCTCTGGCGGGGGCTCGGGTCAAAGATGATGTGAAGGGGCGTAGCGGCTGGATACAGTGGTGTTGGAATCTCGACGCCGCGCCTTGCTTGACGGTTGAATCCTGCGGAGTACCTTGTCGATCGCGCCGGATTCCTGGCAGCTAGTCGGCGCGCAGGGGGATGGCGCGCAACTATCTGAAGACGATCACTTTTTCCTGGGCTCTTCTTCGAGTTTGTGCTATAGGTTGATTCCAAAATCGCACAAAGCACAAGGAGAAAATATGGACGGAATCCTCATTTGCGGCGCCCTCCTCATCGCTATAATGCTCCTGCGTCAGCGTGGCCAGGATTCGGATGCGGTGGCTTACGCGCCGGTTAGCGCTGACACGGACGACAGCTACCACACAGGTGCCCTCTTCGGTAGCAATCTCTCTACGCATGAGAGCTCGTTTCTTTCCAGCGGCGACGATTGGTCGGACAGCAGCGCGATAGACGACAGCTACAACACGGACACGCTCGGCCATTCTAGCGATGATGATTGGATGGCGAGCGGCACGATAGGCGATAGCGCCACTAGCAGCTACGAATCTGCTTTCAGCTCGGATACGGACTGGATGACGGACCCGTCCTGTGCGCACCTGGGGGGCAACATATACCACGATACGCCTATGGACCCCACGCATCACGACGACGACTGCTTCTCTAGCTCGTCAGGCTACGATGACTCGCTCTCGTCGAGTAGTTTCGAGGATAGCTGGTCCAGCAGCAGCTCTGACGACTCGTTCTCTTCTTGCAGCAGCTTCAACGACTAGCCGTCTGATACCCATGCCGTAGCGAGACGGCACAAGCAAAAGAGGGAGCCACGGCCCCCCTTTTGTTGAGCCGATTCCTCTTCAGCAATGAACGGCTTGAGCAAGTCGCCAAGTCAGCCTCATGCCCGAAAGAACGTCAGTCTGTGGCACAGCCCCGAGCCCCGAGGTCGTTCTTCAAGGCGATTCAGCTTTCTGCGGGCGTGAAGACGTAGGCGGAAGCGATTTCAACGAAGGGAGGCGGGGATACGTCAATAGCGGGTTATTCGTGCGGCTGGCCCAGGTTCATATCGATCCACAGGTGATGGAGGCGGATGGTTGTACCGTCGCAGCGCGAATGCGCTGACTCCGTGCGGGCCTTTCCGCAGATCTTGTCGATTTCCAGCGGGTTCAGGCTGTCATCTTGAGTCCACTCAAGGCCATCAGTGCAGCCTGTGATTCGTGCGAAACTGCTGTTGATGTGGCTGTGAACTGATTCAAACCCGTCTTTTTGGACATAGCCGATCATGCCTGCTGTGTCGTGCTCCTGGCCGTGCAGGCACAACCGAAATCGCTGAATGCCACCGCTTGTTGCCGTACATCCGGTGACATACTCGTCTCTGCGGGCCTTTGTTGACGCAGGCAGCCTCTTCGCTTCAAACACGGTAATGCTGTCGTGCATGGATTCGTAGCCGCACGCGAGAATGGCGGCGGACGCCGGTTTTGCCGCGATGTCGATACGGCGTTGACCTGCCTGTGATTGCTCATGGTGGAACAAGAACAGTCCATCGTTCCGCGCTTTGTACGACAGGTGGACGCAGAGTTGTTCATTGAGCTTGCTCTCTGCGACACAGGGCTCCCGCTTCGAGTCACGCCAGGCGTCCAGGTGCTCGAACACGAAATCCATGACGTTCGAGACAAGGATGCTTTTCAGTTTGGCGGGCGCATTCCCAGCCTTTACGCTGGGTTCATGCATCCTGATTGTCCGCATCGATGATGTCCTTGAGAATGCCGTCGACATCCCGAATGGCGGCAGACCGTATCCAGTAGCGCAAGAGGTCGGGCTTTATGAGGATTACCATGTCCGCTTCAAAAAAACGCACAACCCGCACGGTGCTCAACGCCATGCCGAATTGTTTAAAAATCGTACTCTTGAGGTGCTGCGCCCAATCCCCAGCCAGCCAGTCGACCGTTGCTTCACCGGTGAGGCTGAATGCCTGAAGCCGTAGGCCTTCCGCCTGCCCTTGAGTGGCGAGACTTGCCTGAGGGAAGCCCCGACGCATCAGCTTCAAGAATGTCTCGGAATAGGCCTGGAGGTCTTCCGTGGAGGCCTTGGATTTTAGGAGGGGCGAATCTTGCCCAAGGCGGACATAGTCGCCCATGTATGAACAAAGGTCATTGAGCAAATCCGTTTCCCAAGGGGCCAATTGCCAGTCGCCATCCTGTGGCCAAGGGAGACTAACAATGTCTTCTTTCAAAAGCGCAGTGGCCTTTGCAATAAAAAGGCGTGTGCTCAACAAATAGCAGCACGCACGCAGAACTTCCCTATTTTTTAAGAACTGCAGCCGGAAGGCCTTGAGCCGCTGGGCACGCTTGGCTGGGTCAATAATACCTATTATCTCATGCCGGTATGCTAGCGGTCCGCTTTCCCAGAACGCGCAGTGAAGTTTTTCGTGTTCCTTAATCAACACTAATGGACCACAGAACTGGGCTTCGTTGTGCGGTCTATGATACTTGTCGTCATCGCTCTCGACTGTCAGCAATGCGTTTGGTGAAATAGTGTCATTATTGAAGGCCGCAGTCGGTAGAAGTGGCCTTCCCGTGAGCCATTTCGCTTCGGTCTTGCCTCCCTTGCCGGCAATATATCCTTCACCAATTTTCCACCCATTAGCAGAGATGGTATCACCGAGAGAAGGCATCTCCTTCAGACGCTTGGCTAGATGGAAAAGCCTTCCGCCCCCTAGAAGGTTTGCTCTCCATACCCACGGATACAATTTGACCATGCCTTGTGGGACTTTATGGTGGTCGTAATGGTCCAGCTCGAAGCTGATTTGGTTTTTTGTGGCGAAGGTCCGTCGGAATGTCCAGTGCCGGATCACATGCCCTGAATTCGGCGTATGGTTCTTCGCATGGATTGCGACGATTTTGGGGTCAGCTCCTTGAAACAGCCCACGAATAGAGACGAAATCCAAAACCGTATCAACCAAGTGCGAGGCGAAGAGTGAGTTCCGGAACGTAACCGTCTGATTGTTATACAACAACCCCGCTGGTTGAATCATGCAGAGTTGGCCGGACGGGGTGAGGCACGATTTTAGGCATGCCTCAAGGACGTAGTGTGATATCTGCTGGTCTGGGACAGAGCCGTTTCGGCCCGCCAAGTCCAATGCCATTTCGGGAGTGATCTTGGATTGAAAAGGCGGATTTCCGGCGATGACATCAAACCCATTCGAGCCTTTGGTGTGCCGTTTTGCCGCCGCCGCCAGTTTAGCGAAGTCTCCGACGAACAGGTTCCGATCCATCAACTTGTCGAAGCGCAGATCCTTCCAAATGATGTCTGGTTGCAAGGCGTCGCAGATTGCCAAGGCCAGGCTGAAGGACGCGACATGGGCAGCCTCCTCCTGGAGCTCAATCCCGAAAATGCTATCCGCCAACAGCTGCTTTAGGTCGCCGGGGTTTGGCTTGCCCCAGTTGTTCGTGGCGAGGCGGGCATAAATGAGACGCCGGAAAGCCGCGACCAGGAATATGCCCGAGCCGCACGTTGGGTCCAAAAAGGTCTCGTTCCCCTGCAGCCTGTCCAACGGCATGACCTGGTCGAGCAGCAGGTTGACGAGAAGCGGCGGAGTGAAAACAGAGCCTGTGCCGTCTTCAGCGAAAAGCTGGTAAATGTGGCTGAGCACCTCGACCGGGATGCACTCAAATGAGTAAATGTCCCAGAAATAGAGCTGTCCCCTGGCGTCGCTCCTCGGCTGCACGACGTCGGCGAGCTTGCGCAGCATCCGCTCGTCTAGGGTCTGTCCACCCTCCGGCAGTAGGAAAATGTCACCGTTGAATTTCTCTTCCAGGGCCTTGAACATCACAACGACGTCACCTGGGGTCGCCTGTTTCAGCACATCCAGAAACGACTTCGCGCCTGGGTGGAACAAAGAGAACCAGCTTTGGGTCTCCGCAGGGAAGACCTTGCGATCCTCAAGGTATTTCACAAGAAGTGTCAGCAGGAGAAGTCGACGAGCCATGGGGTTGTTTGCCCCGCCAAGCTTCTCGTCAGCGTCCTTGACCTTCTCGATCAAGACCTTGTGTGCCCCTTTGTTGGGCTTGACGTGCTTGGCGTTTCGCTCGTCCTCCCAAAACGTCCCGTCGGCGAGCCTGTAAGCCGAAAACCGCTCGGGGCGGTCGTCGAGCGCCGCTGAAATCCGCCTAGAGTCGGAAATCGCTGCAAACGGTTTCGGCTTCCAGTCCTCTTTGCTTTTGGCGGCGGCGCCTGAAGCGCACGACAGGACATCGACATGGTCTTGCCAGCTCACATAGAGCAATGGCGACATCCCGCTCAACCACAGACGGTGATGAAGGTCGCAGATGTCGTTGGACGAAAACTTCGAGTCCGCCTCATCGATGACGTAGGCGGCGACTTGTGACGAGCGGCCGTCGGCAAAGCGTCGGAAAAAGACATAGTCGATACGGTCGCACAAAGCGTACGCTTGGCGCAGAGCTATTTGCTCGTCAATCGCAAGAGTGGCGGGAGGTGAGGCGCAAACCTTTTCAAGACCGGGTGGAGCGGTTTCTGCCGTGAGATGTAGCTGTGCGAGAATTTTGGTCATAGCTACTCTCTGCTTGTGGGGAACAAGGCACGCTCCAGATTAGGCGCTGTCGAACGTCAATCTTGGGGGCTCTCGTCCGCATGAGGCACCCACGTAAGGACCATTCATGACACCTTGTCACAGGGTGTGCAGTTTGTAAAGGCATCCGGTCAAGAATGCCGTATTTTAATAACAATGTCAGCTTGTAAGGCCACTGGAGGCGTTCCGTTCAACCCATTTCCTGCGCTGTGGTGGTCGGTGATCAAGCATGGCAGCCGCCGCCGGGGGGAGCTCCTCGCGACCATCTCGGAGTGGGCACTGGGCGCTCTGCTGCCCTTGAGAAACAAAGGAACTTCTTTCAATCTGCGAGAGCAGGTCCGCAGCATTCTACGCCTTTCAGTCCATGCGCACGCAGTCTTCGGACATGAACAGGGCCGAGTCGCCGACATCCGGCGGGAGACCTGGGCCGACGATTGTCTCTCCGGCAGCTTCACGAACCGCTAGCGCCAAGTTCATCGCCAGCAATGACTCCAGCATATCCTCCCCGGCAGTGAAACCGTAGGCTTGCCTCACGGCCTCGTCCAGTTTCGTGTGGGCGTCTTTGAGCAGGTTCTTCCCTGCGACGTCGAGCGAGCGGTACAACGCGCGCAGGGAGCATCCCATACGCTGCATGGCGCTGTTGCGCATGGCGCGCAACTCGCGCCCGGCCTGTACCACGGCGAGGGCTTGCCCCTGGTTGGGCGCCTGGGGCCACGGAAAGGAGTTGAACACGGTGTCCGAGGTGTACCGGAAGTCGCCCTTGAGCGTGGAGCAGCGCGCCTTGAGCCAGGCCCAGTGCTGGCCGGACTGCAGGATGCCGAAGCTGTAGTCGTCGGCAAGGGCAAAGGACATGACAACGTCATTGGGGTGAATCTGAGCGCTCACAAACTCGAAGATGGGGCGCTTCATCACGCGGGCACAAGCGATGTAGCGTGGCAGCGCATCCAGGCGCGCGATGAGTTCCCTACGGGGATAGGAGAGATGCCACCAGTGTTCCAGAAACTTGGCGTGATGCAGGTTCACCTTTGCTTTCGGGTTCTGTTTCTTGGCTTCGTCGTTCCGTTTTTTTTCCTCCTGTGCCGCATGTTCGCGGTCGGGCAGGACGAGTTGGCGTAGCCTGGCGAAGCAGTGCTCGAAGCGCATGGCCTCCATGATGTCACGCGGAGAGAGGTCGATGACCCAGCGTTTCGGAGCGGGCGGCGCAGCGCCGAGAAGCTCCTCCGCTATCAGCATCGGAAAAATCACCTTGGCTTCCCGAGGCGCTCTGCGAAGCAGGGTGTCCTTCTCCGTCCGCGTGAGCAGAAAGCCTTTGTGCCCGTGCGTCTGGCCCTGATAGCACGCGTTCGACTGGGCGTTCGCGGCTAGATCCTTGGCCCCTGTGACATCGGCGTCGGCAGAAAGTGCGGCGCTGATGCGCGGCAAGTCGACCACTCTCCACGGGCTTCCAGTCTGGTCGCCCAGTTGCGTGGCGAGCTTCATGGGACCATCAGCCTCGCCCTTGACCCAGTTGACGATGGACACATGCACCACGGCGTCGCCGCTCCATACCTGGGTCGAAACGGCCTCGGTGATGGTGCCGCCGTGTGTCACGATGTGATCCAGCCCGCCTTCGCGGGAATAGTTCTGGCGGATGGTGTTTGTGCCCACAAGACCCGCCCGGCCGCCTGGCCGCAGTTCGTCGTGGGCGCGGTGGAACCAGTAGACGCAGTAGTCGGCCCGGCCGGGGATGCGGTCTCCGAAAGCGGCATGCAACCTGCCGACGTAGTCCGCGCCGAGTTCTTGCTGCATCTTGTTCTTGGACTGAAAAGGCGGGTTGCCGATGATGGCCGAGGCCTCGGGCCAAGGGTTGAACAGGGCGTCGGCGCAGACGATGTTCTCGTCCATGTTGACGAGCGGGAGGGGCGCGCCGCCCAAGTCCGGAGCGTTGATGCCGAGGCCGCGAAAGAATGCGCCGGATTCAACCAGGGCGAGCTCCTTCGCCAGAATCATCGTCACCTTGGCCAGTTCGACGGCGAAGGCGTGGTTATCAAAGCCGTAGAAGTTCGTCTCACGCACGGCCGAGGCCAGGGCGAACTCGCGCACGCTCTCGGGCTTGTCCACCCGGGCGAGTTTTTCCAGAAGCTCCAGCTCGATTCGCCGCAGTTCACGGTAGGCTACATAGAGGAAATTGCCGCTCCCGCAGGCAGGGTCGAGTACACTGTAGGCGCTCAACTCGCCACGCAGGGCCAACAGTTCCCTCCGCGTCTTGGCCTTGGCGATGCGCTCGCGCCACGGACGGACGACGGTCGGCAGCACTACCTTTTGGATGTCGGACTCGCTGGTGAAGTGCGCGCCGAAGGCGTGCCGCTCTTCGCCATCCATGCTTTCCTGAAAAATAGAGCCGAAAATCATGGGCTGGACGCGGCTCCAATCTTCCTGCGCTGCGTCATGGAGCATGCGCGCCTCGTCAGAGGTCAGGTCGAGCGGTCGGACATCGGCGAACAGCCCGCCATTGAAGTAGTCGACCTCTTGAAACCGTCCGCCTTTGGCGCGTTCCGGGGTGTTCATCTGCCTGAACAGCCCACCGATGAGGTCATAGGAACTCTTCCCGCCGACGCATTCTTGGAGCAACTCCGAGAACAGCCCCTTTGGCAGCAGGTCAAAGTCCTCCGCGAACATGGCGAAAACACACTGGAGCACGAAGTGCTGGGACAGCTTCTGGTCCTGCGTGCGCGTCTTGATGGCCCTGTAAGCTTTGGCTACCTTGTCGGCTGCATCCCGCGTGACGGACACGAGGTTGTTCTGGAACTGCGGCTCGGTCGGTTGCGGGAGCAGGAAACTGAACGCTCTGTAGCGCCGCGGCAGATCCGCCAAAGACACCCGGTCCACGGGCGAATCGAGCTGCGTGTTGAAGTCGTAGATCAGGAACTCGTCGAAGTTGCAGAGCACGACGTAGCGGGGGCGGTTCGGGACGAGGTACTGCCAGTATTCGAAGGCCTGGCGATAGTGGCGCTCCAGCACGGCGCCACGCTTCTTCATCTCCAGAAGCATCGTGTCCTTCCAGAACAAATCGGCGAATTTGGTGCCCTTGCCGATACGGACACGGTGTTCGAGCGTGGCACCGGCTTCCCGGTACCCGGCGTGCCCGAAGGCTTGGAACAGGCGGTCGCAGAACACCTGGGCTTCGCCCTTTTCGTCGCCCTTGAGCGACTGGACGTAGGCGTTGAATTCTTCCAGCTTCGTTTCGCGGATGCTCACCAGTGCCCTCCAGACAGAATGCGACCTTGCCCAGAACGGGCTTTCGAGGATCGAAACATGTTGGAGATTGGTATATCGAAAGGGTTTTCAAGGCAACAGAAGCTCTGGCAGGACGCTGTTCTGGTGGGCCTCGCTTTCATTCGGGTGACTAGATCAATCCCGGCTCCGTTTGCCGTAGCGAGCGCCTGTGGGAAGGGCAGAAGGGGCCTCAGCACACGGGGGGCCGCTCTGGCAGAAGGGCGCATGATGGTCGCAGTGGCGGGCAGCAAAAATGGGGCCTCGCGGCCCCCTTCCTCGTTCAATATTCCCACGCCAGGGCACCCCTGAGTTGCCTCGAAATGGATCCGTGCAGCTTGGTGTCGGCCCCGTATGCGTCGTAGCCCGCATCTTGGGTCAAGAAGCCGCCACTCGTGGGGCATTCGCTCTGGCGAATTTGCATGGAAATCTGTTGAAAATCAGCGTGTTATTTGCGTGTGTCCTTGACACACCCCACGAATAAAGGTATAAAAATGGGGATTTTAAGTCCCTTGCGTCTACCAGTTTCGCCACCCGGGCAACCGGGCACAGTCCTACATGCCGAGGCGGGCCAGCGTCAACGCGAACCCGGCTGGAATATGCCTAATGTGCTATGAACGAGCGAAGATAGTTTGCGTAAAGGCGGGGCGCTAGGCGCGAAAAGCGGTCAAAGTCCGCCACCCACTCAAGTCCTGGCACGATGGCCCGCACCGCAGGAATGCCCAGATCCCTGCGCGTCAGGTCCGCGTACGTCGGCGGATAGCCATTGGCAAGAAGCGTCTCCTCCAGCACCATGAGGTCGCCCTCGGCGCTGCCGGTGGCATGGTCGGGCAGATCCTCAAGCTTGCGCACGGGCAAGCCTTCCGGGGCCTTCTGCGTGGCCGGTCCGGGGAAGGGGTAAGGGATCTCCGTCATGGCCGAGATGGCTGCGCGTGGCCCGGAAAGCCCGGCGCCCATGCCCTTGTTCACGTCTCCGTGGCGCCCGGTGACGATTGCCTTGTAGCAGGGCACTCCGAATTCCGAAGTGCAGTCCATGAACCATACGTGCATGTCGCAGTCTTCATAGTCGTGCAGCAGCTTGGCCACGCGTTCGTCCTTGGCCTCCAGGCGGAAGCAGCGCGAAAGGTCGAAGGGCGTCACAGCCTCGGCGTCGCGCTCAATGACCTCGCCCAGGGCATGCACCTTGGCCTCGGTCATGGTGTTTCCAGACGCCAGACCGGTGGAGCCAAGCGCGCTGAACAGGCTCTGTTCCTCCAAGTTGGCGAAGAGATACACGAACTGCACCGGCACCAGGCTGGGGCGCAGGCCGTTTTCGCAACGCTCCTGGGCGGGCATCCAGTGGATGGTCTGACCGGCGTAGGGCGCTTCGAAGCGCACGCGGTCGAGGTCCAGGGCATGGCCTGTGGCTGAGACCTCGGCATGGCTGCCGCGGGTGATGGGGCAATCGTAGGCCAGACCCATGACGCCTCGCGAACCCATGCTGGCATAAGACGACACGCGCTCGGCCACCTCCATGCTGTAGGAGGCCCGGGCTGAATCCATGTCCAGGCCTCGGCCGTAGCTGGTCTGCATGCCGGACAGGCTGTAGTTCATGCCGCCGCTTTTGACGGAAAGCTCCACCAGCCACATGCGCAGCAGCGCCACAGGCGAGAGGGAGGCCTTGTGGGCCATCTCTTTTCCAAGAAAAACGTTTTTGGCGTCAAGTTGCTTGAGGGCGTGGGCGCAGGTTTCCTGTGCCGGGCGGCGGGCCTTGGCCGGGGGCAGGGTTGCAGCCAGTCGGTGGCGGATTTCCTTGGCCGTCACCGCTGGGCCTTTGGGCAGCGCGTCTTTGCCGTAGGGCGTGTCGATGCCGATGTCCTGCGGCGCTGGCAGGGCCTCGTGGCCCACAATGTTCATTTGCATGCGCATGGTCCAGGCGTTGTGCAGGTGCTGATCAGACAAGAGATGGGAGCGGATGTGCACCGCCGGGGTGTGGCGGGACAGCTCCAGGGCGTCCAGCGCGGCCATGCGCGGCAAGAGGTGAGCGAAGCGCTCATGCCCCAGGCAGGCCTCGAAAAGCAGCGCGGCCAGGATGGGGTCGGTGATTTGTCCGTCCTTCTGCACCTCCTCCATGAGCTTCTCCACCTTCTTCGTGCGGTGCTCACCCAGCTTAAAGAGCATATGCTGATGCATGAAGTCGTCGAGGGGGTGTTCGCGCAGATGGGCCAGCATCTCCGAAAAGCTCAGGTTCGGGCCTGGGTGGGCGGCAAAACAACCGACGCCGGAAAGAGTGTCCATGAGGCGGAGTTCGTAGCGCATGGGGGCTCCAAAGGGATTGGGTTCAGTTTAGGCAAAAAATGGCGGTATCCATGCCTGCACGGTGACTCTAGGCCGACAGGGCGCCGGGCGCAAGGAGTGGGGCGGATAATCAGGGGCAGTCGGGCGGGCCGTCGGGGAAGGGCCAGGACTCCACACGGTTGCGGCCGCACTGCTTGGCCCGGTACAGGGCCTTGTCGGCCTTCTCGATCATGTCCTCAAGGATGCTGGCGCCGAACTGCGGCTCGGCTGCGTACTCCGCCACGCCGATGCTGACGGTATTGTTCAGCACGATGTCGCCCAGCTTGAGCGGCGTGGAGGTCACTGTCTCGCGGATGCGCTCGGCCAGGGTGCGGGCCTCCGTCAGGGAGGCGTTGGGGGCCAGCACGACGAATTCCTCGCCGCCGTAGCGCGCAGCCATGTCCGATTCGCGGATGGCCGAGGCGATGCACCCGGCGATGTGGATGAGGAACTTGTCGCCTACGGGGTGGCCATGGGTGTCGTTCACGTTCTTGAAGTGGTCGATGTCGATCATCAGGCTGGAGCAGGGCTTGCCGCCGCGCAAGGCGACGCTCAGGATGCGGTAGCCCTCGGCCATGAGGTGGCGGCGGTTGCTCATGCCGGTAAGCTGGTCCGTGCGTGAGGTTGTCTGTATGGTTTCAATGTGGTCGAGCACCGTGGCGGACATGCGGTTGAAGGCCCGCACCAGCTGCTTGAATTCCGTGGGTGCGTCCAGAGTGGCGGCGGGATCGATGATGTGGCCGTACTCGCCGTCCTGAATTTTCTGCGCGCCCTGCACCAGGAGCTTCAAGGGATCGAGGATGGTGCGGGCGATGGCGTGTCCCAGGAAGGCTGAGAATACAAGGGCCAGCGCCATGCTGACGATCAGAAGCCATTCGAGACTGATGGGCAGGGCATTGAGGCTTGTGGCCAGCCAGTAGAGCAGCAGGGGCAGTATGGGCAACAGCAGCAAAAGCGCGCTGTACAGGCGCAAAAGCCCCAACACTCCCAGGCCTTTCAGGCGTAGGGGGGGGAGATGATCGCGCGGGTCCATGACTTGGCTCCTCGTTACGAGTGAGGCTTTAGCTTCCTACGCATAGCAGTTCGAGGGCGGCTGCGCAAGTTGGCTGAACTTTAAGATTGTTCCTGTTGCGCCGAAGTGGCGGGGCGGCGGGATTTGAACTCGCGCAGGCGCTTTCGGATGTGCTCGACGGCCTGGGCGGCTTTGTCGCCTTGACCCGCGTAGGAGACCGTGTCGCCTGCGGCGGTGGTCATGATGAGCGTTTTGCCAGAGAGCTCCACGGCGCTGATGTCTGAGTAGTACACATCGCGGGTGCCCGTGTCCTCTGTCTGGTAGGCCACCGGGAAGTACGACTTGAGTGGAAAGATGCTCCCCTTGCGTCCCGCGATGACCACGAAGTCGTCCTTTGGGGCCATCATGGTGTAGCGCACTTCGTCCTTGTGCTCCTTGAGCATCCAGTGGGGGATGGCCCCGCCGATTTCGTAGAAGGGATAGTTGGGCTGGGACTTGTCGATGCCGCAGGCGCGCAGGCATTCCTTCTCCAGGTTTTCCAGCACGTCTTCCTGAAATGCCTTGTGGTTGTCCTTAACCAAGAAAGCCCCGTAGACGTCCAGGCCGAGGGGGATGAGCAGGAAGGCGAAGCCGTGCAGGCCCCCGGCGAAGAGCGTTATGAGAATGAGCGTGAGCAGGTAGGCCATGACCTTGGCCTTGGGTGTGGAGCAGAAGAGGATGGGCAGGGCTTCGCGCAGGTCCATGCGCCACAGGTAGGCAATGCCAGGGGAAATGGCAAGGGCCGGATGTGGTTTCGATTCTTTCCCCAAGCTGCTTGTGCCGTTTGCTGGGGCTGCGCGCCCTGACCAAGGTGGTCTAGCCCATCAGGTGCAGGGCATAGGCTCCGGAAAGCATGCCCTGGAAATCGGCCACCAGCTTGAAGGCGCCTCTCAGGCGTTCACCATCAAGCTTGCCCAGTTCTTCTGGCCGGATGGCGTTGTCAGGGGTCTCGCCCCGGCCTATGGCCTCGGCCTGGGCGCGCATGCGCAGGGTTTGCAGAAAGGCATTGGCCTCGCACAGCCCCTCGGCCTGCTGCCGGTCAAGAGTTCCCGCACGGGCAAGGGCCTGCAAGCGCTCCTGAGTGCCGGTCTCGTGCAGGCCGTGCTCCAGCGCCAGCACCTTGGCGCCCTGAGTGATGGGAAACACGCCGCCGCGCTTCAAATCAACGCTGCCGCGCCCCTCGGCGTCCTTCTTGAGGCTGAAGCCCCCGAACAGCCCCAGGGGCGGGGCAAAGCGCACGGCCTCCCGCGCCATGCACTTGAGCAGGAGCGCGCTGCCCCTGAAGCGCGCGGCCATGCCCAGGCCCAGGCCATGGGCCAGGTCCGGGTCCGCTGCGCTGCCGGATTGGCCTCCCTGACCAGGCGGCGCAGGCAGGGGGCGCAGGTCGGAAAGCAGCGAGGCCGTGACCACGCCTTCGGCGTCGGGCCTGTCAGCAATGTTGTCGGCCAAATCCATCCATGAGTCCAGACTGCGCCGCCAGTTCGGGTTGTCGAGCATGATGCGCCGGGGACAGGGGGGAAAACCCAGGTTCAGCAGAATGCGCGTGAGCCCTTCGCCCAGGGCGGCGAACCAGGCTTCCGACTTCGGGTCGCCCCCGGCGAAGACCAGCGCAAGGTCCTGGTCCGTGGCCAGATATTGCTCGCGCCGGGCCTGGCTGCCCAGTAAGAACACCGCATGGGAGGCCGGGGCTGGCCCGTGTTCCGCCGTGGCCTGCGCCAGAGCCAGACCCCAGGCCTGGGACATGATGCGGTCGTGCATCTCGCTGATGAGCCTGCCCACGGCACTGGAGCCGATGCCCTCGGCCACGGAACGTGCCGCAAGGCGCTGAAGACGCTGAAAAGCGCGGGCCAGGGCGGCCTCGCTTGAGGCCGCGTTGATCTCTGCCGCAAGGGCCAAGGGGCTTTCGCCTCGGGCCGCCAGCATGTCGCCTTCGCCCAGCAGCCCCACGGGTGCGCCGGACTCGTCCAGAAGCACCAGACGACGCACCCCGTGTCGCACCATGCGCGAGAACGCCTCAATGAGCAGATCGCCGGGACGCACGGTGATGAGCGGGTGGGACATGATGCGCGTCACGGGCAGATTTGCGGCGTCGAGCCCTGCGGCCACCACGCGCACCAGCACGTCGCGCTCGGTGAGGATGCCCAGGTCCGCCGTGTGATGCTTCAACTCGGGCCGCACCAGGGCTGCGGTGGCCCCGGCCATGGCCATGGCTCTCGCGGCCTCGGCAACTGTTGCGCCAGCGTTCACGAAGACCGGCGCTGCCGTGGGGACGTCCGACGCCTTGAGGCGCAGGAAGGGGTCGGGCAGGTGCGGCGCGCCGGAAGCGTCTGGTTCGTGCATGGGCGACTCCTTCATGGGCATGAGGCTCCCCCCGCCCTGACAAGTTGCCGGGGCGGGGGGAGCTGTCGTCTGGAGCGAGGGCGGCGTTATTCCACGTTCACGCCCAGGTAGTTGCGGACCTTCTGCTCGGCATAGCGCGCTTCGGCGTCCGCGTCACCCTTGATGAGCGAACCGATGTACCCAGCCAGGAAGGCTCCGGCGATGGAGATGAGCGCCGGATTCTTGAGCGGGAACACGGCCATGGGGTTCTTCAGGATGTCCACCCACACCGTGGGGCTGAAGATGATGAGCACTACGGCCAGAGTTGTTCCCGTCACGATTGAGCACACGGCCCCGAAGGTGCTGAACTTGCGCCAGGTGATGGACAGGAGCAGGGCCGGGAAGTTGGCGCTAGCGGCGATGGCGAAGGCCAGCCCCACCATGAAGGCCACGTTCTGGCCCTTGAAGGCCAGGCCCAAGGCCACGGCCACCACACCAAGGGCCAGGGTGGCGGCCTTGGCCACGCGCACCTCTTCCAATTCGTTGGCCTTGCCGCTGCGGAACACGTTCACATAGAGGTCGTGGGACAGGGTGGTGGCTCCGGCCAGGGTCAACCCGGCCACCACGGCCAGGATGGTGGCGAAGGCCACGGCGGCGATGAAGCCCAGGAACATGGTGCCGCCGGTCACCTCGGCCAGAAGCAGGGCCGCCATGTTGCCGCCCTTGTCGATGCCCGTGATGACGTCCTGGCCCACGAGCACCATGGCGCCGAAGCCGATGATGAAGGTGAGGATGTAGAAGAAGGCGATGAAGCCGGTGGCCACGAACACGCTCTTACGCGCGGCCTTGGCGTCGGGCACGGTGTAGAAGCGCATGAGGATGTGCGGGAGTCCGGCTGTGCCGAACATGAGGGCGAGGCCAAGGGAGACGGCGTCCCAGGGATTGGACACCAGGCCGCCGGGAGCCAGCACCTTGTCGCCGTACTTGGCCTGGGCCGCGGCGAAGAGCTTCACGGGGTTCATGTCGAACTGCATGAGGACCATGATCACGAGGGCCGTGGCCCCGCCCAAAAGGAGCACGGCCTTGATGATCTGCACCCAGGTGGTGGCGAGCATGCCGCCGAAGAGCACGTAAGCGATCATCACCGCGCCCACGAATACGATGGCGACCTCATAGGGCAGGCCGAACATCATCTTGATGAGCGAGCCGGAACCCACCATCTGCGCGATGAGGTAGAAGCACACGGTCATGAGCGAGCCGACGGACGCCGCGATGCGGATGGGCTTCTGCGACAGGCGGTAGGCCACCACGTCGGCGAAGGTGTACTTGCCCAGGTTGCGCAAGGGTTCGGCGATGAGGAACATGATGAGCGGCCAGCCCACCAAAAAGCCGATGGAGTAGATGAGGCCATCGTAGCCCTTGAGGGACACGAGCCCGGCGATGCCCAGGAAGCTGGCCGCGCTCATGTAGTCGCCCGCCAGGGCCAGGCCGTTCTGAAAGCCGGAGATGCCGCCGCCGGCGGTGTAGAACTCCGCTGTGGTTTTGGTGCGTTTTGCCGCAAAGTAGGTGATGCCCATGGTGACGGAGATGAACACGAAGAAGAACAGGATGCTCGTGAGGTTGGGCTGTCCGATGGTGGTGGTGAACTGGTCCATTATTCGCTCCTCTTGAGTCCCTGGCGGATTTTGTTCACAGCGCTGTCATACTTGTCGTTGGCCCAGAACACGTAGACTCCGGTGAGCGCCCAGGCCAGCACGATGACGAACAGGCCCACGGGAATTCCAACGGAGAGGCCGGGCGTCAGCATTCCTGAAAGCAGGCTCTTGTCGAAGGCCAGGGTCAGGATGAAGCCGAAATACGCCCCCAGCATTATCACCGTCAGTATTGCCGAGACGGATCCCTTCTTTGCGACCAGGTCCTTGAACTCGGGCGAGTCGATGGTTGTCTGCGCGTCTTTTTTCATGATGCTCCTCCTGTTGCTCGTTGTGGCGTGGAACCGCTCCCGGCCTGCCCGGGCGGCGGCGGCGCCTTCTTTGAGATTCAGCAGTAGCAGAATTTGCAGCCTGCGACAGCTTCTTTCGCCAAACGGCTGCTCTGTGGCGGTGAGCAATCATTTTAGCCGGTTGAACACTCACCCGTCATATCTCGCCGTTCGCCGCAGGCAAGTGGTCGGCGAGCCCCCCGCAAGGCGGTGAACGGTGCGTAATGAGCACCCCCCTGCTTGTTTTGCTCCATCGGCAGGCTTCTTGCTTCCGCTTGGCGGAAGAAACATCTGCCGGAGCGCCTATGAATGTCCTTGTGTTGAACCTCACCCGGCTGGGCGATCTGCTCCAGTCCCAGCCGACCATAACAGGTCTGGCGGCCCAGGGGCACCGCGTAGGGCTGGTGTGCCTGGACAACTTCGCGCCTGCCGCAGCCCTCATGCGCGACGTTTCGGAGGTGTTCCCATTGCCCGGAGCGCGCCTCTTGGCCCGGCTGGATGCCAACTGGCACAGCGCCCTTGGCGTGCATCGCGAACTTGTTGAGGCCGTACGCACCCAGTTCGCGCCCGATGCCGTCATCAATCTGACGCCTTCCGAGCCTGCGCGGCTGCTGGCCATGAACTTTCAGGCCCCGCAGACCCTGGGTTTCGCTCTGGACGAGTTTGGCTTCAACGCCGACACGAGCCTGTGGGCGGCTTTTCTGCAATTGGCCGCCACCTCTCGTGGCTCCAGCCCCTTCAATGTCGTGGATCTCTTCCGGCGCATCGGTGGGCAGCAGGGAGCCCCTGCGGGCCACGGACTGCGCGGTGCCTCGGACGAGGAGAAACAGGATGCGCGGCAGCGGTTGCTGGCCCTGCTGCCCACCGCCCCAGCCCGAGGCTTTGTGGCCCTGCAACTGGGCGCAAGCGAGGACCGCAGGCGCTGGCCTGTTGAGCATTTCGCTGAAGTTGCGCGCGGCCTTGCCCAGGCGGGCTATGCTCCGGTGCTGGTGGGCACGGAATCGGAGAAGCCCCTGGCTGAACGGCTGAAGGCCCTCTGCGGCGCGCCCGTGGCAGACCTTCTGGGCGCGACGAATCTGCGCGAGCTCGCGGCAACCCTGAGCGCCTGCGGTCTCATCATCACCAACGACACCGGAACCATGCACCTGGCTGCGGGTTTGAACGTGCCTTGCCTGGCGATTTTTCTGTGCACGGCCCAACCTTGGGACACCGGCCCGTACCTGCCCGGCAGCATCAGTCTGGAGCCGGACCAGGCCTGTCATCCTTGCGCCTTTGGTGCAGACTGCGGCGAAGGGCACTCCTGCCGCAGGGCCATCAAGTCAGCAGGTGTGCTGGCCTTGGCGGCGGACATGCTGGCTGGAGGCAAGGCCGACGCCGTGCGCGTGCCCGGCGCGCGGGTCTGGCGAACGGTGATGGGGGCAGAAGGCCTGTTGGACCTCGAAAGTTTGTCCGGCCACGAGGCGATGGACCGCACCCGGTTCATCCGGCTGCAGCGCAGGCTGTATCGTCCATATCTTGACGGTGAGGAATCACCCGTTGTCGCAGAACCCGCCGGGCTGTCTGCGGAGACCACGGAGAGCCTGTCGCGGTCCCTTGGAGAGGCTCTCACCCTATTGAATCTGCTGGCTCGGCAGGGCGAGCTCCTGGCGCGCGACCCTGTGCCCAGCGTGAAGACCAAGTTTCTGGCAACCTGGCAACGGGTGCGGGGCAGTCTTGAAGCCCAAGAGCAATTGGCCTTGCTTGCCGCCCTGTGGACATTTGAAGCAGAGCGCCCTGGGTTGGACTTGACCGCGATTCTGGCCCTGGCGGGGCGATTCACCGTGTTGCTGAAGGGTATGCACCGCTGCGTAGTTTTTGGCACTGAGTTTGCATAACTGTTTGCGAAGAGCCGCACCAAGAAATTACATCCGGACAAAAGCACCACCCAAGGAGGGGAAGATATGATTCTTATCGATGGACAGAAACAGGACATGGAAGTGTCGAGCTTTCAGAACCTCGACCAGATTTTCGTCAAGGTCATGGAAGAAGGCACCCTCGAAGACCGGGTGGTGACGGACGTGTTCGTCAACGACAAGCCGTTTTCCGAAATCTATCCGCATCAGGCCGAGGACATTGATCTGAACGATGTGCAGACCGTGGAGATCCGCACCTTGGGTGTGGCTGAGATCGCCGTTGAGATCACCCGCGAGTTGTACAAGGTCGTGACCCTCATGGGCGAGGGAGCCACCCGCGTGGCCGAGATGTTCCGTCAGGCCGACGATGCTGATGCTTTGGAGACCTACCAGGATCTGCTGGATGTCACCCGCGACTTCATAGGCATGGTCAGCGTGCTGCGCGGCGAGTTCGCCCTGAAGGATCACAAGGAGTTTCTGGAGGCCAGCGACCAGCTTTCCGGCCTGTTCACCGAAATGACCTCCGTGCTGGAGAATGAGGACTGGATCCTTTTGGCCGACCTGCTGGAATATGAGTTTCTGCCTGCCGTCAACCGTTGGAAGAAGGTCGTCGCGCTGCTGCGCGAGGACGTCCGGACATCCGGGAAGGCGTAGCCATGCATGCCGCGTTCAAGCTGCTGGACAAGGCCATTGAGTTGGGGCGGCAAGAGCTGGCCCATCTGGCCGCAGGCGATGTGGACAAGGCCGAGGCCCTGGCCTTTGGACGCGACACCCTGCTGAACCAGGCGCTCTCGGAAGAGAGTCTGGAGACGCCCGCAAACCAGAGCCTGGACGAATTGCTGGACAGGCTCACGGAACTCAAAGACCTGCAGGCCAAGATCATCGACGAGGCTGGCAGGTTGCACAAAGATTTGGGCGATCAGATGCGCCGCACCGATCAGGAGCAGAAACGCCACGCGGGCTACGGACGCGCCTCGCGCCCCACCCAGCGCATCCAGAGCCATTACATCAGTCAGACCAGCTAACTTTTCATGGCCCAAGCGGTCCGCCATGTGCGGACCGCTTGGCGCGCCTGAACTCTCCTCTGCCTCCGTAAAATCTTGCCCTCCCGGCTTCGATCAATAATGCCCTGTTCAACAGTTTTCGGAGTGCTGCGGCGTGGTGAGCCGTGAGCACCAGCGCCGCTCCTGACGGGGCTCTGCCTGCAAATCCTTGCCACCGCACCCTGTTCCACGCTACCGCTCTGCCTACATGTCCGAATCATCCGCCATGCCCGTGGCCCTGCTGCGTCAGGAGTCCTACGACCGCCAGGCGCTGCAAGGCGCTGTGGAGCGCCTCTTCGGCGCGAGCGGCCTGCATTTCGCTCGCGGGCAGCGCGTGCTGGTGAAGCCGAACCTCGTGTCCCGCGGGAACGCGGGCTTGTCCTGCACCCACCCCGAGGCCGTGCGGGCCGTGTGCGCGCAGTTGCTGGATGTCGGAGTCATTGTGCGGGTGGCCGACTCCCCGGCCTTTGGCAGCGCGGAGCGCGTGGCTCGGGCCTGCGGGCTCGACAACGCCTTGCGCCAGCTGGACCTGCGCGTGACCACCTTGGGCCGGCCCGCGCCCCTGGCCCTTTCCCGCGGCGGAAGCATCGGGGTGTCGCGCACGGCGCTGGAGGCCGACAGCATCGTCAGCCTGGCGCGGCTCAAGTCCCACGGCCAGTTCCGGGCCACGGCCAGCGTGAAGAATCTTTTTGGGTGCGTGTGCGGCTGCCGCAAGGCCCTGGCCCACATGCGCCTGGGCGAAACGCCTGGGGCCATGGAGTCCATGATCCTCGACGTGTTTGCGGCCCTGCCGCCCGTTGCGGGCGTGGCGGACGGAATCGTGGCCATGCACCGGGGCGGCCCTGTGCATGGGGAGGGCTTCCATCTTGGGCTGCTTGGGGCCTCGGCCACGCCCCTGGCCTTGGATGTGGCGCTGTTCCGGCTGCTTGGCCTGGGGCATGAGGCCGTTCCTCTGTGGGCCGAGGCGCTGCGGCGCGACCTGCCCGGAGCAGACCCGCTGGCCGCCAGCTTTCCGCTTGATGCGCCGCAGGCCTTCGATGCCTCCGGATTCGTCATTCAGCCGGTGCTTGATTCCATGCGTTTTGAGCCCCTGCGCTTTGTGCGCGGGAGGATGAAGAGCCTGCTGGACCGGCTGGGCTGATCGGCGGCTGCGCCGCTGATCCGGGTTGTTGCGCTGCGGGCCTTGCATCCTGTCCCGGCCTTGGCTATCACCACACAATAACTGGAGGGAAGGAGCGACAATGGCAAGCGCTGATATCCGCCGCCGATTCGTTGTCACCGGACAGGTGCAGGGCGTCGGCTTCCGTCCCTTTATTTTTCGTCTGGCCGAGGAGCTGAACCTCTCAGGCACGGTGCGCAACACCCCGGAAGGCGTTGTCATAGAGGTCCAGGGGCTGCCCAGGCAATTGGAGCTGTTCGGCCGCCGCCTTGAGTCCGACCAGCCGCCCCTGGCGCGCATCCTGCGCGTCACCGTGCAGGAAATGGCCCCGGATCCGGGTGCCAGCGGATTCAGCATCCGCAAGAGCACGGGCGGCGGCGGGCACGATGTGCTCATCAGCCCGGATGTCGCCACCTGCCAGGATTGCCAGGCCGAGCTTCTGGACAAGACCAACCGCCGGTTCCTGTATCCGTTCACCAACTGCACCAACTGCGGGCCGCGCTACACCATCACGCGATCCGTTCCATACGATCGCCTCAACACCTCCATGAGCTGCTTCCCCCTGTGCCCGGACTGCCAGCGTGAGTTTGACGACCCGCGCGACCGGCGCTTCCATGCCCAGCCCAACGCCTGCCCGGTGTGCGGCCCCAAGGTATGGCTTGCGGACCGCTCGGGGATGGTTGTGGCCCGGCGCGATGAGGCCATGCGCAAGCTGGCGGCGATTCTATTGCAGGGCGGCATCGCTGCAGTAAAGGGGCTGGGCGGCTTTCATCTGGTGTGCGACGCCACCAGCCAGGAGGCCGTGCGCGAACTGCGCCGCCGCAAGAAACGTCCGCATAAACCGCTGGCCGTCATGGTGCCCAACTTGGAGACGGCCCGCTCCCTGGCGCAGCTTACTCTGGCTGAGGAGGAATGGCTGGCCGGGTCGGTGCGGCCCATAGTGCTGTGCGAAAAAACGCGCGGAGCGCCTCTGGCCGCCTCCGTTGCCCCGAATGTGGACCATGTGGGCCTGATGCTGCCCTACACGCCGCTGCACCATGTGCTGTTCCAGCGCTATTGCCGGCTGCTGTCGCAGGAGCGGCAGAATATGCCCGCCGCCCTGGTCATGACCTCCGGCAACATGAGCGACGAACCCATCTGCCTGGGAAACCGCGAGGCTCTGGGCCGTCTGGTCGAGATTGCGGACATCTTCATGTTCCACAATCGCGACATCCTCATCCGCACCGACGACTCCGTGCTGCGCGTATTGCCAAAAACCGGCGAGACCCAGTACCTGCGCCGCGCGCGCGGTTTTGCGCCGCAGCCCGTTTTCCTGGCCGGATCCGGGCCGAGCGTCCTGGGTCTGGGGCCGGAGCTCAAATGCACCCTCGCCCTGACCAAGGGCGACCAGGCCTTTGTGAGCCAGCATCTGGGCGACATGCAGAACATCGAGACCCTGGGCTTCCATCACGAGATGGTGGAGCACCTTCAGGATATTTTGCAGGCCGAGCCTGAACTGGTGGTGCGCGACCTGCATCCCAACTACCTGACCACCAGCGTGGCCCAGGAAATGGCCCGCAAGACCGGCGTGACCATCACCGCTTTGCAACACCACTTCGCCCACGCCCACTCCGTGCTGGCCGAGAACAAGCACCAGGGGCCAGCCCTTTGCCTCGCGCTGGACGGCACGGGCTTCGGCACCAGCCAGCCCAGCCTGAACTTTGGCACCAGCTGGTCCATTTGGGGCGGCGAGTGTCTGCTGGTGGACACCAACACCTTGCACCATGAGCGTCTGGCGCATTTCACGGAGTTCAGCCTGCCCGGCGGCGAGGCGGCTGTGCATGAGCCCTGGCGTCTGGCCCAGGCCATGCTCTGGGAGCTGGACATGTTGGCCAGCGGGCAGAACGGCAGCCCCCCCTGGTCCTGGCTGCCGGAATTCGAGCAGGCCAGCGCGTTTTTGCCGCAGATTCTTCGCAAGAACCTCAACTGCCCCCTGACCTCCAGCTGCGGGCGGCTCTTCGACGCGGCTTCGGCCATGCTGGGCCTGTGCCACCGCATGAGTTACGAAGGGCAGGCGGCAATCCTGCTTGAGCGCGCCCAGGATCTCTCCATCCCCCTGAACGATGCCGCCGAGTATCCGTGCTCGCTTCTGAAACAGACAGCCACATCGCGCCTGGAGACAGACCAGGTTCCCCGAGAACTGGACACCTACAGCCTGTTCCGTGGTTTGCTGCACGACATGAATGCGGGGGAAAGCGTTCCTGTCATGGCCCGGCGCTTCCACGCCAGCCTTATCACCGGCCTGGCCGACATGGCCCTGCGATTCTCCAAAAAACACGGCACAAAGCACGTGGCTCTGTCCGGCGGGGTGATGCAAAATCTCACCTTTGCCCAGGAACTGCCCGTCGCCCTGGCCGAAAGAGGTCTCATACCCTTGACGCACAAGCTTCTCCCACCCAACGACGGCTGCATCTCACTCGGACAGGCCGCCTACGGCCAGCGCCTGCTGACCCTGCGCGGGTCGTGCCCCATATGAGCGCCGACACCCAGACCCCCATGCGCACCCTGGCCCTGCGCAAGAACGAGGATCGCCGCCTGAGCGCCGGGCACCTGTGGATTTTCAGCAACGAAGTGGACGTGGCCAAGACGCCGCTCACGGGCTTTGCGCCCGGCGAGTGCGCGCGCGTGGAGTCGTCGCAGGGGCGTCCCCTTGGCTCGGCCTACGTGAACCCCGGCGCGCTCATCGCTGGCCGGGTATACACCCAGGACGCCACGCGGCCCCTGGACGCCGAGCTCTTGCGCGCCCGCCTGGGCGCTGCCCTGGCCCTGCGCGAAGACCTCTACGCCGCACCGTACTACCGGCTGGTGTTCGGCGAGGCCGACCGCCTGCCCGGCCTTGTGGTGGACCGCTTCGGCGACGTGCTGGCCGTGCAGATTGGCACTGCGGGCATGGAGCGCGTGCGTCAGGACATCGTGGACGTGCTGACGGAGCTTGTGGCCCCGCGGGGCATCCTGATGAAGAACGACCTGCCGGGCCGGGAGCTGGAAGGCTTGCCGCGCCTGGTGGAGCTGGCAGCGGGCGAAGCGCCCGACGAGGCTGAGATCCAGGAGAACGGTTGCCGCTTCGTGTTCCCCCTTGCGGGCGGGCAGAAGACCGGCTGGTTCTACGACATGCGCGAAACCCGCGCCATGGCCGCCTCGCTTTCCGCCGGGCGGGCCGTGCTGGACGTGTTTTCCTACGCCGGGGGGTTGGGCATCGCCTGCGCTCATGCCGGGGCCACCAGGGCCGTATGCCTGGACGCCTCGGCTGTGGCGCTTTCGTACGCGGCCAAGAGCGCGGCGCTTTCCGGCGTTGCGGACCGTGTGGAGCTGCTGGAGGCCGACGCCATGGCCGGCCTGAAGAATCTGCGCGCCGAAGGGCGGCGCTTTGGGCTGGTGAGCGTGGATCCACCGGCCTTTGTCAAGCGGCGCAAGGACATGGAGAAGGGGCTGGCCGCCTATCGCACGGTCAACAGGCTGGCCCTTGAGCTGGTGGAGGACGGCGGTTTTTTCATTGCCTGCTCCTGCTCCCAGCACGTTGGCCGCGACGATCTGCGCAAGGTGCTCTCCGGCGCCGCCCGAGACGCCGGGGTGCGCCTGACCATCCTGCGCCAGTGCCACCAGGCGGCGGACCACCCCATCCACCCGGCCATGCCGGAGACGGAATACCTCAAGGGCTTCCTGTGCCGCATCGCGCGGCCTGGCAAGGGCCTGTAAGCTTTGGGAGTGGACCTAATGAACAACATGGACTCTCCCGCGCAGACCGGCGGCCCCCGGATAATCGACCTGCGCCATGTGACCTGCGGGCTGGTGCCCGCCATCCTCGACGCCCTCAAAAGCCTGGAGGGCGATCAGGCCGACGTGCTGGTGCGTGCGGGCATAGAAACCGAGATAATCAACGGCTTCGGCACCGGCGGGGACTGGGCCTTCCAGTTTCTGCCGAGCTTTGGCCACGGGCTGGCTCGGTTCTCCCGCCTCCCGGCCGACCGTCTGACGCGCGTGCGCCTGGACCTTCTGGACTACTAGCCCCAACAAGCCTTCGCATTGACGCAACGGGCAGCAAACAAATCGGACGCCGCGAAGCATGAGGCTTGGCGGCGTCCGTTGTTTCGTTTGTCAGCAGCGCCCTTGCGCCGTGTTTACTATTAGAAGCCCGGCATGCCGCCGAACACGAGCATGTGCATGCGCCGCACCATCTGCGGCGCAATGGGAGACTGCCAGCAGCCCAGCGCATCGGCCAGCACAGACGCCCCGATGATGATCGCCAGGCATCCGGCGGCGATGCTCCACCAGGGCGCGCGCCAGCCCAGGATGCGCACGCCCAGGCAACCCGCCACCGGGCAGGCGCTCACGCACTCCGCGCAGCCCTGGCAATCGGGCGAGGTGACGCGCTGGGCCGTGTCCACGGGCAGGGCCACAGGACACGCCTTGGCGCAGCGCCCGCAGGATATGCACGCCTCGGCATCGCGGGTCACCGCCGTGAGCGAGAGCCAGGAGAACAGGCCAAGGAGCGCGCCATAGGGGCACAGCGCCCGGCACCAGAAGGCCGGAATCACCACGGACGCGGCGCCCAGCACCCCCAGCACGCCCAGGGTCAGGGCGGAGGGGCTTTGGAAGAACAGCAGCATCTTGGTGTCGGCAACGAGGTTGAAGGGCGCGCGCAGGAAGCTCTCGATGTCTTCCCCGCTCATGGTCAGGACGGCATAGCCGAACGCCGCCAGAAGCAGATATTTGGGCACGCCGAGGAGCCTGCGGGCCGTTTGGCCCGTATGCCAGACAATGCCGAGCTTTCGTCCCAGGCGCTCCAGCCCGTTGGATACGAGTCCCACGGGGCAAAGCAGGCCGCAGAAGCCCTTGCGCAAGAGCAGGCTCATGCCCACAATGGCCAGGAATATGGTCAGCCCGGCCGGGTGGATGGGGTCGTAGGCCCCGGTGAACAGCAAACGCTTGGCCGCCATCAGCGCGCTGATGGGCAGGAAACCCTCGACGGCTGGTGGTTTGGGCGTCCAGATTTCTGTCTGCCCCAGAGCCCATTGCACGTGGGCCAGGAAGCGTACGCAGATCCAGGCGAGGAACAAAGCGAAGCCCCCCTGCACCAGAAGGCGCAGGCTCGAAGGTGTGAGGCGTTGGCGCATGGCGGGAAGCTGCCGGGCTTACACCCAGCTGCGGACCTCTGCCGCGAAGAGTTCCAGATTGTTGGGCTCGCCGGGTTTGTGGTCGTCAGGGTAGAGCAGGGCGGACATGAAGAACACGCTGCCCACCTGCAAGGACATGGCCGCGTTGTTCGAGAAGCCGTTCAGCCGCTCGCCCACGGCCTCCGCGAGGTCCGGCTCCAGGGCCTTGACCAGCGGGGCGGCCTCGACGGCCAGGGCGGAGAGCAGCTCCGCCTTCTCGCGCATTTTGGCCTGGTATCCGGCCTGGTCGCCCTTGTCGTGGATGATGGCCTCGGCCTGGGTCTCAATGGCTTTGACGCGGCGGGCCTTTTCATCAAGATAATCCGCCAAGAGCGTGGCTGGCTCGGCGGCTTTGGTGCTGCTCATGGGAGGCTCCTTGCAGGGCTTGGCGCAGGCCGGGATGTCGGCCATGCAGGGCTGAGGATAGCCCTGGCGGAGCGCCCTGGCAAGGGGCGCTGGCAAGGGGCGCAGTCAGGATTCGGCTGGCAAGGGCCGAGGCGTGCGCCCTGCCGGGGCATCTGGACAGAACGCGCCTTTCCCGGTACCCCTTGCCCCGCACCCGATGAAACCCGTCAAGGAGGCTCCCGTGTCCATACTTTCCACAAGCCTTGGAATCACCCGCTACCGCGTGGTGGAGGAAATCCAGGACTCGCTCTGGCGCGAGGTTCCCAAACGCCTTGCGGACAATGCCTTCCGCGACATCGACGCCACCACGGACGAGCGTTCGTGGGGCTGGTGCAACCTGGACAACATGCTGGACATGGACTGGGCCGACTCCCCGCCGGAGAAGGGCCACTACATGTGCTTCAGCCTCCGGCTCGACACCCGGCGCATTCCGCCCGCCGTGTTCAAGAAGCACTGCATGATCGCCCTGGCCCAGGAATTGAACCAGGCCAAGGCTGAGGGCAAGGCCTTCATCTCCAAGGACCGCCGCCGCGAGATCAAGGACCAGGTGATGCTGCGCCTGCGGGCGCGCAGCCTGCCGGTGCCCGCCGTGTTCGACGCCGTATGGAACACCCAGACCGGGCGCATCCTGTTCTGCAGCACAAACGCCAAGGCCAAGACCCTGTTCGAGGACCACTTCAACCTGTCCTTCGGGTTGAATCTGGAGCCGCTGACGCCGTTCTTCCTGGCCATGGACATGTTGGGCGAGGGCGTCGCCTCCCGCCTGGAGCATCTCGAACCCACGTCTTTCATCTAGCCGGGCGCTTTGGCCGAAAAGGGAGAATAGCATATGGATCTGGCACTGGCTGAACGCGAGAACACCATCCTCGGGCAGGATTTCCTGACCTGGTTGTGGCATGTAACGGAGGCGCGGGGCGGCGTATTCAAGGATAAGGATGGGCGCGAGTTTAATCTGCGCATGGAAGAACGCCTGAGCGTCCAGGGCGGCGACGGCGAGGGCCTGGAGTCGGCCTCCGTCAAGAGCCCCAGCGGCGAGCTCACCGAGGCGCGCAGCGGTCTGCGCACGGGCAAGAAGGTCAATCGCGCCCAGTTGCGCTTTGACCGCGACCCGGAGTCCTGGCAGATGACCCTCAAGGATACCGATTTCTCCGTGTCCGGCCTGAAAACGCCCAAGGTTGAGACCAGCGACCGCGAGGACACTGACCCGGACGCCCGCGTGCTGGAGAAGCTGTTCCTGGTGGAGCAGTGTCTGGAGCTGCTGGACAGCGTGTACAAGGAGTTCTTGACCGTGCGCCTTTCGTCCAAGTGGGCCGAGGAAACGCGCACCGTGGCCGTCTGGGTCAGCAAGGGATAGCCGCCATGCAGCAGACCCCAACCCTCTCAGCGCAGCAGGACAATCGCGTCATTCTGGCTGCCTATGGCGACAGCCTCGTGGCCGGGTGGGGCCTTTCCACTCAGGATGGCCTCGTGGCGCAGCTTGAGGCCGAGCTGGTCAAGGCGGGAGCTGGCGGCGCCAAGGGCGTGCGCGTGCTTGATTTCGGCGTGTCCGGCGACACCTCTGTGGACGGGCTGGAGCGTCTTTCAGAAGTGCTGGCAGCCAAGCCCAGGGCCGTGTTGCTGGAATTCGGCGCCAACGACTGCTACCAGGGCCTGCCCCTGGATGAGACCCGCGACGCCTTGTACAAGATGATCACCGCCCTGCGCGCGGAAGGCGTGGCCGTGCTTCTGGCGGGCTGGCGCACCAGCATGGATCTTTTCAAGCCCTACGACGACCCGGATCTTGCCGGGCTGGTGCCCCTGGCCCCGCCCCTGTACACCGCCGACTACGTTGAGCGTTTCAACAGGATGCACGCGGAGCTGGCGCGACGGTTGGAAATTCCCTGCATGACGCACATTCTGGATCCGCTCGACGGCCAGATCGGCTGCTATCAGGCCGATGGCGTGCACCCCAGCGCCAAGGGCGCGGCTATTTTGGCCCAGGCCTTGGCTCCGCAGCTTCTGCCGCTTCTCGACGAGCCCCCGCTGCCCGAATAGGCCCTGGCCGCTGCGCTAGAGCCCGGCGACCTCCAGCACGCGCTGGAGGCGGTGGGCATAGGTGTGCCCTGCTGCAAGCTCCGCGCGCCAGGCGGTTTTGAGGGCTTCGGCTCCGGAGGCCGACGACCAGAGCGCCCGAAGGCGCGGAGCGATGTCCTGTGGCGATCGGAAGGTGATTCCACGCGTCAGTTCCGCCGGGAAGAGCGAGAGGCCGGGCGTGGCGTCGGTGAGCAGGAGCCCGCCGCTGGCCCAGGTGTCGAAATGCCGCTGGGTGAGGCCGCGAGGGAGGAGAGGGCTGGTGCAGTTCAGGCAGGCGCCCGCGCTGGCGCAAATGTCCGGCAGCGCCGTGTAATAGTCAACAGGGCCCCGCAGGTCCGTCCCCTCCGGTAAAA
The DNA here is from genome assembly GCF_030689645.1 of Humidesulfovibrio sp. Taxonomy (GTDB): domain Bacteria; phylum Desulfobacterota; class Desulfovibrionia; order Desulfovibrionales; family Desulfovibrionaceae; genus Humidesulfovibrio. The sequence continues at coordinate 29,772 of NZ_JAUYFU010000024.1, forward strand.
GATCCCGCCAGCCTTCGTCGCCAAATATCGTGAGCGCGCCGGAAAGATCCTCCAGCGCCCGGCACAGGCAAGCCGTACGCCATGCCTTGCCCATCTCCTCGGCGCAGAAGCCTGCCCGCCGCACCTCGTTTCCGGGCCACAGCCTGTCGATGCCCAGCCGCGTGAGCCACCAGCCGAAATCCGGACGTCCTCCGTCCTGCTGCAAACGTTCAGCCTCGGTTGAGGCTGCGGCTGGCGTTGTGCAGCCTGCGAAGAAATCAGACTTGCCGGGGAAGGCGCTTCGGCCAACGAACACCAGTCGCCCCGCCAGATCCGCGAAGGCGGGGGCGGGCGGACGCGGCGGGCTGGCCAGCTCTTTCGCCCGGGCAGCCAGGGGCAAATGGTGGACGTTTTGCGCGCCCAGCCTGCGCAGTGGCTCAAGGAACCAGTCGTCGGTGACGAGGAGCGGGAGCCGGGTCCAGAAGCGCGCCTTGAGGCCGGAAAGCAGGTGCAGCGGATTGTCCACGCACCACACGGCCACCCTGGCCCCGGCGGCTTCCAGCAGGTGCGCTGCCTCGCCCAGGGAATCGATGCCTCGGAAATTCACGCTGAGGTACAGGGCAGGGCGTTCGCCCCCGGCCAGCAGGCCGCGCAACGCCGATTCATTCGGCACCTCGCGCACGCGGAAGCCGAGAGCCTCGAAAGCTTCGCGCAGCTCCACGCGCAGCAGGCCGGACTCCCCGCCAGGCAGCCAGACCAGGCGCGGGTCCGGGGCCAGGGGGGCTTGAGCCAGGAGGGCCAGTTGAAGCCGCGCCAGCAGCGGGCCCCAGAAGTCTGGAAACAGGCGCGGGCCAGGACGGTAGAGCACCACGGCGGCCCCTTGCGCAAAGGATGCGATGTCGGCGGCGGGCAGCTCCTCGTAGCCCGCAGGGATGCGCGAACGCCAGTCCTCGCCGAGCTGCGCCGCCATGTCCGGGGCCTCGATGTAGCGCACGCGGCCCGGCGTGCCCAGAAGATCCGGCACAAACTCGGCCAGCCGCTCTGGCAGACGCTCTGGCTCCGGCCCAAGGCCCAGGAGCAGCAGGTCCTCCCCGGCGGGTTCGGGTCGGAAAAGCGTCAGGAAGTCCTGATGCGAGGCTGGCAGGGTTTTGGGCAGGCCAAGGGCGTCCAGAATTCTGGGACGCTTTGGGCGGCTTTGGGCCTGATCGGGCATGGAGGCTCCTTGCGGCGTTCTTGGCAAGCCTGGCGGATTACGCTACTGGTGCTCGCACAGGACGTGCCATGAAAGAATATCGCGACCATTACTTCAAGCGCGCCAAGGCGGAAAACTACCCTGCGCGAAGCGTGTACAAGCTGCAAGAGCTGGATGCCAAGTTCTCGCTCCTCAAGCAAGGTCTCAAGGTGCTGGACCTGGGGGCGGCGCCTGGCTCCTGGACGCTTTTCGCGGCCAAGAAGGTTGGCCCGGCAGGCTTTGTCCTCGCCCTGGACATCCAGACCACAGAGCAGGAATTTCCGGATAATGTCCAGTTTCTTGTGCATGATGCCTTTGAGGACACCCCGGAGCTTCTGGCCCTTATGGAGCCGCATCTGCCCTTTGATTTCGTCATGAGCGACATGGCGCCGCGCACCACTGGGATAAAGTTCACGGACCAGGCGCGCAGCGTGGAGCTGTGCGAACGCGCTCGTGACGTGGCTCTGCGCAGGCTGAAGCCCGGCGGAAACTTCGTGGCGAAGATTTTTGAGGGCCCGGACGCCAAGGGCTTCCAGGAATCGTTGCGCCCGTACTTTGAAAAGGTGCGCGGCTTCAAGCCGAAAAGCTCGCGGGCGGAAAGCAAGGAGACCTTCATTCTTGGGCTTGGCTTTCGGGGCGAGGTTCTGTAAAGTTTACTGTTTCGGAGCTGCTGGGCTCCCATTATAATTCATTTTGGAGGATTCATGTCCGGACATAGCAAATGGGCCACGATCAAACGCGCCAAGGCCAAGACCGATGCCAAGAAGGGTGCGGTCTTTACCAAAATCACCAAGGATATCATCCTTGCGGCCAAGGGCGGCGGCGATCCCAATATGAACGCCCGCCTGCGCGCAGTCATCGCCAAGGCCAAGTCCGCCAACATGCCCAATGACAAGATCGACCAGGCCGTCAAAAAGGGCACCGGAGAGCTTGCTGGCGGCGAAATCTTTGAGATGATGTACGAAGGCTATGCAGCAGGCGGCGTGGCCATGCTTGTTGAGGTGGCGACGGACAACAAGAATCGCACCATCGCCGAAGTCCGCCACATCATTGGCAAGGCTGGCGGCAACATGGGAGAGCCCGGCAGCGTGGCCTGGATGTTCGACAAGCGCGGCGTGCTCTCCTTCGACCCCACCAAGTACACCGAGGACCAGATCATGGAAGTGGCCCTGGAGGCTGGCGCGGACGACGTGGTGGCCGAAGAGGGCACCCTTGAGGTGCGCGTTGCTCCAGAGAACTACTCCGCAGTGGAGAAGGCCTTCGAGGACGCTGGCATCGCGGTGGAGAACTCCGAGCTGACCATGCTGCCCAAGAATCTGACTGCGGTGGATGCGAACACGGCCCGCAAGGTCATGACGCTCATGGAGAATCTGGAGGAGAACGAGGACGTGTCCAACGTCTACGTCACAGCCGACTTCACGGACGAAATAATGGAAGAGCTGGGGTAGCATGGCTGCGCCTGTGGCCGTGCTGGGGCTTGACCCCGGAAGCCAGGTCACCGGCTTTGGCGTGGTGCGCGAGACCTCTGGCCGCGCCGAACTCGTGGCCGTGGGCACCATCCGCACCCCTTCCGGGGGCGACATGGCCGAGCGCCTGGGAGTCATCTACACCCGCGTCGCCGAGATAATCAAAGACCATTGCCCCACCGAGGCCGCCATCGAGTCGGTCTTCGTGTCCAAGAACAGCGCCTCGGCCATCAAGCTGGGGCAGGCGCGGGGCGCGGCCATGGCCGCCTGCGCTGTTGCAGGCCTCTCCGTTGCCGGGTACCCGCCCACCATGGTCAAAAAAAGCCTGGTGGGCGTGGGCCGGGCGGAAAAGGAGCAGGTGGCCTTCATGGTTGCGCAGATTCTTGGGGTCAAGAAGCCCGACTGGGCGCTCGACGCCAGCGATGCCTTGGCCGTGGCCATTTGCCACCTGAACGAGCGGCGCATGCGCAAGCTGATGGGGGCCAAATGATAGCTTACCTCGAAGGACGCTTGCTGGACGTTACGTCCAAGGGCTGCGTGCTGCTCACCCCCGGCGGCGTTGGCTACGAGCTGGCCCTGCCCACCACCGCACTTGTGGGCTTGCCGCAGAAGGGCGCCGAGGTGCAGCTTTTCGTGCACACCATCGTGCGCGAGGAAGCCCTCGACCTTTACGGCTTTGCCGCCAAAGACGACCGAGACCTGTTCCGCCTGCTCATCGGCATTGATAAACTGGGGCCGAAAAAGGCCCTGTCCATCCTTTCCCATTTCAGGCCGGACCATTTGCGCGAACTGGTGCTGCGCGAGGACGCGGACATGCTGGCCACTGTGCCCGGCATCGGGCCCAAGTCCGCGCGGGAGATCATGTGGAAGCTCAAGGACAAGGTGGCGGGCATCAAGACCGGCCCCACCCTGGCGCCAACCCCGCAGGACGCCCCCCAGAGCGAGTACTTCGACGCCCTCTCGGGCATGAAGGCCCTTGGTTATACGGAGGACGAGGCCCGTCCCATGATGCGAGATATTTTTGAGGCCGAGCCGGACATTGACGCCAGTTCGGCCATCCGCGCGGCCTTGAAGAAGATCGCCGCTGCACGGGCATAAGGGCCATGAACCGGAGGCAGCAAAGCCATGAGCGATGACGCCGCGAAGCGGCCCCAGGCGGACGACACCATCCGCCCCCAGCGCCTGTCCGACTTCATCGGGCAGGAGGACGTGCGCTCGAACCTCTCCGTGTTCATCCAGGCTGCGCGTGAGCGCGGCAAGGCCCTGGACCACACCCTGTTTTCCGGCAACCCCGGCCTGGGCAAGACAACCCTCGCCCAGATAATGGCCAGCGAACTGGGGGTGAGCATGGTCTCGACCTCCGGCCCGGTGCTTGAGCGCGTGGGCGACCTGGCGGCGATTCTGACCAACCTTTCCAAGCACGACATCCTGTTCATCGACGAAATCCACCGCATGCCGGCCACAGTGGAGGAGATTTTGTACCCCGCCATGGAGGACTACAAGATCGACCTGATCATCGGCCAGGGGCCTGGCGCACGCACCGTGAAAATTGACCTGGAGCCGTTCACCCTTGTGGGGGCCACCACCCGCGTGGGCCTGCTCACTTCGCCCCTGCGCGACCGCTTCGGCTGCGTATTCCGGTTGGAGTTCTACTCGCCGGAGGAGCTCTCGCGCATTGTCCTGCGCGCCGCAGGCATCCTTGGGGTCAAAATGACAGAGGAGGGCGCCTGGGCCATCGCTCGGCGTTCGCGCGGGACTCCCCGCATCGCCGGGCGGCTTTTGCGGCGCATTCGCGACTATGCCGTTGTTTCCGGCCAGGGCATTGTGGACAAGAAACTGGCCGAGGACTCCCTCGACAAGCTCGACGTTGATCCGTACGGCCTTGACCAGATGGACAGAAAGATCCTCTCGCTCATTGTGAACCAGTTCAGCGGCGGGCCTGTTGGCGTCAAGACCATCGCGGTGGCTTGTTCCGAGGAATCTCGAACGATTGAGGATATTTATGAGCCGTTTCTTATCCAGTGCGGTTTCATAAAGCGCACGCCGCGCGGTCGTGTAGCTACGGCCAAGGCCTATCAACACCTCAAAATGCGGCTTGACGGCGGCGACGGTTCCCTGTAGAGGATAAATGGTGTGGAACGGCAGATCGTCGTTCTCATAAATCGCTAATGACTCGGTACACCCGTTCGTTTTTTCGAATGACGTCCCGAACCGGATGACGCCGATGACTCGGCGCAAGACCTCCCCTGGACCTGGATGCGACTTAGGGCCGCCCGCTCCATGGGAACACGGAGGAACAGCCATGTTCGGACAGCTTTTTCAGCCCATGCACCTGCTGCTCATCGTTGGAATCGCCCTGCTGGTTTTTGGCCCCGGCAAGCTGCCGCAGTTGGGCGCAAGTATTGGCAAAAGCATCCGCGAGCTCCGCAAGGGACTCGACGGCACGCCTGACCAGCCTGAACAGCCCGCCCAGCCAGCCCAGCCAGCCCAGCCCGCCCAGTCGGCTCAGTCGGCTCAGCCTACCCAGAGTACGGATACACGAAAATAGTGCGCCGCCGCGCCGTGACTGGTTGTCTTGACCAGTCCTGAAGCCCGGCGGCATTAAGGCCACCGGAGTCCGTGCCATTGCGGGCTGCCGGGCTTTCGTGTTTTGTTATCCGAAGGAGCGCCGAAGCGCCCGGGGAGGCTGCCATGTCCCAGCACGCCAAAGATTTATTTTTAAGCGCGGTTCTGGACCGTAGCGTCATCAGCCGTTCCGGCCGCGAGGTTGGGCGGCTTTTTGATGTAGCCATGAGCCCTGGCGATCCCCTGCCCGTGGTCCACCATATATTGGTTAAGGCCAACGGCGAAACGCGCCGCGTGGCTTTCAGCGATTTGGCAATGTTCAACGACGTTGTCGTGTCGCTGAAAGGCGAACCCGAGACCCTGCCCAATCTGCCGGAGTCCGAGAACGAGGTGCTCATGCGCCGCGACATTCTCGATAAGCAGATTGTTGATGTGGACGGGGCACGCGTTGTTCGCGTCAACGATCTGAAGCTGGCCCTTTCCCCAGACGGAGGCCTGTGCCTCTCCGCCGTCGACATCGGCTTCCGGGGCATCCTGCGGCGTTTAGGCTATCTCAGGGCCTGGGATTTCCTGGGCGGGGCGATGAAGCGTCAGCTCGCCTCCAAGGAGATCGACTGGCTGCTGGTTCAGCCCCTCGACGCCAATCTCACCAATCTCACCCTCACCGTCACCCGCGACAAACTCTCCGACATGCACCCGGCCGATCTGGCCAACATTCTTGCTCAATTGCCTCATGGCAACGTCTCCGCAGTGCTTAACTCCATCGATGTGGAGGCTGCGGGCGAGGCCATGGGCGAGATGGAGCCCGAGGATTCCAGCCGGCTGCTTTCCCAGATGGAGAGTTCGCACGCCGCCGATGTTCTGGAAGAAATGCCGCCCGACGAAGCCGCCGACGTTCTGGCCGAACTGCCCGACGAGAAGGCCCAGGAACTGCTGGCCCAAATGGACCCCGAGGACGCGGAAAAGGTTCAGGAACTGCTGGAGCACGAGGATGACTCGGCTGGTGGCCTGATGAACAACGAGTTCCTCTTCGTTCCCCCGGCTGCCACGGCAGATGACGCTTTGGCCCAGGTGCGCCTGCTCGGAGCGGAGATGGACTCCATCTATTATATCTATGTGTTAGATCCGGACGAGCAGCTTCTGGGCGTGGCGAGCCTCAAACGCCTGCTTCTTGCGCGCGGATCAGACCCCATTTCCGGCATCATGAGCCGCAACCCCAAGAGCGTGCAGGTCGACTCATCCCTTGAGGACGTGCTGGAGCTGGTGGTGCAGTACAAGCTGGCCTCCGTCCCAGTGCTTGAGGAAGACGGCAAGATGGCCGGCATCGTCACCTCGGACGACATCATCGAGCACTTTCTGCCTTTTGCCCTGCGCTGGAAACAGTACAAGGCCATGCGCAACTTCTAGCTTCCTGGCGGCACCCCCATGAGCCTTACTTCCATTTTTCCGTCACTGGGCAAGCTGAACCGCAGGAACATCGTCATGTTTCTTGCTCTTCTCGGTCCGGGCATCATCACCGCCAACGTCGACAACGATGCGGGCGGCATTACGACCTATTCTCTTGCCGGCGCGCAGTTCGGCATGTCTCTTCTTTGGATGATGCTGCCCACAACCGTGGCGCTCGTCGTTATTCAAGAGATGTGCGCGCGCATGGGCGCGGTGACTGGCAAGGGGCTGGCCGACCTTATTCGCGAAAGTTTTGGCGTCAAAATAACTTTTTACGTCATGATCGCCCTATTGTTGACTAACCTTGGCAACACAGTGAGCGAGTTTGCCGGCATCGCCGCCAGCATGGAGCTTTTCGGCGTCAGCAAATACATTTCCGTTCCCTTGGGCGCGATCGCCGTGTGGCTGCTCATCGTTAAGGGCTCGTATCGCATCGTGGAGAAGGTTTTTCTCGTGGCCTGCGTTGTCTATGTGGCCTATCCCGTGGCGGCCTTCATGTCCGGGCCGGACTGGGGCGAGGTGCTTCGCGCCTCCGCCGTGCCCGACATGCACGTGACGCCCAGCTCCGTCACCATGATGATCGGCGTCATCGGCACCACCATCGCTCCGTGGATGCAGTTCTACCAGCAGGCAAGCGTGGTGGAGAAGGGCATCACCAAGGAAAATTACAATTTCTCTCGACTGGATGTCATCGTTGGCTGCGTCATGGCCATTGTCGTGGCCTTCTTCATCGTGGTGGCCTGCGCCGCCACCATCTTCAAGGCCGGCATCAAAATCGAGACCGCTGCGGATGCCGCCATGGCGTTGACGCCGCTGGTGGGCGAGTACGCCACCGGACTCTTCGCCGTGGGCCTGTTCAACGCCTCGCTCTTCGCCGCCTGCGTGCTGCCCCTGTCCACCTCGTATTACATCTGCGAGGGCATGGGCTGGGAGCTTGGCGTGGACAAGGACTTCAGCGAGGCCCCGCAGTTCTTCTGGCTGTTCACCCTCATCATCGGCATCTCCGCAGGCATCATTCTCTGGCCCGAGGCGCCGCTCATCGCCATCATGTACCTTTCCCAGGTTGTGAACGGTGCGGTGCTGCCCTTTGTGCTGATATTCATGCTGCGGCTCATCAACGACAAGCGCCTCATGGGCGACTACGTCAACGGCCCGGTGTTCAACGTCATCGCCTGGGGCACGGTGGTCATCGTCATGGGCCTTACTTTGATTATGACCCGATCTCATCCACCCGGGCTTCATCGCCCTGCTCATGGGCAGGTGAGCCGCACACCGGCGCTGGCCTGCTGTGCTGGCCAAAAGAAACCGCCCGGCCCCTCGTTGTGAGGAGCCGGGCGGTTTCTTTTAGTGTTTATGACTGCCTAGGCGGTGGCTGCGGCTGCGGCGATGCGGGTCTTGATCAAATCAACGGCGCGTTTTGCCACGTGCGTGATCTCAGGCTTGCTGATCTGGTCGTCAGCGCCCACGGCCTCGCCCTTGTGGCGCAGCTTGTCGGTGATGATGGAGGAGAACAGGATAACCGGCAGCTCCCTGAGCACCGGGTCATCCTTGATGCGCTTGGTCAGGTTGTGCCCGTCCATGTTGGGCATTTCAATGTCGGAGATGACCACCTGCACATAGTCCGTCACCGGGCGGTTCTCGGTCTCGGCGATCTTCTTGATCTGCATGAGCCGCTCCCAGCACTCGCCGCCGTGGTTGGTTTTTTCCACCAGGAAGTTGGCGCGGTGCAGAAGGTCGCCGATCATTTCGCGAATAAGGGTGGAGTCGTCGGCGATGAGGGCGCGGTACTGGACGCCCGCCTCCCAGGTGACGTTCTCGTCGAAGCGCAGGCCAAGCTCCGGGTTCAGCTCCGCCACGATTTTCTCCAGGTCCAGCAGGAAGATGATGCGCCCCTCAAGTCGCACCACGCCGGTGATGGAGTTGGAGGCCAGGGCGGACATATATTTGTTGGGCGCCTCCACCTCCTCCCAACTGATGCGGTGGATGCGGTTGACGCCGCTGACCAGGAAGGACGTGGTAACGTTGTTGAATTCGCAGACGATGACCTTGGGCGGTTCGGAGTCGTGTCGGGTCTTCTTCAGCCACACTCCAAGGTCCACCAGGGGGATGATCTGGGAGCGCAGGTTGAAGGCTCCCAGCACAGAGGGATGGGAAACCTGCGGCATCTCCGTGATGCGTGGCAGGCGGATTATCTCCAGCACCTTGGCGACGTTGACGCCGTAGTAGCCGCGATAAGGCTCGCCCCCGGCAGGCCCCGGTTCCTCGAGGTAAAACTCTACGATCTCAAGCTCGTTGGTTCCGGCCTCGAGAAGAATGTTGGTCATGTTCGTGCTCATGGCGGCTCCATGCGTGGGCGGTTCATGGACTACAAAGCCTGGAGGAAGGCTTCAATGTCATCAATTATGCTTTTCGGCGTGGATGCGCCAGCAGTTAAGCCCATGCGCTTATATTGCAGTAAAGCAAGCGCATTCAAGTCGTCAACGGTTTCCACCAGCACTGTGGGCGTTCCCTTGGCCTCTATGACTTGCGAGAGTCTGCGCGTGTTGCCGCTGGCCTTGCCCCCGGCCACGATGACGCAGTCGGCCTGTCCGGCCAGCCGTATGGCTTCGTTCTGGCGCAGACGAGTTGCATCGCAGATGGTTTCCAGGGCTGGCGCTCCGCCAGGAAGGCGTTTTGCCAGGTCCTCCTGTATTTGCAGGAAACCCTGGCGGTCCTGGGTTGTTTGAGCGGCCAGGAAATAGTTTGCGGCAGGGTCAAGGTGGTGCCGGATCAGTTCTTCGCGTGTTTCAAAGACAAAGGAATCCGGACCGGCGTAGCTTAAAAGCCCGCGCACCTCAGGGTGGTCGTCTTCGCCAAAAAGCAGCAGGGTGCGGCCATTTTCCGCCTCGCCGCTGATGAGCAATTGGGCGCGCTTGACCTTGGGGCAGGTGGCGTCGACCACCTCCACTCCGCGGTCCAGCAGCGCCTGTTCCGCCTGACGCGGAATGCCGTGGGCGCGAATGACCACGCGGCAGCCGGAGGGCAGGTCTTCGGGGGCTTTGACAAGTCCGACCCCACGCTTGGCATAGTCCTCCAGCACTTGGGGGTTGTGAATGATGGGGCCAAGCATGAACGTCGGACGGTTGTCGTGGGCCTCAAGCAGGGCATCCAGTTTCTTTAGGGCAAGGCCGACGCCCATGCAGAACCCCGCCAGGCGCGCGCGAACAACTTCCATCAGAACCTCTCTTCTGCGGCGGAGTGCCGTGCTGTAGCAAAACAAGGCGGTTATAAAATCATTCTGACTTAGCCGGAGCCATGAGTCAACAGAGCCGAGGCTCAGAGATCTTGAGTCAGGTCCGAATGGTCTAATGGGACGTGGTCGGCTGCAAGGTGGGCGATGCTTCCGGCCATGGCCGTGAGTTCGTCCCAGTTGCGGCAAGTGATCAGGGCCTGGCGCAAGGCGCGGATGCCGGTGAACCCCTTGGCGTAGCGCGGCAGGAAGGCGCGCAAGGCGCGAAAGGCGCGTGGGGTCTGGTCCAGCTCCTGGCACAGGCGTATGTGCGTCAGGGCGGCCTCGGCCAGGCTCTCGGCAGTGCGCAGGGCGGGGTCGCGGTCAGCCAGGATATCCTTGAGACGCTGGAATATCATGGGATCGGTGAGGGCGCCGCGTGCGAACATGACCCCAGCGCAGCCTGTTTCTGACAGGCAGCGCGCACCGTCTTCGGCAGTGAACAGGTCGCCGCTGGCCAGCACGGGGATTTCGACCGCGCGTGCAAGCTCGCCGATGGCCTCCCAGCGAGCCTCTCCGCCGAAGAGCTGCTTGGCCGTGCGGGGGTGCAGGGTGAGCCAGGCTGCGCCGAGATCCTGCAAGGCCCGCCCGACTTCAAGGAAGTTCTCCTCGCCAGGGGTGAACCCCAGACGCATCTTGACGCCCACCTTGCCTGGCCCGGCTGCCTGCACCATGGTCTCAGCGATTTTGAGCAGCAGGGCGGGGCGGCTCATGAGGGCTGAGCCGGAACCGCTTTTGTTCACCTTGCGCACGGAGCAGCCGGCGTTGAGATCGAAGTGGGTGAACCCGCGTTCCAATAGTAGAGGCATGGCGCGTTCAAATATCTCCGGCTCCGAGCCGAAAAGCTGCACCACCAGGGGGGCGTCCTCGGGAACTGTGAGGAGGAGGCGCTCGGTGCCGAAGCCGCCGTAAACCAGTCCCTTGACGCTGACCATTTCGGTCACGGTGCAGGCGGCGCCGAAGGTTCGGCATAAAGTTCGAAAGGGAAGGTCGGAATATCCGGCCAAGGGGGCAAGCCAGGGAGCATTGGGTCCGAAGGGGAGTGTGGTTGTGTTTTTGTGCATGGCAGGGGGGAAATAGGGTGGAATGGAGCGTTCGTCAAAGGGTACTTCGTGTGGAAGGCCATATTTTTTCGATGTTCAAAAGAAAAGGTGTTGACAAAGGAGGGCCAAACCAAATATTCAGAGCGGCCTCGGAAACGAGGGATTGCGGACGGCCCAGCGCCATCTGGGAACATAAAGTCCTTGCAATCTGTGAGTGAAGCGCGTATGCATCTTCGTTCACGCGCTGGCGTAGCTCAATGGCAGAGCAGCTGACTTGTAATCAGCAGGTTGCGGGTTCAAGTCCCATCGCCAGCTCCAGTTCATGGTGGGGTTCCCGAGTGGCCAAAGGGAACAGACTGTAAATCTGTCGGCGTAAGCCTTCGGAGGTTCAAATCCTCCCCCCACCACCACTTTTACGCGGCAAGCAACGTTGTAGGAGGCAGGGCGTGTCCCTGGCCGCAGGGACTACAGGATTCTGCACGCGGGAATAGCTCAATTGGCTAGAGCATCAGCCTTCCAAGCTGAGGGTTGCGGGTTCGAGTCCCGTTTCCCGCTCCAGTCCGCGCCAATGGGGCCTCCTATAACGACGCTTAAGCCCATGTAGCTCAGTCGGTAGAGCACTTCCTTGGTAAGGAAGAGGTCAACGGTTCAATTCCGTTCATGGGCTCCACAAATCTTTCTCGACAACCGCAGACCAGAACCAGGGGGTTGAACATGGGCAAGGCTAAATTCGAGCGCAAGAAGCCTCACGTCAACATCGGAACCATCGGCCACATCGACCACGGCAAGACCACCCTCACCGCCGCCATCACCAAGACGGCGTCCATGTTGGGCAAGGGCACTTACGTGGCTTTCGACCAGATCGACAAGGCTCCTGAAGAAAAAGAGCGCGGCATCACCATCGCCACCGCCCACGTGGAGTACGAGACCGACAATCGTCACTACGCCCACGTGGACTGCCCGGGCCACGCCGACTACATTAAGAACATGATCACCGGCGCCGCCCAGATGGACGGAGCGATCCTCGTCGTGGCCGCCACCGACGGCCCCATGCCCCAGACCCGTGAGCACATCCTGCTCGCCCGTCAGGTCGGCGTGCCTCACATGGTCGTCTTCATGAACAAGTGCGACATGGTCGACGACGCCGAACTGCTGGAGCTCGTCGAGCTCGAAGTTCGCGAGCTGCTGACCAAGTACGGCTTCCCCGGCGACGACATCCCGGTCATCAAGGGTTCCGCCCTGAAGGCCCTGGAGAGCGACGATCCGAAGAGCGAAGAGTGCAAGTGCATCCTCGAGCTCCTGAACGCTTGCGACACCTACATTCCTGAGCCCAAGCGCGACATCGACAAGCCCTTCCTTATGCCCATCGAAGACGTGTTCTCCATCTCTGGCCGCGGCACCGTCGTGACCGGTCGTGTCGAGCGCGGCGTCATCACCGTGGGCGACGAAGTCGAGATCGTCGGCATCAAGGACACCGTCAAGAGCACCTGCACCGGCGTCGAGATGTTCCGCAAGATCCTTGACCAGGGCAATGCTGGCGACAACGTCGGCGTGCTGCTGCGCGGCATCAAGCGTGAAGACGTTGAGCGCGGCCAGGTTCTGGCCAAGCCCAAGAGCATTCCGCCCCACCGCAAGTTCAAGGCCGAGGTCGTCGTCCTGTCCAAGGACGAGGGCGGACGTCACACTCCGTTCTTCTCCGGCTACCGTCCCCAGTTCTACTTCCGCACCACTGACATCACCGGTGTCGTGACCCTGGAAGAGGGCGTCGAGATGGTTATGCCCGGCGACAACGCGACCTTCATCGTTGACATGATCCACCCCATCGCCATGGAGCAGGGACTGCGCTTCGCCATCCGCGAAGGCGGCCGCACCGTTGGCGCGGGTGTTGTTACCGAGATTCTGGAGTAATCCATGCGCGTCAACATTCAGCTTGCTTGCACCGAGTGCAAGCGGCGCAATTACTCGACCTCGAAGAATAAGAAGAATACTACAGGTCGTCTCGAAGTGAGCAAGTACTGTCCCTTCGACAAGAAGCACACAGTCCACCGCGAGACCAAGTAGTTCATCGCGCAGGCCAGTAGCTCTAACGGCTAGAGCGCCGGTCTCCAAAACCGGATGCTGGGGGTTCGAATCCCTCCTGGCCTGCCAACTTACCCCTAAAATGGGGAGAAAAATGGCTAAAAATACAGCGAAAGGCTCCAGCGGCCAGCAAGGCAACGAAACGCCCGAACCATCGGGCGTCTCAGCCAAGGCCCAGGAACTCAAGGTCTTCTTCGAGGAAGCCCAGGTTGAACTTAAAAAGATCACCTGGCCCACTCGCAAGGAGACTGTTGCTACCTGTGCGGCGGTGATGATCCTTGTTGCGGTCATGTCGCTGTTCCTGGGCGTCATCGATCTTGGCTTGTCCAAGGTCGTTGAAGCTGTGCTGTCCTAAATCCCTGGCAGGTGAGCGCAAGTGAATGAAGATAGCGCCGTTGGCGGGGAAAAGCCGGCCCGCTGGTATATCGTCCACACGTACTCGGGATTCGAGCAGCGTGTACAGCAGACCATCACCGAGATGATGCGCACAGGCCAAGATCATGGCCAGGTGCTCGAAGTCGTGGTGCCCACTGAAAAAGTGGTGGAAATGGTCAAGGGCGAGCGCCGGACAAGCACCCGGAAGTTTTATCCGGGCTATGTGATGGTGAAGATGATGCTTACGGACGATTCGTGGCATCTGATTCAGTCCATCCCACGCGTTACGGGATTCGTGGGCGGTAAAAATCGTCCCACCCCAATGCGCGACAGCGAAGCCCAGACCATTCTCTCCATGATGGAGAGCAGGCAGGAACAGCCCCGTCCCAAGTTCCACTTCGAGCGTGGTGACGAGGTGCGGGTAATCGACGGCCCCTTCAGCGGGTTTAACGGCGTCGTCGAAGACGTGAATTATGACAAGGGTAAGCTCCGCGTGGCTGTCTCCATTTTCGGGCGTCAAACCCCGGTGGAGCTCGACTTCGTCCAGGTGACGAAGGGCTAGACGGACCCTTGACCGACTGCGGCGGGAAACCGCTTGCGAGGATATACACATGGCCAAGAAAATCACAGGCAAAGTCAAGCTGCAGATTCCTGCCGGCGTGGCCAACCCGTCCCCTCCGGTGGGACCGGCCTTGGGCCAGCATGGCGTCAACATCATGGAGTTCTGCAAGGCCTTCAATGCGAAGACCCAGGACCAGAAGGGCATGATCATCCCGGTGATCATCACCGTTTATGCTGACCGCACCTTCTCCTTTATCACCAAGACCCCGCCCGCTCCGGTCCTGCTGCTCAAAGCCGCCAAGATCGAGAAGGGCTCCGGCGAACCCAACAAGACCAAGGTCGGCTCCGTGACCATGGCCCAGATTGAGGAAATCGCCAAGCTGAAGACCCCGGATCTTACGGCCAAGTCCCTTGAGGCCGCAATGAACTGCGTCATCGGCACCGCCCGCAGCATGGGCCTTGAAGTCAAAGGGTAGCGAGGATACGTCATGCCGAAACACGGAAAAAACTACAACAAGGCCTCCGAAGGCTTTGATGCGACACAGCGTTTCGCTGTGGCCGATGCGGTGAAGCTGGCTGTAGAGAGCTCCTTCGCCAAGTTCGACGAGACCGTCGATGTGGCCATCAACCTGGGCGTTGATCCCAAGTACTCCGATCAGATGGTGCGCGGCGCCGTGCCCCTGCCGAACGGCCTGGGCAAGACCATCCGCGTCATCGTGTTCTGCAAGACCGACAAGGAAGCCGAGGCCCGCGAGGCCGGAGCCGACGAGTGCGGCAGCGATGAGCTGGTCGAGAAGATTAAGGGCGGCTGGCTGGACTTCGACTCCGCCATCGCCACCCCGGACATGATGGCCAAGGTCGGTCAGATCGGCCGCATGCTCGGCCCCCGCGGCCTGATGCCCAATGCCAAGACCGGCACCGTCACCTTCAACGTCGGCGACGCCGTGCGTGAAGTCAAGGCTGGCCGCGTGGAGTTCAAGGTCGACAAGGCGGGCATCCTGCACGCCCCCATCGGCAAGAAGTCCTTTGGCCCTGAGAAGCTTTGCGAAA
This sequence comes from Humidesulfovibrio sp., assembly GCF_030689645.1. GTDB lineage: Bacteria > Desulfobacterota > Desulfovibrionia > Desulfovibrionales > Desulfovibrionaceae > Humidesulfovibrio. Next base: position 44,835 of record NZ_JAUYFU010000024.1, read on the forward strand.
ACTTGAGCGCCCTGCTTGAGGCTGTGAACAGGCTGAAGCCGTCCACCGCCAAGGGCACGTACCTGAAGGCCATGGCCGTGGCTACCACCATGGGCCCCGGCATTAAGGTCGACACTTTGTCCATCCGGAAGTTTCTGGAAGGCTAAAACTGGTGCGGGCGGAATGGCCGCCTTCGCTGGATTGCATAGATAGCACGGGAAGTTTAAGTCGAAGAAAGCAGGTGGGCCTCAGGGTCCTTAATAACGCCTGCCGAGACGGACTTTGCTTTCCGGGCCAATGAACGACGAGGAGCGAGACACGGTGAATAGGCACGAAAAAGCCCAGATCATCGAGCAGCTGCACGAAAAGGCTGCACGGGCGAACATCGCCGTCGTCACCGACTTCAAGGGCATGGGAGTGGAGGAGATGACTCTTCTGCGCGCCAAGCTCCGCGAAGCCGGAGTCGATTACCAAGTCGTCAAGAATACCCTGGCCCGGTTGGCGCTCAAAGAGACGTCCCACGACGTCCTCAATGATCGTCTGAAAGAAAACTGCGCGGTTGCTTTGGGCTACGATGATCCAGTAGCCCTGGCCAAGGCTCTGTCCGAGTTCGTCAAGGGGAGCAAGAAGCTCTCCCTGCGTTACGGCAGCCTTGAAGGGAAGTTCCTTGACGAGGAGGGCGTGAAGCAGCTTGCAATGCTGCCCAGCAAGCCCGAACTTCTGGCCAAGTTGCTCGGCACCATGAATGCGGTGCCCACCAACTTCGTCAACGTGTTCGCGGCTGTGCTCCGCAATTTCCTGTATGCCTTGAATGCTATCAAGGAACAGAAGGAAGGCGGCGCCGCACCTGAGGCCACTGAGGCCCCTGAGGCCCTTTAAACCCCAGTCAACTTTAAGCAAACGATACTTTCCAGGAGGAATATATCATGTCCGTGACCAAAGAGCAGGTTGTTGAGTTCATCTCCAGCATGACCGTTCTCGATCTGGCTGACTTCATCAAGGAGCTTGAGGAGAAGTTCGGCGTATCTGCCGCCGCTCCCATGGCTGCCTTCGCCCCGGCCGCTGCCGCTGCCCCGGCTGAAGCCGCTGAAGAGAAGACCGAGTTCGACGTCATCCTGAAGGAAGCCGGCGCCAACAAGATCGGCGTCATCAAGGTTGTCCGCGCCCTCACCGGCCTGGGCCTGAAGGAAGCCAAGGACAAGGTTGACGGCGCTCCTCAGACCATCAAGGAAGCCGTGAGCAAGGCTGACGCCGAAGACGCCAGGAAGCAGCTTGCCGAAGCCGGCGCCGTCGTCGAGGTCAAGTAGCTTTTTGCTCAGACTTTGAGATATACCGGGCGAAGGACGCATTCCCACCGGGATGCGTCCTTCGCTCCGTCTCTCTTTTTTCTGGAGCCCGCTGCCGCCATTGGCGGTGCGGGTTGACCTGCGCCGGAAGGCCGGAATGCAGGATGAGCCGCTGCCGTAATAGCGCGATCTATAATAAGAATTTTTCCCACCCCCCTGCGGAGATCTAATTCCATTTGGGGACTACAAGACGTGACGCAACGTGACCCGCTTTTTTTGGACCGGGACCAGATATTTGCCCAAAGGCGCAGTGCGCCTGGGCTTTTCCTTTTCCCGTGAACACAAACCGTCTCGCTCGATGAGGTGATAATGGCCCAACTCACGAAACATTTCGGTAAGATCGCCAACAGCCTGCCAATCCCGCACCTGCTGGAACTCCAGGTGGATTCCTACCTGAAATTCCTGCAACGCGACGAACCGCCGGCCAGCCGTGCCGATCTCGGCCTCGAAGCTGTGTTCCGCTCCGTTTTTCCCATCGAGGACTTTAACCGCACCGCAAGCCTGGAGTATGTCAGCTACATCATCCAGGACCCGAAGTATGACGAGGACGAGTGCCTGGCCAAGGGCCTGACGTACGAAACCCCCTTGCGCCTCATTGTGCGCCTGGTGGTCTTTGACGTTGACGAGGAATCCGGCGCCCGCACCATCCGCGACATCAAGGAACAGGACATCTATTTCGGCACGCTGCCGCTGATGACCGACAAGGGCACCTTCATCATCAACGGCACAGAGCGTGTCATCGTCAACCAGTTGCAGCGCTCGCCCGGCATCATCTTCGAGCATGACTCGGGCAAGACGCACTCCAGCCGCAAGGTGCTGTACTCCTGCCGCATCATCCCCATGCGCGGCTCCTGGTTGGACTTTGACTTCGACCACAAGGACATCCTGTATGTCCGCATCGACCGTCGCCGGAAAATGCCCGCCACCATCCTGTTCAAGGCCATGGGCATGACCAAGACGGACATTCTGGACTACTTCTACGACCATGAAGAATATATATTCAATGGCGAGCGCGTGCTGCGCAAGATGCGCGAGGACCAGTACCGGAAGGAAGACGCCTACGTTGACGTTGTGCTTTCCGACGGCAAGGTTCTGGTCAAGAAGAGCCGCCCCATCACCAAGGGGTCCTGGCGCAAGATGATTAAGGACGGCCAGAGCGCCATAGAAGTCGCCCCGGAATCCCTCATCGGCCAGTATCTGGCCCACGACATCGTGGACCTGAACACCGGTGAAGTGGTCGCCGAGGCTGCGCAGGAGATCTCCGCCGACCTCATCGAGCGCATCCGCTCCCAGGACGTGCAGGAGATCAGCGTGCTGTTCACCCGCGGCATGGACGTTTCCTCCTCCATGCGCGACACCCTGGCCGCTGACAAGACCACGGACATCGCCAGCGCGCAGATCGAGATCTACCGCCGCCTGCGTCCGAGCTCGCCGCCCACGGCCGAGATCGCTTCAAGCTTCTTCGAGAACCTGTTCCGCAGCGCGGACTACTACGACCTGTCCACCGTGGGCCGCTACAAGCTGAACACCCGCATGGACATCAACGAGTCCCTGGAGCTGCGCACCCTGACCAATGAGGACATCCTCAAGGCCGTCAAGGTCCTGGTGAAGCTCAAGGACTCCCATGGTCCCGCCGACGACATCGACCACTTGGGCAACCGCCGCGTGCGCCCGGTGGGCGAGCTGGTGGAAAACCAGTACCGCATCGGCCTCGTCCGCATGGAGCGCGCCATCAAGGAGCGCATGAGCTTGCAGGAAGTGTCCACGCTCATGCCTCATGACCTCATCAATCCCAAGCCCGTGGCCGCAGTGCTGAAGGAGTTCTTCGGAACATCCCAGCTCTCGCAGTTCATGGACCAGACCAACGCCCTGTCCGAAGTGACGCACAAGCGCCGCCTCTCGGCTCTGGGACCCGGCGGCCTGACCCGCGAGCGCGCGGGCTTCGAGGTGCGCGACGTGCACACCTCGCACTATGGCCGCATCTGCCCCATTGAGACTCCTGAAGGACCGAACATCGGCCTGATCGTGTCGCTCACCACTTACGCCCGAGTCAACGACTACGGCTTCATCGAGACCCCATTCCGCGTGGTCAAGGATACCGCCGCCGGCGACGAGATCGTGTGGATGGACGCCAGCCGCGAAGCGGGCGAAGCCGTGGCCCAGGCCAGCCTTCCCCTGGACGCGGAGAACAAGATCATCCCGGCTCTGGTGCAGGCGCGCCAGGCTGGCGACCCCAACTTCGTGCCCAAGGAGCAGGTCACGCTCATGGACATCAGTCCGAGCCAGATCGTGTCCATCTCTGCGGCGCTTATTCCCTTCCTGGAGCATGACGACGCCAACCGCGCACTCATGGGCTCCAACATGCAGCGTCAGGCGGTGCCCCTGCTCAAGTGCGACGTGCCCCTGGTTGGCACCGGCATGGAAGGCGTGGTCGCCCGCGACTCCGGCGCGTGCATCCTTGCCCGCGCCGACGGCGTGGTTCACTTCGTCGACGCCGAGCGCCTCATCGTCAACTATGAGGACGCCGAGGCGCCCAATACCGGCGGCGCGGTTCACTATGAGCTGCAGAAGTGGCACAAGTCGAACCAGAACTCCTGCTTCGGCCAGCGCCCCTGCGTTCAGGTGGGCCAGAAGGTCAAGAAGGGCGATGTCATGGCCGACGGCCCTGGCATCCGCGACGGTGAGCTTGCCCTGGGCAAGAACCTGCTCGTGGCCTTCACCCCCTGGTGCGGTTACAACTTCGAAGACTCCATCCTCATCAGCGAACGCGTGGTGAAGGAGGACGTCTACACCTCCGTGCACATCGAGGAGTTCGAGGTTGTCGCCCGCGACACCAAGCTCGGACCCGAAGAGATCACCCGCGACATCCCGAACGTGAGCGAGGAGATGCTGCGCAACCTTGACGACTGCGGCATCATCCGCCTGGGCGCCAAGGTCATGCCCGACGACATCCTCGTGGGCAAGATCACCCCCAAGGGCGAGACCCAGCTCACGCCTGAAGAAAAACTGCTGCGCGCCATCTTTGGCGACAAGGCGCGCGATGTAAAGAATACGTCCCTCAAAGTGCCGCCCGGAATCGAGGGCACTGTCGTTGACGTGAAGGTCTTCAACCGCCGCTCCGGCGAGAAGGATGACCGCACCCACGCCATTGAGCAGGCCGCGCTTTCCGACTTCGACATGAAGGAAATGAAGCACGTGGCCGCTCTGACGGACAACGTCCGCGAACGCGTGTGGGCCGTGGCTGAGAATAAGCAGGTCTCCCAGTCCGTCATGGGCAAGAAGAAGGGCGAGGTGCTCATCGACGCCGATCGTCCGTTTACCCGCGAGGTTCTGGACGAGCTTCCGCTCAAGAAGCTGTCCGGGCTCTTCTCCTCCAAGGACGTGAACGATTCGATCCGCAGCATCCTGAACGACTACGACCGCCAGATCAAGTTCATCAAGGCCGTCTACGACAACAAGCGCGAGAAGGTCACCGAGGGCGACGATCTGCCTCCTGGCGTCATCAAGATGGTCAAGGTCTATGTCGCCGTGAAGCGCAAGCTCTCCGTGGGCGACAAGATGGCTGGCCGTCACGGCAACAAGGGCGTCGTGTCCTGCATCCTGCCCGAGGAGGACATGCCCTTCTTCGCCGACGGCACCCCCATGGACATCGTGCTGAACCCGCTGGGCGTGCCTTCGCGCATGAACATCGGCCAGATCATGGAGACCCACCTCGGTTGGGCAGCCCGCGAGCTGGGCGCTCAGATCGCCAATATGGTGGAGTCCGGCGAGGCCATGGTTCAGGTCCGCAAGGATATGAACGCCGTGTTCGGCTCCAAGGAAATCGAATCACTCATCGCCAGCCTGGACGACGAGGAACTGAAGAAACTTGCCAAAACCGTGCGCCACGGCATCATCACCAAGACTCCGGTGTTCGACGGCGCGGACGAGTCCGAGATCTGGGGCTGGCTGCAGCACGCCGGCCTGCCCGACGACGGCAAGATCACCCTGTACGACGGACGTTCGGGCGAACCCTTCCACAACCGGGTCACCGTGGGCGTCATGTACATGCTGAAGCTTCACCACTTGGTTGACGAAAAGATCCACGCGCGTTCCACGGGCCCATACTCCCTGGTGACGCAGCAGCCTCTGGGCGGCAAGGCCCAGTTCGGCGGCCAGCGTCTCGGCGAAATGGAAGTCTGGGCGCTAGAGGCTTACGGCGCAGCTTACCTGTTGCAGGAATTCCTCACGGTCAAGAGCGACGACGTTGCCGGCCGTGTGAAAATGTACGAAAAGATCGTCAAGGGCGACAACTTCCTGGAGGCCGGCCTGCCCGAGTCCTTCAACGTGCTCATCAAGGAGTTGATGTCCCTGGGCCTGGATGTGAACCTGATCCAGGACGAGAAGAAAAAGCCCATCAGACGGCAGTAGGGCAGGGGGGCTATCCCCCCAGCCCCCTGACCGAGTGGTGGGTCGGTCCGGACTTCCGGACCAACAAGGGAACTGTCAAACTTACGAGGGAACTTCATGACCTTGGACGAATTGTTCACCCAGCGTGGAGCGCCGAGCCTGGGCCTTGCTGGCCGCAATCTCAAGGCTATCCAGATATCCATCGCCTCTCCGGAGAAAATCCGGGAGTGGTCTTTCGGTGAAGTCAAAAAGCCGGAGACCATCAATTACCGCACCTTCAAGCCGGAGCGCGATGGCCTTTTCTGCGCCAAGATCTTCGGCCCGGTGAAGGACTACGAGTGCAATTGCGGCAAATACAAGCGCATGAAGCACCGCGGCATCGTGTGCGAGAAGTGCGGCGTCGAGGTCATCGCCTCCAAGGTCCGCCGCGAGCGCATGGGCCACATCGAACTGGCCGCACCGGTCGCCCACATCTGGTTCCTCAAGACGCTGCCCTCCAAGATCGGCACGCTGCTTGACATCACCATGGCCGACCTTGAGAAGGTTTTGTACTTCGACTCGTACATCGTCCTCGATCCGGGCGACACGAGCCTGAAGAAGCTGCAGGTGCTTGGCGAAGACCAGTACCTGCAGGTCATCGACCACTACGGCGAAGACGTGGTCAAGGTGGGCATGGGCGCAGAGACCGTGCGCAAGCTGCTTGAGGCCATCAACCTTGAGGAACTGCGCGCCACCCTGCGCGAAGAGTCCGCCACCACGCGCTCGCAGACCAAGAAGAAGAAGCTCACCAAGCGCCTCAAAATTGTTGAGGCCTTCATCGATTCCGGCAACAAGCCGGAGTGGATGGTCATGGAAGTGGTGCCGGTCATCCCGCCCGAGCTGCGCCCCCTGGTGCCGCTGGACGGCGGTCGCTTCGCCACCTCCGACTTGAACGACCTGTACCGCCGCGTCATCAACCGCAACAACCGTCTGAAGCGGCTGTTGGAGCTTGGCGCGCCGGACATCATCATCCGCAATGAAAAGCGCATGTTGCAGGAGGCCGTCGACGCATTGTTCGACAACGGCCGCCGCGGCCGCGCCATCACCGGCACAAATGGCCGCCCGCTCAAGAGCTTGTCCGACATGATCAAGGGCAAGCAGGGCCGCTTCCGTCAGAATCTGCTCGGCAAGCGCGTGGACTATTCCGGCCGTTCGGTCATCGTTGTGGGTCCGAACCTGAAGCTGCACCAGTGCGGCCTGCCGAAGAAGATGGCCCTTGAGCTGTTCAAGCCGTTTATCTATTCCGAGCTTGAAAAGCGCGAGATCGCCACCACCATCAAGAGCGCCAAGAAGATGGTCGAGCGCGAGGACTTGGTTGTGTGGGACATCCTGGAAGATGTGGTGCGCGAGTACCCCATCCTCCTGAACCGCGCCCCGACCCTGCACAGGCTCGGCATCCAGGCCTTTGAGCCCCTGCTTATCGAAGGCAAGGCCATCCAGCTGCATCCCCTCGTCTGCGCCGCGTACAACGCGGACTTCGACGGCGACCAGATGGCTGTCCACGTGCCCCTCTCGGTTGAGGCGCAGATCGAATGCCGCGTGCTCATGATGAGCTCGAACAACATTCTCTCGCCAGCCAACGGTTCGCCCGTCATCAACCCCAGCCAGGACATCGTTCTTGGTCTGTACTACCTGACCACCTCGCGCAGCTTTGAAAAGGGCGAGGACATGGTCTTCACAGACGCCTGGGAAGTCATCGCCGCCCACCACTCCGGTCACCTGGGGCTGCATGCCCGCATCAAGTGCCGCGTGCGCGGCGTGCTCACCGAGACCACCTGCGGCCGCATCATCGCTGGCGAACTCCTGCCCGAGAAGCTGGGTTTCGAGAACGTCAACCTGGTGCTGAACAAGAAGAACATCGGCCGCCTGGTCACCATGGCCTACCGCACCGCAGGCACCAAGGCCACGGTCATCCTGTGCGACAAGCTGAAGAGCCTGGGCTACGAGTACGCCACCCGCGCCGGCATCACCATCGGCGTGAAGGACCTCAAGATCCCGGACAAGAAGCCTGCGCTCATCGCCAGCGCCCAGCAGGAAGTCGAGGACATTGAAGGACAGTACCGCGAGGGTATCATCACCCGCACGGAAAAGTACAACAAGGTCGTCGACGTGTGGACCAAGACCACCAACGAGGTCTCCCTTCAGATGATGGAGGAGATTTCGCGCGATACGGTCATCGACGCTAGAACCGGCGATGCCGAAGTCAACGCGAGCTTCAACCCCATCTACATGATGGCCACCTCCGGCGCTCGAGGCAACCAGGACCAGATGCGCCAGCTGGCCGGCATGCGCGGCCTGATGGCCAAGCCTTCCGGTGAAATCATCGAAACGCCCATCACCGCGAGTTTCCGCGAGGGCCTCTCGGTGCTTCAGTACTTCAACTCCACCCACGGTGCTCGTAAGGGTCTCGCGGATACGGCGCTCAAGACCGCCAACTCCGGTTACCTTACCCGCCGCCTGGTGGACGTTGTCCAGGACGTCACTGTTTCCGAGATCGATTGCGGAACCGTGGACGGCCTTGAACTCACCCACTACATCAAGGACGGCGAGATCAAGCAGCGCCTGGCCGAGCGCGTTCTTGGCCGCACCACCATGTTCCCGGTGTTCGACGAGGACAACGGCGAGCTCATCGTGGAAGGCAACACGCTCATCGACGAGGCTCTGGCCGAACGCATCGACCAGTCGGGCATCGGCTCCATCACCATCCGTTCCGGCCTGACCTGCAAGAGCCCCATCGGCGTTTGCGCAAGCTGCTACGGACGCGACCTGGCGCGCGGCCACATCGTCAACGTGGGCGAGACCGTCGGCATCATCGCGGCGCAGTCCATCGGCGAGCCTGGCACCCAGCTCACCATGCGCACCTTCCACATCGGCGGCACGGCATCGCGCGAAATCGAGCAGTCGAGCGTCGAAGCCCAGCACAATGGCCGCATCGTGTTCTCGCGCATGAGAAACGTCGCCAACTCCGAAGGCCAGGTCATGGTCCTCGGCAAGAGCTGCCAGGTGGGCGTTGTTGACGAACAGGGCCGCGAGCGCGAGAAGTACACCCTGCCTTCCGGCGCGCGTCTGCTCGTCACCGAGGGCCAGGAAATCCGCAAGGGCCAGCAGATCGCCGAATGGGACCCGTTCAACGAACCGTTCATCGCGGACGTCAACGGCATCGTCCACTTCCGCGACATCATTGAAGGCAAGACGTATCAGGAGCGCATTGACGACATGACGCAGCGCGCCACCTATACGATCATCGAGTACCGCACCACCAACTTCAAGCCCACCCTCTCCATCACGGACGAGAAGGGCAACGTGGTGCCTCGTCCGGGCAGCCAGCTCAAGGCCGAGTTCCCCATGCCGGTCGGCGCCATCCTTATGATTAAGGACGGCGACGAGATCAGGGCTGGAGACATCGTCGCCCGCCGCCCGCGTGAATCCTCCAAGACCAAGGACATCGTCGGCGGTCTGCCGCGCGTTGCCGAGCTCTTCGAGGTTCGCAAGCCCAAGGACCAGGCCGTTGTGTCTGAAATCGACGGCATCGTCGGCTTCGGAGCTGAAAGCAAGGGCAAGCGCAAGATCGTGGTTGTGCCGGAAACCGGCGAAAGCAAGGAATACCTCATCCCCAAGGGCAAGCACATCACCGTCCAGGAAGGCGACTTCGTGGAGGCTGGCGACCTGCTTACCGAAGGTTACCCCGAACTGCACGACATCCTGAAGATCAAGGGTGAAAAGCATCTTGCGCGTTACCTGGTGGAAGAGATCCAGAACGTCTACCGCGTGCAGAGCGTTAACATCAACGACAAGCATATTGAGATCATCGTTCGCCAGATGCTCAAGAAGGTCAGCATTATTGATCCGGGCGACACCACCTTCCTCATTGGCGAGCAGGTGGATAAGGTTCGGTTCATGCAAGAAAACAGAGAGGTTCTGGCCAAGAGCGGCGCACCGGCCACCGCCGAGACCCTCGTTCTGGGCATCACCCAGGCCTCTCTGTCCACAGATTCCTTCATCTCGGCGGCTTCCTTCCAGGAAACCACCAAGGTGCTCACTGAAGCTTCGCTGGCGGGCAAGTCCGACCCCCTGCGCGGCCTGAAGGAAAACGTCATCGTTGGACGTCTCATCCCCGCCGGAACCGGCTATCGCCAGTACGCCGATGCGGAGATTTCCGTGCCCGATCAGCCGGAGCGTCCGGACAAGTTCCTGGAGGATCTCGAAGAGGATCCTCTCTTAATTGAACCGATTTAGTCATGCCGCTTCGGCGGCGAAAACACATACGGGGCGGGGCCTGCACGGGTTCCCGCCCATTTTCCCCTTGATCGGGGGAGTGGTGAGGGGCTTGACATCAGGCCGCTTCCGGCATAAGAGCGGTCCTCTTGCATTGTATTTAAGCAATTTCTCGGAGGGTTCATGCCTACTATCAGCCAGTTGATCCGCAAGTCGCGCAAAAAGATCGGCAAGCGCAAAAAGACCCCGGCACTGCTCGAGTGCCCGCAGCGCCGCGGCGTGTGCACCCGCGTGTACACCACCACGCCTAAAAAGCCGAACTCGGCCTTGCGTAAGGTTGCCCGTGTGCGCCTGACCAACGGCATCGAGGTCACCGCGTACATTCCCGGTGAGGGTCACAACCTTCAGGAGCACTCTGTTGTGCTTATTCGCGGCGGCCGCGTGAAGGACCTTCCCGGTGTTCGTTACCACATCATCCGTGGCACGCTCGACACCGCCGGCGTGTCCGATCGTCGCCAGGGTCGTTCCAAGTACGGCGCGAAGCGCCCGAAGTAACGCCAGGGAAAGGAGAGAACTCATGCCCCGCAAAGGTCCAGTCACCAAGCGTCAGGTTCTGCCTGATCCGGTCTACGGCAGCCGCATGGCCGCCAAATTCATCAACCGCCTCATGTTCGACGGCAAGAAGAGCACCGCTGAGCGGATCTTCTACGACGCCCTCGAAGTCCTGGGCGAGAAGAGCAAGGAAGACGCCATCCGCGCCTTCGAAAAGGCTCTTGAGAACGTGCGCCCCCACACCGAGGTGAAAAGCCGCCGTGTTGGTGGTGCCACCTATCAGGTGCCCATGGAAGTGCGTCCCGATCGCCAGAGCGCTCTGGCCATCCGTTGGGTCATCAGCTACTCCCGCTCCCGCGGTGAGAAGGGCATGGTTGACCGTCTGTCTGGCGAACTGCTGGACGCCTTCAATAATCGCGGCGGCGCCGTGAAGAAGAAGGAAGAAACCCACAAGATGGCCGAGGCGAACAAGGCCTTTGCCCACTACCGCTGGTAGTCACGGAGAGAGCACACGTGTCCAAAGTCGTCCCAAGCGAGAGACAGCGCAACATCGGCATCATGGCCCACATTGATGCCGGTAAGACCACTACCACTGAGCGCATCCTCTATTATACCGGCGTGTCCCACAAGATCGGCGAAGTCCATGACGGCAACGCCACCATGGACTGGATGGTGCAGGAGCAAGAGCGCGGCATCACCATCACCAGCGCGGCGACCACGTGCTTCTGGCGCGATCACCGCATCAACATCATCGATACCCCGGGTCACGTCGACTTCACCATGGAAGTGGAGCGCTCCCTGCGTGTGCTCGACGGCGCCGTGGCTGTGTTCGACGCCGTTGCCGGCGTTGAGCCCCAGTCTGAAACGGTGTGGCGTCAGGCCGACCGTTACAACGTCCCGCGCATCGCCTTCGTGAACAAGATGGACCGTGTCGGCGCGGATTATTTCCGTTGCGTCGACATGATCAAGACCCGCCTGGGCGCAAAACCCGTGCCCCTGCACATCCCCATCGGTTCCGAAGACACCTATAACGGCATGGTGGACCTGGTGCGCGGAAACGCCATCGTGTACACCGGCGCTCCGTCCGACAAGGGCATCGCCTTTGATATCGTCGAAGTGCCAGCCGACCTGAAAGACAAGTACGACGAGCTCCGCAAGGTCATGCTCGAGGCTGTGGTCGAAGAAGACGAAGCCCTGATGGAGAAGTATCTCAACGGTGAGGAACTCACCGAGGACGAGATCATCCTGGGCATCCGCAAGGCCACCATCGCCATGAAGATCTGCCCCGTGCTGTGCGGAACCGCGTTCCGCAACAAGGGCGTTCAGTCCCTGCTCGACGCCGTCATCGACTACATGCCTTCCCCGCTGGACATTCCGGCCATGGTCGGCATCAGCCCCGATAATGAAGAAGAGAAGATCGAGTGCCCCTGCGACGACACCAAGCCGCTTGCTGCGCTGGCCTTCAAGCTCATGACAGACCCCTTCGTCGGTCACCTTACCTTCCTGCGCATCTATTCTGGTCGCATCGAATCCGGTGCCACAGTTGTGAACGCAGGCAGCGGTAAGAAGGAGCGCATTGGTCGTCTGCTCAAGATGCATGCCAACAAGCGTGAGGAGATCAAAGAGGCTCTGGCTGGCGACATCGTTGCAGCCGTCGGTCTCAAGAGCGTCTCCACGGGCGACACCCTGGCCGACCTTCGGGCTCCGGTCATTCTGGAGTCCCTGGACATTCCAGAACCCGTCATCGAGGTCGCAATCGAGCCCAAGACCAAGGCTGACCGCGATCTGCTCTCCCAGAGCCTGGCCAAGCTGACCAAGGAAGACCCCTCGTTCCGCGTCAAGGGCAACGAGGAGACCGGTCAGACCCTTATCGCTGGCATGGGCGAGCTGCACCTGGAGATCATCGTTGATCGCCTTCTGCGCGAGTTCAACGTCAACGCCAACGTGGGCGCGCCCCGCGTTGCCTACCGCGAGACCATCACCAAGCCTGCGAAGTGCGACATGAAGTACGCCAAGCAGACCGGTGGCCGCGGTCAGTACGCCCACGTCGTCATTGAGATCGAGCCCAACCCCGCTGGCGGCTATCTCTTCGACGACGAGATCAAGGGCGGCCTGATTCCCAAGGAATACATCGCCCCGGTGGGCCGCGGCATTGAAGATGCCCTGAAGAACGGCATCCAGGCCGGATTCCCCGCCGTGGACGTCAAGGTCAAGCTCGTTCATGGTTCCTACCATGAGGTGGACTCCAGCGAACAGGCCTTCTACATTGCCGGCTCTATGGCCGTCAAGGAAGCCGCCAAGAAGGCTGGCCCTGTGCTTCTCGAGCCCATCATGAGCGTCGAGGTCGTCACCCCCGAAGATTACCTGGGTGACGTCATGGGCGACCTGAACGGTCGTCGTGGCCGCGTGAGCAACCTGGAGGCGCGTGTCACCTCCCAGGTCATTCGCGCTCAGGTGCCTCTGTCCAACATGTTCGGCTACGCCACGGATTTGCGTTCCCGCACCCAGGGCCGCGCCACCTTCACCATGCAGTTCGACCATTACGAGCAGGTGCCCAACAGCATTGCTGAAGAACTGATGAAGAAGAAATAGGCTGATTGATGCCGTGCTCCGCTTTTCTCCTTGACAGGAGAGGAGCGGAGCACGTAAGGCATCCTTCCGCTGTTTAATAAATATCCGGGGGCTGTCCCCGGAACATTTGTCGAGAACCAGTTAACCCCCAGCATTTCCGCGGAGTCACAGGCGCATGGGCGCTGGTGGCGAGGGGCCTGTAAGCCCCCGGAAACGAAGGAGAGTTTATGGCTGCGATGACGAGCGATCGTATTCGGATCAAGCTCAAGGCTTACGATTACCGCATTTTGGATAAGGCGGTGACGGAAATCGTCGATACCGCCCGGAACACCGGTGCGGCTATCGCCGGGCCTGTGCCCCTTCCCACCAACTTTCACAGAACAACCGTCAACCGCTCCGTTCACGTGGACAAGAAGTCCCGTGAGCAGTTTGAGATGCGCATTCATAAGCGCCTTTTGGACATCCTGGAGCCCACCCAGCAGACCGTCGACGCCCTGGGCAAGCTTTCGCTGCCCGCCGGTGTTGACGTTGAGATCAAGCTGTAGGGAGGTGCGGGAAATGTCAAAAACTCTCGGACTTCTCGGACGTAAACTTGGCATGACGCGGATCTTTGCGGATGACGGCACCATCGTGCCTGTCACCCTTATTTCTGCTGGTCCCTGCCCGGTTCTCCAGGTCAAGACCTCGGAGAAAGAGGGCTACAATGCCCTGCAGGTCGGCTTTGACGCCATTCCTGAGCGCAAGCTCAACAAGCCCGACCTCGGCCATCAGGCCAAGGCCGGTAAGGGTTTCTACCGTCATCTGAGGGAGTTTCCTCTGGATGTGGTGGACGGATACGAAGTCGGCCAGGACATCACTGTCGACATCTTCCAGCCTGGCGAAAAGGTTAAGGTCACCGGAACCTCCAAGGGCAAGGGCTTTCAGGGCGTCATGAAGCGTTACAACTTCAAGGGCCTCAAAGCTACCCACGGCGCGGAGAAGGTTCACCGCTCCGGTGGTTCCATCGGCACCAACACCGAGCCCTCGCGCGTTTTCAAGGGCAAGAAGATGCCCGGACACATGGGCGACGAGCGCGTCACCCTGCCGAGCGTCGAGATCGTTGATGTCCGCCTTGAGGAGAACATCATCGTGGTCAAGGGCCAGGTGCCCGGCTGCAAAAACGGCTTGGTTATGATCCGCAAGGCCGGGTAGGGGATACACACATGGCAACCATTACCGTGTTCGATCAGATGAAGAAGGAAGTGGGCAGCATTGACCTGTCCTCTGATGTCTTTGAGGTGGAAGTCCGCCCCGAGATCCTTCACTTCGTTGTGCGTGCACAGCTGGCCGCTAAGCGCGTCGGCACCCACGCCGTCAAGACCCGCGCGTATGTTTCCGGTGGCGGCAAGAAGCCCTGGAAGCAGAAGGGTACGGGCCACGCCCGCGCCGGTTCCAACCGTTCGCCCCTGTGGCGCGGTGGCGCCATCATCTTTGGACCCCAGCCCCGCAGCTATGAGTTCAAAGTGAACCGCAAGGTGCGCCGCCTGGCTCTGAAGATGGCCTTGTCTTCCCGGCTTCTCGAGGACAACCTCATGGTGCTGAACACCATCGACATGCCGGAGATCAAGACCAAGCGCTTCGCCGAAGTGGCCAAGGCCCTCGGTTTGGAAAAGGCCTTGATTGTTTTCAACGAAGCGGATAAAAACCTGCTTCTTTCAGCGCGCAATCTACCCGGCATCAAGCTGCTTCCGGCTGACAAGCTCAACGCATATGATGTGTTGCTCTATCCGAAGCTGGTCATGCTTGAGAGTGCGGCTGTTTCCGTCCAGGAGAGGTTGAAGTAGTATGGACTACACGAAAATCATCATCCGGCCCGTCATCACTGAGAAGGCCAACCTTGCTAAGGAATACCTGAACCAGGTTTCCTTTGTTGTCGCACCCAGCGCCAACAAGATCGAGGTCAAGCGCGCCGTTGAGGCCGCTTTCGGCGTCCATGTCGAGGCCGTGAATATTGTCCGCAGGCGTCCCTCCCGCCGACTCCGCCATGGGCGGACCATCGGTAAGGTGTCGGGGTACAAGAAGGCCTTCGTCACTCTGGCAGAGGGCGACAAAATCGAGTTCTTCGAGGGAGTCTAGCCATGTCCATCCGCAAGGTTAAACCCACATCGGCTGGACGCCGCTTCCAGACCATTTCGACGTTTGAGGAGATCACCCGGAGCACCTCCGAGCCTTCCCTTACCGTTGGTCTTTCGAAGAAGTCCGGTCGCAATCACTTTGGACGCATCACCTCCCGCCGTCGCGGCGGTGGGCACAAGCGCTCGTATCGCATCATCGACTTCCGTCGCGACAAGACCGGCATTCCGGCCAAGGTCGCCTTCGTGGAGTATGATCCGAACCGCAGCGCGCGCATCGCTCTTCTGCACTACGCAGACGGCGAAAAACGCTATATCTTGTCCCCCCTTGGTCTCAAGGTTGGTGACAACATCCTGGCCGGCGATACCGCCGACATCAAGCCCGGCAACGCGCTCACTTTGTCCCGCATTCCCGTGGGCACCGTGATCCACAACGTCGAGCTGCACCCCGGCCGTGGCGGCCAGTTCTGCCGCGCCGCTGGAGCCTACGCCCAGCTGGTGGCCAAGGAGGGCGCATACGCCCTGCTTCGTCTTCCCTCGGGCGAGGTTCGCAAGGTGCTTTCCCATTGCATGGCCACCATTGGTCAGGTGGGCAACATCCACCACGAGAAAATCGCCCTGGGCAAAGCCGGTCGCAACCGCTGGTTGGGCAAGCGCCCCGAAGTGCGCGGCGTGGCCATGAACCCGGTTGACCATCCTCTGGGCGGCGGCGAAGGCAGGAGCTCCGGCGGCAGGCATCCGTGTTCCCCGTGGGGCATGCCGAGCAAGGGTTACAAGACCCGCAAGCCGAAGAAGTCGTCCTCGAAGCTCATCGTCAAGCGCCGCGGGCAGAAGTAGGAGTATAACATGGCCAGATCTATCAAAAAAGGTCCCTTCGTCGACGGGCATCTTCAGAAGAAGATCGAGACCTCGACCGAGAACAAGGACCGTCGCGTTATTAAAACCTGGTCCCGCCGGTCAACCATACTTCCGGAGATGGTCGGGCTCACCTTTGCCGTCCACAATGGCCGGAAATTCATTCCCGTGTTCGTCACCGAGAACATGGTCGGGCATAAGCTGGGCGAGTTTTCGCCCACCCGCACCTTCTTCGGTCACGCTGCGGACAAGAAAGCCAAGGGCAAGTAGGGAGCGTTACCAATGGAAGCCAAAGCTATCGCCAAGTACCTGCGCGTATCCGCGCGTAAGGTGCGTATCGTGGCGGAGAACATCAAGGGCAAGCCCGTTGAGGATGCGCTGAACATCCTGAAGTTCACGCCCAAAAAGTCGGCTCAGCTCATCAGTAAAGTGTTGTATTCGGCCATCGCCAACGCCGGGCAGATCCCCGGCTGCGACGTGGACGCCCTCGTGGTCGGCAATGTGATGGTGAACGAAGGCCCGTCGTGGAAGCGCATTATGCCCCGCGCCATGGGCCGCGCCTACCGGATCCACAAGCGCACCAGCCACATAACCGTTATCGTGAAGGAAAAGTAGGGGGGCGCCATGGGTCAGAAAGTCCATCCGATCGGGTTCCGCCTGGGATACAATAAGAACTGGCTTTCCCGCTGGTTCAGCAAGAAGGAATATCCGGCCTTCGTGCTCCAGGATGACCAGCTGCGTAAGTACGTCAAGAAAAAGCTCTACCACGCGGGTCTCGCCAAAATCGAGATCGAGCGCGCTGGTGGCAAGGTGCGCCTTGTGCTGCACACCGCCCGTCCGGGCATTGTCATCGGCCGCAAGGGCGCGGAGATTGAAAAGCTGCGTGAAGACCTCAAGAAGGAATTCGGAACGGACATCACCATCGAGGTGAATGAGATCCGTCGTCCTGAGGTCGAGGCCCAGCTTGTGGCCGAGAGCATCGCGACCCAGCTGGAGCGCCGCGTGGCCTTCCGCCGGGCCATGAAGCGCACTGTCGCCCTGTCCCGCAAGTTCGGGGCTGAGGGCATCAAAGTCGCCTGTGCGGGCCGCCTGGCTGGTGCCGAGATCGCCCGCTCCGAGTGGTACCGTGACGGCCGCGTGCCCCTGCACACCCTGCGCGCCGACATCGACTACGGCTACGCCACCGCCAAAACTACCTATGGTATCATTGGCGTCCGGGTGTGGATCTTCAAGGGTGAGATTCTCGACGAGAGAGGTAAGTAAATGCTGTCTCCCAAAAAGACGAAATTCCGGAAGAAGCAAAAGGGCCGGATCAAGGGGCCTGCCGTTAAGGGCAGCACCATCGCCTTTGGCGACGTGGCCTTGAAGACCCTGGAGCCCGGCAAGATATCGAGCCAGCAGATCGAGGCCGCCCGTATCGCCATCATGCGCCATATCAAGCGCGGCGGTAAGGTCTGGATCCGCATGTTCCCAGACTACCCGATGACCAAGAAGCCCGCTGAAACCCGCATGGGTTCCGGTAAAGGCGCTCTTGAGGGCTGGGCCGCTCCGGTTCGTGCTGGCCGCATCCTTTATGAAGTCAAGGGCGTCGAGCTTGAGGTGGCCAAAGTGGCGCTTACCCGCGCCATGCACAAGCTGCCCGTCAAGACCGTCATCGTGGTCAAGGAGGGGGCTGAGTAATGAACGCTAAAGATATTCGCGCCCTGGACGCTGCAGAGCTGTCCACCAAGCTGGCCGAGTTCCGCAAGGAACTCTTTAACCTGCGCTTCCAGCACGCCACGGCGCAGTTGGAAAACACCCAGCGCATTCCCGCTGTCAAGAAAGTTATCGCGCGCATTATGACCATTCAGCGTCAGCGCGAACTGGGAGCATAAGCCAATGGCTGAAACCACTCACGAAAGCAACCGGCGTACCCTGACCGGAACTGTGGTGAGCGACAAGGGCGACAAGACCATCGTGGTCAGCGTTGCAACCCTTGTGAAGCACCCCCTGTTCAAGAAGTACATTCGTCGCCGCAAGAAGTTTATGGCCCATGACCCCAACAACGACTGCGGCATCGGCGATACCGTGACCATCATCGAGCATCGCCCCATGAGCGCCCGCAAGCGTTGGCACTTGTCCAAAATCGTTGAGAAAGCGGTGTAGGTGCAGCCATGATCCAGAGCGAATCCAATCTCGATGTCGCCGACAACTCCGGCGCGAAACTGGTCTGCTGCATCAAGGTGCTTGGCGGCTCCAAGCGCCGGTACGCCTCGGTGGGCGACATCATCGTCGTGTCCATCAAGGACGCTATGCCTCATTCCAAGGTGAAGAAGGGCGCTGTGATGAAGGCCGTTGTGGTCCGCACCCGCAAGGAAGTTGGCCGTCCCGATGGTTCCTACATCAAGTTTGACAGCAACTCCGCAGTTCTTCTGAACAATGCGAACGAGCCCCTGGGAACCCGTATTTTCGGACCCGTTGCGCGCGAACTTCGCCTGAAGAACTTCATGAAGATCGTATCCCTGGCCCCAGAAGTCCTGTAGCTTCTGGTATTGGGACGAAAGGATAGAATCATGAACTGTAAGATTCGGAAAGACGACAAGGTTATGATCCTTGCCGGCAAGGACAAGGGCAAGATCGGCAAAGTGATCAAGATCCTTCGCAAGAAGGACCGCGTCCTTGTCGAAGGCGCCAACAAGGTCAGCCGTCACACCAAGGCCAATCCTTACGCCAATCAGCCTGGCGGGATTGTGGAAAAGGAAGCCCCGGTGCACGTCTCCAACGTGGCTGTGGTCTGCAACGCCTGCGCCAAGGCCACCCGTGTCGGTTATCGGGTGAACGAGGACGGCAAGAAAGTTCGCTTCTGCAAGAAGTGCAACGAAACCATCCAGTAGGTGTGCGCCATGAGACGGCTTGAAAAAGACTACAACGAGCGGGTTGTCGCTGAACTCAAGAAAGAGTTCGGTTACAAGTGCAACATGGAGATTCCCCGCGTTTCCAAGATCTCTTTGAACATCGGCCTCGGCGAAGCCAGCCAGAACGCGAAGCTCATTGACGAAGCCGTCATCGAGCTGACCAAGATCGCTGGACAGAAGGCTGTTGTCACTCGTGCCAAGAAGTCCATCGCAGCCTTCAAGCTGCGCGAAGGCCAGCCTGTGGGCTGCCGCGTGACCCTTCGTGGGGAGCGCATGTGGGACTTCTACGATAAGCTGGTGTCCTTTGCTCTGCCTCGCGTGCGTGACTTCCGTGGTGTCCCTGATCGTGGCTTCGATGGCCGCGGCAATTTCACCATGGGCGTCAAGGAGCACACGATCTTCTTCGAATTGGAGATCGACAAGGTTGAGAAAGTCAAAGGCATGAATATTACCATCTCCACCACCGCGAAGACGGACAAGGAAGGCAAGCTGCTGCTCGACCTCCTTGGCATGCCTTTCAAAAAATAGGAGGAAACCGGTTTGGCAAGGACTAGTCTCAGGGTGAAAGCCCAACGCAAGCCGAAGTTCAAGGTCCGGGCATACAATCGCTGCCCCATCTGCGGACGCTCCAGGGCGTTTTTGCGCAAGTACGGCTGTTGCCGCATCTGTTTCCGCAACAAGTCCCTGGCTGGCGAACTCCCCGGCGTGCGCAAAGCCAGCTGGTAAGTCTCAAGGAGTACTGACAATGTCTGTCGTTGATCCCATTGCCGACATGCTCGCGCGCATCCGGAACGCCCATGGCGCCTTCCACTCCACTGTGGAGATGCCCGGTTCTAAGATGAAGACGGCTATCGCCGAAATCCTCAAGGACGAAGGCTACATCACCGATTGCGCGAGCTCTGAAGGTTCGCTCAAGTTGACCCTTAAGTACGTTGCTGGCAAACGCGCCATCTGCGGCCTCAAGAAGGTCAGCACCCCGGGACGCCGCGTTTACGTTGGCGTCGAGGACATCCCCAAGGTCCAGAACGGACTGGGGATCTGCATCCTGTCTACTTCCCGCGGCTTGCTCGTGGGTGGACAGGCCGCCGCCGATAAGATCGGTGGCGAACTTCTGTGTGAAATCTGGTAAAAGAGGTCAGTCATGTCTCGAATCGGGAAAAAACCTGTTCCCATCCCTGCCGGGGTGGAGGTGAAAGTCGGCGCTGACGCCGTGCAGATCAAGGGCCCCAAGGGTTCCTTGTCCACCCCCGTGCATCCGAGCGTCACCTATGTGGTGGAAGGCTCCGAGGTCACGGTCAATCGCGTGGACGACTCCCGTGTGGCTTGCAGCCAGCACGGTCTGCGCCGCACCCTGCTGTCCAACTGCATTGAGGGAGTCACCAAGGGCTTCCAGAAGACCCTTGAGGTCATCGGCGTTGGTTACAAGGTCGCGGTCCAGGGCAAGAAAGTGGTTCTCACCGTGGGCTTTTCGCACCCGGTGGAGTTTCCCTTGCCACAGGGCATCGATGCGGCGGTTGAAGGCGTTAAGCTGAACTTGACCGGCATCGACAAGCAGCTTTTGGGCGAAGTGGCCGCACAGATCCGTCGTGTGCGCCCGCCCGAGCCGTATAAGGGCAAGGGCATCAAGTACGCGGAAGAACACATCAGGCGTAAGGCCGGCAAGTCCGGTTCTAAAAAATAGCGGAGTGCGGCTATGAAGAAGACCAAAGAACAAGCGCGGGCTCGCAGAAAGCTGCGCATCCGCAAAAAGGTGAATGGCACAGAGCAGAAGCCCCGTCTGGTGGTTTTCCGCTCCAACCTTCACATCTACGCCCAACTCGTGGACGACGAGACTGGCGCCACTCTGGTGAGTTCTTCCACTCTCGTTCTGGCCCGTGCGGGACAGACGGCTCGCGCCAATCGCGAGGGTGCGGCCATTGTCGGCAAGGATATTGCCGAGAAGGCCAAAGCCAAGAACATCGAGGCCGTGGTCTTTGACCGCAACGGCTACATCTACCACGGCCGTATCAAGGCCCTTGCTGACGGCGCCCGCGAGGGCGGCCTCAAATTCTAGGGTGGGTTGACATGGAACAGAACGATTCCGGTTTCATCGAAAAGATCGTGTACTTGAACCGCGTGGCCAAGGTCGTCAAAGGCGGCCGCAGGTTCAGCTTCAGCTGCCTGGTCGTCGTGGGTGACGGGAAAGGCAAGGTCGGTTACGGCCTTGGAAAAGCCAATGAAGTGCCCGAGGCCATTCGCAAGGCTACTGATCGCGCCCGCAAGGACATGATCACCGTGCCCGTGCTCGACGGCACCCTGCCTTATGAGGTTCTCGGCCGCTTCGGCGCCGGGCGCGTCATGCTGAAGCCCGCCAGCCGCGGTACCGGCATCATTGCCGGCGGCCCGGTGCGCGCGGTCATGGAGGCCGTGGGTGTCCACGACATCCTGACCAAGGCCATCGGCACGTGCAACCCGCACAACGTTTTGCGCGCCACCATGTGCGGACTTGCCTCCCTGCGCAGCGCAGAGAGCGTGTCCGAAGTGCGCGGCAAGACGCTGTCCACCCCCAGGAAGTAGACCCCTCACCGGGTTCATATACGAGGTTTGCCGTGGTTACGATTAAACTCCTCCGCAGCCGCATCGGTTGTTCGCCCACCCAGCGCAAAACGCTGGACGCT
This sequence comes from Humidesulfovibrio sp., assembly GCF_030689645.1. Lineage (GTDB taxonomy): Bacteria > Desulfobacterota > Desulfovibrionia > Desulfovibrionales > Desulfovibrionaceae > Humidesulfovibrio. Next base: position 66,443 of record NZ_JAUYFU010000024.1, read on the forward strand.
CTGGGCCTCAAGCGCATCCGGCAGGAAAAGACGTTTGAGGAAGCCCCTTCTGTTGCGGGCATGGTTGAGAAAGTGAAGCACCTGGTTGAGGTTACTAAGTCATGAGACTGCACGATCTGTATCCCTTCCCGGAAGAGTATGCTCAGCGCAAGCGCGTTGGCCGTGGCCCCGGCTCCGGCTCAGGCTGCACCTCCGGTCGTGGCAATAAAGGACAGAACTCCCGCTCCGGCGGCGGTCGTCCGGCTTGGTTCGAAGGCGGCCAGATGCCTCTGGCCCGCCGTTTGCCCAAGCGCGGCTTCAAGAACCCGCACCGCGTGGTGTACGAGGCCATTAACCTCGACCACCTGCTGGCGGCCTTTCCAGACGCCACTGAAATCACCCTTGAGGACATCTACAAGCGCGGCCTGTGCAAGCCAGGCTCACCGCTGAAGATCCTTTCCCGTGGTGAAGTGGCCGTCAAAGTCAGCGTGGAGGCTCACCGTTTCAGCGTTGCTGCTGCGGAGAAGATCACCAAGGCTGGCGGAACCGTCAAGGCTCTGGAAGGTTAACCAACCGTGGCGCTCTCCGGTGTTGAAAATCTCGCCCGCCTGCCCGAGCTGAAGAAAAAGCTCCTCTGGACCTTCGTTCTTCTGGCCGTGTACCGCCTCGGGATCCATATCCCGGTGCCGGGCGTGGACAGCCATGCTCTGACGGAGTTCTTCAACAGCGCTTCGAACACCCTGTTCGGCCTGTTTGATATGTTCTCCGGCGGTGGCTTGAAAAAACTGTCTATTTTCGCACTGGGCATCATGCCCTATATCTCCGCGTCCATTATCCTCCAGCTTCTTACCGTCGTGAGCCCCGAGCTTAAGCGGTTGAGCAAGGAGGAGGGCGCGGAGGGCCGTAAGAAAATCACCCAGTATACGCGCTACGGCACGGTACTCATCACCTGCATTCAGGGCTTTGGCGTTGCCGTGGGCCTTGAGAGCATGTCGAGTCCAACAGGACAGTCGCTGGTCCTCTTCGGGGGATGGGGCTTCCGCTTGGTGACTATGGTCACATTGACCGCAGGCACCGTGTTTCTCATGTGGCTGGGTGAGCAGATGACCCAAAAGGGCATCGGCAACGGCATCTCTATGATCATCTTCGCAGGTATTGTTGCTGGGCTGCCCTCAGCCCTGATGAACACCTTCCAGTTGGTCGGCGCAGGCGAGCTTTCGCTCATCATGCTCCTGGTCATCCTGGCGCTCATGGGCGCCGTGCTGGTCTTCATTGTCTACGTGGAGCGCGGTCAGCGCCGTATCCCCATCCATTACGCGAAGCGAATGCTTGGTCGTAAGATGGTCGGCGGCCAGACCACGCACCTTCCCTTGCGCGTCAACGTCGCAGGCGTCATTCCCCCGATCTTCGCATCGAGCATTCTGCTCTTCCCTGCTACGCTGGCGAACTTCTCCAGTGTTGAGTGGCTTCAGAAGATCTCTCAATACATGACACCTTCGTCGATTATTTACAATGTCGCTTTCATTGGCCTCATCTTGTTCTTCGCCTACTTCTACACGGCTATTCTCTTTGATCCCAAGGGTATCTCTGAGAACATCCAGAAGCAGGGCGGGTTCATTCCTGGCATACGCCCCGGGGCCAAAACCCGGGAATACATCGACAGAGTTCTTGCGCGCATCACTTTGTGGGGCGGCATCTATATGTCGGTGATCTGTGTTTTGCCCATGCTGCTCATCAGCCAGTTCAACATTCCCTTCTACTTTGGCGGCACGAGCTTGCTTATCGTGGTTGGCGTTGCCATGGACTTCATGGGTAAAATCGAGTCTTATCTCATCTCCCGTCAGTACGAAGGTCTGATGGGCGGTGGCAAGGCCCGCATCAAGGGCAGGCAGTAGTTGAAAAAGGCGCGCGGCATCTTTCTCAAGAACGAGAAGGAGCTTGGCCTCATGCGCGAGGCCGGGCGTATCGTGTCCCGCATCTTGGATGAAATAGGCAAAGCCGTTAAACCCGGCGTGCCGACCATGCTCTTTGAAGACATTGCGCGCAGAATGTGCGATGAGTACAAGGTCAAGCCTGCTTTTTTAGGCTACCTTGGCTTTGAATACGCAATCTGCTGTTCCGTGAACGAGGTGATCGTGCACGGGTTCCCCGCCACCGAGCGCATTCTCAAGGAGGGGGACATAGTGAGCATTGATATGGGGGTTGTGTATCAGGGTTTCCACGGTGACTCCGCGAGGACGTTTGCTGTGGGAGTTGTAAGTCCTGTTGCGCAGCGCCTTATGGATGTGACGAAGGATTCGCTGGACCTGGGCATAGCCCAGGTGCGCAGCGGGGCAAACCTCTACGATGTGTCTGCTGCAATACAGCATCACTGTGAAGAGGCCGGGTTTGGAGTGGTTAGGAGGTTCGTTGGGCATGGCATTGGTGTCAAGCTGCACGAGAAGCCAGAAATTCCGAACTTCGTTCCCCGCGGGCTTGCCGGTGTGACGCTCAAGCCTGGCATGTGCCTGGCCATAGAGCCGATGATCACCGAGGGCAGTTATGATGTGGATATTATGGAGGATCGCTGGACCGCAGTGACCAAGGACCGTAAACTTGCCGCCCATTTTGAACATACGGTGGCAGTGACTCATGACGGTCCGGTTATTTTAACGGTAAGCGACTAGAAAAAGCTTGCGTTCTTTGAACAAGGCATATATTTTCCTCCGTCTTAAGAATGGTCGTTAACGCTCGGCCTCAGGCCAAGCATACTGTGTAGAACGGCACCTTTACGTGAGGAGCCGAGCAAAGTGGAGTAGGGCATGAAAGTACGGCCTTCCGTGAAGAAGATGTGTCCCAAGTGCAAAATCATCCGTCGGCGCGGCGTTTTGCGGGTTATCTGCGAGGATCCCCGGCACAAGCAGCGCCAGGGTTAATCAGAGAGGGGTACAAGAGTGGCTCGCATTGCAGGCGTTGATCTGCCCAGAAACAAGCGGCTGGACATCGCGCTGACGTATATTTTCGGCATTGGCCGTACGACAGCGCTTTCGATTCTCGACACAGTCGGAATCGATTGGACCAAGAATACCGACGGTCTCTCCAATGAGGAAGTTAACCTCATTCGCGTGGAGATCGAGGCCAACCACAAGGTCGAAGGTGACCTGCGTCGCGACGTGACGCAGAACATCAAGCGCCTGATGGACATTGGCTGCTACCGTGGCCTCCGGCACCGCAAGGGCTTGCCCGTGCGTGGTCAGCGCAGCCACACCAATGCGCGTACCCGTAAGGGACCGCGCCGCACCGTGATGGGCAAGAAGAAGTCTCCCGCCAAATAGGTGGGGGGTCTCTTCGGGGAATGAATCTCGGACGCCATGAGCAATCATGGTGTCCGTGCTTTTCCGAATGATATGATCGCCTGCGGGCGAAGCGAGGACAGACATGGCTAAACCCCGTCGCACAGGGAAAAAGAAAGAGAAGAAGAGCATACCCGTGGGCTTGGCTCACGTGCATGCCAGCTTCAACAATACCATCATCACCTTCACCGACCTGAAGGGCAATGTGGTGAGCTGGGGTAGCGCTGGCGCTTCCTTCAAGGGCTCTCGCAAGAGCACGCCTTTCGCCGCGCAGATCGCCGCGGAGACCGCCGCACGCAAGGCCCAGGATTGCGGCATGCGTTTGGTCGGCATCTTTGTCAAAGGCCCCGGCTCCGGTCGTGAGGCTGCCATGCGTGCCATCAACAACGTGGGTTTTAAGGTCAGCTTCATCCGCGACGTGACCCCCATCCCGCACAACGGCTGCCGGCCTCCCAAGCGCCGTCGCGTCTAAGACCAAGGAGGAACAACTTGGCTCGTTACACCGAAGCGAAATGCAGGCTCTGTCGCCGCGAAGGCCAGAAGCTTTTTCTGAAAGGCGACCGTTGCTTCACCGATAAGTGCGCCTATGAGCGTCGTCCCTACGCTCCCGGCTTTGCCGGCAAGCTCCGCAAGAAGCTTACCGACTACGCCGTGCAGCTGCGTGAAAAGCAGCGCGTGCGCCGCATGTACGGCATCCTTGAAGGTCAGTTCCGCAACTACTTCAAGCGCGCTGAGGATCAGAAGGGCGTCACCGGCGCCAACCTGCTGATTCTGCTTGAGCGTCGTCTGGACAACGTGATCTACCGCTTGGGCTTCGCCAATTCGCGCGACCAGGCCCGCCAGCTGGTGCGTCACGGCCTGTTCACTCTGAACGGTCACAAGGTGAACATTCCGTCTCTGCTCATCCGCCCCAACGACGTCGTTGAGGTGCGCGAGAAGAGCCGCAAGGTTCCTGTCATCACCGAGGCACAGGAAGTTATTGCCCGCCGTGGCTGCCCCTCCTGGCTCGAGAGCGACGGCGCCGCTTTCAAAGGCGTTGTGAAGGCTCTGCCGACCCGGGAAGACATCCAGTTCCCGATCAATGAGCAGCTCATCGTCGAACTGTACTCCAAATAAGCAGGTGTAGACATGCTTATTCAAAACGGCGACAAGCTTATCAATACACGCAACTGGTCCGAGCTGGTGAGGCCGGAACAGCTCGCGCGCGATCCCAAGTCTAACGACATGTATGGGAAATTCGTGTGCGAGCCCCTGGAGCGCGGATTTGCCACCACCATCGGCAACTCGCTCCGGCGCGTGCTGCTGTCTTCGTTGCAGGGCGCGGCCATTGTCGCTGTCCGCATCGAAGGCGTTCAGCACGAGTTCACCACGGTCAAGGGCGTGCTTGAGGATGTCACCGAGATAGTCCTCAATCTCAAGCAGGTCCGCCTGGCCATGACCAGCGTCGAGCCGCAGAGGCTCGTGCTGGAAGCCAAGAAGAAAGGCCCGGTGACCGCCGCCAACATCAAGGAAAACCAGAACGTGCGCGTCCTGAATCCTGATCAGCTCATCGCCACCCTCTCTGAGGACCGCGAGCTGCGTATGGAGCTTGAGATTCGCATGGGCAAGGGCTACGTGCCCTCCGAGATGCATGAGGGCTTGGAAGACGAGATCGGGCTCATCACCCTGGACGCCAGCTTCGCCCCGGTGCGCAAGGTGGCCTACATGGTTGAGCAGGCCCGCGTCGGCCAAATGACCAATTATGACAAGCTCCTGCTTGAGGTCTGGACCGACGGGTCCCTGTCCCCCGAGGACGCGGTGGCTTACAGCGCCAAGATCCTCAAGGACCAGCTCAGCGTTTTCATCAACTTCGACGAGCAGTCCTCGGACAAGAAGAAGAGCGCTGACCTCGACATGGACCTGAATCCCAATCTGCTCAAGAGCATTGACGAGCTTGAGCTGTCTGTGCGCGCCACCAACTGCCTCAAGGCGGCCAATATCGCCTATGTGGGCGAGTTGGTTCAGCGCACCGAGGGCGCCATGCTCAAGACCAAGAACTTTGGCCGCAAGTCCCTGGATGAGATCCGCCGCGTTCTGGAGAGCATGGACCTGCGCTTTGGCATGACCGACGAGGTCGTGGAGAAAAAATTCCAGGAATTGCTCAAGAGGAAAGAAAGAAATGAGGCATAACAAGTCCGGGCGCAAGCTCAATCGCAATAGCTCTCACCGTAGCGCCATGTTCAAGAACATGGCCCGGGCCGTCATGACCTACGAAACCATCCGCACCACCGAGGCCAAGGCCAAGGAACTGCGGAGCGTGGTCGACGGTCTGATCACCCTGGCTCTGAAGAACGATCTGCCCGCTCGTCGGCAGGCCTTCAAGGTGCTGGGCAACCACCAGATGGTTAAGCACCTGTTCGACGTTGTCGGTCCCCGCTACGTCGGCGGCATGGGCGGGTACACCCGTATCGTGAGGCTTTCCCAGCCACGCATTGGCGACTCCGCTCCCATGGTCATCTTCGAGCTGACCAAGCTGGCCGAGAAGGCCGCTGTGGAAACCGCCGCTCCCAAGGCCGAGGAAAAGGCTGCTGAATAAGCCTCGACTCATGCGCCATTAAGAAAGTATTCATTTTATGAAAAGGACGGTTCGCCGTCCTTTTTTTTGGCTTGCGCTATAGGTATATTCGATGGTAGAAGGCTTTGAGATCGGAGGTGCCGGATGGATTTTCGAAAACTAGAGGCCTTTTGCAAGGTCTACGAATTGAAAAGTTTTTCCAAGGCCGGGCTGGAGCTCCAGCTTTCCCAGCCAACCATCAGCGCGCATGTTGCGAATCTGGAGGAGGAGCTCGGCGTACCACTCTTTGACCGTTTGGGTCGCACGGTTCTTCCCACGCAGGCTGGCGAGGTTCTTTACCGGGGCGCCAAGCAGGTCTTTCAACAGGTTGGGCGCATCAACTCAGAAATTGGCTTGCTGCGCGATATGGTGGTAGGCGATCTGCTTCTGGGTGGCAGCACCATTCCAGCGAACTACATCCTTCCGACGCTGCTCAAAGCCTTTCTCGGCCTATACCCATCGTTGCGCGTGCATATGACTATTGGCGACACTGACTCCATCATTCGCCAAGTTGGTCAGGGCCGGCTAGAACTCGGCATAGTGGGGTCGCAGCCGGAGCAGCAGGGCATCGCATCCTACCCTTTGCATCGCGACGAGCTGGTCATGTTGGCCGCGCCTTGCCTCATGGAGGGCCGCTCTGAACCCAAGACTCTACGCGATCTGCGCGTCTGGCCCTGGATACTTCGTGAGCGCGGATCGGGCACGAGACGGTTTTTGGAGACCCTGCTGAAGGGCGCGGGCATCGCCATCAACGACCTTAAGGTGAGTTTGTGGGTGGAGAGCACCGAAGCGGCCATCCAATGCGTTCGCTCAGGCCTGGGAGTCAGCGTGGTTTCAAAGCTTGCAGCGCAGCCGTATCTAGACCGCGGCGAACTTGTCGTGCTTGATGTTATGGCCCAGAAGCTGGAGCGCTCGTTCTACCTTATTCAGCGCCAGGGCCGCGATCTGTTGCCCGCAGCCAGCCTGTTCATCGAACACGTGCGCAACGCGACCAAGGGCTAGGTCTCGAACTTCTGTCATTTTATTCCAGTGATAGGAAGCATAGCTCTGGCGGGGCGGGAATCACTCCCGCCTTCGCCAGACGCTCATAGAACAGCCGCAGGCCTGCAAGCTCCTTCTCCCCAAGATCATACACCAACCCAGCGAAATACGAGCGCATCTCCGCTTCGGTAAGAATGCTGCCCTTGGCCGCCACGGCAGAAATCCTGCCCAGATGTCCCTGCCCCCATTTCTTGGCCTCGATGAGAAGCTTGGCTCCGGCCACCACCTCGGACCGGCGCGTTCGCACGGCCTCGCGGTTGGCTATCCATAGCCCGAAGATGAAGGGCATGCCTGTCCATTCCCGCCACGACTCACCCAGATCCATGCGGTGCGGGTAGTCTGGGTGCCTACGCAGGTTGAGCGCCTCGTCCCCGATGCAGAGGATGGCCTCGGGGCGATCGCCATTTTCCAGTATGGCCGTGGCGTCTCCCGTGCGGTAGCTTGGTTTGACGCCGATGTGCTGGCGCAAAAGCAGATCCACCAGGGCGGCGGAGGTATGGGTCTGTGCGCTCACCAGAATGGTCTTGCCGTCCAGGTCTTCTGGTCTTGTGCGGCAGAGCAGCAGCACGCTCTGAACCGGGCCCCGGCTCCCGATGGCCAGGTCCGGCACCACAAAGTACTTATCCGGGTGGCGCGCATACTCTATGCATGAGCAGCCTGAGAGGTCCAGGCGGCCACGGTCCATGAGAATGTTCAGCTCTGCAGGCGGGCCGGAAACGAGTTCGAAGTCGCCCTTAAGGATGCCCTGCTCAAGCGGATAGTGCAGGGGCAGCACGTTCAGGTAGCCGATGCGGCCCAGGCGGATGGGGGAAGGCGTGCCGTGCATCAGGCAAGGCCCTCAGCTGCATCAGTCTCGCCATCCTGGGTCACAAGAGCGTAGTTCATACGCCGCTGTTTGGGCTCAAAGCCTGCCGCGTGCACAAGGGTGTCAATCTCCTGCCGCGAGAGCCGGAAGCTGACTCCTGCCGCGCGCACCACGTTCTCCTCAATCATGGTTGAGCCGAAGTCGTTGCCACCAAAATACAACGCCAACTGTGCGATTTTTGGTCCCATGGTGACCCAGGAGACTTGCACATTCTCCACGTTGTCCAGCACCAGCCGCGCGAGAGCCAGCATGCGTAGGTATTCCGCGCTGGTCAGAGGCCGGGCGCTGATGTTCGTGTTCTCCGGCTGGAAGGTCCAGGGGATGAAGGCAGTGAAACCATGGGTGCGGTCCTGGCTTTCGCGCACGCTGAACAGATGCCGCAAGCGGTCATCCTCGGACTCCTCGTGGCCGAACATCATGGTGGCCGTGGTGCGCAAGCCCAGCGCGTGGGCCTCCTCCATGATGCCGAGCCACTGCCCGGCCTGGCATTTGTTGGGCGAAACCTTGGCGCGCACGCTGTCCACCAGGATCTCCGCGCCGCCGCCGGGTATGGAGTCCAGGCCCGCAGCCTTCAGCCTGGTGATGACCTGGACGGTGCTCAAACCGCTCAGTTGGGCGAAATGGGCTATCTCCGGCGGTGAGAACGCGTGTACGTGGATGGGGTAGTTGTCCTTGATGAAGGTCAGCATGTCCTCATACCATGAAAGCGGCAGGTCCGGGTGGTGTCCGCCCTGCATGAGGATTTGGGTGCCCCCCAGGGCCAGGGTCTCCTCGATTTTTTTACCGATCTCTTCAAAGGAAAGCACGAAGCAGTCCTTGTCTCCCGGAGCGCGATAATAGGCGCAGAAGCGGCAGGCGCACACGCAGACATTGCTGTAGTTGATGTTCCGGTCAACCACGTACGTCACCATTGGCTTGGGGTGTTTGCGCAGGCGAACCTTGTGCGCGGCGTGCCCCAGCGCGTGCAGTTCGGCATGCCGGTACAGGACGCGGGCGGTGTCGAAGTCCAGCCTCGCCCCGGCGGCGGCGGCGTCCAGCAGCCCCTGCAAGGTGGCGGAGGAGGGCGCGTCGGTCCAGGCTTTGGGCGCTGGCTTCGCCACATTTATGGGGTTGAAGCGTGCGTCGCGCTCCACAGGCGTCAGGCCCAGGCCGCGTATCATGGCCTCCAACTGGCTTTTGGTGAGCCCTTGCTCGCTGGTGGCCCCGGCCATGTGCCCGATCTTCTCCTCCACCACCGTGCCGTCCAGGTCGTCGGCCCCGAAGAACAGGGCGGCCTGGGCCTGCTTCACGGTGAGCATTACCCAGTAGGCCTTGATGTGCGGGATGTTGTCCAACATCAGGCGGCTGATGGCGATGGTCTTGAGTTCGTCCACGCCGGTGAGGGGCTGCTCCACCTTGATGGCGTTGTTCTCCGTCTGGAAGGGCAGGGGGATGAAGCAGGTGAACCCGTCGCTCCCATGCTGTCGGGACAGGTCTTGCTGTCGGCGCAGGGCGTCCAGATGGTTCAGCCGGTCGTCGATGTTCTCAAGATGGCCGAAGAGCATGGTGCAATTGGTGGCGAGCCCCAGTTGGTGGGCTTCCCCGTGGATGCGTAGCCATTCCTCTGCCGTGGATTTTTTTGGGCAGATGCGGCGGCGCACGCTGGGCTCGAAGATTTCCGCCCCGCCGCCTGGCAGCATGGCCAGTCCGGCGTCCTTGAGACTTTGCAGCACCTCGCGGGTGCTGATGCCTTCCAGGCTGGCGAAGTGGGCGATCTCAACAGCGGTGAAGCATTTGAGCGTCGCGTCGGGAAGGGACTTTTGCACGGCGCGCAGCAGATCCACGAAGAATGATAGCCGCAGGTCCGGATGGCAGCCGCCCACGATGTGCACCTCGCGCGGGGGCAGGGGGGCGTTTTGTAAACGCTCCACCGCATCGGCGATGGACAGCTCGAAGCCGCCTTCCTCGCCCTTGGTGCGCTGGTAGGCGCAGAAGGCGCAGCCGTTGACGCAGACGTTGGTGTAGTTGATGTGCCGATTCACCACGAAAAAGGCGCGGTCGCCGTGCAGCTGGGTGCGCCGAAAGTGCGCCAGAGCCCCCACGGCGGTGACGTCCGGGCATTGGTAGAGCCTTCGGCCATCCTCGATGCTCAGGCGTTGTCCCGACGCGACCTTCCGGGCTATGTCGGTCAGCCCTAAGGCGGCGAAGCGTTTCTCGTCAATTATTAATGTTTCTGTTGTCATCGGAGTATCCTCGGGGAGCCAGCAGCAAGCCCTGGCTCAAGATGTCCGCCAAGACCGAAAGGCGCGCTTGGCGGGTTGTTTCGTCGTCGTGGCTCAGACCGAAGCCTGCGTCCAAAAGGGGCGAATCCTGGGCGGTCAAGGCCCGGTCCAGGGCCGCCTCGATGAGAAAGCTGGCGGCCTGCGGGTCAACGTCGGGCCGCAGTTCGCCACGGGCCTGCCCGCCCTCCACCAGTTCGCGGAAATACGTCAGAGCTTCGTCGCGTACTTGCGAAAGCAACAGCGCCCGCAGGGGGAAGTCGTCCTGGGTGACCATGCGCCGGTACACCCGCCAGATGAGCGGATGCGAGCGGGCAAAGGCAGCGCCGGCCACGAACACGCGGCGCAGGCGCACCGGGAAGGGCTCTGCGCTGTCCGCGTCGCGGATGGCTTTCAATGGGGTCTTGATCTCGTCGAGCGCGCGGGCGAATAGGTGTCGGAATAGGCCTTCTTTGGTCCCGAAGTACTGGAAAAGCGACCCCTTGGCGATACCGAGCCGCCCCACGATGCGGTTCACGCTGGCTTGATGGTAGCCATGCTCCGCGAACTCATGCAAGGATTCCTCAAGCACTCGGCCACGCTTCTGCGGGTCCAGGTTGTCGAAGGTTGAGCGCGGGATATCCATTGCTTGGAGCTTGCCTCTCCGGCTTTGGCCGGGTACATTGCCCGGAGAAATGACCGGGTGGTCATTCGTATGCTTGCGGTCATTTCCTGTCAACCGCCCTCGTACGCCAATCGCATCCGTCTGTGCTGGAAGTTCAAGTGTCTCGGAGGTTTGCCATGCGTCTGTCCCTGAATTTTTCGCCTTGCCCCAATGACACCTTCATCTTTCACGCCCTGGCGAACGGATTGGTACGCGTGCCTGGGGTGGAGTTCGACATCACCCTGGCTGATGTGGAGCGCCTGAACGAATCCGCCGCCAAGCATGCGCCGGATGTCTGCAAGGTTTCTGTTGCCGCCGCTGCCGACGTGCTGGACGAGTACCGCATCTTGCGCTCGGGGGGAGCCCTTGGCCGTGGCGTTGGGCCGATCCTGGTGAGCAGGGGGGGCACTCGCCTTGAGGCTCTGGACGATCAGACCGTGGCCATACCAGGCAGCCGCACTACGGCCAATCTCATTTTCGGATTGCTCTGCCGGGAGCGCGGCATATCGCCGCAGGTTGCGGAAATGGTTTATGACGAGGTCATGCCCGCCGTTATTTCCGGTGCCTGCGCCGCGGGCGTGGTCATCCACGAGGGCCGCTTCACCTATGCGGAGCAGGGGCTTTCCCGTCTGCTGGATTTGGGCGCCTGGTGGGAGCAGGATCGCGGCCTGCCTATTCCGCTGGGCTGCATCGTCATGCGGCGCTCCCATGGTTTGGATCTGGCGCGAGCCGTCAACCAGGGCATCCGCGCCAGCCTGCTTTATGCGCGCCAGCACCCGGAGGCCAGCGCGGGCTACATCCGCGAACACGCGCAGGAGATGGATCCAGGCGTCATCGCTCGGCACATCGAAACCTTTGTCACTGATGCCAGTCTGGACATCGGGCCGGAAGGCGAGGCCGCCGGGCTGGCGCTCATGGCCGAGGCCAGAAGGGGCGCGGGCGGTTTGCCGCAAGACGTGTACCTGAAGGCGGATGCCGGGCTGTAGCGCCGGGCCGGAGCAGGGGGAAGCCCCACCAGCGCGTCCGGCTCCGTAGGCGCAAGCTTATTTCTTGGGCTGGTAGATCAGCTTTGCATCCAGGTCGTTGGTCCACGGCAGGTTGGAGTTGCGCCAGCCGTTCAGGCTGCGCTTGCCAAAGTCCTTGCTGGCCTTGTCCGCCACCGTGTCTCCCTCGAAACCATCCACCATGTTGTAGACGTTGGTGAAGCCGGCGGCGATGAGTTTGCGGGCGGCCAAGGCGCTGCGGTAACCGGAGCGGCACATGATCACAATGGCGTCGCCGGGCTTGAAACGCTGCTTCATGAGGTCCACGAAGGCCGGGTTGTCCGCCAGGGGCATGTCCTGCTTCCCGGCGCCTGGCCCGCCTAGCCGGAGCTGCGCAGGAATATTGGGCGACATGGGCGGGTGGCCGACGAATTCGTATTCCTCAGGTGTTCTCACATCCACGATGGCGACCTTGCCGCCGCCCTTTTGCCAAAGATCGTATGCTTCGGCTGCAGTGACGTATTTTCCGAGAGCCGTGTGCTTGCGCTGGTCCTGTGGAGGTTCCGCAGCCAGGGCGGCGGCAGCAAGGCCAAGGCACAAGACCAGGGCGCAGGCGAGCTGAAACACTATGCGCTGGAACATGGATATCCTCCTGAGTTTGGTGCGACGGTGGAGCATGCTGCCCTTTATATCCATAAAATACAGAGAGGCTCTGATGAAGGCAAGTTTAGCCGGAGGATGAGCGTAATTGATGCATCCCGCCAGCTGGCAGCAGATTCCTGCTCCAGGTGTGGATGTGGTTAGGAGACGGGCTGGTCGGCCAGGAGCTTCTTGCGCTCACGCCAGTCTGGCATCACTGCTGTGAGCAGGGCATAGAATTGCGCGTTATGACCATGGTGCCGCAGGTGACACAGCTCGTGGGCGGCCACGAATTCGATGCACGGAAGCGGAGCCTTGATGAGGTGCCGGTTCAGGTTGATGCAGCCCGCACGGGAGCAGCTGCCCCAGCGGCTGGTCATGGCCCGGATCTTGAGCCGTTGCGGCCTGGGTGCGCCGTGGGCGTCCATGCGCGGCAGAAGCTCGCGGATGACCTTGGTGAACACCTCACGGGCCTGATCAAGGTGCCAGGCGTCCAACAATTTGCGCACAGTCTCCGGCTTAGGCTCAGAGCGGGTGGTCACCAGCAGGCCATCCCCGGCCAGACGCACGGAGTTGCGCCCTTCCTGACGGACGAGAAGGGTGTAGCGTTGACCCAAGAACGGGTGGGCCTCGCCGTTGACGTAGTGCAGGGGGGGCGCTGCCTGTCTCCGGTCGCGGAAGCGCGCCAGGTGCAGCTCAATCCAAGGGGCTTTGGCCTGCAGATGCTCGTGGACGAAGGTGAGGCTAGCGCCTTTGGGGGCGCGCACGCGCACGGTCCCGTCGCGCCGGATGGAGATGCGCAGGGTGCGGAAGCGGTCGAACTCCACCGCAACAGCTATGCGCTCCTCACCAAGCACGAGGTTAACCTGTGTGGGCGCGGCTGGCTTGTGCTTCAGAAAACCGAGCATGTTCAGGCCTTGGCCGGGGCCTTCCTGGGCTTGCGGTCCTGGCTCAAGAGCACGCCGCCCAGCACCAGGGCCGATGCCAGATACTGACCCAGGCTGAACACTTCGTCCAGCACCAGGCGGGCCATGATCACGGTGACAACGGGAATGAGGTTCACGAAGGCCGAGGCCTGGCTGGCGGGGATCTTGCTCACGCCATAGCTGTACAGGCCATAGGCCCCAAAGGTGCTTGCCGCGCCCAGGTAGATGATGGACAGGGCCGGGATGAGCACAAACTCCGTGGGCAGGCTCTGGCCGGGCAGAAACATCAGCGGCAGGAAAAAGAAGCCGCCGAACACAGCCTGGGTAAAGGTCAGAAACATTGGCGAGTAGCGTGCGGAGAGCTGTTTGAGCAGGATGGTGTAACCCATGGCGCAGATCATGGCCAGGAACTCCAGGAAGTTGCCCAGGGTCGGGTTGGGCGCGTTCTCCGTTGCCGTGGACATGAGCGAAAGCATGGCCGCGCCGATGACGGCCACCACGAACCCGGCCCAGGTGCGCAGGCTGACGCGTTCCTTGAGGATGAAATGAGCGCCCACGGCCACCAGCAGGGGCAGCATGGCCACGATCATACCCGCTTGGGCCGCCTCTGTGTTCTTGATGGCTGCGGTCTCGAAGAGAAAATACAGGCCGGGTTCGCACAGGCCCATGAGCGCGATGGGTTTCCAGTCGCCCTTGCGGTAGGGCTGGGAGCGGAAGCGCGGGTACAGGGGGATGAAGCAGACGCAAGCCACCAGCATGCGCGCGAAGACCACGAACATGGTGTCGTAGGCCTGGAAGGCCAGCTTGAAGGCGATGAACGCGCTGGCCCAGAGGATGCTGGCCGCCGTGAGCGCCAGGATGGGCAAAAGCGCGGCGCGGCGTTCTTCGGTCATGTTTGAAACCCCTGGTTAGCCCGTCGAGTGGTGGCGGGAAGGCAGGGGTAGCACCAGCAGCAGCGGAAGTGAAGTCACAATAATTGATCAGCCCGCGTCGTTTTGTTGATCCAACCCCGCCACGCGGCGGAAATACTCATCCCGGCAAAAGCGCTCCACCTCCAGCAACGTGGCGAAGGCGTCGCGGAAGTCCACAGCTCCGGTGGTGAAGAGCCCGTGTCCGTAAACGATGACCCCGCGCTGGCCCCCTCCAGATGTCAGCGCCGGAGGCAGGGTGTTGCACAGGCCAAACGGGCCGGTGCCCACCTCGCCCGGCACAATGGGGATGTGCAGTCCGCCCGGATCGCCATTCACGGCGCGGGGCGTGGCGCAGGCCCGGTGGCAGTTGCCCAGGCCGGGGCAGTCGAGCTTTTCGCAGTCCATGGAGAGTATAACTGCGAAGCGTGGGTGCCCGTGCAGGATGGTTTTGGCCGGTCCGCCGTCGTAGATGGCCTTGTGCGCGGTGAGCTCGCTGGAGGCCGTGAGGCCCACGCAGGAGGTTCCATCCATGCGGCAGGGGTCGATGACGCCGCCCAGCTCGTCAAGGGCGCTGCCTGTCTGGCTGATGAGCAGAAGCTCGCCGCCAGTTGTTGATTGCCTGCACGACACGTTGCCAAAGGACGAGTCCACCAGCCCGTGCTCCACCACGGCGCGCCCGGCCTGGATCATGGCGGCCCGCGCCTGGTCGGCATTGGCGAAGGGACCGGACAGAAGCTCCGGCGCGGTTTGCGGCAAGCGGGCCATGTCCGCATCCAGCAGGGCGCGGATGGCTGCGAACTCCGCCCGGCGCGCGCTGGTTATCTGCCCGGCGCGCGCATCGCGCAGATGTTTGGCGAAGTAGGCCACGAAGCAGGCAAAGGCCATGGAACTGGCGGTGACGAAGGTCTGCTCCGGGCTCACGGACCCGGCTGCGGCCATGAGCGCCCGGCCCTGGTGCAAAATGATGCAGCCCTTGCGGCGGCGCAGGGCCTGAAGGATCAACGCGGTGTCGAGGCCGTTCACCACGGGCAGGTCGTGCAAAAAGGTGCGCGTCTCGCAGTCTCCGGGGATGACGGCGGCCTCGCCCTGTTCCAGCGCTTCTCGCGCCAGAGCGTACATCGTGGCCTGGCACGCCCCGATGGGCTCGGCCAGGAGCAGGGCGCTGGCCCCCAGGCCAAGGAGCACCTCCACGGCCAGAGACTGGCGCGGGTCGCCCGCGTGGTTGAAGGAAAGCTCGGCGTCCAGGGCTGCAAGCAGCGGCTCCCCTGGTGCGCACAACCCGGCGTCCGCCAGTTTCGCGGCGTATTTCGCAAGTTGGTCGTTCATGCCCGCTCCCATTGTTTTGGCCAGGGCAGGCCCAGGCGCTGGACCGTGTCCCGCGTGGGCAGGCCGTTTAGGTCCAATCCCCGGATGCGGTAGTAGGCCGCGCGCGCAGCGAGGAAGTCCTGGCGAGGAATGGGCGGCACCGGCAGGTCCGGCGCGCCGCTGCCGGATTCGGTGAAGAAGCGCTGCGGCAGGTCGTCGTCCTTGGCTGTGAAGCCGTTCTGCGCGTTCAACAAACGCTCTTGCATGCAGATGCGCTCTCCGGCCAGCAGCAGGTCGCCCGCAGTTGCAGGAAGACCCGTCACCGCGGCAAAGGCTTTGGCGTATTCCTCCAGGCTGGCGGCCAGCAGCAGGTGCCGGCAGATGGGCAGGGAGTCGGCTGCGGCCAGCATGTCCTCTGCGCTTTTGATGCTGCGCGCCTTGCCGGAAAAGCTGAAACGGTCCGTGGCCACGGGTTTGCGCAGCACCTCGTGGCTGAGGGGGTTGGCGCGTAGATGGCTGCCGCCCTGGGTGCTCACCGCGTAGGACAGGGCAAGGCCGTAGGCCCCGCGCGGGTCATAGGCGGGCAGGTCCAAACCCTTCACGCTCATGGCCAGGTCAGGGCGTCCGTGGCTGGCGGCGTAGCTCGCAGCGCCTTGACCAAGCTCCCGGCCAAGCTCGGCCTCTGGGCCTTGGCTTGTGGCCATGCCCAGCAGCAGTGCCAGCACCCGGTCCGGGCCGTAGTCTTCGCCGGTGCGCTCCCGGTGGCAGGCCAGGGTCGAGGCAGCGCTCACGGGATCCAGGCCCAGGCAGGCGCAAAAATCCGTGGCGCGCATGGCCAGCTCGATCATCTCATTGCCGATGAGCGCTGTGAAGTGGCTCATGGCCTCGTATTCCGGCAAGGGGCGGCCATCGCCAGAAAGGCCTTTGCACTGCACAAGGCAGCCTGGGCAGCCACGGCGCACCGGGTGGTACCGCTGGGCATAGGCGTAGGCGTTTATTCCCGGGGCAGGAGGAAAGTGCGTGCGCGCGAAATTGTCCGTGGGCATCATGCGCCGGGAGTCCATGAGGTCGTAAAGGCTGCCGGTGCCATAGCGCGCAAAGCCGTGTTGGCCCATGAGCGCCGGAGAGGCGTTGGCCAGGCGTTCAATATCCTCCACCGCAGCAGCCAGACCTGCCGGGTCGGCCACTTGGGTCGCCCCGGTTCCGCGCACGGCGATGTACTTGAGGTTCTTGAGGCCAGCCACCAGGCCCAGGCCGCAGCGCGCCGCGCTGTGGTAGGTGTCCACCATGATGCTGGCGAAGCGGCAGCCGTTTTCGGCCGCTGGCCCGGTGGTCGCGATGCAGCCCGTGGGCCGGTGCGCGCGCAGCTTGGCGAAGACATCGGGCGTGGGGAGGCCCGTGAGGTTGGTGGCGTCAGTGAAACGCACCTCGTGGTCGTCAATTTCGATGCCGCAGGGCGTATTCGCTTGCCCGGTGACGACCAGGGCGTCATAGCCTGCGTGTTTGAGTTCCAGGCCCAGGCGACCGCCGACGCTGGCATCGCCAATTGCTCCGGTGAGGGGCGAGCGGCTCATAATGTGGCAGCGGCTGCTTGCTGGCGAATTTGTCCCGGTTAGCGGGCCGGAGGCGATGATGAGCGGCATGTCCGGATGATCGCAGGGCAGGGTAGCGAAATCGCGCAGGAAAAAACCGCCCAGGCCCCGCCCGCCGAGAAATGTCTGGCGAATGTCCTCAGGCAGAGGCAGGTTTTCGCTCGCGCCGGTGGAGAGGTCGACGCGCAGGTACCTGCCTGTCCATCCAAAGAGTTGGCCTGTCATGCGTTTTTCCTGCCTCCGGGAGATGGCGCGGGGTTTTGGCGGCTTGACCCCGTGGCCGAAAGAAGTATGCTCTGCCGCCAGGAATCGCAAGGCCCGAACGCGCCTTGCACACGCAGGAGGACCACAGGTGGCCCAGGACAAAAAGGAAGAGATCGACGTTTCGCGGCGCAGGCTGCTGTTCGGTTTTTTGGATCGCGCCCGCGGTGCGGAGTCAGCGCCCATGGCAGCGGCCTCGCAGACCGCGCCGATGCTGGCCCAGGCCAACACGGCGTATGCGGCTGCGGACTTTCCCGCTGCGGCGGGGTTCTACAAGTCTTTTCTGCAGGCGGAGTCGGACAACGCCGAGGCCCGCCAGCGTTACGGGGAGTGCCTGTACCGGCAGGGGCAGTACATCCAGGCCAAGGTGGAGTTTGAGCGCCTGCTGCAAAAAGACCGCAAGAACAACCGGGCCATCCTGTTTTTAGGGCTGGTGCTGGCGCGTCTAGACCGCGTGCAGAAGGCTGCCGTGGTCTGGAAGCTCTTTTTCGATCCTCACAGCGTTGTGCTGCAGCGCGAATTGAATTTGCAGATAGCCCTTGTGGAGACTGCGGCAGAGGAACAGTTGCCTGCCGCCGCTTCCGTGGCCGATGCCGTGGAGCGCGTGCTGGCGCAGCCCAAGACCGCCTAGTTGTCTTTCTTGGCTTTTTCGTCGTCCTTCCCGGCAAGCACTGCCACGCGGGCGCGAATGTAGCTGGCCGCGATGTCGGCCATCTGCGCGTTTACGCCTTCCTCGCCCTGCGCGCTCTGGCCAAAGGCGCAGAGGTCCGCGCTCATCTGCTTTTCCATGCGCTCCGATTCCAGAAACATGACAAAAATCAGCGCCAGGGCTGCGCCGTTTTCTTCGCTGCCATCGCACAGCACGCGCAGCTGCTCTTCGGGCGCGGTGGCGAACAGCCGGTCGGCGAACATGCCGATCCAGCGGCGGTACAGCGAGGGCATGAGCGGCGGCACCATCAGGGCCAGGGTGTCTGCGGCGGCGAGGTCGGCCGCGGCCTGGGTCACCGCCAGATAATCGCGAAGGGCCTCGGCGCGGCGGGCCTCGTCCTGGGACACGCGGTCCATGATGACTGCGGTGATGTGCGCGCGCATGGCTATTTTGAGCTCGGCGTCCTGCACAAGGCTTTCGGCTGCGGCGGGAGTGGTGTCTTTCGCGGTGGACATGGGGGCTTCTCCTGTAGACGTGGTGGCTGAGCCTGGGCGGGAAGGGCCTCGTGCCAGGGCTTCCCGTCCGCGCGCAAAGGGAGTATCACCGCGTCTCAATCATGGCAATGCGTCGCTGCGCCCTGCCTGGGCGTACAGGAGACTCCCCGTGCCCGACTTCCAAATCACCGATACGTTCGTGCAGCTCATGCCCCTGGGCAAGGTGCTGCTGGCCTTCGGCGTCATGCTGCTCGGCCTGCGTCTGCGCCAGCCTTTGTGGCTCTCGGTGCTGGCAGGCGGACTGGTGCTTGCCCTTTCGTTTCACATGCCCATGGCGCAGTGGGCGCAGGTGGCTGCCCTGTCAATGTTCCAGCGTGAGACCATCTTCCTGGTGCTCATTCTTGCGCTCATTCTGTTTTTGTCCGAGGTGCTGGAGAAAAGCGGTCAGACCAGGCGGCTCATGCAGGCTGCCACAGGCTTTCTGGTTGACCCCAAGCTGCGCTTGGCCTTCTTTCCCGCCCTGGTGGGCTTTCTGCCCATGCCCGGCGGGGCGGTGTTCTCCGCGCCCCTTGTTCGCGATATGGCCGACGATCTGGGCCTGCACCGGCGCGACACGGCCCTGGTTAACTATTGGTTCCGGCATCTCTGGGAGCTCTGCTGGCCCCTGTATCCGGGCATCATCCTCACCTCCACCCTGGCCGGGGTGCCGCTGGCGCGGCTCATCGTCTACACCAGCCCGTGCATTTTTTTGTGCATGCTTATTGGCTGGCGGTTCATCATGCGCCCGGCCACAGCGCATCTTGCTGGGGCTGACCCGCAGGGCAGCGTCCCGCGCGACGTTCGTGCCGCCCTTACTGAAGGGCTGCCCATGCTCATCGCCATTTGCTGCGGCCTGGGCTTCGAGGTGGGCATGACCTTCCTTGCGCCGGGCCTGCCCTTCGAGCTGGGCATCATGGCCGCTCTTGTCCTGGCCATCGCCTGCGCGCTGATCCAGAACCGCGTGGGGCCGGGCTTTGTGGCCGGGGTGCTGACCGATCGCGAACTCTATCGGCTGGTGGCGCTGGTGGTGTCGGTGCTGGTGTTCAAAGACGTGTTGCAGGCTTCCGGCGCTGTGGAGCAGTTGGCCAAGGTGGCCTCAGGCCATGGGGCGCTTTTTGCGCTTACGCTGGGCCTGCCGTTTTTGGTGGGTCTCATCTCCGGCATCACCGTGGCCTTTGTGGGCGCAACCTTCCCCATCATCCTGGGCGTGCTGCACAACATAGGCGCAGGGGATCAGCTTTTGCCCTACCTGACCCTGGGGCTCTTTGCCGGTTTCACCGGGGTCATGGTTTCACCCCTGCACGTGTGCTTCATCCTGTCCTGCCAATTCTTCGGGGTAGACCTGGGCCCTGCCTGGCGGCGGCTGCTCGTTCCCTGCGGGATTTTGCTGGCCTGCGGCATCGCCTGGTTCTTGGCGCTTACGCGTCTGCTCTAACGTCGCTGTGCGGGGCTGATCTTGGGGCCACGGCCAGAAATCAACCGCCCATCCAGTTGCTGTGAGAGGACCGTCGCACTGGCCGTGGCTCCCGTGCATTGAGCGAGGGGGTCTCGCGCTTGCAGCAGGGGAATCTTGCCACAAGGGGCCGACTGTAGCAAGTATTTTAAATTCGTGTTACTGTGCCCATGGGATTCAAAGTCCGGTCAGCAGCCAGTGCCATAGGGGCAGGGTGAGGAAGGACAGCGGGGTTCCCACGCTCACCAGGAGCGCAGCCAGCTTGGGGTCCAGGCCGTTGTCCGTGGCCAGGATGCCGCCGAGGACCATGGGCGGCATTGCCGCTTCGAAAACCGTCACCTGGGCCACGGGGCCCGTGTTGCCGAAGCCCCATGCCGCCACGCCGAGCATCAAGAGCGGCGCCAGCGCAAGCTTGTAGGCCAGACCCAGGGCCAGCGGCCTGATGGCCCCCCTGGGCGGACGCAGGGTCAGCCCCAGCCCTACAGCGAACAGTGAGAGCGGCACCAGGGTCATGCCGATGTGCCTGAGGCCGCCCAGCAGCCATTCTGGAAGCGACACGCCCCGCAAGACAAGGCCCAGCAACAGGGCTTGAAAGGGCGGGAAAGATATTACACGGCGCACGGATTGCCAGACTTGAGAAGCAGCGCTCCCACCGGGGCGTTCCAAGGGCGAAAAGCGCATGGCCAGAAGCACGCCGGGCAGGGCCAGCACCAGCGAGGTGCCGGGGCTGTCGCACAAGAACGCCACATAGACGAGCTCATGGCCGAAGAAGGCCTCGATCATGGGCAGGCCGATGAAAATGACATTGCTTAAGGCCGCTGTGAGCATGAGGCAGCCGAAGGTTTCGCGCGAGAAGCCGAAGATGCGCTGCGCCAGGCCGAAAAAGGCGAAGCCCCCGGCGAAGATAACCCAGGCCATGCTGGCGGGCAGGAGCATCTCGGCGGAGATGGGCATGGTCCGCGCGGCCAGAAAACATACGGCAGGGGTGGACAGCTGGATCACCACGCCGGAGATGGTCCGGTCCGCGCCTTCGGGCAGTCTGCCCAGGCGGCGCAGCAGAACGCCAAGCAGCAGGCAGCTGACCGCAACGAAGAGGCTGTCCACTAGGTTCGCGCCTTCACGAAGTCATAGGCGCCAACGCCCTGCACCAGCGCAAAGCGACACGGGCAAGCGCCAGCGTCCCCGTGCATGCGCACGGACTCTGCGCTCATCATTCGCCTTCCAGCATGATTTCGCCGCGCATGTAGAGGGCCGCGCGGCCCGCCATGCGCACCCTGTCGCCCTTGAGCTCGCAAAAGAGCCGCCCGCCGCGTTTCGAGGCTTGGCAGGCGTTGAGCTTCGTCTTGCCCAGGCGCGCCGCCCAGAAGGGCGTCAGCAGGCTGTGCGCCGAGCCTGTAACCGGATCTTCGGGAATGCCCACCTCCGGGCAGAACACGCGGGACACGAAATCGTATTCACCACCCGCCCGGCCTTGCGCGCTGGCGATGTTGCACACGTAGGGCAGGGTGTGGAAGGCCGCGTGGTCGGGCTGCATGGTGCGGATGACGTCCTCGTTTGCGAAGACGCAGAGCAGGTCGCGCCCGGCCCAGGCCTCCAGCGGTTCGGCCCCGAAGGCGCGAGTCATGGCCTGTGTCACCTCCACGCGCTCTGGCGGCCAGGAGGGGAAGTCCAGGGCCAGCATGTCGCCGTCCTTTTCAACGAACAGCGGACCACTTTTGGATTCAAAGCGGATTCTCGCGCCTGTGAAGCGCAACTCGTTGAACACCACCCAGGCTGAGGCCAAGGTGGCGTGTCCGCACAGGTCTATTTCGAAGGTTGGGGTGAACCAGCGCAGGTGATAGCAGCCCGGTTCGACGGGCACAAAGAACGCGGTCTCAGAGAGGTTGTTCTCCTCGGCGATGGCGGCGAGGGTTTCGTCCGGCAGCCATGATTCAAGGGGCACCACGGCTGCGGGGTTGCCGGAAAACACGCCTTCGGCAAAGGCGTCCACCTGATAGAGCTTATACGAGCGCTGCATGTGCGGCCTCCGGTGATTATCCAGCCTGGAACTTTGGCTTTTGTCGGAGCAATGGCCCTGGTTGCGCATCATCACCAGAATGCCCCGCCCTGGCAAGACCCTTGCGAGGGCGATTTCGCGGGACGGCTCCAATGGAGCTCTCGGCTTTTGTCACGCCATCCCTGCGCAAACGGCGGATTCCCAAGCGGGAACCGCTCAGAAATCCGCCGTCATATATGAGGGCCTGGGGGATTGAGTATTCCTGCGGCCTGCGGAGCATATTGTCTGAGCCGTTTCTTGCCTAGAACCCCTGCTTCATGAGGTCAGAGTCGCTGGTGGCGCTTCCTGTTGCAGCCGCGCCCACGTCGGTGGTGCCGGGCTGGCTGCCCTCCACAAAGGGCAGGAAGTAGCTTTCTGGTGCGGGTTGTCCCTTGGAGCCAACGGCCTGGCTGTTCTCCACCCTCGCCCAGACGATGCCTTCGGGCGGCAGGAAGTCGTCGGGCGGGTAGCGGTCCTCGATGACCTTGCGGTATTCGAGCCAGATGGGCAGGGCGGTGCGCCCGCCGGAGCCCTCGCGTCCCATGGATTGCAGCTGGTCGTAGCCGACGTATACGCCGGTGAGCAGATGCGGGGTGAAGCCGATAAACCAGGCGTCCTGCTCATTGTTGGTTGTGCCGGTCTTGCCTGCAAGGGGGCGGCCCAGAACTTTGGCCGCGCCGCCGGTACCCACGTTGATGACTTCCTTCAACATGGAGGCCATGAGGAAGGCGTTCTGCGGGCTGATGGCCTCGACGTATTCCGGCTCGGACTTGTACAGGGTTTCGCCCCAGGCGCTCTTGACGCTCAGGACCAGGCGGGGCTTCACGTAGCTGCCGCCGCGGGCGAAGGCCGTGTAGGCTTGGCAGAGGTTGGTCAGGGTGACGGCGGAGGATCCCAGCGCGATGGACAGGTTTTCGGGCATTTCGCTTTCGATGCCGAGGGCGCGCGCGCGTTCGATGACGGTGCGCACGCCGATTTTTTGGGCCACGCGGATGGTGACGAGGTTGCGTGACTTCGCCAGCGCGGTGGAGAGCAGCGTGGGGCCGTAGAAGATGTCCTCGTAGTTCTCCGGGCGCCAGATGGTTCCGGCCTCGGCGTTAGCGAAGACGATGGGCGCGTCCATTATCACGCTGGCCGGCGTGAAGCCGTGGTCCAGGGCGGCGCTGTAAACGACGGGCTTGAAGGACGAGCCCGGCTGACGCTTGGCCTGGGTGGCGCGGTTGAACTGGCTTTTTTCGAAGCTGAAGCCGCCCACCAGGGCAACCACCTCGCCGGTTTCCGGCATCATGGAGACCAGCGCCCCTTCGGGCCCGGCCTCGCGCTCCAGGTTGAGCACGAAGTGCCCGTTCCCCTTGGCTTCACGCACGGTGACCCAGACAACATCGCCCTTGCGCATGATGCGCGAGGGATCGCCGGGCACTGGGGCCGCGTCGCCGGTGACGCTTTTTTTCGCGTTGCGGCACCACATGGTGCTGCTGGCCGGAATTTCTCCGGTGTTCTGGCCAAAGCGAACCGTGGCCTTGTCCTTGGCGGAGTCCACCACCAGGGCACGCATCCAGGTGCCGGGCTTGATGGCTTCGCCGGTGCGGCCCTCGTCCAGAAAGCGGTTGTATTCCTCGGGCTTCAGGCGCGCTGCCGGACCTTCCCAGCCCTTGCGCTTGGCCACATCGGCCAGGCCACGGCGCATGGCGTTGTCGGCTGCGATCTGGTGCGGAATCTCACAGGCGGTTTCAACGGTGAGGCCGCCCTGGTAGACTTCGTCCTCGCCGTATTTGTCGATGAGGAAGCGGCGCACTTCTTCAAGGTAGTAGGCGCCTACCTTCCAGGAGTGGTCCTCCATGCTCTTGTACACCAGCTTCTGATTCAGCGCCTGGGTGAACTGGGCCTGGGTTATCCAGCCCTGGGAGAGCATCTGCTCCAGCACGTATTTCTGGCGGGACTTGGCGGCCTCCGGGTCGGAGAGCGGGTTGTAGCGGCTGGGGGCCTGGGGCAGGCCAGCCAGAATGGCGGACTCGGCCAGGGTCAGGTCCTTCACGTGCTTGCCGAAGAACTCCCGTGCGGCGGCTTCAACGCCATACGCCCTGGAGCCCAGGAAAATCTGGTTCAGGTAGATGGTGAGGATCTCGTCCTTGGTGAGGTAGTTTTCGAGCCGGTAGGCCAGCACGGCCTCTTTGATCTTGCGCTCGAAACTTTTCTCGGGCGAGAGCAGGAGGCGCTTGACCACTTGCTGGGTTATGGTGCTGCCGCCCTGCTTGATGCCGCCAGCCTTGAGGTTCATGAGCGAGGCGCGGAAAATGGCCCAGGGGTCGATGCCGTCATGTTTGTAGAAACCGGAGTCCTCCGCCGCCAGGAAGGCC
The DNA here is from genome assembly GCF_030689645.1 of Humidesulfovibrio sp. GTDB lineage: Bacteria > Desulfobacterota > Desulfovibrionia > Desulfovibrionales > Desulfovibrionaceae > Humidesulfovibrio. Next base: position 90,798 of record NZ_JAUYFU010000024.1, read on the forward strand.
TTGGGCAGAAAGGCTGGCATGTCCTGAAGGCGCACCAGGAAGCGTTTTTCCTTGTAGAAATAGCCAAGCACTCGGCCCTCGCGCGAGAGAACCGTGGTCACCAGGGGCGGCTTGTAGTCCGTGATGTTGCGGAAGCCCGGCAGGTCGCGGGAGAAAAACCAGAAGGCCAGGGCTGCGCACAGCACAGCTCCTGCGGGCACGGCGAGGATGGTCCAGATAATCTTGCGCTTGAACCTGCGGCTCCATCTCATGGACGATACCCTTTTGGTGGCGGTCTTTTTTGCATTTTTCTTCGGCATTTAACGTTGCTCCGGCAGGCCCCAGGCTCTGCGCAGTTCCCGGTATGTGCGGCGGATGTCCGCGCTTGTCATGTTGAGTCGTCTCATAAGCCCAGCCCCGCCGCCGCCTGCTTCTCGTTGGGCTTGGCAGTTGCTTGACTCGAAATACAGTTCCCGCCCATGTCGGAGCCAGAAGGGATACAGCAGGCAGTAGTAGGGGCGCGATTGTCGCGGCAACCCGCAGCCCGCGCTTCCCAGCAGTTCGCAGGATCCCTGCGGGGTTATTGCCAGCCGGTCGTGCGAGCCGTCTGGAGGGAACAGGCTGTTGATGCAGTCCGCTTCATTCGGGAACAGGCGGTTGAGGTTATCCAGGAAAGGCTGCGTGTTGTGTTGGCGAAAGAAGTGTTCCGGCTTTGCCCCTGCTTTTTCCATGACGGCGCGCTCGTCGGCCGACAGCGGGAAGCAGTATTCTTCCTGTCCGGGCACCAGGGTGCAGCAGCTTCCGTTTTGTTCGCCGCAACGGGCGCATACATCTGAATCGGAACCGGCGTCTGTGTCCATGGGCTACTCCGGCGCAAAGCGCACCCGGCCCTTCCCCAGCAGGTCGTGCACATGCACCAGACCCACCAGAAAGCCGTTTTCGTCCAAAACCGGCAAGACGGTAATCTGCCGGGCCTCCATGAGGTCGAGCACCTGGGCCGCGCTGGACGTGACCGTCACGCTGCGCGGATCTCTGGTCATTACCTCGGCCGCCGGGCGAACCGGGTCGAAGCCGCTTTTGCAGAGCATGCGCCGCACGTCGCCATCGGTGAGCACGCCGGTGAGCCTTCCGTCCGCGTCCGTCAGCGCCGCGAGGCCGAAGCCCCCGGTGTTGAGCGCGGCCAGAGCCTCAGTCAGCGGCGCCGAATCGCGAGTTACAGGCAGGTTCTTCGTGTGCATGAGGCTGGCGATCTTCTGTGACAGGCGCGCGCCCAGCGCCCCGGCGGGATGCACGCGCTTGAAGTCCTTTGTGCCGAAATCCTTGATGCGCATGAGGCAGACGGCCAGCGCGTCGCCCACGGCGAGAGCCGCTGTGGTGCTTGCCGTGGGGGCCAGGTTCATGGGGCAGGCCTCGCGCGGAACGCGCACCTCGATGACCACGTCGGCCAGGCGCGCAAGGGTGGAGTCGGCCCCGGAGGTGAGGCCCACGATGACCGCGCCGAGGCTCTTGAGCGCTGGCAGAAGCGTGTTCAGCTCGTCGGTTTCGCCGCTATTCGACAGGGCCAGCACCACGTCGCCGGGGCGGATCATGCCCAGGTCGCCGTGGGCGCCCTCAACCGGGTGCAGGAAGAATGAGGCTGTGCCCGTGCTGGACAAAGTGGCCGCGATCTTGCGTCCCACCAGGCCGGACTTGCCGATGCCGGAAACCACCACGCGGCCAGTGCAGGCAGCCAGGCGTTCAAGAGCTTCCTCGAAGCCGCCGTTCAGCTGGTTGCGAACTGCGGCAAGGCCTTCGATCTCGATGTCGAGCACCTCGCGCGCCAGTTCCAGCCAGCCGCCGGGCGGGGGGGTGCCGTTGTGTTCGCCGCGGCTCATGGCTGGCCTCCCTTGTGTGGTCTGGTCAATCTCGCCGCCCGCAGAACCGTGCACGGATCGCCTTTCCAAGACACCCTGGCGCTATCCCGTGACCTTGCTCTCATTTTCTAGGCACATCTTGCCCTGATGGTTGCAGGGCTCGATGGGATAGTTCCCGTCGAAGCAGGCCAGGCAGTGGGCGTTCTTTTCGTTCACGGAATCGAGCAGGCCCGGTATGGACAGGTAGTGCAGGCTGTCCAGTCCGATGAACCGGGCGATGTCGTTCACCGGAGTGGTGGCTGCGATGAGTTCGCCCTTGCTCGAGAAGTCGATGCCGTAGAAGCAGGGGAAGCGGATGGCAGGGCAGGACACGCGCATGTGGATCTCGCGTGCGCCGAGCTCGCGCAGTTTTTTTACGCGGGTGCGGATGGTGGTCCCGCGCACGATGGAGTCCTCGACGATGAGGATGCGCTTGCCTTCGATCATGCTGCGCACGGGGTTCAGCTTCACGCGCACGCTGAAGTTGCGCATGTCCTGGCTGGGCTGGATGAAGGTGCGGCCAACATAGTGGTTGCGGATCATTGCCAGCTCCAGCGGCAGGCCCGAGGCTTGGGAATAGCCCACGGCGGCGTAGTTGCCGGAGTCTGGGAAGGGCATGACGAAGTCCGCGTCCACCGGGGCCTCTTTGGCCAGGGTCGCGCCCATGGTCTTGCGGCGTTCGTACACACCCTCGTCAAAGACCATGGAGTCGGGCCGGGCGAAGTAGATGAGCTCGAAAATGCACTGGCGTTTCGGGGCCTTTTCCAGCAGGCGATGGCTGGATAGGCGTCCGCCCTCCACCACGAGCATCTCGCCGGGCTCCACCTGGCGGATGTACTCGGCCTCGATGAGGTCAAAGGCGCAGGTTTCGGAGGCGAAGACGTAGTTGTCGTTCAGCCGTCCCAGCACAAGCGGGCGCACTCCGTGGGGGTCGCGCACGGCGATGAGCTTGTTGTTGGCCATGATGAGCAGCGAGTAAGCGCCCCTGACCCTTGCGCACGCCTTGAGGATGGCCTCTTCGATGGTGCTGCCGTTCAGGTATTTGGCGATGAGGTGCACGAACACTTCCGTGTCCATGGTGGTCTGAAAGATGGAGCCCTGGCTTTCCAGTTCGTTGCGCAGCTCAAGGGTGTTCACCAGGTTGCCGTTGTGGCCGACTGCGATATGCCAATCCTTGAAGCGAACCAGGAAGGGCTGGGCGTTTCTGATGAGCGACACGCCGGTGGTGGAGTAGCGGATATGTCCCAGGGCGATCTGGCCCTTGAGCTCTTTGCCCAGGTGCCGCTCGTTGAACACGTCGTGCACCAGGCCCATGCCCCGGTGCTCGCGTATGGCGCCGCCGTCCCAGGTGACGATGCCGGCCGATTCCTGCCCGCGGTGCTGCAGGGCGTAGAGTCCGAAATAGGCCATGCGCGCGGCCTCCTGATGGCCATAAATGCCGAAGAGACCGCAATACTCGCGTTTCATGGTGTGTCCTTGAGTTTTTGTCCGGGCCGGGGAACAACGCCTCGCGCACCGGGAGCGGTCAATCCGCTCCCGGCCGCCCGGCCCCTGGCGCAAAAGCGCCTGGAGCTAATCGCCGTAATAGTCCTGCAAGCACCGCACCGAAAGCCCATGGCCGCGCTCTTCGCGGATGGCCTGGGCCATTGCGGCCGCGCCGGACACCGTGGTGGTGTAAGGCACGCCGTACAGCAGCGTGGTCTGCCGGATTTCTTTAGAATCGTTCACCGTCCTCTTGCCGGAGGGCGTGTTGACCACAAGGGCGATCTTTTTGTTCTTGATGAGGTCCACGATGTTGGGGCGGCCCTCGTTGACCTTGAGCACCCGCTCAACCGTGACGCCCTTGCTGGCGAGGTGGTCCGCAGTGCCGCCCGTGGCCACGATCTTGAAGCCCAGGTCCTCAAAGGCCTTGGCCACCGGGGTGATGCCCACCTTGTCGCGGTCGTTGACGGACAAAAACACCGTGCCTTCTTCCGGCAGGCGCTGGCCCGCTGCCAGCTGCCCCTTCATGAAGGCCAGGCCGAAGCTCACGTCGATGCCCATGACCTCGCCGGTGGAGCGCATTTCAGGTCCGAGGAGGATATCCACTCCGGGGAAGCGGTTGAAGGGGAACACGGATTCCTTGACGGAAACGTGTCCGCTCTTGCGCATGTCCCATGGCTTGAGATCCCTAATTTTCTCGCCCAGCATGACGCGGGTGGCCAGCTTGGCCAGGGGCACGCCCGTGGCTTTGCTGACAAAGGGCACAGTGCGCGAGGCGCGCGGGTTCACCTCAAGGATGAACACCTCGCCGTCCTTGATGGCGAACTGGATGTTCATGAGGCCGATGACCCCGAGCTCCTTGGCGAGCTCCTTGGTCTGACGTTCTATCTCGGCCACCAGCTCCGGGGCGATGGTGTGCGGGGGCAGCACGCAGGCCGAGTCGCCGGAGTGAATGCCGGCCTCCTCGATGTGCTCCATGATGCCGCCGATGTAAGTGTCTTCGCCGTCGGAAAGGGCGTCCGCGTCCACCTCGATGGCGTTCTCAAGGAACTTGTCGATGAGGATGGGATGCTCGGGCGAGATGACGGTCGCCTTGCGGAAGTAGTTGTTGAACTCTTCGTCGTCGTACACGATCTCCATGCCGCGCCCGCCCAGAACGTACGAGGGGCGCAGCACCAGGGGGTAGCCCAGGCCGTCCTTGATCTCGCTGGCCTGGGTGAGGGTCATGGCCGTGCCGCTGGCAGGCTGCTTCAGGTGCAGCTTGCGGATGAGCGCGCAGAACAGTTCGCGGTCCTCGGCGCGGTCGATGCTTTCCGGCGGGGTGCCAAGCAAGGTCACGCCGGCTTTCTTGAGCGCCACGGCCAGATTCAGCGGGGTCTGGCCGCCGAACTGCACGATGACGCCGAGGGGCTTCTCGAACTCCACGATGTTCAGCACGTCTTCATAGGTCACGGGCTCGAAGTACAGGCGGTCCGATGTGTCATAGTCCGTGCTCACGGTCTCCGGGTTGGAGTTGACCATGATGGACTGGATTCCCATTTCTTTGAGCGCGAAGGACGAGTGGCAGCAGCAGTAGTCGAACTCGATGCCCTGGCCGATGCGGTTGGGGCCGCCGCCAAGAATCACCACCTTCTTCAGGTCCTTGCACTCGATCTCGCGGCCTGTCTCGTAGGTGGAGTAGTAGTAGGGCGTGTAGGCCTCAAACTCGGCCGCGCAGGTGTCCACCAGGTAGTAGGTGGGTGCGATGCCGAGGCTCTTGCGCAGGGCGCGCAGGCCGTCCTCGCTCATTTTCCAGAGCACGGAGAGCTGCTTGTCGGAGTAGCCGTACTCCTTGGCACGCTTCAGGAGCGGAGCCAGGGCCGGGTTCGCGGCCGAGATCTCATCGCTCAAGCCGAAAGCCGACAGCTCTTCCTCCATGATCAGGATGTCGCGGATCTGGCGCAGGAACCAGGGGTCGATGAAGGACGCCTGGTGAATCTCCTCGTTGGTGAAGCCGCAGCGCATGGCGTTTCTGATGGCGAAGAGCCGCGCGGAATTGGGCTTGCGCATGAGGCGCAAAAGCTCATCGCGGTCGATGCCGCAGGTCTCGAACTTCTTGCCCAGGCCAGGCATGCCCACTTCCAGGGAGCGCAGGCCTTTCTGCAGGGCTTCCTTGAAGGTGCGGCCAATGGCCATGGTCTCGCCCACGCTCTTCATGGAGGTGGTGAGGTAGTCCTCGCTGCCGGGGAACTTCTCAAAGGTGAAGCGCGGAATCTTGATGACGCAGTAGTCGATGGACGGCTCGAAGCTGGCCATGGTCTCCCGCGTGATGTCGTTGGGGATCTCGTCGAGGGTATAGCCCACGGCCAGCTTGGCCGCGATCTTGGCGATGGGGAAGCCCGTGGCCTTGGAAGCCAGCGCCGAGGAGCGCTACACGCGGGGGTTCATCTCCACGATGATCATTTCGCCGTCGGCTGGGTTGATGGCGAACTGCACGTTGGAGCCGCCGGTCTCCACGCCGATCTCGCGCATGATGGCCAGGGCCGCGTCGCGCATCTTCTGATATTCGTCGTCGGTGAGGGTCTGGCTGGGGGCCACGGTGATGGAGTCGCCCGTGTGCACGCCCATGGCGTCCACGTTCTCGATGGAGCAGATGATGACGCAGTTGTCTTTCTTGTCGCGCATCACCTCAAGCTCGAATTCCTTCCAGCCCAGCACGCTCTGCTCGATCATGATCTCGCTTTTCATGCTGGCGGCCAGACCCTGGGCGGAGATGGACTCCAGGTCTTCCATATTGTAGGCCACGCCGCCGCCGGTGCCGCCCATTGTGAAGGCCGGGCGGATGATGAGCGGGAAGGGCTGGGTGCGGCCAATCTCGCGCACCTCGTCCATGGTGCGGGCGATGCCGCTCTGGGGCACCTTGAGGCCGATCTTGGCCATGGCGGCGCGGAAGAGTTCGCGGCTTTCGGCCTTTTCGATGACCGGCACCGAGGCGCCGATGAGCTCAACACCGTATTTCTCCAGCACGCCCATTTTGGCGAGTTCGAGGGCGGTGTTCAGCGCGGTCTGGCCGCCGAGGGTCGGCAGCAGGGCGTCTGGGCGTTCCTTCTCGATGATCTTGGCCACAGTGCCTGGTTCGATGGGCTCGATATAGGTACGGTCGGCAAGCTCCGGGTCGGTCATGATGGTGGCCGGATTGGAGTTGACCAGAATGACTTCGTAACCTTCTTCTTTGAGGGCCTTCAAGGCCTGGGTGCCGGAGTAGTCGAACTCGCAGGCCTGACCGATGACGATGGGGCCGGAGCCGATGAGCATGATCTTTTTGATGTCTGTGCGCTTGGGCATTTTTCCGCCGCTTGGGTGAAAGGTTTCTGCCGTCCCTTGAAACGGGAGAGTTCTACTCGATAAGCACCCGTCAGGCAAGAGGCAAGGAGTTTGCCCCCCCGGAGGAAGGGCCGGACCGCGTTGACAATCGGTGTTTGGTTAATTATATTTATTGTATTGGTCATAAAAGTTGTCCAAGGAGCGTTCCATGATTCGCTCAAAAGCCGTGCTTCGACTTTTGTTCACGCTGTGCCTGCCCCTTTTCCTCGCATCATGCGCTTCGCAAAAGACTGCCAGCATTGCTGCGGCGCAGCAGGAGGTGCAGTTTCTTGATTCTGGCAGCTTTGACCGCAAACTTTCGTCCGCCCTGTCGGCAGATCAGCCGCAGGTGACGGTGGTATTCCCAGCCGCAATAACGTTGAACAACATACCAGAACGTCTGGATAAGTGGCTTGGCAAGGTGGAGAAGTTCGGTGGCACGGTGGAGATTCAGGCCGAGCCTGAGGCCAGCCGGGGGCTCATCTCCGAGATTTTTGGCCTGTTCATCAAGGCCTACGACGCCATCGAAGAAGCGGTGATTTATTCGTCCGCCAAGCATTACAACGTAATGATCTACTATAAGGCCCAGACCGGCCTCGTCACCCGGGTCTGCTTCGTGCGGAAGCCTGCCGGACTGAAGCCAGCGGAATCAAGCTCTGCCGTTTCTGCGCCAGAGCCTGCACCAGAGCCTGCGCCGGAGAAATAACGGCACCACCCTAAAGGCTTGGCTGCGCGGGGTCGATGAGACAGGCAAGAGCTAGACCTCTTGAAAAACATACCCTTGGTTCAAGGCCGCTGGCGGAAGATGGGCTTCCGTTGGCGGCCTTGGGCTTTTTCGGGTTCTGCCGAATGCCCTTTTGTCTCTCTAAGGGGCGGCCGGGTGGACTAATCCCTTCGACCACTGGGGCCGCTGCTCCGCAATTTCGTCCGCATCGCCAGCAGGCCCGCCGCGCCACAGAGCAGAGCCGCCGTGAACAGGGTCCAGAACAGGCTTTCGGGGTCGCCGTTGGCTGCTGCGGCCAGGAGCACCACTGGGGCTAGCGCTCCGCGCACAGCGGCTCGTGCCCACGGGCGTTCGCGTATGGCTTCGGCCACGGGCGGACTCAGGCTGTAGTACGTCTCCACAAAACCGCGCCCCAGGCTGGACTGCAGAAGCACAGTGTCGCGGAAGCGGCGCAGGGTGGCCACATGCTCGTCCCATGGTTCGCCGTAGGCCGCGGTTGCGATGAAACAGTCGGCAGGGCTGCCATGGTAGGCCATGCTTTGGGCCAGGCTGCCCTGGCGGATGAGGTAGCCTTTCCAGATCCCGCCGAAGCTTGAGTCGCGCGCGGAGATGGGGATGGTGTCCAGGTCGCCGGAAAGGTCGCAGGTGAAGTCGTAATAGCCGGTGCCGAAGAGCCCCATGCTGAAGGACCAGCGGAAGGTCAGGGTCTTTCCGGTGATCTTGATGTCGGTCACCGTGGCCTGGTTGGCCCCGCCGCCGCTTCCAGCCAGGGTCTCGCCGTTCAGTACAAAGGTGATGGTGTTGACGAAACCGGTGATGGCCTTGTCCTGCTGTGTCCAGTAAAAGGTGCCTACCAGCCTGCCCTTCAGATCAACCTTGCGCGCCAGTTCGCGCGCGTACTCGCTCTGCTCGCGCTCCGGGACCAGGGTGCGGTAATCGTCCAAGGCCTTCTTTGCCTGGTCCAGCTCGTTCGTCTTGGCGGCTGCCGTGGCCATGGCCAGTTGCACCAGGGCCTTGTCCGCGCCTTCCTCCAAGGCCCGGTTGAGCTGGTAGGAACTGTCCGTCTGCCGCCCTTCGATGCCGAGCATCAAGCCCCGCGCGACGCGTGTTCCCGGCGTGGTGAGACCGGACTCCTCCACACGCCGCACGTGATACTTGGCGTCGGCCTCGCGCCGGGTGAGCAGGTAGGAGATGGCAAGACCTGCGCGGGCGTCGGCGTCATCGGGGTGCGCCTGCACGGCGTTCTCAAAATATTTCTGGGCCTCGCTGACGCCATCGCGGGCCAGGAGCGGGAAGTAGGCCGCGTTGGCGGCCCGGGTCGCCTTGGACTGCTGCGCTGTCGGGCTGGTCGGTGCCGGTGGGGGCGGCTGCTTGGGTCGGGCGGCCATGGCCAACTGCTTGGCCTGGGTCAGCCTTTCGCGCTCGGCCTCCAGACGCTCCTTTTCGGCTTGCAGGGATTGGAGCTGCACCAGTTCCAGCTTTTCGCGCTTCAGGCGCTCTGCTTCCTCGGCCATGCGCTTCTTCTCAGCCTTGATGTCCAGCGGCTGCGCCACCGGTGCTGGAGCCGGTGCTGATGCCTGCGGCTGGGCGGTGGCAGGGGCGGCTGGTGGCGGCGCCTGCGCTGCCTGACCCTCACCGGAGAGATAGAAATAGCCGGTAAGCGAGCTGGACTCCCAAGGCACCTGTTTTTTGCCAGTCTCGGCCACCACGCCCATGCGCACGCGCATGAACACGTCGGTGATGGGCAGACCCGGAGTGCGCATGGTTTGCAGCAGGTGCTTGGTGTAGATGCCGTTTTCTCCCGTTCCGTCGCTGGCCACGGAGCCTGGCGCCGTGGCGTAGGCGATGAGCGAGCCCGTGGGTGCGCGCATCTCGGCCAAGCCGCGCTCCGCGCTGCGGAAGCCTCTGCTGAAGGGATTGTTGCGGCAGGCGTCGAGGATGACGATGTTGAGCGCGTTGCCCGCATCCTCCATCTTGCCCAGCACCCTTCCAGCGTCCACGCACTCGAAGCGCACGTCGCTCTCGGTCTGGATTTTGGCGTCCACGGGCACGAGGTAGTTGCTGCCCTGCACCTGCAGGCCGTGCCCGGCGAAGTAGAACAGGCCTACGCCGCCGCCACGCAGATCCATGCCGAACTGGCGGACGGCCTCCTCCATGTCCTTTTGGCCTGCGTCCACCTTGAGGGTCACGCTGAAGCCCAGGGATTTGAGCAGAGTCGCCATGTCGCGGGCGTCTTTGGCGGGGTTCTTGAGCGGGGCGCTTTTATACGCGCTGTTGCCGATGACCAGGGCGATTCGTTGTTCACCACCGGCTAGTGCGTGGCGCGAAAGACAGGACAGAGCCAGGATGCAAATCAGCAGTGCGCGGAACACGCGGCATCGCATGGCAGCCTCCTGTCTCGAAATACTTATTTTTGAATGTTAGCAAAGCTGCAAGCAAATGCAAGTGTGGATGAGGTCCTTTCGCTCTGTGCAGGGGTTGCGCTCCGTGCCTTGGCTACTGCACGACCCATACGGCGCAGTTGCGCGCGTTGTGAATCAGCTTTGTGGACACGCTGCCGAACAGGAACTCCTCGCCCTTGGTGAGGCCGCGGCGGCCCACAACCAAGGTGCCGTAGTCGCCCTCCTGTTGTATTTCGAGGATGGTTTGGGCGATGCTGGGCTCCGCGCTGCACAAAACCGTGCGCTCCACCACGGCTTCCCCCGGCAGGCCTGCGGCCAGAAGTATGACGCGCGCGTCCTTGAGGAAGTCGAACACGCGGTCATGCTCCAGCCTGCACTGGCTCAGCCAGGCGTCCTCGCTGTCGAAGCGGTCGCGGCCAGGGGCGCGCTCGATGTAGAGCAGGGTCACGCGGACTCCAGAGGCCGTGCCGAGCAATTCCGCAGTGTAGTGCACCGCGCGCCGGGCATTGTCCGAAGCGTCCACCGCGATGAGGATGTTCTTGAAGTCCATGGGGCCTCCTTGGGTGTTGTTGGGCTCAGGCCCGACGCAGCAGGGGGATGCAGGGTTCAAGATCGGCCAGGAGTTCCGGCACGGTTTCGTAGTAGACCTCGGACGCGGAGGAATAGTGCATGAGCACCCGGTTCAGTTCCTCCGGCACATAGGGGAACAGCTTTTTCAGGTTTATGATGCGGTGGCGGAAGAATAGGGCGCAGTCGGCTTCGATGATGTTTGGCGCGTCGGGGTGGGCCAGGGCGCTGTCCTGTGTCGTGTGCACGCCCATGCCGGTGATGAAGGCCAGAATGTTGCCCAGTCCGAAGAGGTCCAGGCCGAAGGGGTTCTCGGTGGCGTCGTAACCGTAGTCGAAGTCGATCCAGCAATAGTCGCCGGTCTTGTGGTCCACATAGAGGTGGTCGCGGCGGATGTCTCCGTGGCTTTCCCCATTCTGGTGCAGAAAGTGGATGGCCCGGCAGGCTTCGATGTAGCGTTCCAGTATGCCGGGGTAGATCTCGTGGAAGTAGGTCCGGTGATCGACATGCAGATCCTCCACGTTCAGGTCCAGCCTGCGTCCGGCCACGCGCTCCAGCACCCGCACCAGATTGCCGCGTTCGTCGCGGTGTGTTTGGCCCTGCATGAAGCGTTTGTCGCCCGCAACCAAGCGCAGGATGCGCGCTTCCTTGGCGGCGCTGCGGTGGCAGGTGATGGTCAGCGGTCCGATGTGCTGGTCGAAGGTCTCCTGAAACTCCAGCTTCAGAATACGATATTGGCCGCTCTCCATCTCCACGCAGCGTTTGACCCAGAACTTGGGATCCTCCATGCCGAAGCGCCGTTCGCGCTCGTCTCCTAGCACAAGGTAGTGGCGGCCGCCCACAAAGATGACGTCTCCGTAGGTAATGCTCATGAACTCGGTCGTGTCGATGAACACGGTGCCGAAGCTTCGCACGCTTACCGGGGGATTGAAGCGCTCCATGAGGGCGCGCACTGATAAAGAAGCGGGCTTTGGAACTGGTTCGGGCATGATGCGCCTCCTGGTTCAGCCATAACACAGATTAGGCATTTCGCCACGCATGGTCAAGCAATGGGGCTTTTCGAAGCCCTTTTCCAAAAGCGGCGGGCCGCTTCTCCACATAATGCTGGAGAAGCGGCCCGTATTGTTTGTGGTTGCTGCTGCGCTATTTGCCGAAGGGACACTTGGGGAACACGCAGGTCTTGCAGCCCAGGCAGAAGCCGCCCTCGGCCATCTGCGCCAAATCCGCGCGCTTTATCTCCACTCCGGCCAGCACGCGCGGCAGCAGGATGTCGAAGCTGGTGGCCTTGTGGAAGAGCGCGCAGGCTGGCACGCCCATGACCTGCGCGCTGCCGGCCGGGCAGGCCAAGCGGCCCAGCAGTGTCATGGCGCCGGGCAGGATGGGCGCGCCGTAAAGCATGTCGGTCAGGCCAGCGGCGAGGAGCCCCTTGCGGGTCACATCGTCCGGGTCCACGGAAAGCCCTGCCGTGGTGACGATGAGGTTTGCCCCTGCGGCGAGCATCTTGCCAACGCTCTGGGCGATGCGTTCGGCGTCGTCAGGCACGATGTCCACGGACACCACCTGCGACCCCAGACGCTCCACCTTTTCGCGGATCACCGGCGCGAACTTGTCCTCGATGAGGCCCTGGAACACCTCGGTGCCTGTCACCAGCACGCCCACGCGCGCGGGTTTTATGGCCGCGATTGTGAACAGCGGGCCGCTCGCCAGAACGGCCTGCGTCTTGCGGAAGTTCTCGGTGGAGAGATAGAGCGGGATGGCCCGCGCCCCGGCGAACTCCTTGCCCGCTTCAACGAGCACGCCGTGATGGCGGCTGGCCGCCATGACATCCGGCACCAGATTGAAGGCCTCCAGGCGCTCGCGGTCCAGCAGCAGCACGCCGGTTGCGGTGGCGCGGAAGTTGATCTTCCCCTCGCGCGGCGTCTCGTCGTGGGCCACGTTTTCGCCCGCCATGAGCCTGGCGAAGCCAAGCGCGGCCTCGTTCTCATGGAGGTAGCCGTCGGGCGCGTCCTGCTCCAGGTACACATGGGCCCGGCCCATGTACTGCAAGCGGCACACGTCCCCGCCGGATATTGCGTGCCCTTTGCTGAATTCCACGCCCTTGCTTTCGCCAGGCACGATGCGCGTCATGTCATGCAGGGTCTTTTGCCCCACAGCCTCGGAAATAGGGACGGCGGTGAGCTGCGGGCCGGTGTCGACCTGGGGGCTAGCTTCCTCCCGGACCTGCCCGGGAACGCGGCAGCCCGCCTCGCCGTATGGGGCCTCGCCCTGGCAACCGCGACAGATTGCGCCGTCGCTGGGCGGATAGGCCTCCGTGCAGATGGGGCAGATGCCCACGCGGCCCATGCTCTTGTGTTTGCGGAAGCGCTCGTCCACCTGCACCGCGGTCATGGAGCAAAGGTTCTCGCCAGCTTCTTCAATTTGGCGGAACAACCGGTCAGTGTCCTGGTCGGCTTTTTTCTTGAGTTTGAGGAACCACCCGCGTATCTCATCATAGGGTTCCATCTTTTCCACGTCGAGCCAGACCCGCACGCCGACGCCTGTGTATTTGTCGTACAGCGACACAGCGTAGCGTCCCAGGTTCAGGACTTTCACCCAGCCGTTGCCCACGGTGCAAGGGGTCAGGATCTGCACGGCGTCGGGTAGGCATTTGGCCGTTTCCACCACAGCGTCGAAGAGGGTTCCTGTGGGCAGCTGGCGGCGGGCCAGCTCCACCATATACCCGCCGATGAGCAGGCCAGGGGCGGGGTAGCCGTGAAAGGCCGCAGCCTTGGCCTTGAATTCCTCAAAGGTGTACGGGCCTATGTTCATGTTTTTCCCCGCTGGATTTAGATAGTTATGCTGGAATTAACATAAGAGTTTCACCCCTATCGCGCAGGGGGATTCGGGTCAACTTTTTTAACGAAAATTGCCGCTGGATGCTTGACGTAAATACCCCATACCGGTATTGGGGTATCAACGCTAGTGAAAAGTGCGGCCGCCTGTGGTTTGGCCGCAAATAATGGGAACACAAACCCGGAGGAGACGACAATGAAGCGCAGCACCACTCTTTTCGCCGCCCTGATCCTGGCCCTGGCCGCCGTGAGCCTGGCTTTCGCCGCTGAGGGCAACGCCCGCAAGGGCAAGTACCTGTACCGCCAGAAGTGCCGCTCTTGCCACGGCGTGAGCGCATCCGACCTTTCCCCCAGCTCCAAGACCCAGGCCGAATGGAAGAAGGCCTTCGCCAAGCCCGAAGCAATCAAGTGCTACAAGGACTGGAAGGGCGTGACCCCGGAGGAGAAGAACGACATCTTCGCCTACCTGCACGACTTCGCCAAGGATTCCCCGTCTCCGGCCAAGTGCAACTAGATCTGCGCAATCAATGACCACGCCCGGCGGGAGCGGCCAGACCAGCTCTTCCGCCGGGCGGCAAGGGGAACACCTATGAGCAGCAATATTTCCCGCCGCGACTTCCTGCGCCTTGCCGGAATGGCCGCCACCGCCACGGCGGCCACAGCCGCCCAGGCGGCTTTGGCCCCGGAGGCCAGGGCGGCAGGGGCCGTCACGGCTCCGCAGTGGGAGTCGAAGTTCGGGGCCTGCGATATGTGCTTCAACCGCTGCGGGCTCATCGCCCGGGTTGAGCGCGGCGTCATCAAGAAGCTCGACCCCAACCCGAAGTTCACCAAGTCGCGCGGCATGCTCTGCGCGCGGGGAAACGCAGGCGTGGATCAGGTCTACGATCCCGAGCGGATAAAGACCCCCATGCTGCGGGTGGGCAACCGGGGCGAGGGCAAGTGGAAGGCCATAGGCTGGGACGAAGCTCTGGATCTCGCCGCTTCCAAGATGAAGGACATCGCCGCCAAGTACACCCGCTGCGGCATGCTTTTCAGCGCCGGGGCCGACACTCAGAGCCAGTTCGTGCACCGCTTCGCCGAGGCTTTCGGCTCCTACAACATCACCAGTCATGAGTCCCTGTGCCTGCTTTCCGGCAACCGGGCCTTTGTGGATACCTTCGGCGATGTGCCCCTGCCCGACGTGCGAAGCTCAAAGTACGTCATCCTGGCCGGGGCCAACCGCATGGAGGCCCTGGTGACGCCGGACAGCATGGACCTCATGACCATCATGCGCGAAGGCGCGAAGGTTGTGGTGCTGGACCCGCGCTACACCAAGAGCGCCGCTCTGGCCTCGGAATGGCACGCCATCAAGCCCGGCACGGACATGGCCTTCATGCTCGCCCTGGCCCATGTCATCATTACCGAGAAGCTGTACGACCCGAAGTTCGTGGCTGAGCGCACAAGCGGCCTGGACCAGCTCGCCGCCCACGTGGCGGAGATGACGCCCGCCTGGGCCGAGGCGGAAACCGGCATCCCGGCTGCGGACATCCTTCGCATGGCACGAGAGCTCGCTGCTGCCGCGCCTGCTGCCATGGTCTACCCAGGCCGCCGCAGCTCGGACTACGAGAACTCTACCCAGATCCGCCGCAGTTTCGCCATCGTCAACGCGCTCCTGGGCAACTGGGACCGACCGGGCGGACTGGTTCCGGCACGCCCGGCGGGCCTCAAGAAGGTGCCCTTTGAGCCGCCGTTCTACGACGACAATCCTCCGGGCCGCGTGGACGCCAAGAGTGTTCCCCTGCTGTTCGACGACGAGGGGTCTTTCGTCATTACCCGCGAGAATATCATCAAGGGCGCCCCCTATCCGCTGAAGGGCTGGTTTGTGTATAAGACCAACCCCATGGCCACGGCGCCGGATCGCAGGAAGACCCGCGAGATGATCGACAAGCTGGAGTTTATGGTGGTGGTGGATATCGCCATGAGCGACACGGCCTGGATGGCCGACCTGGTGCTGCCGGCGCCTAGCGCTTTGGAACGCCAGGACCCGGTGCAGGCGTTGCAGGCCGGAGCAGAAGGCGCATGCCTGGTCTGGCGCGATCCGGTTATTCCCGCGTTGCACCAGTCGCGGCCAGTCTTTGAGATTTTGAAGACTCTTTCGGTCAAGCTCGGCTTCCCCGAGGCCTTTGATTTTGACATTCCAAAGTACCGCGAGATGCAGCTGGCCGCCTTGCCAGAGGCTGCGGAGATCCTGAAGCGCGACGGCGTGTACTATCCACCTAATCCGCCCCTTGGCGGCACGGACGGCCAGCCCTTCAAGACACCCAGCACGAAGATCGAACTTTACAGCAACCGCTATGCGGACCTGGGTTTGGATCCCCTGCCCGTGTACGCTTCGCCCAAAGCTTCCCCGGATGCTGGCCGGAAGTTCCGGCTTGTGGCGGGCCGCAGCGCCTGCGTCACCCAGGCCAGCAGCACCAACAACGCGCTCTTGTCCGAGTTTGAGCCGGAGAACACCCTTTGGCTGAACGAGGAGAGCGCCAAGGAGCTTGGGGTGAAGCAGGGCGATGTGGTGCAGGTGGAAAGCCCGGCGGGCAAGGGTGAACTGAAGGCCCTGGTGACGCCGAAGATCCGCAAGGACACGGTGTATATGCTCTCCGGCTTCGGCACCATCTCCGGGAAGCTTTCGCACACCACGGGCGTGGGGGCCAGCATCGTCGAACTCATGGAGAGCCGCTTCGACGCCATCTGCGGAAACTCAGCAATCCACGAGACCTTTGTCAGCGTGAAGAAGAAGGGGGCCGCATGAACGCGAAGCTCGCCATGGTCATAGACTCGGCAAAGTGCATCGACTGCAAGGCCTGCGTGGCCGCCTGCAAACAGGCCAACGGCGTGTCGCGCGGGGTGTGGCGCAACTGGATCAAGGAGGCCGTGCCGCCCGTTGAGAATGGGAAGCTGGGCCGTGGGCACTTTCAGCCCGGCGCCTGCATGCATTGCGACGAGCCCTCCTGCGTTATTGCCTGCCCCACCGGAGCAACCTTTAAGGACAAGGCCGACGGTTCGGTGGTCATCGATCCCAAGCTGTGCATCGGCTGCGGCAACTGCATCCCCTCCTGCCCCTACGGCGCGCGCTTCCGCGACCCGGTGCGGCGCATCGCGGACAAGTGCACCTACTGCCCGGAGCGCCGGGCTGCCGGACTGCCCCCCGCGTGCGTGGACACCTGCCCCACCAAGGCCCGCGTCTTCGGCGACATCAGCGATCCGAACAGCGATGCCGCCAAGCTGCTTGCAGCCAACCAGGGCAAGGTGGTGCGCGTCATCGCCAAGCAAAACGACACCAAACCCAACATGTACTACATCGCCAGCACCGCGCCGGACGGCTGGGCGGTGAAGCCGGTGAACCCCTTGAGCTTTGACGCCCTTTCGCAGGTGGTGGCCCCGCTGGTGAAGTACGCCGTGGGACTCTCGGGCCTGGGCGTGCTGGCCATGCTGGGCCGGCAGCTTTTGGTCGGCCAGAAGCCGGATGTCGGCACGCCGCACGAAGGCCCGGAAAAGGACAAGAAGGAGGACGGCCATGACGCCCGCTAACAACGAAATCAAGCGCCACGACCCCTCGGACATCCGCATCCACTGGTTCAACGCGGCCTGCTGGCTGGTGCTCCTGGTCAGCGGTCTGGGGCTCATCAAGAACGACAAGCTGAACCCCCTGGGCGCTTGGCTGCCCGATGTCCTACGGGCTCTTTTTGGCGGCGGCAGCGCAGGCGGTGCTGTGCTTCTGGTGCTCCACGAGGTGGTCGGGGTGGTCTGGCTGGTGGGCATCGTCATTTACATGGGCGTCAACGCTGGCGGAACGCGGTTCTTCCTGCGCGAGATCTTCAGCCTGCGCCCCGGCGATTTCACCTGGATGGTCCGCAAGATGCTGCGCATGACCGTCGGGGGAGGCGGCGAGCTGCCCCCCCAGGGCTACTACAACATGGGCCAGAAGGCCTTTGCCCAGGCGTCCGTCCTGGGGGGCATAGCCATCGGCGCAACCGGCATGATCCTGCTGGCCTCGGACAAGATTCTGCCCGCCTCTGTCGTGTGGCTTGTGGGCTGGGCCGTGACCCTGCACTACTTGGCCGTGGGTCTCGTGTTCGCGGGCCTGCTGGTGCACATTTACATGGCGGCCATCTCGCCGGAGGAGAAGCCCGGCTTCCGCTCCATGTTCACGGGCACCGTGCCGCGTGACTACGCCCGCCATCACCACGGCCTCTGGGTGGATGCGCTGGACAAGGGCGAGCCCGGCGCAAAGTGATCGGCAATAGCGGGTACGGCGGGAATCCACCGGCCCGAGAGTCTGCAAACCCTCGAACGTAAGGAGACTGACATGAGACACGGCAAGCGACTGTTGCAGGTATTTATGCTGGCCCTGCTCACCCTGGCCTTCGCGGTCCAGGCCCAGGCCGCCAACCCGGACTATTTCTACAAGAACCTCGTAGACATCAATTACGTGAAGCCCCTGGTCAAGGTGCCGAACCCCGAGGGCGTGAAGCTCATCGACTCGCGCCCGTACCAGGGCAAGTACATCCAGGGCTACATCCCCACGGCCATCAGCCTGCCGGACAGCGAGTTCGAGAAGAAGGCCGCCGAGCTTCTGCCCAAGGACAAGAACGTCACCCTGGTGTTCTACTGCGAAGGCCCGGAGTGCAAGCTTTCCCACAACTCCGCGCGCAAGGCGGAGAAGCTTGGCTATAAGAACGTGAAGGTTTACCCCGGCGGCTACCCGGAGTGGGTGAAGGCTGGCAACTATCCGGCCATCGGCGTGGAGAACGTGAAGGAGATGCTGACCAAGGGCGAAACCTTCCTGCTCGTGGATTCCCGTCCGCTGGTGAAGTTCCTTGAGGGCAGCATCCCCTCCGCCGTCAGCATCCCGGACTCCGGCTTCGAAAAGAAGACCGGCCTGCTGCCTGTCGACAAGTCCACTCAGCTGGTGTTCTTCTGCGGCGGCTACGAGTGCCCCCTGAGCCACTCCAGCGCCAGGAAGGCCATGGCCCTCGGTTACTCCAACGTGAAGGTCTGTGAGGCTGGCGAACCTGCCTGGGCCAAGCTGTACGGCGCATCGGGCGGCGGTTTGAAGGTGCAGACAGGCGGCGTTGAAGGCGCCATCAGCGTGGAGCAGTTCAAGAAGATCCTGGCCGAGAAGCCGGACAGCATCCAACTCATCGACGTGCGCGACGCCGACGAGTTCGCTGCGGGCCATTCCCCCAGCGCCGTGAACATCCCGGTGAATGAGCTTGAGAAGAAGCTGCCCGGCATGAAGTTCGACAAGCCCGTGGTGTTCGTCTGCGCCACCGGCTCCCGCAGCGGCGAGGCCTATTACATGACTCGCGACCTGCGCAAGGATGTGAAGGACGTGTTCTACCTTGAGGCCACCACCAAGTGGTCCAAGGACGGCACCTGCACCATCACCGACAACAAGAAGAAGTAGCCGAAATGCCGCGGGTCGGGGGCGAATGTCTCCGGCCCGCGTGTCCTGACTGATTTTCGACGGCGGATTTCATGCCCTGCCTAACGGGTATTTCCGATTGAAGTTGTCGGGAATTTCGGGTAGCAAAAAAGCCCTGTGCAGCTTTGGGCGTTTGGCCCGCTTGCGGAGGCTTTTCTTGCCAAGTTCTGGTTTCAATGACATGCCGATTTCTGGCGGTGGCCTTTGCACCCCGGATACCCCGTGCCGGCAGGGGGCGTGTTGCGCTGGCGTTGCGCTGGCGGGGCAGCCGGACAGGAATTCTGGCGGGTCTTTTGTACAAGCATCTCAGGAGGCGGTCATGGCCAAGGAAGTGAAGGATCAGGAAGCCCTCAAGAAAGACGTCATGGCCCGCATGAAGCGCATTGAGGGGCAGGTGCGCGGCATTCAGCGCATGATCGACGAGGGCAAGGAGTGCGAGGACATTCTGGTGCAGGTGCGGGCGGTGCGTTCGGCCCTGCGGTCTGCCACCACCCAGATCATGCGCCGCTATCTGCTGCGTTGCAACGAGCAGGCCGCCCAGAGCGGCGATCCCAACGCCCAGTACGAGAAGCTCATGAAGCTCGTGTCGAATTTCATCGACGGTTAATTTTGCCCGCCTGACACCTTGCCCGGCCATGCGCTTCCGCTCTCCAGGGCTGGCGGCGCTGACTTGCAGCTTTTCAATCCCCTGAGGTTTAGGCTTCCGCCGCTTAGGCCTTCGCGTCGTTTTCGGCGCGTTGCGCTTTGCCGCGTCCCATGGCGCTCGAAATCTTATGCTGCAGCTTGTCCAGGTACACATAGTACACAGGCGTGAAGTACAGCGTCAAAAGCTGCGAAACCAGAAGCCCGCCCACCACCGCCAGGCCCAGGGGCCTGCGCGCCTCCGCGCCTGCGCCGAAGCCCAGGGCGATGGGCAGGGTGCCCATGAGCGCCGCCATGGTGGTCATCATGATGGGCCGGAAGCGCACCAGCGCACCCTCGAAGATTGCCGTAGCCCCGTCTTTGCCCTGCACGCGCTGGGCCTCCAGGGCGAAGTCGATCATCATGATGGCGTTCTTCTTCACGATGCCGATGAGCATGATGATTCCGACAAAGCCATACAGGTTCAAGTCCAGCTGGAAGATCATGAGGGTGAGCAGTGCGCCCGCGCCAGCCGAGGGAAGGCCCGAAAGAATCGTCAGCGGGTGGATGAAGCTCTCGTAGAGGATTCCCAGCACGATGTAGATGACCACGATGGACACGATAAGGAGCAGCCACAATCCCTTGAATGAGGATTGGAAGGCTTGCGCCGTGCCCTGGAAGGTGGTGCTGAAGGTGGCGGGCAGAACCTCCCGCGCAACGGCCTGAACCTTGTCCACGGCTTCGCCCAAGGACACGCCGGGGCGCAGGTTGAAGGAGATGGTCACCGAGGGCAGCTGCCCCGAGTGGTTCACGGCCATGGGGCCGACGCTTACCTCGCGCTTCACCAGGGTGGAGAAGGGGACGAGCTTCCCGCCGGTGGCGCGCACGTACAGCATGTCCAGAGCCGAGGGGTCGCGCTGGAAGCGCGGCTCAAGCTCCATGAGCACCTTGTACGAGTTGTTGGCCGCGAAGATGGTGGACACCTCGCGCGGGCCGTAGGCGATGCCGAGGGCGTCCTCGATCTGCATGGCCGTGAGGCCCAGGGCCGAGGCCTTGTCGCGGTCAATGGCAAGATTCAGCTGCGGGTTCTTGAGTTGCAGGTCGCTGTTCACGTCCTGCAGCTCCGGCAGCTCGCGCAGGCGGGCTTCAAGAGCCTGGGAGCGCTGGAACAGGTCCGCTGTGTTGGGGCTTTGCAGGGTGAACTGGTACAGAGCCTTGGTGTAGCTGGCGCCAAGGTTGATGGGCGGCGGATTCTGCAGAAAGGTCTTGATGCCCACGACGCTCGCGAGCTTCTTGCGCAGGCTTTGCAGCACCTCGTCGGCGCTCATGTCGCGCGCGTGGCGGGGCTTCAGGCGGATGAGCAGGCGGCCTGAGTTGCCTGCCGGGTTGGGTCCGCCCGCGCCCACCAGGGACATGAAGCCCTCCACGTTGGGGTCTGCCGCGATGATGTCGGCCACGCGGTTCTGGTGCTCCAGCATGTACTCGATGGAAATGCCCTGTTCGGCCTCGGTGACGCCCACCAGTTGGCCGATGTCCTCGCTGGGGATGAACCCCTTGGGGATGTATACGAACAGGAAGCCTGTGAGCAGCAGCAGCAGCAGCGAAAAGCCCAGGGTCAGGCGGCGGTGGACCATGGTCCAGGTGAGGGTGGTGCGGTAGAGGTCGAGCATGGCCTGGAAGGCGCGCTCTGTTGCGTTGTAGAACTTCCCGTGGGCCTCCTTGGCCGCGTGGGCGCCCTGCTTAAGCATCAGGCTCGCCAGCATGGGCGTGAGCGACAGGGAAACGAAGCCGGAGATGAGGATGGCCGTCATGATGGTGACGGCGAATTCGTTGAACAGCCGCCCCACGACGCCGCCCATGAACAGCACCGGGATGAACACTGCGGCCAGTGAGATGGTCATGGACACGATGGTGAAGCCGATTTCGCCGGAGCCCTTGAGGGCCGCCTCGCGCGGGGCCATTCCGGCCTCGGTGTGGCGCACGATGTTTTCCAGCACCACGATGGCGTCGTCCACCACGAAGCCCACGGCCAGGGTGAGGGCCATGAGCGAAATGTTGTCCAGATTGAACTTGAGCTGGAGCATGACGGCAAAGGTGCCGATGACGCTCATGGGCAGGGCCAGGCTTGGGATGAACGTGGCGGAAAGGTTGCGTAGAAACAGGAAGATGACCAGCACCACCAGCACCACGGTGAGCACCAGGGTGAACTTCACGTCATCCACGCTTTCGCGGATGGATTCCGAACGGTCGATGAGGGTGTCGACCTGCACCGAGGCGGGCAGCTGGCTCACGTAGCCGGGCAAAGCCTTCTTGATGGCGTCCACCACGCCCACTGTGTTTGTGCCGGGCTGGCGCTGCACGGCGAGCACCATGGCTGGAATCTTGTTGAACCGGTTGAAGCGCTTGTTGTTCTCGGCAGAATCGATGGCCGTGCCGATGTCGGAGATGCGCACGGGCGAGCCGTTCCGCCAGGCCACAATGAGCGGCAGGTAGGACTTGGAGTCCTTGAGCTGGCCGCTGGCCTCCACCGTATACTCACGCGTGGGGCCGGCCATGGTGCCGGTGGCGATGTTCGAGTTGCCCTTGCGCACGGCCTCAGCCACCTCGTCCACGCCGATGTCGCGGGCCGAGAGCTGCTCTGGGTTCAGCTGTACGCGCACGGCGTACTTCTGCTGGCCGTAGATCATCACCTGGGCCACGCCGCTGATCATGGAGATGCGCTGGGCCAGCAGGGTCTCGGCGTACTCGTTCACCTGATACAGCGGCAGGGTGGGCGAGGACACAGCCAGGTACAGTATGGGCTGGTCCGCAGGATTCACTTTGCGCAGCACTGGCGGGGTGGGCAGGTCTGAAGGCAGGTTGCGCTGGGCCGCGGCGATGGCCGCCTGCACGTCCTGGGCTGCGGCGTCGATGTTGCGGTCCAGGCTGAACTGGAGCGTGATGCGCGTGTTGCCCAGCGTGTTGGTGGAGGTCATGGAGTCGATGCCCGCGATGTTGGAGAATTCCTTCTCCAGGGGCGTGGCGATGGACGAGGCCATGTTTTCCGGGCTTGCGCCGGGCATTGCGGCGGAAACTTGGAGGGTGGGGAAGTCCACGTTGGGCAGGTCGCTCACCGGAAGCTTGAAATAGGCCATGACGCCGAAAATGAGGATGGCCGCCATGACTAGGGTGGTCATGACCGGGCGTTCGATGAAGATGCGGGCGGGGTTCACTGCGGCTTCCCCTGGCCTGCAGCCGGGCTGCCCAGGGGACCGGACTGCCGGTCCGGCTTGGTGGCGTTGTCTGCGCCGCGGGTTGCGGCGGCCTGGGGGGGCGGCGCTGCGGCGTTTTGATGGCCGCTTGCGTCAGCGGGCTGGGCCTTGATCTCCACCAAGGAGCCGGGCACCAACATTATCTGCCCGTCCACCACAACCGTTTCGCCAGGGGCCAGGCCCTTGTCCACGATGAGCGTCTGATCGCCGCCGGGGCTGGTGGCGACCTCGCGCATCTCCACGCTCATGTCGCCCTTGACCACGAAGATGAACTGGCCGTTGACGCCGGACTGCACAGCCTGGGAAGGCACGATGACCGCGTTCAGCCGCTCGGCCAGGCGTATTCGCGCGCGCACGAACTGGCCGGGCCATAGCTGCAGGGACTTGTTGGAAAAGGTGGCCTTGAGGCGGATGGTGCCTGTGGTCTTGTCCACGTTGTTGTCGATGCTGGCGAGTTCGCCAGTGTCCAGAAGCTCGCCCTCGCCGGTTCGCGCCTCCACCGGAAGCTTGCCCAGGGCCGACTGGCGCTGGATCTCCGGCAGGTGCTTCTCCGGCACGGAGAATACGACAGAAATGGGTGTGAGCTGGTTGATGACGAGCAGCACGCGGTCATCGCCCGCCTTGCCCACGACGTTCCCTTCCTGCACCAGAACATTTCCGGCGCGGCCAGAGATGGGGGCCTTGATGACGGCGTAGCCCAGTTGCAGGCGGGCCTGCTCCACAACTGCACGGTCCAGGGCCAAGGAGGCGCGGAGGGCCTCGGCGTTGGTGCGCATCTGCTCCATCAGATCGCGGCTCACAGCGCCCTGCTCGTAGAGCGTCAGGTAGCGCCGCAGATCGTCTTCGGCCTTGACCGCCTGGGCGTGATCCTTCTGGAGCCTCGCCTGAGCCTCTTCCATGAAGGCCCGGTAGGTGCGCGGGTCGATGTGGAACAGGACCTGGTCCTTGACCACGTCCTGGCCATCGCGCACCATCTGCTTGGCTATGACGCCGCTGATCTGGGGCTTGATGGACACGGAGGCGAAGGCCTCCACGTTGCCCACGGCCTGCACGAGCACGGGCATGGTCATGGTTTTGGCCTCGGCCACCATCACCGGGATGGGGCGCTTGGCCTTGGAGTCGTTGCCGCCCGTCCTGTTGCAACCGCTCAGCGCAAGCAGCGCGAGAACTGCGAGCAGCAGAGCAAGAGCGGTCTTCGACGCAGGCACTGCGGGGCTGGGCATTTCCGGATATCCTTTGCAGCCGGGTGTTCCGGCTCTGTTGGCCTATGAACGTGTTTCGTCCGGTTTCGGCATGTTCTTCAGAGCGCTTAAGGAAAAATCCGCTATGTGTTGCGCCAGGGTCGCAATGCCTGCCTCGTCGAAGCGCATGCTGGGAATAAGCCTGCCGATGACGGAGCGCGAGCGGAAAACATACTGGCACTGACCAACCACGCTCATGGCGCAGTACTGGGTGCGCTGGTCGTCGGGCTGTGCGCCGTTCCCCAGCACCTCTGCCACGATTGAGCGCAACTGCTCCGACAGGGGCCGGATGTAGCGCTCGACTATGTGGTCCAAGGCCTCTGTGGGCTCTTGCAATTCTCTCGCCATGAGCTTGCCGCACCATGCGAAACGCTCGCCGCCGAGCATGCGCAGCAGGAACGAGTGGATGAAGGCGTAGAGGCGCTGCTCGCCGCTGGCTTCTGGACCAAGGTTCATGTGTGGGGGATAGCGCTTGAGCCCGGCCTCGAAGGCTTCGACCAGGAGCGACTTGTACAGGCCAGCCTTGTCGCCGAAGTGATAATGAACCGCCGCCACGTTGGCATTGGCGTGGCGGCAAATTTCTCTTACGGTCGCGGCCTTGAAGCCTTTTTCCGAAAAGATTTCGCCAGCTGCGTCCATGAGCCTGCGCTTTGTGTCGGTCAACTCAACCTGTTGCATGCTATCCTCCTGATCCGGTCTTGAAACGTCAGATTAAAACGCTTGATTGAAAGAGTCAAATGGAATACGGAAGCGCTTCTTGAAATGCACAGGGAGTTGTATGCGGAACAACGGGCAGACATCGGCGGCGGGAGACTGGCGGGCATTCAGCGTGGCGGCCTCAGGCACCTTCATGGCCACCCTCGACGCCGGCATCGTCAATACTGCGCTGCCCACCATCGCCCTCGGATTCGGTGCGAGCCTGGCCCAGGCGCAATGGATCGTGGCCGGGTACTTTCTGGTCATCTCCTGTTTGCTGCCTTTGTTTGGCCGCATGGGCGACATGTATGGCCGCCGCCGCCTCTATTCCATCGGGTTCATCGTCTTCACCGCCGCCTCTCTTTTTTGCGGCTCCTCGCCGACGCTTTGGGCGCTCATAGCTGCGCGCGTGGGCCAGGGCGTTGGCGCGGCCATGCTCATGGCCAACGGCCCCGGCATCATCATGGCCGCCTTTCCAGGCCCCACGCGTGGCCGGGCCCTCGGCCTCACCGGCATGACCGTCGCCCTTGGGTCGCTGGCCGGGCCAGGCCTTGGCGGCCTGCTCATTCAGGGCTTCGGCTGGCGCAGCGTGTTCTACCTTAATATTCCCATCGGACTGCTGGGCCTGTTTCTGGCGCGGCGCTTCCTTCCCCCGCAGGAACGCCTGCGCGACGAAACCCTGGATCTTGGCGGCGCAGTGCTCTTCGCTCTGGGCATGACCGGTTTGCTGCTTGCCATGAGCCACGGGCATGACTGGGGCTGGACCTCGCCTCCGGTGCTTGCCGGGCTGTGCGTCGCCCTGGTGGCCTTCCCCGGCTTTGCGGCCTGGGAGCGGCGCTGCCAGCATCCCATGCTGGACCTTTCGCTCTTCCGCATCTGGCCTTTTTTTTCCGGCAACGTGGTGGCGTTTCTTGCCTTTTTGAGCATGTTCACCAACGCCATTCTCCTGCCTTTCTACCTGCACGGTCAGCAGGGGCTGGAGCCCTACGCCACGGGGCTGGTGCTCTCGTCTCTGCCGCTGACCATGGCCGTGATCGCTCCGATGAGCGGGTATCTCTCCGAGCGCGTCAACTTCGCAACCCTCACGTCCATTGGCCTTGGCATAATGAGCTGCGGCCTGCTGCTGCTTTCGTCTCTGGCCTCTGATTCGCCCCTGTGGCGGGTGTATCTGGGGCAGGTTGTGCTGGGGATGGGCGTGGGCATGTTCATGTCGCCCAACAACAACAGCGTGCTCTCCAGCGCCCCGCAGGACAAGGTGGGCCTTGTGGGCGGCGTGCTGGCCCTGGTGCGGAACGTGGGCATGGTTTCCGGCATCGCCGTGGCCATCACCGTGTTCGAGGGCTTCCAGGGCATGGGCTTGCGCGCTGGTGAGACTGCTGACGCGGCCTTCATGACCGGCTTCCATGCGGCGCTGACCGCAGGCGCCATCCTTGCTGCGGGCGCAGGATGTCTGTCGCTGTTCCGGCGCAGGCTTTTCAGCGCTAAGCCTGCCCAGGTTCACTGCGTGGTCAAAAAGGACGCCTGATCGAACATTCCGCTGCACGTTCCGCCTTCAGGCGGGACGTGGGCGCGCCTCATATTCCCCATTGATTTGCCCTGCCATTTTGCTACTGTGCGTAGTGTCCTTTCCCCGGACCTTCCGGGGCACGCGATGCACACGAGGCTGGCGCCATGTTCAAACCATCACTTCCTGATTTCATGCGCCGCGGCACCTTCAAGCTCGCGGTCGCCATCGTGACGCTCCTCACCCTGAGTTCCACCGGAATTTATCTGCTGGAAGCTCGCACCGTTGTGCCCGGCCTGTTTGAGGCTTTGTGGTGGAGCGTGGTGACGCTGACCACTGTGGGCTATGGCGACATCGTGCCCGCCAGCACCAGCGGCAAGGTGCTGGGGCTCATGGTCATGGCTGGCGGCATTGGCCTTGTCTCCACCCTCACCGGAAACCTGGCCTCGCTCCTTGTTGAGCGCAAGGCCAAGAAACGCAAGGGGTTACTTGAAGTGAAGCAGAGCGGGCACGTCATCATTCTTGGCTGGAATTCCTCGGTGCCGGGCCTGGTGCGGGGCCTGTGCGACAACGGCCTTGTGGACGGCGGGGGGCTGGTGCTCGTCACCGATCTGCCAGAGGAGCGTCGCGAGGAGATCGCCTTCCAGCTGGACCTGGGCGCGCGTTTGTCCTTCGTGTACGGCAAGATCGCCCAGGAGAACGTGGTGCACAAGTCCAGGCCGGACAACGCCTCGCTGGTGTATATCCTGCGCCAGGACAACATGCCGCCCCACGAGTCGGACCAGCAAAGCATATACGCCGCCCTCACCGTGCGCGGCATGGCGCCCAAGGTTCCCATATATGCCGAGGCGGCCCAGCCTGATAACCGCGTGCATCTCTTGCGCGCCGGGGTGACGGAGCTCATCGACAGGGGAGAGATTTCCAGCGGCGTGCTGGCCCTTTTGGGCGCTGCCCCGCCCGCCTGGAGCCTGCTGCAGGCCATGCTGGGCCTGCATGGCCGACCGGGCATCGCGCTGCGGCCCTTGACGCCGGAGGAGCAGGCCGACACCTGGGGCGAACTGGTGCGCCGCCTGCGCAAGCACGACGGCTGCCTGCCTCTGGCCCTGTGCCAGACCGCGCGCAGTCTTGCCCTGGAGGATATTCTGGACACGGGCTCGGCCCTTGACCAGTTCATCTTGGAGCTGTTCCAGTCCCATGGCCGGGAGACCAAGCTCGGCAACAAGGAGGCCGCTGTTCTGGTCAACCCGCAGGACGAACAGGCCCTGGCGGCCTTTGACGGGGTGCTGGTGCTGCGCGCTGGCGTGGGACCTGGCGGGGGGGAAGCTCAATGAACGGGCTCGATTTCTCGTGCATCCCGGTGTTTCAGGACTTGAGCCCGGAGGAACTCGGCAAGGTTCAGGTCATCTTCCGCGAGGAGGCGCGGCCTTCTGGCAGCGTCATCATGGCCGAGGGCCAGGTGGGCGATGAGATGTTCATCCTGGTGCGCGGGCAGGTGCAGATTTCCAAGGCCATGCTGCTTGAGGGAATGAGCGTGCCGCTTTTGAACATGGAGTCGCCGCGCAAGGTGCTGGCCACCTTGAAGCACGACGCCCACCCTGTGCTGGGCGAACTGGCCCTCATCGACGCCGACCTGCGTTCCGCAACTGTGCGCGCAGTGACGGACTGTCTGTTTTTGATCACCAGCCGGGAGCTGTTTTTCGGTCTGGCGCAGCGCGAGCCCGAGATCGGCGTGAAGCTTCTGCTCACCCTTGGCCGACGCATGGCCAGCACTATCCGCCGCTCCAACTCCGAGGTGGTGAAGCTCACCACGGCCTTGGCCCTCTCGTTGCGAAAGGGCATCTGAATTCCGGCAACACGTTTTAGAAAATAGAAGGGCCGCCCCAAGTCGGAACGGCCCTTTTCGCGTCGGCAAATCCAGGGATTAGTATTCCATGTCCGCTTCGCTCTTGATGGGGCCGCTGAAGGTCTTGATGGCCCAGATCTGGTAGGCGATGACCAAGGGAATGAAGACCAGGGTCACGCCGAGCATGATCTTGAGGGTAAGGGCGCTGGAGGCGGAATTGTGGATGGTCAGGCTCCAGGCCGGGTTCAGGCTGGAGATGAGGATGGCCGGGAACAGGCCCACCACGCCGAACATGACCACTCCGGCGATGAATACGGCGGAACCGGCCCAGGCCTTCCACAGCTTGCCCGCGCCCAGGTACAGCCGCGCGGCCACAAGGCCCGACACTGCGGCGATGAGGATCAGGAACAGGTGCGGGTTCTTCATATAGTTGCCGAAGAGCTGCGTATGCACGTAAGTGTAGGCCAAAAACGCCACCACCAGGATCAGCACCGCAGGCCACAGCTTGCACGCCGTGGCCGCCGCGCGGGTCTTGAGGTCGCCGGTGGCGCGGATGGCCAGCCACAGGGCCCCGTGCATGGCGAACATGACCACGAAGAGCACGCCGCCGAGCAGGCCATAGGGGTTCAGCAGATCGACGATGCCGCCCTGGTTCACATGCTGTTCATCCAGCGGCAGGCCGTGGAACATGTTTGCGAAGGCAACGCCCAGCAGCAGGGCGGGCAGGAAGCTGCCAACTGTGTGGCAGGCGTCCCACAGGCTGCGCCAGGATATGCTGTCCACCTTGTTGCGGAACTCGTAGGACACGCCGCGCACGATGAGCGCGAAGAGCAGCATCATCAGGGCGGTGTAAAGCCCGCTGAACATGGTGGCGTAGGCCAGGGGGAAGGCCGCGAAGGTCACGCCGCCAGCCGCGATGAGCCACACTTCATTGCCGTCCCAGAATGGGCCGCCGGCGTTGTAGATGCTGCGTTTTTCGAACTCATCCCTGGCCAGGAACGGCATCAGCGTGCCCATGCCCAGGTCGAAGCCGTCGAGGACGAAGTACATGGCCCAGAGCACTCCCCAGAGTACAAACCAGATGGTCTCAAGCATTTCCGACTCCTTGGTGTCGTTTGGGTTCCGGGCCTAAGCGTCCTGGGGGCCCTTGCGGGCGGCGGTGACCATAAGGAAGGCCCCGGCCGCGCCGAGCAGGGTGTACAGAAGCAACATAGCCACAAGAGAACCGCCCGCCTGCGCGACAGTGATGGGCGAGACTGCGTCTGCCGTGCGCATGAGGCCATAGACGATCCAGGGCTGGCGGCCCACCTCGGCCACGACCCAGCCCGCCTGCATTCCCAGGTAGGGCAGTGGAATGGCGAAGATGAGCGCCTTGAGATAAAGAGGATAGCTGGCAAGGGTGTCGCGCTTCAACAGGCCGAAGAGCATCAAGAGCGGCATGAGGGTGCCGATGCCCACCATGAGGCGGAAAGCGATGAAGGTGATGCCCACGGGCGGACGGTCGGCAGCGGGGTAATCCTTGAGCCCCTTCACCTCGGCGTCGGGATCATTGTAGGCGAGGATGCTCAGCAGGGAGGGGACTGGCAGGGCCTGCACCAGATTCTTCTCACCCTTTTCGTCTGGAATCTGCAGCAGGTACATGGGCGCATTCCTGGTCGTTTCCCAGTGGGCTTCCATAGCCGCAAGCTTGACGGGCTGAAGCTTGGCCACAAGGTTGCCGTGCGCGTGCCCCTGGATCGCGACGATGGCCGTGGACGCCAGGCCTATTGAAAGGGCCAGTTTCATGGACTTGGTGAAGAACTCCACGTTCTGCTTGCGCAGAAGGTGCCAGGCGCTGATGCCGGCCACGAAAAAGGCGGCCACGCAGAAGGACGCTGACACCACGTGGACGAACTGGTTCCATGCCCATGGGTTGCTGATGACTGCCACGAAATCCGTCAACTCAGCACGCCCGTTTCTGATCTCATAACCCAGGGGGTTCTGCATGAAGCCGTTGGCGATGAGGATCCAGATGGCGGAAAGATTGCCCGCCCCGGCCACCAGCCATGCGCTTGCCGCGTGGGCCTTGGGGGAGAGCTTGTCCCAGCCGAAGTGCCACACGCCTATGAAGGTGGACTCCAGGAAAAATGCCGCCGTGGCCTCGATCGCCAGCAGCGAGCCGAAAATGTCGCCCACGTATGCTGAATAACGCGACCAGTTGGTGCCGAACTGGAACTCCAGGGTGATTCCGGTGACCACGCCAAGGGTGAAATTTATGAGGAACAACTTTCCCCAGAATTTCGCCATGCGTTTGTACACCGGCTTGCCTGTGCGGACGTAGGCAGTCTCCATGCAGGCGATCATCACGGAAATGCCTAACGTCAGCGGCACGAACAGAAAGTGAAACATGGTTGCGGCAGCGAACTGAAGCCGCGAAAGCATGAGTACGTCCATGACCCCCCCCTAAGGATTACTATTCTAAACAGGAAAGGCTACTGATAGTGATTTATGGCTGTGAGTGCAATACTTTTCTTTTAACACTGAGCTGTTTCTTTGCAAGAAAATTAGAGTGCTGACGATTGCGCCGGTTTTGCAAGTCGCGTATTTGTGAGCAAATTGTGGAGGTGGACCATGGGCTATGGCAAATGGGATCCGTGGGGCGGTTTGGATGAAGTCAGGAGTCACCTGGAGCGGTTGGCGGGCGAGGACCGCACAAGACTGACCCCAGAATCCTGCGGGTATGTCTGGGCCCCCCCGGCGGATATGCTTGAAACGTCACAGTCCGTCATCGTCCAGGTGGAGTTGCCCGGCATCACAGCCGATCAGGTTTTGGTTGAGATCGTTGACGGAGACCTCCTGGTGCGGGGCGAACGCCCATGCCAAAGACCTGCTGGGGCTGATGAGCCGGAGCCGACCCATCATCTTATTGAGCGCGCTCATGGAATTTTTGCCCGGCGGTTCCCGTTGCCCCCAGGTGTTGCTGCTGATGGGATCACGGCACGTCTGAAGGATGGTTTGTTGACCATTGTTGTTCCAAAAAGGCGCGCTAAGGCGCCTTACAGGTTTAGCCTTGTTGTAGAATAGCCTGTCGATTCCCTTCTCGCCGCGTCAACGCAACGCCGGTTTCTGCTCTAAGGTTGCCGCGCTTGTGTTGGTATTACCCGTCACCAGTGACCCGTCTGGAAAAACTCCTGTTTATTGTATTTTCATGCAAACCACTAAAATGGTTAAGTTTATTTTGTGGGTATGCGTATTGCGTGTGGGAACATTGTCCATGGGGCTGCAATGGGCTTTATCCGATTACGTAAGCACTACGGCGGTTCGCCAGGAGCCGCTATCAAACACGCCTATGTTTCACAGGAGAAATCAATTGCGTGAAAACTCAAAAGAGAGGAATAGCGCTAAAAATTGCAATAATCGTTGATTTGAAGATCTTACTATGTTGAAAATATTTTGCACAAGAAGTTGATCTCTGAAGACCTCTTGCCCGGAACCCCCGTTTTTCGGGGCTTCCCGATTCTCAAACTTTGAGGCAGGACGTCGCCGTTTTGTGATGAATACAGTTATTCCGGGTGTTTGTATTGTAGAGAACGCCTCTGCATTGCGAGGCTGTTCTGACAGCTGGCGGGATTGTTTGAAATGAACCCGGAGCGTAGACCTGCATCCATGAACGCGGACCTCTGGCAAAAATTGCTCCTCATGCTCGAAAATCGACTGGAACAGGGGCTGTACACCCTCTGGATCAGGCCATTGACCGCCCGTTTCGAGGGAAACAGCCTCGAACTTCAGGCCCCCAATGAATTTGTCGCCACTTGGGTGCGGGAGCGCCTGTTGGATGTCGTGCGAGAGGCTGCGCAGGAGCTGACCGGAAGGCGGGTCGATCTTACCGTGGCGGTGCGCAAGCCTGTCGCCGTGGCTGAGTCTGCTTCTCCGGTGCCTCAGATGAAGGCTTCCCCAGCCCTTGCATTGCCGCTGGACTACAAGCCCCGTCCCATTGCCGATACCCGCTGGCGCTTCAGTTTTGACGACTTCGTTGTCGGGCCCAGCAATGAGCTCGCCTGCGCCGCCTCCAAGGGTATGTGCAATGACGCCTTGGCAGCTGACCACCTGTTCCTTTCCGCCGGGCCCGGCCTCGGCAAGACGCATCTGCTGCATGCAATCGGTCGGCAACTGGCTGCCAGAAGCAACCGCAGCCGTCTGTCCATCGCCTGCCTTTCAGCTGAGGAGTTCGCCACCCGCCTGGTGCTGGCCATCAAGGCGCGCGAGGCCGCCCGCTTCAAGTCCGAGTTTCGTGATTCTGTGGACGTGCTCCTGCTTGAGGATATCCACTTCTTCCAGGGCAAGGGCAAGTTGCAGGATGAGCTGCTCATGACCCTGAAGGCCTTGCAGACCCGCGGCTGCAAGGTGGTCCTCACCAGTTCGTTTTTGCCCCGCGAACTCGATCAGGTTGACCCGCAGCTTGTGTCATGCTTCGCCTCCGGCTTCCTGGCCCTCATGGACGCCCCGGATTTCGCCACGCGTGAGGAAATCGTCCGCCGCAAGGCGCGCAGCCTTCAGGTCCAGGTGCCGGATGACGTCACCGGGCTTTTGGCCGAGCGCCTCACCACGGATATCCGCCAGTTGGAGAGCTGCCTGAACAATCTGGTGCTCAAGGCCAGGCTTCTGGGCCAGCAGATCACCACGGAGCTGGCCTGGCAGGTGCTGGAGAACTACGCGGCGCAGCCTACCAGCCCGGACGTTGAGCGCATCGTCACCTTTGTTTGCAAGAGTTACGGCATTGAAGAGCTTGAGCTCAAGTCCAAGAGCCGCAGCCAGCAGACTGTTCTGGCCCGCAACACGGCCTTCTACCTGTGCCGGAAACACACGGGCATGTCCCTTTCGGCCATTGGCGACCGCCTGTGCCGGAAGCACTCCACAGTGCTCAAAGGCATCATCAACGTGGAGCGTGAAATCAACCATCAGACTCCCCTCGGGCGCCAGCTTTCCAGCACCATAGGCCGCCTGTCCTGCTAAGACTTTCGAACTGAAGAGAACGCCCGCAAGGGGCGAGATGCACCGGCGCGCGCCGGGTCGGCCCCGCTCCAGGACAACCTGGAAGGGGGGAGGAAGCCGGCCCGGCGCTCTGTCGTTGCTGCCGTTGGTGATATTGCTGTGCTGTTGCGCCCATGCGGGGCACGGTCCGCAAGGCAGTGCCGGGCGGCGTGCGCACGGGGGGAGCGCATTGGATCGCGCCCGGCTGGCGGAATTCAGGAAATGGTGCGGCTGCCGCGTGAGAGGATGGCCTGGGCTTCGGATTCCGAGAGCCCGCGCCCGGCGGCGATGGCTGCGAGATTGTCCTCGGCGTCTGATGCGCGCAGGTATACAGGAGTCAGCGGTCCGTGGCCGAAAGAGGCCTGCGCAGCCAGTGTGAGCAGGGTCTGGGGCCTGGGCGCGTCCCAGTCCTGCGGCAGCAGGCGCAGGCTGGAATCGTTTGCGGCCAGGGGCTCAAAGGCGGCCAGGTTGCGGCGCAGTCCGCCTCCCAGCACGCTCAAGGGGCGGGGCAGGGTGGCCAGAAATTCAGGCAGTTCGGCAATGAGCACCACCTGCGGCGGGGTCAGGGCCGCCCCGGCCTGAAACGCCTGGGCATAGACTTGCCCACGGCGCGACCAAGAAAGGGCCAGCACAGCGCCTGTTGCGGCCTGGGTCGCCTCGTGTCCCAGCAGGGCCAGGTGGTCGAGGCCGGCAAGCTGCGCGCTGCCGCCTTGCCCGCCAGCAAGTCCTGCGGCCAGCCCTTCGGCCAGGGTCAGAGACATGCGCAGGCCCGTGAAGCTGCCTGGCCCATGCACGCAGGCGATGCGCCGGATGTTCCGGGAGTGAAGGCCCAGGTTGTCCAGCATATGCCGGATGCCAGGGGCCAGGAAACGCACGGCCTGCCCTGGCACCATCCATTCCTGTGCTGCCAGGAATTCAACATCCGCAGAAGCTTCGACATCCGGCAGGCGACCCAGGGCCACTTGCAGGCGCTCGTCGGCCCCGTTGATGGCCAGCAGCAGGCCCGGCTGATTATTTGAACAGTCGGCGCAGATCATTGTAGGTCGCAAAGAGCATCAGCGCCGCCAGCATGGCGATGCCCACGCGCATCGCCGCAGCGCGGGCGCGCACGCTCAAGGGCTTGCGGGTGGCGGCCTCGATTCCGAAGATAACCAGGTGCCCGCCGTCGAGCACCGGAATCGGCAGCAGGTTCACGAAGCCGAGGTTTGCTGAAAGCGCCGCCGCCAGGGCCAAAAGGCCGACAATGCCTTCCTCGGCCTCGCGGTTGATGAGCTGGGCGATGAGGATCGGCCCGCCGATGGAGTCCGCCGGAACCACGCGTTCGATCATCTTGACCAGGGCCGTGACCATGTTCACGATGGCTCGCCAGGTCTCCTTGCCCGAGAGCTTGAAACTCTCCGCGCCGGAAAGCTCCAGCGTGATGATTTCCTTGGCGGCCACGATTCCAAGCATGGGGGCGCGGACGCTTTCGCCGAAAATATTCTTGCGTTCGCGCAGCTCAGGAATCACGTTGATTGTCAGGCGGTCTTTGCCGCGCTTGAGCTCCATGCGCAGGGGGTTTCCTTCGGAGCCTTGCACCAGGTCGGTGAGGTCTTCCCAGAAGGTGATGGAGCGCCCATTCACCGTAAGCACGGAGTCGCCTGGCTGGAAGCCCGCGCGCTGGGCCGGGCTCTCTGGCAGAATCTGGCCGATGGTTGGGGCCAAGCCCATCTGCCCCTGGGTGGCGAAGAGCACCCAGTAGATGCCCCAGGCCAGCAGGAAGTTGAACACAGGGCCGGCTGCAACCACGCACATGCGCTGCCACACGGGGCGCAGGTTAAAGAGCAGGGGCTTGGGGATCGCAGGCTCTTCTTCCTGGTC
Source organism: Humidesulfovibrio sp. (assembly GCF_030689645.1). Lineage (GTDB taxonomy): Bacteria > Desulfobacterota > Desulfovibrionia > Desulfovibrionales > Desulfovibrionaceae > Humidesulfovibrio. The sequence continues at coordinate 125,504 of NZ_JAUYFU010000024.1, forward strand.
CGGCGACTCGCCCGCCAGCATGACATAGCCGCCCAAAGGCACGGCGCACAGGCGATACTCGGTCATGCCCGACTTGAAGCTGAATATTTTAGGACCAAAGCCCAGAGCGAAGGCCTTGACCCCAATGCCGAACAATCGGGCCACGAGAAAGTGCCCAAGTTCATGGAAGAAAATCAGTCCGCCAAGGACCAGGACAACGGCGATAGCACCCACAAAAGCTCCTTCACGCGCCCGTTCGGGGGCGTGTGCCTAGTTTACTCCATCTTTTTAAAATAAGCAGCGCGGCGCTGCGGTCTAGTCCCACTGGCAAGCTTTGGGCCGGTCGGCCTGGTCGAAGAAATATGGAAAACGGGCGCTACTCTCCGGCTGCCTTGCGTACGCGCAGGCGGGTTTCCGCGTCCACGGCAAGCAGTTGCCCGGCGTCGGCGTCCTTGGGCAAGGCCGTGTGTCGTGCAAGCTCCGACTCGATGAGCCGAGGGATGTCCATGAAGCCGATGCTTCCGCCCAGGAACAGCTCCACTGCCACTTCGTTGGCCGCGTTGAGCACGGCAGGGTGACTGGGGCTGGCGGCGTAGGCCTCTTTGGCCAGCCGCAGGCAGGGGAACAATCCCTCGTCGGCGCGCTCGAAGGTCAGGCCGCCCACCTGAGCCAGATCCAGGCGCGGCATGTTGAGCTCCACCCGGTGGGGAAAGCACAGACAGTGGGCGATGGGGATGCGCATGTCCGGCACGCCCAGGTGCGCAAGCTGCGAGCCGTCAATATACTCGACCAGCGAGTGCACGATGCTTTGCGGGTGCACCAGCACATCCACCTGGGTCACGGGCAGGCCGTAGAGGTGGCAGGCCTCAATGACTTCCAGCCCCTTGTTCATGAGGCTGGCCGAATCTACGGAAATCTTCGCGCCCATGCTCCAGTTGGGATGATTGAGGGCCTGGGCCGGGGTGACGGAGGCGAGGAAAGCCGCGTCGCGCCCGCGAAACGGGCCGCCCGAGGCGGTGAGGATGAGCTTGGAGAGCTCCTTGCCGTCCGCGTCGGCATGGCCGCACAGGGCCTGGAACAGAGCGTTGTGCTCGGAGTCAACGGGCAGGATGAGTGCGCCGGACTCACGGCAGGCCTTGCGGATGAGCAGGCCGCCCAGCACAAGGCTTTCCTTGTTGGCCAGGGCGATGCGCTTGCCTGCGTTGGCTGCAGCCAGGGTGGGCAGAAAACCCGCAGCGCCAACGATGGCTGAAAGAACGAGATCGCTGTCCGGTCCAGCGGCGATGGCCTCAAAGGCGGCCGGGCCCACGAGAATCTCCGGTGCGTAGCCCGTGGGCAGTAGATCCCGCAGTTCTCTAGCCGCTGTCTCGTCGAGCACTGCCAGCAGGGCGGGGCGGAACTTTGTCGCCTGTTCGGCCAGGCGTTTGGCGTTCCTGCCGCCTGCAAGGGCCACGACCTGGAAAAGCTCCGGGTGCCCGGCCACCACGCGCAGGGCGCTGACTCCGATGGACCCGGTGCTGCCAAGGATGGCCAAGCGGCGCGGGAATGGCTGTGCCGGAGCAAGCGGAGGCCAAGTTGAAATATAGCTTTTCATGGCATTAGCTTAGGTGAACAGGGGGAATGCCTGCTTGAACAGGGCGTAGCATGGCAGAGCCAGAAGCAGGCTGTCGATGCGGTCAAGCAGGCCGCCGTGGCCGGGCAGAAGGGTGCCTGAGTCCTTGACCAAAAACTTGCGTTTGAGGGCAGACTCGAAGAAGTCGCCCAATTGCGCGCCCACGTTAAGCACCGCGCCCAGCAGCAGCCAGGCGGGCAAAGGGGCGCTGCCCAGTGAAGTGCCATAGGCCGTGACCGCTGCGATGCAGCCCGTGAAGCCGCCGATGCTCCCGGCCCAGGATTTCTTGGGGCTCACCTGGGGCCAAATCTTTGCTTTGCCGAAGAATGTTCCGGAATAATAGGCAGCCGTGTCGGAAACTGCGGTGGAAAGCAGAACGAGGATGATTTCACAGGTGGACAGAGCCAGGCAGAACTGGAGCATAAGGGGCAGATAAAGCGTTCCGGCCATGAGGATGAGTTCGTCGGTGAAGTCGGCGTTGTGCTGGTCGGCGCTGTAGCGGATGAGAAAACGCAGGGCCAAAAACCAGAAGCAGGCGGCCAGGGTCCACAGGGCGGCTTGCGGCCCGCCGACCTTGGAGATGAGCAGCATGACCGCGCCCAGGGCCACACCTGTGATGCGCAGGGGCTTGTGCTCCGGTCCGGGCCGGAACATGGCTGTGAATTCCCACTGGCCCAAAGCGCAGACGCACAAAAGCGCCGCCAACACTAGGATGCCGCCCTGCCAAAGGGCCAGGGCCACAAGGCCCACGGCGAGGCCAGCGGTGAGTATGCGTTGCTGATGGGCGGATGCTGGCACGGGATCTCCCTGTTGGAGGACTGCGCGGAATACGTGTTTTACCGCGCGACAACGGCCTTGTACTCCATTCCCTTTCACCGGGCAACCGTGGCTTTCCCCCCCTTTCCTGTCGCTGGGAACGTATGCTATATGCAATTGAAACTGTGGGCGAAGGGCTTGCACATCGTTTCGTACATCCATCCACCCGAAGGGGGGAAGTCCATGACCGAGGAACTAAAGAACCAGGCCTCGACTCGCAGAACGCGCGCGCTGGAGCAGGAACCCTTCGCCAGTATTGAGGAACTGCAAGAGCAAGTATTCCGGCTGACCGAGCACCTGCGCCACCTGACGGATATTGGCCTGGCCCTTTCGGGTGAAAAGAACCGCGACAGGCTGCTGGAGATGGTCGTCAGCCTCGCGCGCTCCATAACCGGCGCCGATGCGGGCACTCTCTATATAGTTGACGACTCCTGCAGCAAGCTTGAGTTCGTCGTCCTGCAGAACGACACCATGAATGTGCGCCTGGGCGGCACCAGCGGCAACCCCATCACCCTGCCGCCCGTGAGCCTGTACGATGAGGCGGGCGAAGCGAATCACGCCAACGTCTCATCCCACGTGGCCATCGCCCGCGAGGTGGTGAACATAGAGGACGTCTACAGCGCAGAGGGCTTTGACTTCACCGGCACGCGCCGCTACGATGCCGCGACCGGTTACCGCTCCCGGTCCATGCTGGTCATCCCCATGGAGAACCACGAGCATGAGATAATTGGCGTGCTGCAGCTTTTGAACGCCAAGGACAAAGCAAGCGGAGAGGTCATGGCCTTTTCGCCAGTGGGGCTGGCTGCGGTTCAGTCCCTCGCCAGCCAGGCCGCAGTGGCCCTCACCAACACCCAGCTCATCAACGGCCTCAAGGCCCTTCTCTACTCCTTCATGCAGAGCATCGCCGCAGCCATCGACGCCAAAAGCCCGTACACGCGCGGCCACATCGACCGCGTGGTGGACCTGACCATGCGCATCGCCGAGGCCATTAACGCCCAGCAGGATGGGCCGTACTCTGGCGTGCTGTTCAATGAGAATGAAATGGAGGAGCTGAAGCTGGCGGCCTGGATGCATGACGTGGGCAAGATCACCACGCCCGTGCATGTGGTGGACAAGTCCACCAAGCTCGAGGCCATCGTGGACCGCATTGAGATGGTCAAGACGCGCTTCAAGCTCATCGGCAAGGCGCTCCAGGCCGAGTTGCTGGAGAAACTTCTGGAGCTTGCCAGCAACGGCGCCTCGCGTCAGGATATGTTCGCCGTCACCGAGGAAATGGAGCGCCGCAGGCAGGAATTGGAGGACGACCTGGAGTTCGTGGTCTCCTGCAACAAGCCCGGCGAGTTTATGAGCGACGAGCGCATTGCGAGGGTGAAGGAGATCGCCGCCCGCACCTACAAGGACGGCGAGGAGGACAAACCCTGGATCAACGAGGATGAGCTGAAGAATCTGTGCATCCGCAAGGGCACCTTGACCGATGCCGAGCGCAAGATCATTGAGGATCACACAGTGGTGACCCTCGACATGCTTTCCCGGCTGCCCTTTCCCAAGCGCTTGTCGCGCGTGCCGGAGTTCGCGGGCTCGCACCACGAGAAGCTGGACGGCACCGGCTATCCAAACCGCATCGGTGGCGATGCCTTGTCGCTCCAGGCGCGCATCCTTGCCGTGGCCGACGTGTTCGAGGCCCTCACCGCCAAGGACCGGCCCTACAAGGAGCCCATGAAGCTCTCCCAGGCCATGAAGATCATGGGCTTTATGGTCAAGGACAAGCACATGGACCCGGAGGTCTTCGGTCTGTTCACCAGTTCCGGCGTTTACAAGCAATACGCCGAGGCGCACATGAGCCCGGCCCAGATGGACGAGTATCCGCCTCCGCCGCCTGCGGCGGAAGCCAAGGCCTAGGCTACAGCAGCTTCACGTACGCCTTCACGATGACCTTGAGGCCGAAGCCTGGAAAGTTGACTCGGTACTTGTCCGGCGGAATCTCGGCGACTATCTTGCCCTGCCCGAAAATCTTGTGCTCGCACAAGCCGAATTTGCTCTGCGCCGAGTCCATGGATGATTTTGGCGGCGGCGCTGCATCGTACTGCGCGCGGGGCGCTGCGGCTGCGCTCACGGGTCTGGCGCCTGGTTCGTAAGCCGGGCGGCGCACGGGCTCCGGGCAGATGACGGGCGCAAGGTAGCCGTCGTCGCGGGTCATGATGCCTGGGCGCAGCTTTTCATCGTTGCGGCGCAGACCGCCGGTGTACGTTTCGGTGTAGCGGTCGGCCACGGTGTCGGGCAGCTCGGTGACAAAGGGGCTGGTGACGGCTGGTTCGCGGCAGTTGTTGAAGCGGTTGAACACCGAGCCCGGCACGATGAGGGCCAGCTCGTCCTTGGCGCGGGTGCAGGCCACATACATGAGCCTGCGCTCCTCCTCCATGTCCTCTTGCCTCTGCATGGCCTTCTTGGAGGGGAATCTGTCCTCCACCAGGTCGATGAGGATGACGCCGCGCCACTCCAGACCCTTGGCCGAGTGCACGGTGGAGAGCACAATCGCGTTTTCCGTGCGGTCATCCTCTGTCTGGGTGCCGTCCAGGCACAGGTCGGCCAGGAAGTCCTCGATGCTCTTGTAGTTCACCACAATCTGCGAAAGCTGTTCAAGCCCGGCCTGACGCTTGGGATAATCGTCCGGATACAGCGTGACCAGAGAGGGCGCGTAGAAGCTCATGGCGCGGTCCAGCGCTGCGGCCGGGGCGTGGTTCAGCCTGCGCAGGGCGTCCAGCTCGCCCAAAAGCGGGTTGAGGTCCGGGAAGCGCTTCTTGTGCTTGTCCAGGCTCGCCGTATCGCCCGCAAGCAGCGCCGTGGCGATCTTGTTGGCGGTCTTGCCGCCGACGCCCTTCAAGAATCCCAGCACGCGCTGCCAGGCCAGCATGTCCGCCGGGTTGGCGGCCAGGCGCAGGTAGGCCAGGATGTCCTTCACGTGGGCGGCCTCGTGGAAGCGCACTCCGCCATACTTGCGGTAGGGCAGGCCCGCGCGGGTGAGGGCCACCTCCAGCGGATAGGACTGGTAGCCTGCGCGGAACAGCACAGCGATCTCATGCAGGGGGTGGCGGGAGGCCATATCCGTGATGATGCTCACGGCCTGCACGGCCTGTGACTGGTCGCTCAGGGTTTGGATGATGCGCGGTCTCGCGCCGCCCGTGCGCTCGGTGAACAGGTGCTTGTCGAACTTCATCTGCGCGCCGGCCAGCACCACGTTGGTCAGGTCAAGAATGGGCTGGGTGGAGCGATAGTTTTGTTCCAGCCGGATGAGCTTCGCGTTCTGGAAGTGCTGCGGAAACTCAAGGATGTTGGCGACCACCGCGCCGCGGAAGGCGTAGATGGACTGGGCGTCGTCGCCAACGGCCATGACGTTGCCCGAGTCGCCGGCCAGCAGTCGCACCAGGCGGGCTTGCACCAGGTTGGTGTCCTGGTATTCGTCCACCATGACAAAAGGATAGCGGCGGCGGAGCTGGTCGCGGATCTCCGGGTGCTCAAGGAGCAGACGCTCCAGTTCGAAGAGCAGGTCGTCGTAGTCCATGAGGCCCTGGGCGCGCTTGGCCTTGCGGTATTCCTCGGCCAGGCGCTCCACATCCGCCTGATAGGGCAGCAGGTGGTAGGCCTCGCGGTCCAGGATGCCCCCGATGGAGAGCTCCTTGTTGCGGCTCTTGGTGATGATGTCGGCCAGGGTGGCGCGCTTGGGGTAGGAGCGGTCGCCCCGGCCCAGGTCCAGGTGGGCCTTCAACTCGCCCAGCAGATCCTCGGAGTCGGAGCGGTCCATGAGGGTCAGGCCCTGCGGATATCCGGCCTCTACGGCGTTGCGGCGCAGGACGGAGTACGCGAAGGAGTGAAAGGTTCCGCCACTGGCTCCGGTGAGGGGGCGGCCCAGCACCACACCGGCGCGGTGAAGCATCTCTTGGCTGGCGCGCCGGGTAAAGGTGAGCAGCAGGATGTTTTCCGGCGAGACGTGGGTCTGCACCAGATGCGCCAGACGGTAAACGATTGTGCGCGTCTTGCCGCTGCCCGCGCCCGCAATGACAAGCACCGGACCGCCCATGTGCAGGGCGGCTTCGCGCTGGGCCGGGTTCAGCTCGCGATCAAAATCGATGGTCATTCGGAAATCCCGCTCATAGAATGAGTCCGCCTCGCCTGTGCTGATTTGTGTCGCCAAGCCCGAAGTGCCGCAGCACGAGCTGGCCCGTGTCGCGCAGGCGCATAACTACTGTGTCGCCTTGCGCCTCTGCGCCCGTATCTGCGAAAAACACGTCGTCCGGGGTGTGCATGCCGAAGCGGCCAAAATGCCCGAAGACTTCCTGGCGGTCAAAACGCGCCTTGAGGTCCAGGCCGCGTTCCGGCACGCAGATGAGATCCGGCGCGTTTTCGCACTGGTAAAGCTCCCGCCCGTCCAGCACCTGTTTCATGACCTTGCGGCCCTCCCAGGTCAACCCCAGAAGCAGAGCACGCAGTTCAGCAACCAGTCCCGGAATCTCGGATTCGCGAACGCGTCCGAGCTTGAAGGAACCCTCGCGGTGCAGCACGATCCGCCCCGGATCAAGGGCGAAGGCACGCGTTTCCGGCCCGATGACGCCCGCGTCCCATTCATCGCGGGCCGGTCGGCACAGGTGCAGGTAGCCTGCCAGGGTCAGCACGCGGTTCAGGTCCACCTCGGTGTCCAGCGCGCAGAAGCCGTGGTCGGCAAAGGCGATGAGCCGCTTCGGCTCCGGCAGGGCCTCATAGCGGTCCAGCACCTCGCCCACAAGCGCGTCCCACTCCCGCAGGAACGCGAGACACGCCCCATGCAGCGCATGCGCCGGGTTTTCCACAGCGGGAAACAGGAAGTGGAAGAGGCGGTCCGTCTCCGTAAGCACGCACACAAACAGGTCCCACGCCAGATCGGGCCACAGGAGATTCAGGGCCGAGCGCCGGGCGGCCAATGACTGACGCAGTTGGTCCAGCAGGTATTCTGGATCGGCTGCGCCGCGCGTGGTGTCGCCTTCCACCCGGTAGTTTGTCGCGCGCAGCGGGCCCAGCAGGAATGGCGGGAAAACCGCAGATTCAAGACTCTCGGCCACGAATCCGGCGACGAGCATTCCGCGCAGGGGCCGCGCAGGAGCCATGTTGGGCAGGTTCAAAACCCGCGAGGTGAGCCCGGCCTCGCTCATGCGTTGAAAAATAGTGGGGCAGCGCACGTCGTTGAACCCGGCGATGCGCAGAGCGTAGGTTTGCGGGTCGAGCACGGTGAAACCATGCACGCCATGCACGCCAGGGCCTTCTCCGGTGAAGAAGCTCGTCCAGTTGACGGGCGAAAGCTCGGGCAGCTCGGCTTCGATGGGCCGGGCAAAGGGCAAGAGCCGCGACAGGTTCCGCAGATGCGGCGACAGGGCGCGGGCCAGGGACAAGGGCAGGCCGTCCAGCCCAAGGACGACGAGGCGCGGGCGAGAGGCGGCGGACGTCATGGCAGAGGGGGTGCAGAAGAAAGAGGGGAGAGGTGGCAGAATATGCCTCCGGCGGCCAGGGGGCAGTGCCCCCTGGACCCGCCATGCCGCGAATCCTCGGGGAAAGACCCCTTGGATTCGCGGAAGTATGGCAAGTGGCCTTGAGTCTCCGGCAACAGTCCAACCATAATGGGATTCCAAAGGGCCTTGCGCCCTTTGGCCCCCGGAGGGATATTCTGCACCGCTTCCCTCTTACGCGAGCTCGACATCATACTTTTGCATGAACTGCACAGGGTTGTACGAAAGCTTGGCCTTGCGCAGGCCTTCGTCGCCAAGGTCCTGCTCTCGGTTCACCAGGGCGAAGCGGTCTTCTTGCGCCTCAAGGAAGTGCTTGTTGATGGCCTGGTAGATGCCCTTGAAGCGCGTGTCGCCCTTCTCAAAGTGGATGACGATGGTGTCCTTGCTCAGGCTTTCGCCCACGGTGTAGGCCACCACCTTGCCGCCGATGCGGATGGTGCCGCCCATGAGGTTTCCCAGGCGGTCAAAATTCTTGAGCACGCGCGAGATTGCCTGATTCTCAGCCACCAGGGCTTCGGACGGGTGCTCCTGCCAGCCGTGCCATTCGGCCTGCATGTCCAGCACCTCTTCAACACAGTCGGCCTGCATGGGCGTGTATTCGAAGATGTTAGACTTTTCGAACTGGTGCAATAAATTCTTTTTCTTGTGGAACTTGTTTCCTTTAAGCTCGACGAGTTCCGGCACGGAGTACACGTAGTCGAAGTGGTCGCGTGCTTCCACCGCGGACAGACGATCGCCGAAAGCCTGACGCCAGATGCCAAGCAGGGCCTCGGGCACGCGAGTGAAGCGCGCCGGGCCGGCCAGACAGGGCAGGGCGGCCCAGTCCACCTTGGTCCAGTCGCCTACCGGAGCCCACATGATATCCTGCGGTATGGTCTGCTTGATCCACACCAGATCGTGGGCGATGCGCCACTGCATGCCGTAGTGCTCGGCCCAGCCGTAGAGGTTGGCGAAGGCGTAGTCCGAGGTCACCTCGGGGCAGGCTGCCAGTGATGCCCGGTATTTTTCCTGATGCTTCAGGCAGATGCTTTCGAAGTTGTCGCAGGTGCTCATCAGTGTGTTCCGTTTAAGTGGTTTCCGTTGCGGGTTTTTGACATGGCGAAGCGCTGCCAATCCTTCTTCATGAATATATACAATAGGATAGCTGCCTGGAAAGCCTGTGATGCCAGCATGGAGATCCACACCCCGGTGGCCGTGCCCAGGACCAGGTGCCCCAGGATATAGGCCAGGGGCAGGCGCACCAGCCAGGTGCCGAGCCCCATGCCGAGGAGGTTGTACAGCGTTGCCCCTGCGCCCGCCAGTGCCCCGGCCAGGATCATGGTGGTGAGGGTGAAGGGAATGGCCAGGACGTTGTACACGAGGTAATTCTCGGCCTCGGCTTGCACCTCGGCCTTGGGCGCGATGAATCCGGCGACATCGGCCAGAAAGGGCCAGAGCAGGGCGGCCATGATGCCGATGCCCACAAGCCCGATGCCGAGAATTCGCAGGCCCATGCGCCGGGCCTCTTCGGGCTGGCCTGCGCCCAGCAGGTGCCCCACCAGGATGCTGGCGGTGAGGTTCAGGGCGAAGGCTGGCAGGAACAGCAAGGATTCGACCCGTGCACCTGCGGCCATGCCAGCCAGAGCCACCACGCTGTTCTCGGGCAGGCTGGCGGTGATGGCGAAGAGCACCAGGTAGCCTGAGTGCCAGACGATCTGCATGAGCCCGGCAGGCCAGGCTACCTTGAAAAGATACGGAAACGCTTTGCGAATCCAGCAAAACGGGGCGAAAATTCGTCGGCGCAGGGTACCGTTGAGACGCAGCACCACAAGCCCGAACACCGCGCCCAGGGTGATGGCCGAGAAGGTGGACCAGACGATGCCCTGCACGCCGAGTTTTGGCAGGCCCCACAGGCCGAGACCAAGGCCCAGGTCGCCCACGGTGTTCACCAGGGTGACGAGGATCATGGTGTAGAGGGGCACCATGACCTGCCTGCGGGCGCGAAACACCGCGTTCTGCATGATCATCATGTAGTAGGGCGGCAGGGTGTACAGGAAGACTTCCAGAATGTAGCCGGTGAGCGGTGCGATGTCCTGGGGCACATGCAGGGCGCGCACGAACAGGTCGCGCAGTGGCAGGCCCAGAGCCAGGAACACGAGGCCCGAGGCTGCTGCGATTGAGAGGCACAAGCCTGTGTAGCGCTCGGCCCGCAGCATTTTTCCTGCGCCGATGGACTGGCTGATGGCCGCCACCGCGCCGCCCGACACGGCAGTGGCGATGATCAGAAACAAGAACAGCGACTGGGTGATGATGCCAAGGGACGCCTGGACACGGTGGTCGATCTGGCCTGCAACCCATACGTCCACGAACCCGATGAGGAAGTTGAAGACCATCATCAGAACCTGGGGCCAGGAGAGGTTCCAGATGAGGCGGACGGGGTTCTGTGCGAGGTCGGTTGGCTGCATGCATATCCTGAAGGCGCTGTTTGTCGAACCGTTCATCTAGACACGAATTTACGTATGCCAAGACCCGTGCGCAGATTTTCTTTACGTGGAGGCCATGTTCTGCCATATCTGACAGCATGAACCCGGCGCATTACGCGCCGCAGGCTGGAGGTATCCATGAGCGGGGAGAAAAAGAGCGGTTCCACTGCTGGGACGGTTGCCGGGGCAGGCGCCGGTGCACCCGTTTTGCGGGTCCATTTGTGGCTGGAGTCAGGGGACGGAATGCTTTTTGGCCTGGGGCGCGCGCAGCTTCTGGAGTTGGTGGAGCGCCTGGGGTCGTTGAATCAGGCGGCCAAGGCCCTGGGCATGAGCTACCGCGCAGCCTGGGGACGCATCAAGCGCACCGAGGAAGCCCTGGGCGAGCCGCTATTGGCCAAGGCCAGCGGCCGCAAAGGCTACGAGCTGACCCCGCTCGCCGCATCCTTGCTGAAAGATTTTGCCTTGTGGCATCATGAGGTGGAGGAATTCGCCCTGGCCCGGGCCAAGGCGCGTCTTCCGTGGGACGTGCGACCCTTTGCTGGGCCGCAGGCAGAGCCCGCCCAGGAGTAAACGACGCATCGGGCCCAGCAGCGAGCACAAGCTTTCGCGCCGCAAAAGAAAAGGGCTGCCCCTGACGCCTGGCGCTCCTTGACGGAGGCCTGGACGCCGGGGGCAGCCCTGTACGTTTTTCTTAAGGCCTAGCGGCGTCCGCCACGGTCTCCGCCACGTCCGCCACGGTCTCCGCCACGGTCTCCGCTGCGGCCGCGATCACGGTCGCCACGGCCAGGGCCGTCGCTGCGGGAAGAGGGCGGACGACGGAACTCGTCCAGGCTCACTTCCTGGCCAGCCTGCTCCATGAGCCAGGCCTTGCGGGACAGACGGATGCGTCCGCCCGGCTCCAGCTCGATGACCTTGACCCACACTTCCTGCCCAAGCTGCAACAGGTCTTCCACGCGGTCAACGCGCTCCACATCCAGCTGGGACACGTGCAGCATGCCCTCGGCGCCGGGCAGGATCTCCACCAGCGCGCCGACTTCCAGGATTTTCTTCACAGTGCCCAGGTAGTTGCGGCCCGGCTCCGGGGTCTGGTCGTAGTAGAGGACCATGGCCTTGGCCTTCTGCAGGCTCTCGGTGTTGGGGGCGAAGATCGCCACTTTGCCGGAATCCTCAATGTCGATGGCGGCCTGGGTCTCAGCGGTGATGGCCTTGATGTTCTTGCCGCCGGGTCCGATGACGCTGCGGATCTTCTCGGGGTTGATGAACACCACTTCCATCTGCGGGGCCAGAGCGGAGAGCTGCGGCCTGGGCGCTGCCAGACACATGGCCATGTGCTCCAGGATGTGCAGGCGGGCGTCGCGGCTCTGGGCCAGGGCGCGGCGCAGCACGTCGTAGGGGATGCCGGTGGTGATCTTGATGTCCATCTGGATGCCGGTGATGCCGCGCACGGAACCGGCAACCTTGAAGTCCATGTCGCCGAGAGCGTCCTCGTCGCCGAGAATGTCGGTGAGCACGATGAACTCGTCGCCTTCCTTCATGAGGCCCATGGCGATGCCTGCCACCGGCTCCTTGATGGGCACGCCGGCGTCCATGAGGGCCATGGAGGCGCCGCACACAGTTGCCATGGAGGAGGATCCGTTTGAGTCCATCACCTCAGAGACCACGCGCAGGGTGAAGGGGAACTCTTCGGCAGTGGGCAGAACGGGCAGCATCGAGCGCTCGGCCAGGGCGCCGTGGCCGATGTCGCGGCGGCTGGGGCCGCGCAGGATGCGAACTTCGCCCACGCAGTAGGGGGGGAAGTTGTAGTGCAGCATGAAGCGCTTGGTGTCTTCGCCCACCAGGGTCTCGATGCGCTGTTCATCGCGGGTGCTGCCGAGGGTGGCAACACACAGGGCGGCGGTTTCGCCGCGGGTGAACAGGGCCGAGCCGTGAGTCATGGGCAGCACGCTGGCGTCAATGGACAACGGGCGCACTGTGGTCAGGTCGCGACCGTCCAGGCGGATCTTCTCAGCGCGAACGCGCTCGCGCACGATCTTCTTCTCAAGCTCGTTCACCAGGGTGGAAGCCTGCTTGGCGCAGTCGGCCACGTCGGCGAACTTCTCGACCACGGCCTCAAGGGTCTTGGTCTTGGCGATTTCCTTGGCGTCGCGGCGGGCCATTTTCTCGGTGATGGCGAAGGCGGCCTTGAGGGACGGGGTGGCGATCTCCTCAACATAAGAGGCGATGGCTTCGTCGGCCTTCTTCACGGTCACTTCGATCTTGGGCTTGCCGACCTTTTCGCGCAGCTCGTCCTGAATGTCGAACATCGGGGTGAGCTGCTTGTGGCCCCACTCAAGGGCGTCGGCCACCAGCTCCTCGGACACGAAGCTCGCGCCGCCTTCGACCATGACGATGGCCGAACGGGTTGCGGCGAAGATCAGGTTCAGGCTGCTCTGGTCGGTGATCTGCTTGTAGTTGGGGAAGAGCACGAACTGGCCGTCCACGTAGCCCACGCGGGCGCCGCAGATGGGGCCTTCAAAGGGCATGTGCGACAGGTGCAGCGCGCAGGACGCGCCGGTGATGGCCAGCACGTCCGGGTTGTTGATGCTGTCGGCGGAGAGGACCGTGGCGATGACCTGGACCTCGTCGCGGAAGCCCTTCTTGAACATGGGGCGGATGGGGCGATCGATGAGGCGGGAGACCAGGGTCTCGCGCTCGCTCGGGCGGCCGATCTCGCGACGGAAGTAGCTGCCGGGGATGCGGCCTGCGGCGTAGGACATCTCCTGGTAGTTCACGGTCAGGGGGAAGAAGCCGCGGTCGATTTCCAGAGCCTGGTTCACAGCGGTGACGTGCACCACGGTGCCGCCGGACTGGATCCACACGGCGCCGCTGGCCTGCTTGGCCATCAGCCCGTGCTCAAGGGTGATGTCCATGTTCCCGGCGCGGGTGGAAAGGCTTATTTTGTTGTGGGGTACGAGCATGTAGTCTCCTGAGTGGTTGCCGTCCTGGGGCCTGCTCCCTGCCCGATGTTTAGCCGGCTTGGGGAAGGGCTCTTGCGTGTATCGCAAGAACGCTCTCCGCAGCCAACTAAAGGGGTCTGGAGCCTCGTGTGCTTCCTGGGCGTGTGTGCTGGCAGGCGACGATTCGCCCGCCGGTTTGATTCGCGCGGGCAGGGGCCGGTTGCGCCGACCCCCGCCCGTGCGGGCTGAATTCTTACTTACGAAGGCCCAGGCGCTCGATGAGTTCACGGTAGCGCTGAACGTTGGTGTTCTTCAGGTAGTTGAGCAACTTGCGGCGCTGTCCGACGAGCTTGAGCAGGCCGGTCTTGGAGTGGAAGTCCTTCTTGTGCACTTTGAAGTGCTCAGTCAGGTAGGTGATGCGCTCGGTAAGCAGCGCCACCTGGACTTCAGGAGAACCGGTGTCTCCCTCTTTGCGCTTGAAATTGTCAATGACCTGGGACTTTCCTTCTGGCGTCATAACCACAGCAGTATCCTCCTCGTCTGGAACCCTGGCAGTGCAGAGTCAGACAGTTGTGCCGGTGAGCTCCCCGTTCAGGTGGTGGCGGCGGCGTCCATCCACAATCCACGCAGAATCGTCCAGCGCAAGCTGCCGTCCTTGGCCTGTGCCTCCGCCAGCGCAACCGGTTCGCCCGTTTCATCGACCAGCATGACCTGCTCGCCGGGTTTCCCCAGGAGCTCGGCGCCGCTTGGTCCGCCCACCGGCAGCCAGGCCCCGTTTTTCACGAGGGCGGCCAGGGTGGGGGAAAGGACGATGGTGCGCCAATGCGGGAGCATCTTCGCCAGCGGAACGACCCGCTCGGCAAAGAGCTCCGGCTCGCCAAGAACCGCATCCAGGCTGTACGAGACGTCAAGCCCATAGGGCTCGCACGCCTCCCGCGTGAGCTGCGCAAGCGCCGCTCCGCACCCGAGCCGAATCCCCAAGCTGTGGACCAGGGAGCGAATGTACGTGCCAGCCAGGCAACGTACCCTGAACCGTGCAAAGGGGAGCTCGATCTCCAGCGGTTCGACCTCATATACCTCGATACGCTTCTCCTTGACCGGCACCGCCTCGCCCTTTCGGGCGAGTTCGTAGAGGGGCGTGCCCTCGTGCTTGGCCGCGGAGTATGCAGGCACTTCCTGTTCCGTGAGGTCCTTCCAGGACAGGATGGCCGCCCGCACATCTTCTTGCGAAATATTGCCCAGCCCCTTTTCCTCCACAACCTTGCCTTCCATGTCGAAGGTGTCGGTGGAGAGTCCCAGGCGCATCATGCCGGTGTAGACCTTGGCGCCGCTGGTGAGGTATCCAGCCAGTTTGGTGCCCTGGCCGAGCAGCACGAGAAGCACTCCCTGGGCGAGGGGGTCCAGGGTTCCGGCGTGGCCGATCTTGCCCTGGCCGAGGCCGTGCTTGATGCTGTTCAGGCAGCCGGCGCTTGTGGGGCCGCTGGGTTTGTCCAGCACGAGCAGCCCGTCGAGCTGGCCCGCGCTTCTTTTACGCTTTCTTCCCATGCCTGTCTGCCTACACCAGTTGCAGCCCTTCGCCAAGAGCCTGAACCAGGCGCATCTTGGTCGAAAGGATGTCATCGGCTATGGTTCCGCCGGAGGCGTTTCTGTGTCCGCCGCCGCCGAAAAGGGCTGCCACAGCCTGCACATTGTCCGCGCCGGTGGAGCGCAGGCTGAACTTGTAGGTGCCGTCCGGCAGCTCGCGCAGCAATGCGGCGATGCGTGTGCCTCGCATGCGGCGCAGGAAATTCACGATCTCCTCGGTGTCAGCCGAGGTTGTGTCGGTGCGCTCCATCATGCCAATGGTCACATAGGCCACGGCCACCTTGCCGTCAAAGAACATCTCGGTGGTGGCGAAGCTTTCGCCCCAGAGCCGGAAACGGTTCACGGTCCACTGGTTGCGGATTTTGGCGTTGATCTCGCCGGGCTTCAGCCCCAGCCGTATGAGCCGCGCGCCAAGCTCCATGATCCGGGGATCAGTGTTGTCGAAGGTGAAGAAGCCCGTATCCGTGGCGATGCCCAGATAAATGGCCTCGCCAAGATGTCCGGTGAGCGGCACGCCAAGCTCATCCGCCAACTCTGCGATCATGGCGCAAACGGCGGCGTATGAATCGTCCACCCAGTTGAACTGGCCGAAATTCGGATTGCCCAGGTGGTGGTCGATGTTGGCCACGGGCCTGCTGCCCAGGATCTTGTGCAGTTCATCGCCCACGCGATTCGCCGCGCCGCAGTCCAGCACGAAAATCCAATTGCCTTCCGCACCGGAAAGGTTGGTGTGAATTGGGCCAGGCAGGGGGAGCCAGTCATACTGGGACGGTATGCCACTAGGGTTGTACAGGCAGAATTCCTTGCCCATGGCTGCAAGGATATAGCCCAGAGCAATGCTTGAGCCGATGGCGTCTCCGTCTGGATTGGCGTGTGCCGCCACCAGGAAATGGTCGCTTCTGCGGATGAGGTCAGCTATCTGCTGAACCGGGCTTGGCATAGACCATGTCCTCGAGGAAGTCGTCGTGCGTGAAGCGCAGGTCTGGCAGGGCGCGCGAGTTCATGCGCCGCGCCAAGCCGGAGCGTAGGAACCCCTTGGCCTTGTTCAGGCCCTCTAGGGCCAGCTTGCGCCGTTCCGGACCGCCGCCAACGGAAAAAGACACGAGCGCGATGCTCATGTCGGCGTTGAGCTTGCAACCGGTCAGGCTCACCAGCTCAAGACGCGGGTCCTGGACTTCTTCCAGGAGCAAGGTCGCCAGCTCCTGAAGAAACTGGTCGCCCATGCGCAGGGATCTTCTCGTGCCTGAAGCCTTCATTAAACCTCTCCGGCGCTGCTGAACACTTCCGTGTCGCAACGCACCAACTCCGCCGGGGAAATGGCTTCCACCATCGCCAGGGCTTTGGACAACCGGCTTTCAACCTTTGCGGTCTCGCCAGACACCGTCACCACCGCCAGCACCAATTTCTGGTGCGCGTCCTGGGCATCCACTTCGCTCACCGCCACGTTGAACGTGTTGCGAAGCTTCTGCTTGAGACTTTGGGCCACCTGCCGTTTCCCTTTGAGCGAGTCATTGCCGTGCAGGCGGAACTCCAAAGTCAACACGCCGATGATCATGTAAGCCTGCTTGGGGGCAATGGCAATGCCCAAAGGCATTGCCAGGCCCCGTAATTATTAATCGATGGTACGGGCGACTTCCTTGGTCTCAAAGGCCTCGATGACGTCGCCGATCTTGATATCGTTGAAGTTCTCCAGGCCAACACCGCACTCATAGCCCTTGAGGACTTCCTTGGCGTCGTCCTTGAAGCGCTTGAGGGAGCTGAGCGAACCGGTGTAGATGACCACGCCGTCGCGCAGAAGGCGAACCTTGGCCGCGCGGCTGAGCTTGCCGTCCACCACGCCGCAGCCGGCAACCATGCCGACCTTGGGCACGCTGAAGGTGTTGCGCACCTCGGCCTGACCCAGGTAAACTTCCTGGATGTCCGGGGTGAGCATGCCGCTCATGGCGTCCTTGATCTCGCCCACCAGCTTGTAGATGATGTCGTAGAAGCGGATCTCCACGTGTTCGCTGTCGGCCATGTCCTTGACCTTGGCGGTGGGGCGCACGTTGAAGCCGATGATGATGGCCTGCGAGGCCGAGGCCAGCAGGATGTCGCTCTCGGTGAGTCCGCCGGTGGCGCCATGCACCACCTGGATCTTGACCTCGTCGGTGGAGAGCTTGAGCAGCGCCTCGGTGATGGCTTCGAGGGAGCCCTGAACGTCGGCCTTGAGCACCAGGTTCAGGTTCTTGGCCTCGTTTGCGGGCTTGGACAGCAGGAAGGACTCAAGGGTGACCTTGCTCTTGCCCACGAGGTCCTTCTCGCGCTGCTTGGAGGCGCGGCTCTCGGCGATCTTGCGGGCGACCTTGTCGTCGGCCACGACCACGAACTCGTCGCCAGCCTCTGGCACCACGTCAAAGCCCTGGATCTCGACAGGAATGGCTGGGCCAGCCTGCTTGATCTTGCGGCCCTGGTCGTTGAACATGGCGCGAACCTTGCCGTGGACTGTGCCGCAGACAAAGGCGTCGCCGTTCTTCAGGGTGCCGTCCTGGATGAGCACTGTGCCCAGGGGGCCACGGCCCTTGTCCAGCTTGGCTTCCACGATATGGCCGCGGGCGGGTTTGCTCGGATTGGCCTTGAGCTCCAGCACTTCGGCCTGAAGCAGAATCATTTCAAGCAATTCATCAAGTCCAAGGCGCTGCTTGGCAGACACGTTGGCGAAGATGGTGGTGCCGCCCCATTCTTCAGGCACGAGGTCGAACTCGGCCAGCTCGCGCTTCACGCGGTCTGGGTCGGAGCCTTCCTTGTCGATCTTGTTCACGGCCACAACGATGGGCACGCCCGCCGCCTTGGCATGGTTCACGGCTTCGCGGGTCTGGTCCATGACGCCATCGTCGGCGGCCACGACCAGGACGACGATATCCGTCACCTGAGCGCCGCGGGCGCGCATGGTGGTGAAGGCTTCGTGGCCCGGGGTGTCGAGGAACACGACTTCGCCGCGGTTGGTGGCAACGTGGTACGCGCCGATGTGCTGCGTGATGCCGCCTGCCTCGCCCGAGGCGATGCTGGTTTTGCGAATGGCATCGAGAAGCGAGGTCTTGCCGTGGTCGACGTGGCCCATGATGGTGACGACGGGAGGCCGGGCCTTGAGGTCGTCGGGGCTGTCTGCCGGGGCGGCGGCCAGGAATTCCTGCTCGTCAAAGGAGACGTTCTCCACCTCATGCCCGAACTCGCTCGCCAGCAGGGTGGCGGTGTCCATGTCCAGGGCCTGGTTGATGGTGGCCATGACGCCCATGCCGAACAGGGCCTTGATGATGGCCTGGGACTTGACGCCCATCTGGTGCGCCAGGTCGGAGAGGCGGATGTGCTCGTCGATGCGGATCTTGCGCTTGCCGACGGGCTTCACCTCTTCGCGCTGCTCCATGCCGCCGCGATGCTTCTTGCGGCGGTTGTTGGACTTGAGGCGCATGGGGGCGTCGCCGTCCTCGGAAACTATGGGCGCTGGGGCAAAGGACGGCTTCTTCTTGGCAGCCGCCGCTCCGGCCTTGCGGCGATCTTCCTCGGTTGTTCCGCTGGGAAACTCCACCACGCGGTGGGTTCTTCTGCGGCTGCGATCCTCGCCTTCCTTGGGGGGCACTGCGGGAGCAGCACCTGCGCCGGGACGCATGGCGGGGCCTCCAGCCGGGGCTGAAGACGGGCGCTGGGCGTAACCGCCGCCGCCGGGACGCGGGGCGCCGCCGGGAACGGGCGGACGCTGGGCGTAGCCGCCGCCGCCTCCACCGCCGCCAGCATATCCGCCGCCGCCAGCGTAGCCGCCGGGGGCAGCGCTGTTCGGACGCGGAGTATAGGGGCGAGCGCCACCCTCATGATGGGTGGCGGAGAATTCTGGACGTCTGGGCTGGCTGGGGGCCGGAGGCGGCGTGCTGCCGGGCTCGGGGCGCGAGATGACGCGCACCTGGGGAGCTGCCGGCACGATGACCTCGCGCTTTGGCTTGCGCTTTGGCTCTTCAGCCTTGTCCGCCGCAGGTGCGCCAGCCTGAACTTGAGAAGCTGGGACCGATACGGCTGCAGCTTCCGTAGTGGCAAGCGGCGCATCGGCTTTAGCCTCAGTCGGTTGGGCGGCTGCGTCGGTGACAGGCGCCGTCTCGACAATGGGCGCAGCTTCAGACACGGTCACGGGGTCGCTGATGATCCGGACCTGGGGCTGTGCGGCTGGGGCCACCTTGGAATCTGCCCCGGGGGCCTCGGGCTTGGCCTCGACAGCTTCGACCTCGACAGCCTTGGTCTCAACAACCTTGGCTTCGGGCTTGGCTTCGGGTTCGGCGGGAGCCACGGCAGCGGTATCCTGCCTGTGAATGATGCGCGCTGGGCGGTCTGCCACGGGCTCGGCGGGACGGCTCACGACCTTGGCGGTGTCGCGCTGCTCGGCCTCGGGTGCCTTGGTTTTGCGTTCCACTGCAGAGGTCTCGCTGGCAGCGGCAGAAGCCTGGGCAACTGGCTCCTGAGCATGCTCAGTGGCCGACGCTGGTTCCAGGGCAACGGGAGACTCGGTCTCGGTCTTAATGAGCTCCTCGTGGTGCTCTTCAGAGCCGGGCTTGGCCTTGCGGCTGCGCACAATGACGCCAGGCTGCACCTCGCGGCGCACGACCTCCGTCTGTGCGGAAGGCGTTCCGCGCAGCGACTGCCTGAGTCGGTCGGCCTCGTCATCCTCGAGCGTGCTCGAAAAGCTTCTGACCTGGATATCCATATCCCGCAGATGCTGCAGGATCTCCTTGTGACCGATGCCAAGTTCGGTCGCCAGGTCCTTCACCTTGAGCTTTGTCACCATTCACGTATCCCCTTGTTAGCGCTTCTTCCGCCGGTCCCGGTAGCGGAGAAATCTCTCGCGGCATTCGGCCTGGCCGCACACGTAAAGCCCTCTGCCGGGCATTATGCCTTTGGGGTCGGGCACAAACCCTTCCCCTCTCTCGCTTTCGCCCCGGACATGCCGGAGCATCTCGGCCTTTGCCAGCCGCCGTCTGCAGATGCAGCACATGCGGACAGGCCCCGCGCCTTGTGGCTGGCCGTTATCGGTCATGGCCGCAGTTACTCGGCCGTCTCCGCATCGTCGGCGGGCGTGGGGGCCAAGCCAAGGATGTTGATGGCGGCGCGCATGTCGCGGATTTTTTCCGGTGTCATGCCTTCCACCTTGAGCAACTGCTCTTCGGTGGCGTTCACCAGCTGGACAGTAGTGTCTAGTCCGGCGGAAATAAAGGCGTCCATGCCCACCTCGGCCACGCTGGCCAGCTGGTCCATGCCCTTCTTGTCGGCATTCAGCTCTCCGTAGCGGCTCTCGGTGAAGATGTCGATCTTCCAGCCGAGGAGCTGCGCGGCCAGCTTGACGTTCTGTCCCTTGCGGCCAATGGCCAGGGTGAGCTGGTCGTCGGGCACAACGACTTCAAGAGTCTTCTCGTCGTCATCCACCATAATGCGGCTGATGACGGCGGGGGACAGGGCGTTCTGGGCATAGACGGCGATGTCCGGGCTCCAGACCACGATGTCGATGCGTTCGCCCTTGAGCTCCTGCACGATGTTCTGGATGCGAGAGCCGCGGATGCCCACGCAGGCGCCGACCGGATCCACGTCGCGGTCGCGGGAGGTGACGGCCACCTTGGCGCGCAGGCCGGAATCGCGGGCGACGCCCATGATTTTGACCGTGCCGTCGTAAACCTCGGGCACTTCGCGGGCGAAAAGGGCGCCCATGTAATCCGGGTGGGAGCGGGAGACCACGATCTGCGGTCCGCGGGACTCCTTCTGGACTTCGATGATGTATGCCTGGATGCGGTCGCCGCGCTTGTAGCGCTCGCGGGCGATCTGCTCCTCTTTGGGGAGCAGGGCCTCGGTGCGGCCCAGGTTGATGATCCAGCCGGTGCGATCACGGCGCTGAACGATGCCGGAGACGATCTCGCCCTTGCGCTCGCGGTATTCCTCGTAGATGATCTCCTGCTCCGCATCACGCATGCGCTGGATTATGACCTGCTTGGCGCTCTGCGCGGCGATGCGGCCAAGATCCTCGATCCTGACCTTGAAGCCCATCTCGTCGTTGAGTGAGATGTTGGGGTCGTGCTCGCGCGCTTCTTCAAGGGTGATCTCGCTGACGGGGTCGTTGATCTCGCTGACCACGACCTTGAACTGATAGACCTGGATTTCGCCCAGTTCCTCGTTGAAATTCACTTCGATGTCCATCTGCTCGCCGTATTTGCGCGCAACGGAAGACCTGACAGCCTCTTCCAAGGTGTCGATGAGCAGGTCACGGTCAATGCCGCGATCTTTGCTGATCTGGTCAATAGCCTTCTTCAATTCCGAACTCATGGCGCTCCCTCCGGTGCCGCCGGTGCCGTGTTCACGGCGCTCCCGGCGCGAGATTCTGCGTCCTTGCAACCAATAGGGGCCGACTGGTGCGGCCTGCCTTACGGGGCCGACAAGCGGCCCGTCCAAAAAACAGTTCAGTCCGGCGGGGCTTAAGAGCCCTTGATGCCGGTGTCGGGAAATTCATGCACCAAGTGGGCGCTCTTCAGGCGGTCAAAGGCCACGCGGGTGACCTGGCCAGCCTCGTCGATGAGGATGTCGTCGCCCTCCACCGCAGCAAGCTTGCCCCGCAGGTGTCTGCGGTTATCCTGAGGTTCGTGAAGCCGCGCGTCCACCACGCGGTCCAGGTATGCGGCCATCTGCGCGGCGGAGAAAAAGCGCCGCTCCAGGCCGGGAGAGGAGACCTCAAGCACATAGGCTCCAGGCAGCAGGTCCTCGGCGTCGAACACCGCGCCCAGGCTGCGGCTGGCTTTGGCGCAGGCGGCGATGCTGACGCCGTCTTCAGCATCAATATAGATGCGCACCACCATGCGGCTGCCAGCCGAGGCGAATTCCACGCCCCAGAGCTGGACGCCCAAAGGTTCCAAGGCCGGGGTTATATGCCCGGCAAGCCGTTCGATCAGGGGTGAGCGTGTCATTATTAAACCGTCTTTGCTTGCGGTTCCAGTACAAATAAAAAAAAAGTGGACCAAAAGGCCCACCATATCTCGGGAACCGGCGAGGTACAGGCGGTCGTATCCTTGAGGCCTTGGAGCGGGTGACGAGGATCGAACTCGCAACACCGAGCTTGGGAAGCTCGTACTCTACCATTGAGCTACACCCGCCCGCACGGCCTATCTAGTCGGGCCTATCTATGTTGTCAACGAAAATCCCGGTTTTGGCTAGCAGTTTGTTTGGTGGCCGTTAACGGTCAGTTGAACTTGGTTCCGCGCCTCCCGGCGGGGCTGAAGCCGGGTGATTGCGAGTGCTGGCTGGCGCAGTCCTTGCAACGGTGTTCGCAGACCAGGAGGGTCCCATGCGCGAAAGTATGTACAGCGCGCTCTTCGGAGCCATGTCGAACGAGGTTCGCCTCAACTCTATCTCCAACAATTTGGCGAATGTAAATACTACCGGCTTCAAGAAAGAGGCGTACGCCTTCCATGACACCTTTCAGCGTTTCGCCCACGATTATTTGACGGATGACAGGACGAGCCTCCGGGGGCAGGAGATTTGGCCGCGCGCGTATGTGCAAGCACGACCAAGGCTTTCTGGTCAGTATTTCGACCAGAGCCAAGGCAGCACGCAGGTGACTGGCAACCCGCTTGATGTGGCTCTGGTGGGAAAAGGCTACCTCAAGGTCCGCACCCCGGAAGGGGACAGGATGACGCGAAGCGGCAGTTTTCAGCTGGCGAGCGACGGGCGCCTCATCACTGAACAGGGGTTTGAGGTTCTGGGGGATGGCGGAACGGCCATTACGCTTCCGCGCGACAACAAGATAACCATTGACGCCAAAGGCCGCATCACTGCGGATGGCGTTCAGATAAGTATACTTGATATGGTTGATGTTTCTGATCCCAAGGCTCTGGAGCCGCAGGGC
This sequence comes from Humidesulfovibrio sp., assembly GCF_030689645.1. Lineage (GTDB taxonomy): Bacteria > Desulfobacterota > Desulfovibrionia > Desulfovibrionales > Desulfovibrionaceae > Humidesulfovibrio. The sequence continues at coordinate 148,324 of NZ_JAUYFU010000024.1, forward strand.
AAGAACTTGTTCAGCATCAAAAAAGGCAGCAGGGCCACGGAGATTCCCCCAGAGGATCTTTCCGTGCAGCAGGGCTACTTGGAAAAGTCAAATGTAGAGATCGTGACCGAGATGGTGAACATGATGGAGGCCCAGCGGGCCTTTGAAATAAACCAGAAGATCATGACCACAACGGACAGCATGGAGTCCCTCGTCATCAACAAGGTCGGCCAGATCAGCTAGGCCGTAAGCACTTAGGAGGATCCGCCACATGATGCGCTCTCTTTGGACCGCCGCAACCGGCATGGTCGCCCAGCAGACGAACATCGACGTCATTTCGAACAACTTGGCCAACGTGAACACCACGTCCTTCAAGAAAAGCCGCGCCGAGTTCGAGGATCTGATGTACCAGACCCTCACAGTGGCAGGCACCTTGAACGAGGGCGGCAACCGTTTGCCCACGGGCTTCCAGGTCGGCATGGGCGTGCGCCCGGTGACCGTGCACAAGTTCTTTTCCCAGGGCAGTTTTCAGAACACCGGCAACACGCTGGACGTGGCCATCGAAGGCCAGGGCTTCTTCAAGCTCAACCAGGACGGCAACGACGTTTACACCCGTGCAGGCAATTTCAAGCCCGACAACAACGGGCGCCTGGTGAACTCCAATGGCTACCCCCTGCAGCCGGAGTTCACCATTCCTAATACCGCCACCACCGTCACCATAACGGAAAAGGGGCGCATCTCGGCTCTGGACGCCAACGGGCAGGAGCTCGCCGGAGCGGATATTCCGATCTATAACTTCGTGAACCCCGCTGGCCTGAAGGCCATGGGCCGCAATCTTTACGTCGAAACAGACGGCAGCGGCGCCGCCACCCAGGGCACCCCCGGCGACACCAACTTCGGCACCTTGGCCCAGGGCTACCTGGAGACTTCAAACGTCGAGATGGTAGACGAAATGGTTGGTCTCATCATCGGCCAGCGCGCCTACGAGGTGAACTCCAAGGCCATGACCACCAGCGACACCATCCTGCAGACCGCCATCAACGTGAAGCGCTAGGCTTGACCGGAGGAGACGCGGAGATGAAGCGCATTCGAACCGCCGCAAAGCTTGAACGGGCCATGCGATGCCTTTTGGCCTCGGCCCTGGCGGCGCTTTGTCTGCTTGTTCTGGCCGCTCCGGCGTATGCCGTGGAGATGCGCCAGGGCTGGTGGCTTCAAATCAAAGGCGCGGCCTGCGTTCAGGGGCCGAAGGTGCTCCTGGGCGACATCGCCTTGCCGCAGGGCGACATGCCTGCCAGCCTTTGGAAAGAAATGTCCGTGCGGCCTTTGTGGAACGCGCCAGATCGTGCGGGCCATCAGACTGCCCTCTCGCGTGAGCGGCTTCAGTCGCTGCTGCGCTTCCACGCGGAGGACCTGCTCGGGGCCTGCGCATTTCCGGCCCAGATCATCGTGCAGCGCGGCGGGTCTGTCGTCGACGGCCCGGAGATAGAAAAGCGCGTCGTCGGATTTTTGACAAAGCATGGCCCAGCCTTCGGCGGCGAGTTGGAAATCAAGGATATGCATGCCCCGGACGCCATTTTTCTGGGCAGCGAACGCGACCGGTTGGAGATTCAGGCCTCCAGCCCCATACGGGCTGGCCGCATCAACATGCTGCTTGAGGTCAAGAGCAGCGACGGCAAGGTGCAGCGGCGCTATGCCGCATCCGCCTTTGCCAACGTGTGGAAGACCGTGCCCTGCGCAACGCGCCCCATGAACCGCCTGGAGCAGGTGAACCTGGTCAACGTGCAGTTCAAGCGCAAGAACCTGGCATACAACGAGAACGCCTGGGACGGCACCGGCGGGCCTTGGCGCATGGTCAGAAGCGTTGGCGTGGATCAGGTCATCCGCATGACTGACCTTGAGCCAGTCCCGGTCATCGCCAAGGGCGACAAGATCAACCTCGTCTTTGAGGGCGAGAACCTGCGCTTGAACGTGAAGGTCGAGGCTCTGGCCGATGGCGGCATAGGCCAGTCCATCCAGGTCCGCAATTTGCAAAGCAACAGAAAGATACTGGCCACAGTCCAGGACGCCGCCACTGTTGTGGTGCGTTAAGGTCCGAAGGCCCGTTTAAACTCAGAGGTTATGATCATGAATGCACGTATTCCCGCCCTGGTGCTGTTTACGCTGCTGGTTGGCTGCGCAGCGGAGAAGCGGCCCATGCCTGAGCCGATTTTGTCCCAGCTGAACAACATTGAGCCCGAGCCTGTGAACAACCCCGCTTCGCTTTACGAGGCGGGGCAGTCGGAATTTCTTTTCGACGATAACAGGGCCAACAGGGTGGGCGATATCGTCATGGTCACCGTAACCGAGACCACCACCGGCAAGCACAAGGCCGACACCACCGCCACCAAGAGTAATACGAACGCCTACGGGATTAGCATCGTGCCCAAGACAGGGATCTACGGCACCTTGAGCGATATTGTCCCAGGGGGCAAGGTCGGAAACGATCCTGCCATCGCCACCAACAGCGCAAGTTCGTTCAAGAGCACGGGCGAGACCAAGCAGGAGTCGAATCTGACGGCCATCGTGGCAACTCGTGTCATCCGCATTCTGCCGGGCAAGGTCATGCAGGTGGAGGGCGCGCGCCAGATCCGCATCAACGACGAAACACAAATTTTGGTGGTGCGCGGTCTTTTGCGCCAGCGCGACATCGACTCCAAGAACACTGCGCCGTCCTCGGCCCTGGCAGACGCCCGCATTGAGGTTTACGGCCAGGGCGCGCTTTCGGACAAGCAGCGCGCGGGCTGGATGTCCAGGGTCATCGACAACGTCTGGCCGTTCTAGACCCACCTGAGGAGGTCCCCATGCAGCGCATCAACTCATATAATGACAGGTTCCGCCGCGAACGCTTGCGCACACTGGGCGTGATCCTTCTGTGCCTCATGTTCATGATTCTGGCCGGAGTGGCTCCGGCGAACGCGGTGCGCCTGAAGGACATCGCCAGCTTCAGCGGCGTGCGCAACAATGAACTGGTTGGCTACGGGCTGGTTGTCGGACTCTCTGGAACGGGCGACGGCACCACCTCGGAGTTTACGATCCGTTCCCTGACCAACATGTTGGAGAAGATGGGCGTCTCGGTCAATCCGGCGACGCTTAAGCCCAAGAACACCGCCGCCGTCATGGTTACAGCGCGCATGCCGTCCTCGGCCCGGCCCGGATCGCCTCTTGACGTCACCATCTCATCCATGGGCGACGCCAAGAGTTTGCTGGGCGGCGTGCTTCTGGTGACGCCCCTGCGCGGCCTGGATGGCCGCGTGTACGCGGTGGCCCAAGGCTCCCTGACTCTTGGAGGCTACTCGGCCGAAGGGCAGGCCGCCACGGCCCAGAAGAACATCACCACCGTGGCGCGCATACCAAACGGCGCAACCATTGAGCGCGAAGTGCCCTTCCAGTTCAACAAGCAGGAGGGCCTGACCATCAATCTGTCCGGCACCCCGGATTTCGGCACCGCCATGCAGGTGGTGGGGCGCATCAACTCCGCCATTGGCGGCAACTACGCCAAGGCCATGGACGGCGCCACCATCCAGATGAATATTCCTCCGAAGTTTCAGAACAACATCGTTCCGCTCATGGCGTCCCTTGAGAACCTGGACATCTCGCCCGACTCCCGCGCCCGCGTGGTGGTGGATGAGAAGACCGGAACCGTGGTGCTGGGCGGCTACGTGCGCTTGACCAAGGTGGCCGTGGCCCATGGCAACCTGCAGATCGTGGTTTCCGAGACGCCCAATGTGAGCCAGCCCGGACCGTTCTCCCAGGGGCAGACCGTAACCACCCCGCAGAGCAATGTGAAGGTGAAGGAGCAGAACAACCGTCTGCTGCTCATGGAGGGCGCGACCCTGCAGGAGCTTGTGGACGGTCTGAACTCCGTGGGCGCAACCCCGCGCGATCTCATCTCCATCCTGCGCACCCTTAAGAGCGCTGGCTCGCTCCATGCGGACCTGGAGGTCATTTAGCCATGGCCGACTTCATCGCTCCTCAGGACGCCTCCCTTGCGGCCAAGAAGGCCCAGGACAGCGAACTTGTTGCGCTCAAGCAACAGATGGACCGCCTGAAGGGCGATCTGGCTCCTGCTCCGGGGGCCAAGCAGAAGCTGCGCAAGGCCTGCACGGATTTCGAGGCCGTGTTCATCAGCAAGCTCTGGGAGCAGATGCGCGCCACCATCCCGAAGGGCGGAATGTTGAAGTCGCCCCAGGAAGACATGTACCGCGCCATGTTCGACCGCGAGTTCACGGAAAAGATGGCGCAGGACGGCGGCATAGGTCTGGGCGACATGCTCTACAACCAGTTGAAGGACAAGATAAAGGGCGGCGGCAAGACATCTGGCAAGTCCGGCGCGCAGACCCTGCTTGCCGCTCCCGATTCCGCAGCCCCCATTCAGCCTGCCCCCACGGGGGTCTTGCCGGACAAGCCGGAGTTCAAGGTTCCCAGGCGCAACGGGGTAACTGCTTCGCAAACTTCAAGCGTGCCCGCTCCGTCCACGGTTCCCCATGTGGCGGCGGCAACCCCAAAGCCTCCCGCCTCAGTGCCTGGCGCCGTAATGGCGGACGTGGAGGCTTTGGCGCAGCGCATCGAAGCCGCATACGACCGCCGTCAGGCCGAGACCGCCGGACAGGCGGCACAGGCTACAGTTCCGTCCCAGGACCAGAACCAGGGCCAGGCGGCCCGATACGGGCGGAGCTCCGGCTCAAGCTCCCTCACCACTGGCCGCAGATTTGCAACCATCGGGTAGGGCGGCGCTCCATGTGAGCCGGTTCAGAAGCGTTTGTGTGTGCAAGTTTCTTAGATGATGAAGTTTTTTTCGGCATTCACGAGGCCGTGAGCAGGAGGGTGAGGCGATGATCAAGAACATTCAGGAAAATTTGACCCGGCAAATCCGTGCGCTGGAACTCCTGTCCTCACTTTTGGAAGAAGAATTTGCCGACCTGTGCGACCGCAAGCCGCAGGACGTGAGCGTGCTTGAACTTTCCATCCAGGAGCTCATGCGCCAGATAGCCGTGGAGCGCAGGACACTGCGGGCCATGATCCAAAGAGCCTATCCGGGCAAGGTCCGTGTGCGCGAGGTTGCGCAGGAGCTGAATGCCGAGGATGCCCAAGTGCTGAGCGACCAACTGGCCGCCATGGACCGGGTAGAGCAGATTTGCGCCATCCAGGCCGACAAGAACCGCCAGCTCGCCATGGGGCTCTACGATCAGAGCCTGGATCTTCTGAAGCGCCTTCACCAGGCCATTGAGCCTGGCAAGTCGGACATGTACTCGCGCCGGGGACGTTATGCCAAGAGCATGCAGCCCCAGGTCAGCATGTTTCGCGGAGGTGTCTAAATGTCCGGCCTGACCTCCATAATGAGCACGGCGAAGAGCGGCCTCGAAGCCGCTCAAGCCGCTATCGCCGTCACCGGCCAGAACATCTCCAACGTCGACACCCAGGGCTACAGCCGCAGGTCCGTCTCTTTTGTCGAAGCCTACGTGGCGGATGGCGCAGTGGGGCAGGTGGGCTCCGGCGTTTGGGCCAATGATGTTCAGCGTTACTTCAATCAGTACGTGGAGAACCAATATTACGATCAGGCTACCCAGCGCGACCGCTGGGAGAACCTCTACACCAATCTTTCGAATACAGAGAGTTTGTTCAACGAGTCTGCCGGGTATGGTCTTTCCAACACGCTGAACAAGTTCTTCGGGTCCTGGAAGGATCTTACCCAGGCCACGGAGAACGCCAGCAGCCGCAACAGCGTTCTTGAGAGCAGCAAGACTCTCATCTCCACGCTCAATCAGATCAATTCCGACATGATCACCCAGCAGCAGTCCACCGATGCGGCCATTGTTCAGCAGGTAAGCGAGGTCAATGATCTGCTCAAGCAGATTGCGAACCTGAACAAGCAGCTCTCCACCACTGCGGCGGACAAGAACGCCTTGTTGGATTCCCGGTCCGGTCTGGTGCGCAAGCTGTCCGGCTACATGGACATCAATTACATCGACAAGGGCAGCGATAATGTCACCATCACCACCAAGGGCGGGCAGAACCTGGTGGATGGCTCCAATTACTATATTATTTCTTACGACGCCCCGCAGGCTACATCAGCCTTGACCAACGACTCGACTTTTGACGGCAAGGCGTACTTCTCCGGTTCGGACAACCAGGAGTACACCCTGGAAGTGGTGACGGCGGGCAATGTGACCAGCGGCACGGGCGCGGCCATGTTCCGCGTCTCCGTAGATGGCGGCAGGACCTGGCTCAAGAACGCGGACGGCACGGAGAAGCTGGTGGCGGCGCGCAATGAAGACAGCGCCGTGAGCGTCGGTCCCTTGTCCATCTGGTTCGGCACCAGCACGAGTTCGGACGTGGCCCCCGGCACCAGTTTCACCGTGGGCGACAAGTTCTCCATCATGCCCACGCGCGGGCTGTACTGGAACGAGAACACCTCCACCAAGGAGAACATCACTCCGTTCACGAACGCCTCCGGCACAATGGACCTCTCACGGCTCACCGGCGGCACCCTTTCCGCCCTGTGCAGCTACAAGAACGATTACCTGGGCGCCTACCGCGAGAGGCTCGACGCCCTCGCCAGCACCGTGGCCTGGGAGGTCAACCGCCTCCACAGCCAGGGAACCGGCCTGGCGAACCAGACCGAGTTGAACGGCACCTACTCTGTGCGGCATGACAACGTGGCCCTTGGCAGCAACAGCTCGGGCCTTACTTATGCAAGCAAGCTCACCTCTGGCAGCGCGTACCTCTTTGTGTATGACAAGAGCACCGGGTTGCAGGTTTCCGGCGCAGCGCTTGACTTCAGCGGCGGCGCTGGCTTGAAGCTCAACTTCGACCCGAAGACTCACACCCTTGAGGACGTGGCAGATGCGGTGAACAACAGCTATGGTGGCCGTGTCACCGCCACCATTGTCAACCACCAGTTGTCCTTAAGCGCCGCACCCGGCTACAGCTTCAATATGGGCACGGACACCACGGGCCTGTATGCCGCCCTGGGGTTGAACACCTACTTCACCGGCTCGCAATGCTCGAACCTGGGCATCAACACGGCAGTGTCCTCGAACCTGGACCATCTGAACGCGGGCCACGTGAACGGGGCAGGGCAGGCCAACAAGGGCGACGGCACAACGGCCACGGCCATTTCGAATCTTCTGGACAACAAGGTGTCCATCTCCACCTTGCGCAGCGGCACCGTGAACCAGAGCATCAGCGGCTATTACTCCGGTCTGGTGAGCGTCGTCGGAGCGGATACCGCCCAGTCCAAGTACAAGTACCAGTATACAAACGCCCTGGCCAAGGATCTGGACGATCAGCAGCAGGCCATCTCCGGCGTCAATATTGACGAGGAAATGACGAACCTCATCAAGTATCAGCACGCATACACCGCGGCTGCAAAGCTCATTACCACAGCGGACGAGATGATGCAGACCCTGCTGTCTCTCAAGTCCTAAAGGGGGGGAAGTCATGCTTCGCGTTTCAACGCAGATGATGTATACTCAGTCAATTGACTACATTAACAACAAGCTGTCATCCCTTACGGACCTGAATGAGCAGGCGTCATCCCAGAAGCGCGTGAACAGGCCTTCTGACGACGCTGTTGGTGCGGCAACCATTCTGAACCTGCGCACCACCCTGACCTCCTACGACCAGTATATGGAGAACGCCGACACGGCCAAGGGCTGGCTCGCCACCTCCGACAGCACGCTGACGCAGGTGTCCACGCTGATCACCCGCGCCAAGAGCCTGGCCGAGCAGGGCGCAACCGGCACCATGTCTGACGAGAACCGCAAGCAGATTTCCTTCGAGATGCGCCAGATTTATGAGCAGCTCATCGCCATGGCCAACACCAAGTACCAGAACAAGAGCATCTACGGCGGGCAGGTCACCGACCAGAACGCCTTCAGCGAATGCCTGTGGATGACCTCCAACGACGCTTCGTTGTCTGCGGCCAGCAACGGTTTCCGCATCGAGGGCAACAGCGACACCACAGTGCTGGTGCAGTTCCTGAAGAGCGGCGCCAGCATCGGCAGCTCCGCCACCATGAGTTCCTGCGACGTGCGTTACAGTATTGATGGCGGCAAGACTTTCAGGCTTGGCACGGTGACAAGCAATGCCGGTCAAATCGTTGTGGGCATGCCGGAGAGCGGCACCTCCATCACCTTTGCCAAGGACGTCCAGGTGAAGGTCAACAGCCCGACCGACACCAATGACACCAAGGGCTCCTGGATGTGGATACGGCCTTCGGCGGTATACAAGGGCGATGACGCTGACATGGCCTCCACAACGGTGAGCAGCACAGGAGCGGGAACCGGGCTGGTTGCCGCCACGGCGCGAGGTTCCTTTGCCGGGAACACCTTGGTGCGCATCGACAACTCCACAGCCGTGACCATGGGCGGAGACATCCAGTATTCCTACAGCCTGGACAATGGCATGAACTGGGTAACGGGCAACACTGTTGCCGCCGACGCCACCTCGAACGGCACCACCCTGAACATCGCAGGCGGCGGGCTGCTGACTTTGGCGTCTGGGGGCAGCAATTTGCTGCAACCCGGCGCGCAGTTTCTCATCAATCCGCATACCGCAGGCATCAGCCTGCAGATAAGCTCCAGCGAGTCCGTCAGGGTGAACGACGTGGGCAAGGATATCTTTGGCGGCATCTACCAGGATCCCAAGAAGGTGCTGGCCAACGGCGGCGCGCGGCTGACCATGTCGAGCAGCAACGCCTCCGCCGTGTTCGACTCGTCATCGAGCATCTACAACAGCAACGGCGGCAACGCGACCAAGAACCTGTTTGAGACCATGGGCAACCTGGTGGCATTTCTTGAGACCAACAATCAGCAAGGCGTCAGTCAGGCGTTGGAAGGGCTCAAGCTTTGCCAGATCCAGGTGACCACCTCACTTGCCAGCGTGGGCGGGCGCGAGAATCGCGTCAACACCACCAAGACGGTGCTGGGCAACCTGTCGGACAGCGTCACCGCGCAGCTCAGCTCCGTGGAGGACGTGGACCTGACCAAGCTGTTGACGCACCTGTCGCAGCAGGAAACGGCCTATCAGGCTGTGCTCAAGTCCTCGTCCATGATCATGCAGATGAGCTTAATGAACTACATTTAGAGGCGAATGCGGGCGCTTGCCGCGCCAACCGAAGGAAAACGGCTTCCGCGCTGGACATTTGCCCCGGCCATAGGCTAGCATTCTCCATTGCCGCGCTTGAGTGCGGCGCGGCCAGAGAAACGAAAGGCGATTACTCGAGGCATTATGCTTATCCTCACCAGGCGCCCCGGAGAGAGTCTCTACCTGGGCGACAACATAAAGCTCAAAGTGCTGAGCATCCAGGGCAAGCAGATCAAGCTTGGCCTGGAGGTGCCTGAGGATATGACTGTGTATCGGGAAGAGGTCTATCTTAAGATCAAGGAACAGAACAGCCTGGCCCTTCAGGCCAGTGAGCAGGATCTGCTTGCAGCGGCATCGTTATGGCAGGAAGATCAAAAAAAATCGTAATCCAGACCAAGCTGGGCGAACGCGAAGTGGCGCGCGATAGCGTGCTCTACTTTCCGCATGGCCTCATCGGGCTGGATGACAAGCGCGAATTCGTGCTCATTCCGGTGCGGGAGAACTCCCCGTTCCTGCTCTTGCAGTGTGTCACCGATTCCGGGCTGGGACTGCTGGTGGCCGATCCTTTCCCGTTCTTGCCTGATTACAATGTGAAGCTTGAGCAGGCCGAGAAAAAGATTCTGCGGGTGGAGAGCCTCCGCCAGATCGCAGTGCTGGTCACCGTGACGATCCCAAAGAATCGCCCGCAGGAAACCACGCTGAACCTATCCGGCCCGATAATCCTGAACACCTCGGCCCGCCTCGGGCTTCAGGCTCCGCAGATGGATTCCAAGTACCCCACGCATTTTCGCCTGGTGGACACCCCGCGCCCGGAAGACACGCAGCGCGCCGTGAAGGATGAACACCAGGAATAGAATTGGGCGCCCGGCTCAACTCAAAAGCCCCTGCCGACTTTTTGTCCGCTGGGGCTTTTGTGTATTATTGCCGCCGGTTGTGTGGGGCCTGCTTCTGGCGTAAGTGTCGCGTTGCACCGCAGGGCAGCGTTTGGGCGGGAGGCTCGCTTAGCGGGTCAGGTTCACTTCTTCACGAATCAGGTTGGCCGCAGCCTTGCGGATGTCCGGCTTGTAGGTGCCGGCCTGAACCTGGTCCTTGAGGTCGCGGACCTTGTCGGCGCGCGTATCGGGCGCGGTGTTGGCCACGCTCACGGCCGTCGCCAAGTTGCGGGCCTCTGGCGAGAGCGCCACCTTGTCGCCAAGCTGCCGGGCGCTTGCAGCGCCTTGGGCCGCCTGGTCCTGCTGCACCCGCGGAGTCTCCTGCAGCTTCTGCGCGGAGTAAGGGTTCAGCTCGCCGTATACCTTCTTGATCTCCATGATTCTCCCCCTCTGTTTTTGAGGGTCTTACAACATCGTGTCGTCAACCTTGTTCAAAGTGATCTCCCAGAGCCTGCGCATGATGCGCATCTTCTCGTCCGGGACGATCTCCTGCGGGCCTTCGGTGGTCTGGCGGAGGATCTGGACCTCGCCGCCATCCAGGGGGTAGTCGAAAAGCACCCGCTCGCCCAACTCCTGCTCCAGGTCCGAAAGAACCTTTGTCACCACCGGATTGTCTTGCCCGTTTACCAGGAGATTTTCAATGACCTCCTGGGCGATTCTCTCGACGAGCTCCTTGCGGCGCGCCTCCCGGGAGATGCTCACCAAGTCCTGCGCACCGGAAAGAGCAAGCGCACGCTTGAAGCGGGCGAGCCGCTTGGCGCTTGTCAGCTGCTTTCCATAGGTGCGCAGCATGAGGCGAACATTCACCGATTGAGCAGTCATCTCTTACACTCCTAGCTTGAGTCCTTTATCGTCACTTGCCGCAGATAACTTTAGGGCTGTAAGCGAAAAAAAACTACTTTGCGTAATTATTGTTGCCCGGAGGATGTGTTGAATGTTCTTGCGGATTTGTCTAGGGTTGACAAATGAGTGATGAAAAACGGTCTTTCCTTGTGATGCTGCGCACGGGCGATGCCCAGGCCAGAAGCCTTGGGCAGGAGATTTCCGATTGGCTGGCCGGTCGGAACGTGCTTACCACCCTGTGCGAACACCGCGTGGGGGGCGGCCTTGATTCTTGCGCGCCGCCGCTGGACCGGCCCTGGGACATGGTCCTGGTCCTGGGGGGAGACGGCACCTTCATCGGCGTTGCGCGCGTGTGTCTTCGCCTGGGCATTCCTGTGCTGGGGCTCAACCTGGGCCGGGTCGGCTTTTTGGCCGAGGGCGCGAGCAACTGGCAAAAGCGCCTTGAGGCGCTGCTCGCCGGGAAATACACCCTGTCGCGGCGCGTCTGCCTGGCCTACGAGGTGCTGCGCGCGGGGCGGAGCGTTTATACCGGCGTGGCGGTGAATGATGTGGTGGTTAGCCGGGGCGACATGGCCCGGCTCATTCGCCTGCTGGTGCTGCGCGGCCCGGAGAACGCGCAGGAGCGGGTGGGCGCCATGCGCGCCGACGGCCTCATCGTAAGCACTCCCACTGGTTCCACGGCCTACGCCTATTCCGCTGGCGGGCCGCTGGTGCACCCGGAGATGCAGGCCTTCTGCCTCACTCCTGTGTGCCCATTTTTGAATACCTTTGGGCCGATGGTTCTCCCGGCCGATGCTCCGTTGAGCATCCAGGTTGAGGAGCATCGGGGCGAGGTCCGCATGACCGTGGATGGCCAGCGCGCCTTCGGTTTGGAGCCTGGCGACGAGGTCTGGATTTCGCGCAGCCCGCATGACTTGGTGATGGCCCAGACCGCCTGTTGCAGTTCGTATTTCGCCAAATTGGCGAACAAAGGCTTCTTCACCCAGAGGTAGTCCGCAGTGCACAATTTCGCCTTCAACTCCGCCAAGGAGATCCGCTACGGCCAGGACCCGGTTTTGGATGCGCTTCTGCTGCATTTCATGACCGAGAACAGCCTGGAGCACTCCATCGACCCGGAGAACGCCACGCCGGAGCAGATCCGCTTCATCGTCTCCCTGGACGAAGACAGCTTCTACGCCCCCTGCGGCGACTGGATGCTGCACTTCCTGCTCAAGGCCAGGCTCGACGAGTCTTTGCGGAATGAATATGCGGACCAGTGGAATCTGCTGGTGCGCACCGTGTGCGCCGCAGTGCCCAAGGGGCCTGCGCGCCGGCGCATCCTGCACCTGTGCCGCCACAAGTTCCGCATGACGCTTAAGGCGCCCATCCTCATCCCCTCGCGCCTGCTGAAGCGCATGCTGACCATCTTTCTGGCCCTGAGCGGCATTCCCGATCCCTTCCAGGAGACGAAGCGGGCCATGAACCGCCGGGCGCAGGCCTTTTTGGAAAGCTCCTTCTACAATCGCTTGGTCAACGTTTGCCCGGATGAAAAGCTTGAGTGCGTCCGCATCACGGACCTGCGTTTTGAGCTTGATCTGCTTGAGATGGCGCGGCTGTTGTTCTTCTCCACCCACAAGCCTTTCTGGACCCGTGAAGACCCCACCAACGGCCTCAACGCCGACGACATGCGCAAGAGCCTGGAACGCGTCGATTTCTCACCCCTGCGCACTCTTTTCGCCACGGAGCGCGGCTCCCTGCGCATCCTCTACCTGCCCAGGGCCAGCGGTGGCATCCTCATGGACCTCAAGGTGGTGCGTTCGCTGCTTCGCCAAGGCCACCGCGTGGTGCTGGCTTTGAAGGACGGCTTCTATTTCGACAGCCCAACCGTATGGGATCTGGAGTCAGACCCCGTGCTGGCCGAGGCCTTCAAGGACGCCTATTTTCTCCAGAGCGACCGCGTGACCAAAAACGAGCTCCTGCAGGCCACCCGCGAACACGCTCTGGTGGTCATCTCCGATGGCACCCGCGAACGCTTCAACCCTTACCGTTTGAGTGTCACCTTCGCCCGCGCCTGGAAGGAGTGCGATCTGGTGCTGGCCAAGGGCGAGGCCTATTACCGCCGGTTCATCGGCACCAGCCACGAGTTCACCCGCGACCTGCTGGTGTTCTTCTGCGATGCACAGGGCAAGTTCCGCATGTTCTTCAAGGCCAAGCCGCCGCATGTGCATAAGTTCGGAGCCGACGCCATCCTGGCCAAGGCCGACGCCATCATAAGCCAGATGCGCGAGGCCAGGGCCGAGGGCAAGACCGTTATTTTCTACAGCGCCGTGGTGGGCAGCATCCCCGGCCAGGTCAAAACGGCCATCGAGGTCCTGAACACTTTCGTGAACCACCTGCGCTCGCGCCTGGAGGGCACCTTCATCATCAACCCCGGCGAGCACTTTGAAGAGGGCATGGACGCCGATGACCTGATGTTCATGTGGGAGCGCGTGCAACGAAGCGGTTTCCTGAACGTTTGGCGCTTCCAGACCGATGCGGACATCGAGAAGAGTTTCGAGCTCATGGGCAAGCGTGTGCCGCCCATCTGGGCCGGCAAGGATTCCACATACTCCACGGGGTGCACCAAGGAAATGCAGATCGCGCTTTCGGTGCAGAAGCGCCAGCCGGAATTGCAGATCATCGGCCCCAGCCCGGAAAAGTTCCTGCGTCGCAGGGAATACGGTGTGGGGCGCTTCTCTGACGTGGTTGTGGCGGGCTGATGATTCGACGAAGCGTTGGCGCAGGGCTCCGGGCGGCGCTGGCCGTTCTTCTGCTGGTGGCCTTGAGCGGCTGCGCCCTGCTGGACCATCTGCCCCGGCAGTCTCCTGGACGGCCAGCCTCCACTGTGCGCCGCGATCGCACTGGCGCCCCGGCCCAGCCGCGCCAGGACGATGGCTACGCCCCCCGGATCGCCGCAGCACGGGTGTATGAGCCCGCAGGGGCGGGCATCTCGGCTTTCCGTCCCCGCAGCGCTTCAGAGGCCCGCGTCTTGGCAGGCCGCCTGGACCCGGCGGGTCAGTCATTGCCCACTTTTGCCGCCCTGGCCGAGCCGTTGCGCCTGAGCCTGAGCTTTTTGGGCAGGCAGCGGCAGAGCGCGCCTGCGCTCATCCAGCCTGGCGGCAGCCTCACCTGGGGCCAGCTTTCAGCCACTGCCCAGGAACTGTACGATATTTTGCCCGACCTGGACGCGAACCCCGGCCTTTTGGCCGAGCGCTTCGTGTGGTATGAACTGGCTCCAAACCCGCTGGTCACCGGTTATTATTCGCCAGAGGTGGAGGCCAGCCTGACGCGCCAGCCGGGCTTCGAACATCCGCTCTACGGTCAGCCCCCGGACCTGCGCAAGGCCAGCGCCGAGGAACAGCGGCAGGGGCGCCCAAAGGTTTACCGCGCCTCGGGCGGGGCGGTGACCCCGTATCATGACCGCAAGGCCATTGACGTGGACGGCGTTCTCACCGGTCAGGGGTTGGAGATTGCCTGGGTGCGCACCCCGCGTGACGCCTTCGTGCTCCAGACCGAGGGAGCGGGAACACTGCTTTTGACTGACGGCAGTCGCCGCACGGTGCAGTACAAGGCTGGAAACGGGCATGATTTCCAGGGGCTGGGGCAGCTTTTGCTGTCCACTGGAACCCTGCCGAAGGAGCGCCTCTCGAAGGAGTCCATCCGCCAGTGGTGTGATGCCAATCCTGAACGTGCGCAAGAGGTTATGGCTCAAAATCGTAGCTACGTTTTTTTTGAGCTGCGGCCTGGCCCAAACGTCGGAGCCATGGAAAAACCGTTGACTGCGCTGGTCAGTCTGGCTACAGACCCAAGTCTTCTACCCTTGGGAGCCGTGGCCGCTTTGGACATCGGGCTGCCAGGGAAAAACGGCGGCGCGCCCGTCGGCTTTCATGGGCTGGTCCTGGCCCAGGATACCGGCTCTGACATCAGGGGCCATCGGCTTGATCTTTATCTGGGCGAAGGCGAAAGTGCCGAGCGTATGGAAGCGGGTCTGCGCTCAAGCGCCGGGCTGCATCTGCTGGTGAGCAAGAACGCGCTCCGGGCCACTGCATACACGAGAGGACAATGAGTAATCTTTCTTTTGACGACATTCGTTCCTTGCTGCGCCAGGCCTTCGAGGCCCAGGACAGCACCGTGGCCGACTGGCACCGCCAGGAGCCCGTTTTTTCCACCGAAGTTCCCGACGCAACTGATGCGGCAGGCTTTCTGGATCTTCTCTCGCGCCAGCACTGGTGCAACTTTCGTTTGTGGCACGTGGAGGACCGCGCGCGCCGCAAGGACGCCGGGGCGGAGCTCATCGCGGACTGCAAGTACGCCATCGACAAGCTGAACCAGCAGCGCAACGACCTCATTGAGCGCATGGACCTGTTTCTGGTGCGCGCCTTTGATCCCATAGTGCCTTCCGCGCCGCAGGGCGCTCGCGCCCGTTTCAACACCGAGACCATCGGCGTGGCCCTGGATCGGGGCTCCATCTTGGCGCTCAAGAAATACCATATGCAAGAGCAGGCCGAGCGCGCAGGCGTTACGGCGGATTTTGTGTCCGAGTGCAGCCGCAAGTACGCCGTGCTCGCCGAGCAGCGCGCCGATCTCTGCGAGTCGGTCATCGACCTCGTGGATGATTATTCGGTGGGGCTCAAGCGTCCCAAGGTCTATTACCAGTTCAAGATGTACAACGATCCGCGCCTGAACCCGGAACTTTACACCCGCAAGGCCGGGGCGTAAACGCGCGAAGCGAAAAGGGGGGCTCATGGCCAGGTTTGAAACCGTCATAGGCCTTGAGGTGCATGCCCAGCTCAAGACCAGGTCCAAGATTTTCTGCTCCTGCTCCACGCAGTTCGGTGTGGACCCCAACGAGAACGTGTGCCCCGTGTGCTCTGGCATGCCCGGCGTTCTCCCCGTGCTGAACCGCAAGGTGGTGGAGTACGCCGCCAAGATGGGCCTCGCCATCGACTGCGAGATCAACCGCAAGAGCGTGTTCGCCCGCAAGAACTACTTCTACCCAGATCTTCCCAAGGGCTACCAGACTTCCCAGTTTGAGCTGCCCATCTGCGAGCGCGGTCATGTGGACATTGTCACCGCCAAGGGGACCAAGCGCGTGGGCGTCACGCGCATCCATATGGAGGAGGACGCGGGCAAGAACATCCACTCCGCCCACGACAACGCCAGCTTTGTGGACCTGAACCGCGCCTGCGTTCCGCTCATCGAGATCGTATCCGAGCCGGACATGCGCAGCGCAGAGGAGGCCGTGGCCTACCTGAAGGCCCTGCGCAGCATCCTGGTGTACCTGGACATCTGCGACGGCAACATGGAGGAGGGCTCCTTCCGTTGCGACGCCAACGTGAGCGTGCGGCCCTTTGGCCAGGAGGCCTTCGGCACCCGTGCGGAGCTGAAGAACCTGAACTCCTTCAAGCACGTGCAGAAGGCCATCGAGTACGAGGTGGAGCGCCAGATTGACCTCATCGAAGACGGCGAGCAGGTGGTGCAGGAGACGCGGCTGTACGACTCCAACAAGGGCACCACGCACTCCATGCGCGGGAAAGAAGAAGCCCACGACTACCGCTATTTCCCTTGCCCGGACCTGGTACCCCTGGTGCTGGCCGAGGAGTGGCTGGCGCAGTGGAAGTCCGAGCTGCCGGAGCTGCCCAAGGCGCGCGAGGTGCGCTTCAAAGAACAGTATGGATTGCAGGCTGATGCCGCCGAGGTGCTTACGGCGGAGCGCGACATGGCCGAGTACTACGAGGCTGCCGTAAAGGCTTTCAATGAGCCCAAGAAGATTTCCAATTGGCTCATGACCGACATCATGCGCGAATTGAACGTGAGCGGTGGCCGCGCAGCGGACCTCAAGCTTGCGCCGGAGGGCTTGGCCTGTCTGGTGCGCCTGGTGGAAGAGGGCAAGATCAGCGCCAAGAGCGGCAAGGACATCTTGCCCGAACTGCTTGAGACCGGCGGCGATCCCGAGGCGCTGGTCAAGGCCAAGGGGCTGGTGCAGATTTCCGACACTTCGGCCCTGGCGGCTGACATCGACGCTGTGCTGGCCGAGAACCCCAAGGAGCTTGCGGAGTACCGCGCGGGCAAGACCAAGCTCATGGGTTTCTTCGTCGGCCAGATCATGCGCCGCACCAAGGGCCAGGCCAACCCGGCTGTAGTGAACCAGTTGTTGGCCGAAAAACTCAACTAGCTGATAGAGTATCTATTCCGAAGGATCCCCCCATGACCGAGCATATTCAGTACTCTCCGGATAAGGACGCCCTTGTCCTGCTTGACCAGCGCTACCTGCCCACGCGGGAGGAATGG
This sequence comes from Humidesulfovibrio sp., assembly GCF_030689645.1. Lineage (GTDB taxonomy): Bacteria > Desulfobacterota > Desulfovibrionia > Desulfovibrionales > Desulfovibrionaceae > Humidesulfovibrio. Next base: position 165,513 of record NZ_JAUYFU010000024.1, read on the forward strand.
TTCGTCTGCAAGACCGTGAAGGACATCTGCGAGGCCCTCGTTGTCATGGTGGTGCGCGGCGCCCCGGCCATCGGCGTCACCGCCGCCTATGGCTGCTATCTGGCCGCGCGCGAGGTTGCCGGAACGCCTGATTGGAAGCCCGCCCTGGCCGCCAAGCTGGAGCAGATCGCCAGCGCCCGGCCCACGGCTGTAAACTTGCGCTGGGCCGTACGCCTCATGCAGGCGGAATGGGCCAAGCACCCGGAATTCTCCTTCGACGAACTTGCTGATTTTTGGCTGGCCACGGCCAGGGTCGTCCATGTGGAGGACATCGCCACCTGCGAGGCCATCGGCCGGTCGGGCGCAGACCTTTTGGACGACGGCGACACGGTGATGACCCACTGCAACGCGGGCGCGCTGGCTACCGCCGGGTACGGCACGGCCCTTGCGCCCATCCGCGCGGCCATTGCCCAGGGCAAGAGCATCCAAGTCATCGCCAACGAGACCCGGCCCTTTTTGCAGGGTGCGCGCCTTACCGCTTATGAACTGCACAAGGACGGCATCCCGGTGAAGGTGGCCTGCGACAATGCCTGCGCCCTGCTCATGCAGCGCGGCCTGGTGCAGAAGGTCATCGTGGGAGCGGATCGCATCGCGGCCAACGGCGACGCGGCCAACAAGATCGGCACCTTCGGCGTGGCGCTCTTGGCCAAGGAATTCGGCATTCCGTTCTACGTGGCCGCCCCTGTGTCCACCATCGACCCGGAAACCGCCGATGGCAGCCTCATCCCCATCGAGGACCGCACCCCCCGCGAGGTGACCCACGTGGGCCATACGCAGATCACCCCGGACGGAGTAGGCGTGTTCAACTTCGCCTTTGACGTGACTCCGGCCCGGCTGATCCATGGCATCATCACCGAGCGCGGCGTGCTCACCGCTCCCTACACGGAGGCCATCGCGAAACTTTTTAAATAGTTCCTTTCAGGAACAAGCCGTCTCGCGGGAGCTCGGAAAAACCGGGCTGAGAGGATCCCTTGCACTGCTGTGGGATCGACCGAGAACCTGTCCGGGTAATGCCGACGAAGGGAGTATCTGCACTGGCGGAGCGCCGTCCCTTCAACGGGACGGCTTTTCGTTTGGGGCCCCATTCGGGAAAACCTTAACAGTAGCAGGAGTATCACAATGATTATTGATGAGAGGATTGTCACAGAGGCCATCGCCAGCACGTTCTTCGACAAGTTCAAGAGCTGCCTGGATCTCGACGTCGCCATTGTCGGCGGCGGGCCTTCGGGCCTCACCGCAGCCTGGAAGCTGGCCGAGGCTGGCCGAAAGGTGGCGCTTTTCGAGCGCAAGCTCTCCGTGGGCGGCGGCATGTGGGGCGGCGGCATGACCTGGACCAGCATCGTGGTGCAGGAGGAGGCCAAAAGCATCCTTGAGGACGCCGGCGTGGCGCTCATCGAATATAAACCTGGATATTTTGTTGCCGACTCTGTGGCCGCCACTGCCGCTTTGGCCTACCAGGCAACCCGCGCAGGGGCTCAGGTGTTCAACTGCACCAGCGTGGAAGACGTGGTATTGCGAGAAGTTGACGGCGTGAAGCGGGTCATGGGCCTCGTGGTGAATTCCAGCCCGGTGGAGATCGCGAGGCTGCACGTTGACCCGCTTGTGCTTCACTGCAAACATGCCATAGAATGCACGGGACACGATGTGGAGATGCTGAAGACCCTGGTGCGCAAAAATGGCGTCAAGCTGAACACCCCCAGCGGCGGCATCGAGGGCGAGCAGTCCATGTGGGCCGACGTGGCCGAGGCCAACACCGTGCGCTACACGCGTGAGGTTTTCCCCGGCGTGTGGGTTGCCGGCATGGCCGCCAACGCCACCTACGGCTCCTATCGCATGGGGCCGATCTTTGGCGGCATGCTGCTCTCCGGCGTAAAGGTGGCCGAGGCCATTAACGAATTATTGTAATGAAGTATCATAACTTATAGTAACGAAGTCCTGGCCGGGGCGACCCGGCCAGGCATCTGGAAACCGACCATGTTGCCCATTATCGCTCTTTTAGGCCGCCCCAATGTGGGCAAAAGCAGCCTGTTCAACCGCCTGGTGCGTCAGAACAAGTCCATTACCCACGACCTCCCCGGAGTCACCCGCGACCGCATATATGGTGAAGTCTTTGAGGAGGGCGTCCGCTTCGCCGTCATCGACACCGGCGGCATGCTGCCGGACTCCGAGGACGGCGGCATGGACAGGAGCGTGTTCGACCAGGCCACAGATGCTCTGGACGAGGCCGACGTGGTTCTTTTCGTTGTGGATGGCCGTGAAGGCATGACCGGGCTGGACCAGGCCGTGAGCGAGAAGATCCGTTCCTCGGGCAAGCCCGTGCTGCTGGTGGTGAACAAGGTGGACGGCCCGGAGCAGGAGGCCAAGGCCACCGTTGATTTTCACGCGCTGGGCTTTGAGATGACCACGGTCTCCGCTGCCCACGGCTACGGCCTGAACTCCTTCCGCGAGCGTATTGCCGAGCTGGCCAAGCCTTTTGTGACGCCCGAGCCAGCCGACGGCCCTGAGCTGGGCCTTAAGCTGTGCATGCTGGGCCGCCCCAACGCGGGCAAGTCCTCCCTCGTCAACACCCTTGTGGGCCAGAACCGGCAGATCGTCAGCGATGTTGCGGGAACCACCCGCGACTCAGTTGACGTGGGTTTTGAACTGGAGGGTCGCCGCTACACCTTTGTGGACACTGCTGGCGTGCGCCGCCGCACGTCCATCACCGACCACCTGGAAAAGCTTTCGGTGTACCGGGCCCTGTCCTCCAGCAAGCGCGCCGACGTCACCATTCTTGTGCTGGACGCCATGGAAGGCTTGAGCCACCAGGACAAGCGGCTCATCGCCTATCTGGCGGAGCAGCGCACCCCCTTCATGGTGGCCGTGAACAAGGTGGACCTTGTGCATAAGGATCGCATGGACGAATTGCGCGAGGCCTATGGCGAGGCTCTGCGCATCTGCTCCTATGTCCCGGTGTTGTACATTTCCGCCCTCACAGGCGCAGGCACGAACAAGATCCTGCCCTTGGCCGAGGAGATCCGCCGCGAGTGCGTCATCCGCATCGGCACCGGCGCCCTCAACCGCGCCATGTCCGAGGCCACCACCAAGCACCAGCCCCCGGTCATCAAGCGCCGCAGGGCCAAGTTCTACTACCTGACCCAGGCTGACGAAGATCCGCCAATGTTCGTGTTCTTCGTGAACGATGCGGACCTGGTGCCTGACGCCTATGGCAAGTACCTCGAAAACCAGTTGCGCAAGCTTCTTAAGATTAAGAAGGCTCCGCTGGCGGCGGTGTTCCGCTCCAGCCACGAGAAGAAAGAGGCCGAGCGTCCGCTCAATAACCGCCAGCCCCGGCTTGGCAAGTCGCGCCGTGAAATGGACGCCGCAAACGTGGACAAGCCGGCCCGGGCCGCCAAGCCTGGCAAGTCTTCGTCTTCGGGCAAGGCCTCGGCCAACAGCAAGCGGTCCGCCGGCGCAAAAACTGCGGCGTCGCGCAAGAAGGGTTGATTTTTGAGAATGCCTTGACATTCTGCTGAACGAAAGGGTAAAGGGTTCGTCCGCGCCCGCAAGGGACGCTTTATTGGAGAGGTGGCCGAGTCGGCCGAAGGCGCTCGCCTGCTAAGCGGGTATGGGCCTTAAAAGCCCATCGAGGGTTCAAATCCCTCCCTCTCCGCCAGAAATTATAAAAGCCTTGTTCCTCGGTATGTTGCCGGAGAACAAGGCTTTTTTCTTTTCACTGCTCCAGTACTCTGTTACAGTGGAGGTATGGAGCAGATGCCCAAACACCCGAGACTTTGCCGTCGTGGCGCGACCTATTATCACCGTGCCGCAATCCCCGTTGATATCGCTGACAGCTACCCCAAGACGGAAGAGACCTTTTCCCTTGGCACCAAGGACCACCAGGAAGCGGTGCGTCGTGTGCGCGTCGCTGCTGCCGAGGTGGACCGGAAGTTCGAGGCTCATCGCAGGATGCTCGCCCAGAAGGCGAAGCCTCCGCTGAAGGAGCTGTCGGGCGAAGAGATCAAGCGCATCGGCGAGGTCTACTACACGTATCTCCTGGAAGAGGACGAGGCCATCCGCTCCGAGCAGTTCTCCGAAGAGGAACGTCCGACCATCGTGCTGGATGATGATGCGGACGTAAACGAGATCATCCGCACCCACGGGTTTCGTCCCCCTAACTTCGAGGGCTACGCCGAGGATAAAGATGCCATTGATGAGTTGACCCGCCACGATTACGCCCGTGGCAAGGTGAACTCGTTCTACAAGGGCGAGGCCGAAGAGGTGCTGACCTGGGAAGGGATCAGCGTGAACCTTGATCCAGCCTCGCCCAGTTGGCGCAAGCTGGCCCGCGAACTTCAGGCAGCCACGATCAAGGCCACCAAGGCCGTCCGCTTGAGGAATGAGGGTGAGGTCGTGGAAACGCCTCGCGTCCCCGGCCAGAGACCAGAGTCGCGTGTGCCGCTGCTTTCCATGGCCGTCGAACAGTGGGTCGAGGAAAAGGCCCGGACGAGTTGGGTCGCCAAGACCAAGCGTTAGCATTGCAAGTGGATGGAACACTTCATCGCGGCCATCGGGGACCGGCCCCTGGATGCGTACACCAAGACGGACGCCAGGGCCTACAAGTCCATGCTGCTCAAGCTGCCTGCCAACTGGGTCAAGTTCAGCGAACTTCAGGGCCTGCCGCTCGACAAGGCTTCCACCAAGGCCCAGGAGCTTGGCATGGAGCCGATGACCGAGAGCAACGTCAACAAGCTGCTGGGCTTTGTCGGCTCGTTCTGGACGTGGGCCTCTGACCAGTATGACGAGGCACCGGCCAACCCGTTCAAGGGCCTCAAGATCAAGCAGCGCAAGCGCATCCGTGAAGAGCGTGATCCGTTCTCGGTGGAGGAGCTTCGAGCCATCTTCAGCGCTCCGATCTACACCGGGTGCGCATCACTCCGGGAATGGAAGAGACCTGGAGCGTTTGTTCCCCGCAACTCCGGCATGTTCTGGGTTCCGTTGCTCAGCCTGTTCACGGGCGCTCGCATGGGGGAGATCATCCAGCTCTACGTCGAGGATGTGCGGCAAGAGGATGGCATCACCTTCCTCGACCTCAATGACAATGGCGAGGACAAGCGCCTGAAGACAACCTATTCCCAGCGGTCCATCCCGATCCATGCGTCCATTTTGGACAAGGGCTTCATGGACCATGTGGCCTTGTGCCGCAGCCAGGGACAGAAGCGGCTGTTTCCTGATCTCGCCATGGGCGAGGATGGCTACTATTCCACGCCCTTTTCCAAGCACTTCAGCCGCTTCCTCAGGGCCATCGGCATCAAGAACCGCAAGAACGCCTTCCACAGCTTCCGGCACAGCTTCGAGGACGCCTGCCGTGACTCGGACATCCCCAAGGAGATCATGGACGCTCTCCAGGGGCATGGCCAGGAGGGCATGTCCGAACGGTACGGGCGGGGCTACTACCTGAAGAAGCTGGACGAGGCGATGAAACGGTTCCAGTACCGCGACCTCGACCTCTCGCATCTCAATGTTTTGGCGCAAAAATCCGAGAGGCCGTAACATGGTGATTGACTCGGATTTACCCCCCGTCCCCCGGGTCTCCTTTGATGAGCTGTTGCTCGAGTGCATCGACGCGCTTGTGACTCCTAGCATGGAAGGTGCTGGGCGCGAGATACATCTCCTGTTGCTTGATGAGGCCTCAAAGGAACCTAGCCACTCAGAGCATCTCCAGGAAACGCTGAAAGAGGTTGCGGACATCTTCCGTAATCCGGGTAGTATTAATCCCGATCATGATCCTAGCAGCCCCAAAGCTCGAGCAGAAAGTCTTGCGGCTGCTTTGAGCCAGGAGCTAGGGCAGGCTGGCCCACGTTATATTTTCCACGGGACCATTTGGGGGAGGCTGGCCGGGATCGCCAACGAAGGTCTTGTTCCGGGGCGGTTTACCGTGTGGAATGATGATGTGGCTTCCAGAAAGTATTGCGATTCAGCGGTATTCTTCACTGCGTCGTGGCGTCGTGCCGTGTGGTGGGCAGATGCGGCGCATCACTGTTCTCGGGGCAGGCGAGATAGCAAGCACCGAACACCAGTCATTATTCGTATTTCGGCTGACGGGCTGAGACTTGAACCGGACCAACGAGCAGTCTTTCCCGGCTGCCTCATGGTGCGTTCCACCGTGAGCTTGGTTGATCCGCACGTCATATCCGGTCAGTTTTCTGGGTTTCCAATCTGGCGTCCGCTTGCCGAGGTCCTTGCCACCAAGTAGCAGGGCGTGCTAGGTACAGAATGGCGTAACGAACATTGCGCCAATTTGTACCCGGAGGCCCACCATGAAGATCGTCGCTTACCAACGCGTTTCCACAGCCCGGCAGGGCAGGAGTGGCCTGGGGCTTGAAGCTCAGGATCGTGCCATTCAGGAACATGCCCGAGCCAAGGACGCCACCCTCATCGGCTCCTTCACGGAGGTTGAGAGTGGGAAGATCAACGCCCGCCCAGAGCTAGCCAAGGCCTTGCACCTCGCCAAGGTGACAGGGGCGACGCTGGTCATCGCGAAGTTGGACAGGCTCTCCCGCAATGCGGCCTTTCTGCTAGCGCTACGGGACAGCGGGGTCCGTTTCGTCGCTGCTGACATGCCTGAGGCCAACGATTTGACCGTGGGCATCATGGCCTTGGTGGCTCAGCAGGAGCGTGAGGCAATCGCCAAGCGCACCAGAGAGGCCCTGACGTCCGCCAAGGCGCGTGGAGTGCGGCTGGGCAATCCCAATGGTGCGGCGGCCCTGCGGCGGGCGGGCAAGGGTAATATTGCGAGCCTCAGCAGTATCAAGGCCAATGCGGATCGCCACGCCGCAGACCTTTCACCCGTCATCGCGTCCCTTCAGATTGAGGGATTTACTTCGCTCGGAGCCTTGGCGCGGTCCCTCAACGAGCGCGGAATGCTGACCCCTCGTGGTGGGCGTTGGCACAAGTCTTCAGTTCTCAATTTGCTTGAGCGCCTAAGCAAACTTTCCGTTGAAACACAGGTGGCCCAAACACAAGCTCCAAGATGACGCCTTGTGAGTAAATACTCCTCTTCTACTCTGGGATATCTTTATCTTTTCAACTGGCTGACTGCCATGTATAGACCCAGTAGTATCAAGCCAATCTCCTGGGGGAATCATGAATATCTTCGAATTTCGAGAGAACCTGATTTCGGACTATGCCTCCTACATCAAGAGCTTCCGCACCATTCGTGATTCCCGGATAGACCAAGAGGTTACTCAAAAGATTGAAGAGGGTGTGCTCTGGCCCGATCCACTTATCCAACTCAACCCATCATATGCCCCAGGCAAGTCCGTTCCAGACCTCGTGGCAGAGAAGCTGCTGCATCCTGAGGCCGAGAAGATCTTTCGCAAGGGCAAGGACAAGGGCGCTGGTACTCCGGTCAGACTGTACACCCATCAGGAGGCGGCGGTGCGGACCGCCAGAGGTGGCCACAATTACGTCCTCACCACCGGCACAGGATCAGGCAAGAGTCTTGCGTACATCCTGCCCATCGTGGACTTTGTTCTGCGCAATGGCTCCGGTAAGGGAATCAAGGCCATCATCATCTACCCTATGAATGCTTTGGCGAATAGCCAGCACGGAGAACTCGAGAAGTTCCTCTGCCAGGGGTATCCGGATGGGAAGCCCCTGGTCACGTTTAGGCGGTACACGGGCCAGGAGTCTGAGACGGAAAGGCAGGAGATCATCACCTCGCCCCCGGACATCATCCTCACCAATTATGTCATGCTCGAGCTGATGCTCACCAGACCTCGTGAACGTGAGTTGATCAAGGCTGCTGTCGGATTGAAATTTCTTGTCCTGGATGAGCTTCATACCTATCGGGGAAGGCAAGGCGCAGACGTTGCCATGCTGGTCAGGCGAGTCCGGGACCGTCTTGCTGGAGGAGAACTGCAATGTGTCGGCACTTCTGCGACGCTTGGTGGAGAGGGGACCTTTGAGCAGCAGCGTGTTGAGGTAGCTGGTGTCGCCTCCAAGCTCTTTGGTGCCGATGTGGCTCCGGAGCATGTCATTGGCGAGACACTGCTCCGAACCACGCCATACCGGGGTGAAGATGACCCCACATTCATCAAAGACCTGACTGAGCGGGTAAGTGAACCTTCCCGGCCCTTCCCGGTCCTCTATGACGCATTTGTCCGCGATCCCCTGTGCTGCTGGATCGAAAGCACCCTTGGCATCCAGAAGGAGTCTGGGACTGACCGTCTCGTCCGTGCCACACCCAAGGGTGTGGATGGAAAGGATGGGGCCGCCGCGATGCTCAGCAAGCTCACAGGCCTGGTTGAGGAGACGTGTTCCCTGGCCATCAAGGCCGCACTGCTTGGCGGAACCCAGTGCGAAGCCAATCCTGTGACCGGCTTCAAGCCCTTCGCCTTCCGTCTCCACCAGTTCATCTCGCGTGGAGATGCGGTCTATGCCTCGCCAGAAAGCATTGAGCAGCGGCACATCACCCTGAATGGTCAGAAGTTCGTCCCCGGTAGTCGAGAGCGAGTTCTTTTCCCTGTCGTCTTCTGCCGGGAGTGTGGTCAGGAGTACTACAGCGTCAACAAGACAAAGAATGCAGAGACGCGTGAAACGTGCTTTGAAGCCCGAGACTACAAAGACCAACTCCCAGATGGGGAGTCCGTTCCAGGCTTTCTGTTCATCTCCGAGGACAGCTCTTGGCCAGTGGACGCCTCCGAGGTGGTGGAGCGGGTTCCTGAAGACTGGGTTGAGGAGAAAAACGATAAACGGCGTCTCAAAAGCACGGTCAAGGACCGGGTGCCTGAAGCTATCCGGGTTGCTGCTTCAGGGGTGGCAAGCAAGGATGGTGTGGATGCCGCGTTCGTCCCTGCGCCATTCCGATTCTGCTTGCAGTGCGGCGTGGCATATGACGCTCGCCAGCGGGCCGACAGCTCCAAGTTGAGTTCTCTCGCCACAGGTGGTCGCAGTACTGCGACAACAGTCCTCGGGTTGTCCACCGTCAAGCTCCTGCGAGCGGAAGCTGACCTGGAGGATGAAGCCAAAAAGCTCCTCAGTTTCACCGACAACCGGCAGGACGCTTCCCTTCAGGCTGGCCACTTCAACGATTTTATCGAAGTCAGCATGCTCCGTTCTGCGCTCTATCGCGCTGCTCTGGACGCTGGGCCAGATGGCATCTCCCATGATGAATTGGCCCCTCGAGTCTTCAACGCTTTGGGGCTTGATCCTGAGGAGTATTCGACCCTGACTGGGGAAGCATCAGAAATCCAGTTGATCAATGCGGGGAAGGCCTTACGCAATGTCCTCGGGTATCGCTTGTACAACGACCTCAAGCGTGGTTGGCGCGTGACATCCCCGAACCTGGAGCAATGCGGGCTTCTCGGGATCGATTACCCCGCCTTGTCGTCCATCTGCGGTAATGCCACGGCCTGGGGAAGCTGCCATGCGGCGCTTTCTTCGGCGGATGTCGCTACCAGGATACATGTCTGCAAGGTCCTGCTGGACTACTTCAGACGGAATCTGGCCGTGAAGGTGGACTATCTCGACAGCGCCCACCAAGAAGCCATCCAGCAGCAGAGCTACCAGTACCTGATCGAGCCTTGGGGGTTGGATGAGGCCGAGCAGAAGAAGATGGAGCATGCCGCCGTCTTGTACCCCAGAGGGATTCGCCCAAAAGAATACCAGGGCTACGTTTACCTTTCTCCACGTGGCGGCTTCGGCCAATTCCTGGGGCGCAAGAATACGTTCCCAGCGTATTCTGAACGGATCAAGATGGGTGAGCTGTCGGGGATTTTTGCCAACCTCCTGACCATCCTGACAGAGGGTGGTCTGCTTGAAGTTGTCAGGCCTCCCAGGAAGCCGGATGAAGTTCCTGGGTTCCAGCTCCGTGCTGCTGCCATCGTCTGGAAAGCTGGTGATGGCTCTCAGGCATACCACGATCCAATCAGGGTGCCGCACATCTCGGATACTGGTCTCCGTACCAACCCTTTCTTTGTTGATTTCTACAAGTTCGTGGCGTTCGGCCTGAAGGGGTATACCGCCAGAGAGCATACGGCCCAGGTGCCATACTCTCTCCGCGAGGAGCGAGAGGAGGCATTCCGCAAGGCACGGCTCCCCATCCTCTTCTGCTCCCCGACAATGGAGCTTGGTATCGACATCTCGGACTTGAACGTGGTGAACCTCAGGAATGTGCCGCCTACACCCGCGAACTATGCTCAGCGGAGTGGCCGTGCTGGCAGAGGTGGACAGCCCGCGCTGGTGTTCACCTACTGCACCACGGGTAGTCCCCACGATCAGTATTTCTTCAAGCGCCCGACGAAAATGGTGGCGGGAAGCGTCACTCCGCCCCGGCTGGACTTGACGAATGAAGACCTTGTCCGCGCTCACATGCAGGCCATTTGGCTTGCGGAGTCGGACCTCGACCTCAAGAAATCACTCAGGGACATCCTGGACCTTGGTAGTGACCAGCAGCAGTATCCTTTTCTGCCCTCTGTTTTGGAGAAGCTCACTGCCACTGATCCGAAGAAGCGAGCTTTGACTCGAGCGAAAGAGGTGCTGGCGACCATCAAGGGCGATCTGAGTTTGGTGGACTGGTACGATGACAAGTGGCTGGACGGAGTTTTTGCCCATGTCGGGAAGAGGTTCAACCAGGCCTGTGATCGTTGGCGTGGCCTCTATCGTTCAGCACTGGCTCAGGCGCACGAGCAGGACGCAGTCATTCGCGACGCCACGAGGTCGCACGATGAAAAGGCGCGGGCCAAGCGTCAGCGGCAAGAGGCTGAATCACAGCTTGCCCTGTTGACGGACGTGGACAGCATCCAGCAGTCTGATTTCTACTGCTATCGCTATTTCGCCAGCGAGGGTTTCCTGCCGGGGTACAACTTCCCCAGGTTGCCACTCTCGGCCTTCATCCCCGCTCGTAAGACCAAGCAGCGGGACGAGTACCTCTCACGCCCCAGGTTCCTTGCCATTTCGGAGTTTGGGCCGAGGGCTGTGCTCTACCATGAAGGGGCCAGATACGTGATCCACAAGGTCATCATGCCGGTGAGCGAAGAGGAACCGTTGCTGACCAAGGCGAAGATTTGCCCCCTCTGTGGTTACCTCCACAACTGTCCGGACACTGGCGGCCCAGATTTGTGCGAGCAGTGCGAGAATCCCTTAAACCTCCCTCTTGGCCCTCTCTTCCGTATGCAGAACGTGGCCACGCGGAGGCGGGACAAGATCAACTCCGATGAAGAAGAGCGGATGCGTTACGGGTTCGACTTGGTTACCACTGTTAGGTTTGATGAACAGGACGGGACACCGACGTTTCGGCACGGGAGCGTCACCGGCGACAAGGGTGAGGTCGCCAGCTTGACCTACGGCCATGGCGCAACCCTGTGGCGTATCAACATGGGATGGAGCAGGCGCAAGAACAAGGACGAGCACGGCTTTGTACTGGATATGGACAAGGGGCTGTGGTCCAAGAATAACGCCGATCAGGACGATGACGACACCGATCCGATGACCAGCAATACCCAACGGGTCATCCCCTATGTGGCGGATAGGCGCAACAGCCTGATCCTGGAGCCGAAAAGAGCTTTGAACATTGAGTTCATGGCGGCGCTCCAGGCGGCCCTAAAGAGAGCCATAGAGATCAAGTACCAGCTTGAAAGCATGGAGTTGGCCGTAGAACCGCTGCCAAAATCCACCGACAGGCGGACCATCCTCTTCTACGAATCAGCAGAAGGTGGGGCAGGAGTGCTCCGCAGACTTCTTGACGGGCCTCAGGATCTTGCTGAAGTGGCTCGGCTGGCATTGGAGATTTGTCACTTCGATCCGGACACTGGCGAAGACAGGAGACGGCCTCCTGGAGCCTCGGAGGACTGCGAGGCAGCCTGCTATGACTGCCTGCTGAATTATGCCAACCAGAGGGACCATGGGCTGCTTGACCGGCAGTTGGTAAAGGACTTCCTCATGGATTTGGCCCAGGCGACTGTGTCCTCATCCCCTGGCCCCAAGCCGAGGGAGAAGCATCTGGACGATCTTCTCAAGCTGGCTGGGGTAAAGCTTGAGCGGGATTGGCTCGAGTTCTTAGAGGCGAGAGGTCTCAAGCTGCCAAGCCATGCCCAGCACAGCATCTCTGAGTGCCACACCCAACCTGATTTCTTCTATGAGAATCACGGCGCGGTCATCTACATCGATGGTCATGTACACACCCATTCCGACGTTCAGGCCAAAGACGCCACGCAAGAGGCTTGTCTTGCCAACGCCGGCTATCTGGTCATCCGCTTCTCTGGCGATGTTTCCAAGTGGGCAGGCATTATCTCGAACCACCAATCCATCTTTGGGAAGATCAAATGAGCTACGCCGTTGGTTCACTCGTTAAGGCCAGGAATCGGGAGTGGGTGGTGCTCCCTGAGTCCTCTGACGAATTGTTGGTCCTGAGGCCTCTCGGAGGAACGGACAAGGAGATCGCTGGAGTTCACCCTGGCCTGGAACCTGTGGGGCCAGCCCAGTTTGATCCACCAGATCCCAGCAAGCCCGGTGATTTCATCACGTCCAGATTGCTGCGAGACGCGGTGCGCCTGGGGTTCCGTTCCAGTGCAGGTCCGTTCCGTTCTTTTGGCAAGATTGCCGTGGAGCCGCGCCCATACCAACTTGTGCCGCTGCTCATGGCCCTCAAGCTCGATCCGGTCCGCATCCTGGTGTCAGACGACGTAGGCATCGGGAAAACCATTGAGGCTTCCCTCATCGCCAGGGAACTTCTGGATCGTGGAGAGGTCCAACGGCTCGCAGTCCTTTGCCCTCCCCACCTTGCTGAGCAGTGGCAGGGCGAACTGCGTGAGAAGTTCAACATCGAGGTTGTGTTGATTCTGCCCTCCACCGCGAGGAGCCTGGAAAGGCATTGCAGGCCCGACGAGTCCTTGTTTGAGCGGTATCCCTATTCCGTGGTCTCTCTGGACTACATCAAAACCGACCACCGCCGTGATGAGTTCCTCCGGACCTGCCCGGAACTGGTCATCATCGATGAGGCCCACACCTGCGCATGGAGCGGAGAAGGGCGTGGTGTCCGCCATCAGCGCCACCGGCTCATTAAGGACCTAGCCGACAAGCCCGATCAACACATGGTTTTGGTGACGGCCACGCCACATAGCGGCAAGGATGTCGCGTTCCGTTCGCTCTTGTCACTGCTCAATCCGGATTTCAAAGACTTGCCAGAAGACCTTGCTGGCCCTGCGCAAGAACAGAACCGGCGCAAGTTGGCGGCCCACTTCATTCAGCGGAAACGCGCTGATATCAAACACTTTCTCTCAACAGATACCCCCTTCCCAGACAGGGAAGAACGAGAACTCCAGTACCGCTTGTCGCCGAACTACAAGAAGCTTTTCGACAAGGTGCTGGAATATGCCCGCGAGACTGTCCAGGCCGGGGCGGCGGAAGGCAGGCACAGACAGCGGGTCCGCTGGTGGTCTGTTTTGGGCCTGCTGAGGTCTCTGGCCTCCAGCCCTGCCGCTGCTGCTGCCACGCTTCGCAGTCGTGCCAGCGTTGCGGACACAGAGAGCGCTGAAGAAGCTGACCAGCTTGGGCGGCAGACGGTGCTGGACCTGATGGACGAAGAGGGTGGTGATGCCCTGGACGTGGCCCCAGGCAGCGATGTCTATGTGGATGATGAGAACGTTCAGGTGCGCAGGCGGCTCTTGCAGATGGCCCGCGAGGCTGATGCCCTTTTGGGAGCTGAGGACCAGAAGCTGAAGACGATTCTGTCTGAGGTGAAGAAGCTGCTGGACGAGGGGTTCCATCCCATCGTGTTCTGTCGCTTCATCCCAACGGCGGACTACGTGGCAGATGAGTTTGGACGGAAGCTCAATGGCGTCGTGGTTGACTCGGTCACGGGCATGCTCCCACCGGCGGAACGCGAGGAGCGTGTTCTCGCCCTGTCCAAGGCCCCCAAGCGGGTCCTCGTCTGCACCGACTGCCTCAGTGAAGGCATCAACCTCCAAGAACATTTCGATGCTGTCATCCATTATGACTTGTCGTGGAACCCGACTCGCCATGAGCAGCGGGAAGGCCGTGTGGACCGCTTTGGCCAGCCCAAGCCTGTCGTTCGCATCCTGACGTATTTCGGCGTCGATAATCAGATCGACGGCTTCATCATCGACGTCCTCATCAAGAAGCACAAGAACATAAAGAACGACCTTGGTATTTCCGTTCCGGTTCCAGTCGAGAGTGACGCTGTGGTCCAGGCCATCTTTGAGGGCTTGCTACTGCGTGGCGGTGCGGCCCAATCTCAAGGGCAGCGTAGCCTCTTCCTGCCGGGCATTGAGGAACTCATCAAACCCAAAGCCGATGCTCTGTATGCCGAGTGGGAGAATGCCTCCCAGCGGGAAAAGAGAACCCGTACCATGTTTGCTCAGGAGGTCATCAAGACCGAAGAGGTGGCCAAGGAACTGGATGCCATGCGCTCAGCCATCGGCTCTGGCGTGGAAGTGGAGCGCTTCACCCGCGAGGCGCTTCAGGCGCTGGGAGCCATCGTCTCCATGGCAGGCCCCAGCCTGAGCGTTGACTTGAAAGGCACGCCTCAAGCGCTCAAAGATGCGCTCCCCGTTGACGATATCCTAAAGGCCCGGTTCGCCATGCCGGTGCAGGACGATGAGACCTACCTGCACCGCACGCACAACTTTGTGGAGAGCTTGGCCGCTTTCATCATGGACACGGCGCTTGATCCCATCCAGGAAGGCGTGGCTAAACGCTGTGGAGCTATCCGCACCAGGGCGGTGATGACTCGCACCACGATTCTGATGGTGCGGTTCCGCTACCACATCATCACGCGCAAGGATGGGGTCGAGACGCCGCTCTTGGCTGAGGACTGCCGCCTGCTGGGTTTTGAAGGGTCTCCTGATGCAATGACTTGGATTCCTGAGGCGGAGGCCGAGAAGCTGCTGCTGACGATACCAGATGCCAGTGTGCCGCCTGACACGGCCAGGGGCTTTCTCACGCCCATCCTCGAAGGCTTCGGTGCCGTCTGGCCCGAGTTGGAGAAGATCGCCATGAGCCGGGGTGACGAGCTGCTGGCCGCCCACAGGCGCGTTCGCACGGAGAGCCGCCACAAGGGCGTCTCCTACGCCATAGAGCCACAGTTGCCACCTGACGTGCTGGGCCTCTACGTCTTCATGCCGGTTCCCCGGCAGGCGGGAGGTGCCGCATGATCATCAAGAAGTCCCGCGACATCTTCGCCACCGTCACAACCGAAGGTTCGGCCTTGCCCCCGGACATCCTCCAGCGGGTTGCGGACCTGGATCGGGAACTGCCCGGCCTGACGCCTGCGGATTACCACCTAGACGGGGAGAAGCTCTCCGAGGCCACCAATAGGGCCTGGAACAGGCTGCTGGCCGCCTGGGGCAGCTTCAAGGCCGTCCGCGATGCGATCCCCGGAGACAAGCCCGGCACCTCCGAGACCCGCGAGAAGTGGCTCCTGCCCCTCTTCAACGAGCTGGGCTATGGCCGCTTGCTCGGGGCCAAGGCAATTGAACTGGGCGGCAAGTCCTATTCCATCTCCCATGGCTGGGGCAGCACGCCCATTCATCTGCTCGGCTGCAACGTCCCCCTGGACAAGAAAACCAAAGGCATTCAAGGCGCAACCGTCGCCGCACCCCACGGTCTGGTCCAGGAACTCCTGAACCGCTCAGACGACCACCTCTGGGCCTTTGTCACCAACGGCCTCAAGCTGCGCATCCTGCGCGACAACATCAGCTTCACCCGTCAGGCCTATGTCGAGTTCGACCTTGAGGCCATGATGGAAGGCCAGGTCTACCCGGACTTCCGTCTCCTGTGGCTGGTGTGCCACCAGTCTCGTGTGGAAGCAGATAGCCCTGAGGACTGCTTCCTTGAGCAGTGGTCCAAGGCCGCTCGAGACATCGGTTCCCGCGTGCTGGAGCATCTCCGTAACGGAGTTGAATCCGCCATCAACGAACTTGGTGCTGGCTTCCTGGACCACTCGTCCAACTTGGACATGAAGGGAAAACTCCGTTCTGGGGCCTTGGACAAGCAGGATTACTTCCGCCAGTTGCTCCGCTTGATCTACCGCCTGCTGTTCCTCTTTGTCTCCGAGGACCGGGGCCTGCTGCACAAGGACCCATCGTCCAAACAGGCCGAGGTGTTCCTCAAGTTCTATTCCACGGCCCGGCTGCGCCGTCTGGCCGCCACCCTGCGTGGCAGCCGTCACGATGACATCTACGAGAGCCTGCGCCTTGTCATGCAGCGCCTGGGCAGCGATGAGGGTTGCCAGGAGCTTGGGCTGGCCCCGCTGGGCAGCATGCTCTTCTCCAGCGCAGCCATGCCCGACATTGAAGCCTGCCGCATCAGCAATGAGGCGCTGCTCTCCGCTGTGCGTCATCTGGCCACCATCAGCGGGCCAGAGGGCCTGCGCCCGGTGGACTTCAAGAACCTTGGCGCGGAGGAACTGGGCAGCATTTACGAGTCCCTGCTGGAACTGCATCCCAACATGGACGATGGCTTCAAGCTCGAGACCGCCGCAGGCCACGAGCGCAAGACCACGGGCAGCTACTACACCCCGGAGAGCCTCATCCAGAGCCTGCTGGACACGGCCCTTGATCCGGTGCTGGCCGAGGCCCGCAAGGCCGTGAATCCTGAGCAGGCCATCCTGGACCTCAAGGTGTGCGATCCGGCATGCGGCAGCGGTCACTTCCTGCTGGCCGCCGCCAACCGCATGGCCAAGGCCTTGGCCGCTGCCCGCACGGGTGAGGACGAGCCTGCGCCGGAGGCTGTGCGTGAGGCCAAGCGAGCCATCATCAGCCGCTGTATCTACGGCGTGGATTTGAACCCCATGGCTGTGGAGCTGTGCAAGGTGAACCTCTGGCTGGAGTCCATGGACCCTGGCAAGCCGCTGTCCTTTTTGGACAGCCACGTCCAGTGCGGCAACAGCCTGCTTGGGGCTACGCCCGCCTTGCTGCGAGCTGGCATTCCGGACGAGGCCTTCAGCCCCATAGAGGGTGACGAGAAGGAACGCTGCCAAGCAGCCAAGAAGAGTAACAAGGAACAGCGCAAGGACCATGTGGCACGGTTGAAGCGCTCGGGCCTGATGCCCTACACCGAGGAACCATTCATCCAACTCGGAAACCTCGCCGCGTCCGTGCAGGAGTTCATGCGCATCGACGACTCCACCATCGAGGGTGTCCGTTCGCGCCAGCGCATGTGGGAGGCGCTGGCCAGCGGCAGCGGCTACCGCTTTGGCCGAATGTGGGCGGATGCTTGGTGCGCGGCTTTTGTGTGGAAGAAGATCAAGGCCCCGACTGGCGAGGCGTTCTATCCCATCACCGAGGACGTTTTCCGGCGCATCGAGAAGAATCCGTTCAGCATCCCCGACTGGATGCAGAAGGAGATTGAGCGCCTGTCCCGGCAGTACCAGTTCTTCCACTGGCACCTGGCCTTCCCGGAGGTCTTCCGCTTGCCTGAAAAGGGGCAGGCCCCGAAAAGCCCGCAGGCTGGTTGGGACGGCGGGTTTGATGTGGTTCTCGGCAATCCACCGTGGGAGCGCATCAAGATTCAGGAAAAGGAGTGGTTCGCGAGCAAGCGCCCTGACATCGCCAATGCCCGCAATGCCGCAGAGCGCCAGAGGCTCATCCGAGAGCTTGCCCAGACCGACCCGGAGTTGCTGAACGGCTTCAACGAAGACAAGCGCAAAGCTGAAGGGGAAAGTCACCTACTGCGTAATGCGGGGAGTTACCCGCTTTGTGGTCGGGGTGATATCAACACGTACAGCATTTTCACTGAGCTAGGCCGGTTCGTCCTGTCTTCCATTGGCCGCCTTGGCTGCATCGTCCCGTCTGGCATTGCCTTCGATGACACAACGAAGTTCTTCTTCCAAGATATCGTTGAAAGGCAGAGCTTGGTGTCCCTGTATGACTTTGAGAATAGGAACATCTTCCCGTCAGTGCATAGCAGCTACAAATTCTGTCTGCTCACCCTGGCGGGTGCGAACCGGCCAGCCAAGAGCGGGGCGGATTTTGCCTTCTTCCTGCACGACGTGGCGGAGATTCGCGAAGAGGAACGCAGGTTCAAGCTCACCGCCGAGGACATCACACTCATCAACCCCAACAGTCGTACATGTCCTATCTTCCGCTCCAAGCGCGATGCCGAAATCACCAAAGGTATCTACCGTCGCGTGCCGGTCCTCATCCGCGAGGCCACGGAGAAAGAGCCGGGGAAAAATCCCTGGGGACTTAGCTTTATGGCGATGTTGCATATGGCCAATGACTCTGGAGTGTTTAAGATTCGCCAGGAGCTTGAGCAGGCCGGTTGGACGCTGCATGGCAATTGCTTTGTGAAAGATGGTGAGGCTTGTCTGCCTCTTTACGAAGCGAAGATGGTCCATCACTACGACCACCGCTGGGCCACCTACGAGCTGGATGGCAGCACCAGGAACGTGACTCTTGAGGAGAAGCAGGACCCAAACTTCGTAATACTGCCTCGCTACTGGGTGCATGAGTGGGAGGTGGCGAAGCGGGCCAGCCGCAGCCCGGACGTGGTCATCAAGGCCCTTGTGGATGCTGAGCGCAACGACGGTGATGCTGAACGCAAGCTTGTGGTCAATGTCCTGGCCATGTGGTTGGCGGGCTACCATCTGAACCATGGCGACAAGGAACTTGGCAACAAGCTTTTGGCCGCAACACAGCCCCGCACGACGAGCCTCATTGCCTCCACCACGGGCTGGGTGGCTGTCCAGGCCATGGAGGAAGAATACCCCCTGACGCCGGGCGAGGCCGAGCAGATTAAACAGGCGCTGACAGGCGATGTCATTCAACAGGGACGGGACTTGGTCCTCAGCCGCACGCCGAAGTGGTTTATGGGCTGGCGGGATATCTGTCGCAGCACAGACGAGCGGACGGTGATCCCCGGCATTACACCGGCAGCGGCATTCGGCGATACATTTTTACTCATGTTCCCTGCGGAGAATACCCGCGAACTCTCGCCCATTTTGGCCTCATCATTGACCTCATTCGCCTTGGACTATGCGGCGAGGCAGAAGGTTGGCGGGACACACTTAAAGTATCATGTGTTCAAGCAAATTCCTGTCCTTCCCCCCAGCCAGTTCAAGATAGCTACGCCGTGGGCTGCGCATGAACCGCTTCAGGATTGGATTCAGACCAGAGCGAGGGCGCTTTATGCGTCCGACTACCAGATGTCTGAGTTGCTGAAGACAGCGTACCAGCCGCGCAGCCCTGAAGAGCGTTTCGCCATCCGCTGTGAACTCGACGCTGCGTTCTTGCACCTCTACGGCATCACCCGTGAGGACGTGGACTACATCATGGACACCTTCCCCATCGTGAAGCGCAAAGACGAGGCCGCCTTCGGCTGTTACCGGACCAAGGAGATGATCCTGGAGAAGTATGACGAGATGGCTGTCGCGATGAGGACACTGACGCAACACTAACGCCGCTTCCCAGGCATTCTTGCATGAGAAGTCCACGGAGGGCGCATGCCGAAAGCTATACCGGCTTGGAAAGTCAATCTTCGTTCGCGTCTAGCGAAGTTGTGCGACAAGCACGGACGAGTTTCGGAGGCTCTCGCCGTTGAGTTGATTAAAGAGAGTGTCTGGTGGGAGACACATCCTTCTGGTTCGATACAGGCTCCTGGATTCGCGAAGCATATCTACGAGAACTCCGGTGAATGGAAGATAACTTTTGGCGCAAATACGTTTTTGATTTCTCGTGCAGTGCATGGCTGCTGCAAAGTTATCGAGAACTGGTTACCTCGACAGTCTGGGCCAATTGCACAGTTGCCTTGGGCAACTCTTCAGACTGAATTAGCCTCGGTACTCAGAGGTTCAGTGTCCAATTTTATTGGAGAGATATATCAGCGATATACCGGAGGATCGAATGAGCAGATCGTGTTTGGATCTCATGCCATATCAATTCCTGGCTTTATCGAGGTTCTGGCTCGCAGCCTTCACAGCCCTGAATTAGGCGCATTTTCGAAGACGTCGCAGCCTAGGGCAAGACAAAGTGGTGCAGATGCTGCTTCAACTGCTTCAGAATATACATCCTGCCCGTTGTGTGGTCACAGCGTAAAGACCGTAAATTTGACAAAGCACCAGAGAAGAAAGTGTCCTAGAAGGCCTGCTGCTTCACCACAAGCTACTATTGTTACTGAAGAGGCGCGGACGACTCCTGGGGGCCTTGTGTGGCCGCTTGGCAAGGACGAGACGTTGTGCCAACAGTGCGGCGTCAGAATCGGAATGGCGCGACTTGCTGAACATCTAGCTCAACGTTGCCCAAAACGTCCTCTGTAGATGCACAAAGCCGTTGGCACCGGAATTCTCACCCAGAACAGGAGCACCAATGCCCCCTTGCTATTCAGTCAACAGCCACCCCGTTGAAACCATTCTGTCCTGGGTCAAGGCCGGGGAGATTGCCATCCCTGAAATTCAACGTCCTTTTGTGTGGGACGCCACCAACGTTCGCGATCTGCTCGACTCCTTGTTCCAGGGCTACCCCGTGGGCTATCTCATCGCGTGGCGCAACCCCAGCGTGCGGCTGCGGGACGGCTCCCTGAGCGAGGGCAAGAAGGTCCTCATCGACGGTCAGCAGCGCGTCACGGCCCTCATGGCCGCAGTGCTCGGGTATCAGGTCCTCACCAAGGACTACAGGCTCACCCGCATCCGCATCGCCTTCAATCCGCTGAGCCGAAAATTTGAGGTTCTCAATCCGGCCATCGAGAAGGATGTGACGTGGATTCCGGACATTTCAGAGGCCATGAAGAACGCGGCAAACCCGTTCACCGTGTTCAAGGCCTACTGCGCCCTGAACCCAACAGTGGATCAGGAGCAGGTCATGCAGTCCATCACGGACCTGCTAGCCATCCGGAACAACCTGATCGGTTTTGTGGAGCTGGCGCACGACCTGGACATCGAGACGGTTACGGACATCTTCATCCGCATCAACTCCAAGGGCGTGGTGCTGAACCAGTCGGACTTCGCCATGTCCAAGATCGCCGCCAGCGAGAGCCACGGCGGGCCGATGCTGCGCAAGGCCATCGACTACTTCTGCCACATGGCGGTGGCGCCAGAGTTCTATGGGCAGATCGCCGAGCGCGACCCGGAGTTCGCGGCCACGGACTGGTTCAAGAAGATGACTTGGCTCAAGGACGAGAATGACGATCTCTATGACCCGTCCTACACGGACATGCTCCGCGTGGCCTGCATCGCGGCCTTTGAGCGCGGCAAGCTGTCGGACCTTGTGAGCCTGCTCTCGGGCAGGAACTTCGAGACCCGCCAATATGAGGACGAGATCGCCGCTGAGTCATTCGTGCGTCTCGGCGAGGGCATCAAGGACTTCATCAAGGAAACGCATTTCCAGCGCTTCCTCATGATCATCCGCTCCGCCGGGTTCATAGCCCCTGGCCTCATCCGGTCTCAGAACGCCCTGAACTTCGCCTACGCGTTGTACCTGAAGCTCCGCCGGGACAAGTATGACCCGGCAGTCATCGAACGCACGGTGAGACGCTGGTTCGTCCTCTCGCTGCTCACCGCCCGCTATTCCGGTTCCTTCGAAAGTCAGTTCGACTCGGACATCAAACGCGCCAAGGAAGGGGACTTCAGCGAGTTTCTGGCCCAGACGGAGCAGGCCGTGCTGTCTGAGTCGTTCTGGAGCTTTGGCTTGGTGCAGGAACTGGAGAAGGCTAGCACGAACAGTCCGTACCTGAACCTGTTCTGGGCCGCTCAGGTGAAGCTGGAGGACCGTGGGTTCCTCTCGAGAGACATCACCGTGGGGCAGCTCATCGCCCACCAGGGTGACATCCACCACATCTTCCCGCGTGAATACCTCAAGAAGCATGGCATGAAGCAGGGAGCGTACAACCAGATCGCCAACTTCGTGTTCACCCAGTCGGAGATCAACATCCGGATCGGCAACAAGGCCCCCAAGGCCTACTTCGTCGAGGCATTGGCGCAGTGCGCGGATGGGCCGCTCAAGCTGGGGGGCATTGATGACCGAGCTGAGCTGGAGAATAACCTGATCCAGAATTGTATCCCCGGCGCATCGCTCGATCTCGAGCAGGGGGATTACGCGGAGTTCCTCAAGGCGCGGCGAGAGCTGATGGCCCAGAAGATCAAGGCGTACTACAACACGTTGTGACGGGTTTGGTGTATAGATTGCGAGTGTACAGGGCGCGTACGGTTTAGAAAATGGATTCTGGGAGAGGATAATGGATTATTTTGAAGGCGTTGTGGCAACGTTGCTGGAATTTGAAGGCTATTGGGTAAATAGATCATTTAAGGTTGAGCTGACGATAGAGGATAAAAGAAGGATCGGCTTGCCTTGCATGCCTCGCGTTGAGTTGGATCTTCTCGCATATTGTGCTGCAAAAAATGAGCTTATAGTGTTTGAAGTGAAGTCGTATCTGGACTCTCCCGGCGTTAAGCTCAAGGATATATCGGAAAAGCATGATGTTCCCAAAGGCAGATACAAGTTGTTTACATCTGAAAGGTATCGAGAAGTAGTCTTCGGACGTTTGCGACAAGAGCTTATGCTTCGTGGCATGGCGAATTCTAAGACCATTGTCACACTTGGACTTGCTGCCGGGAAAGTATACCAAGGAAAAAGCAAAGATGTCGAAATGGTTATGAGGAATAGTGGGTGGCGGTATATTTCCCCAGAGGAAATAAAGTTATGTGTGATGGCTTTTGCGGACGAGGGTTATGAGAATGATCCAACAGTGATTGCCGCCAAAATCCTCACTCGAGATAAGCAGAAACAGTAGTCTTCACCTCGCCGCCATGGCGGTGGCTGGATATTTAGTTTGCTCTTCGACTGCTCTCGTAGTGACACGTCACCAATTATGACATCTCATTTCTCGCCCAAGTGCTTCAAGCGTAGCGTGGGTGTGTTTAGAATCCTCTTGCAGTGTCCGCAGGTCACCTCTGCTTCGATCAGCCTATTGGCAACCTGGGTGAACTTTACGTCTGGCTCGAGCATTTTATGCGCCCCACAGTATGTCAGGCGCTCACCATTCAGGGTGACGATTATGTGCCTTGCTCCATCCGGGTGACCTGGGCGGCCCCAGAAACCGATCTCGTACATGTGAATCTCCTGCGTCTAGGTTGTAGGGCTATTGGCGGTGTCCAAATTGGACGTTGAGCCGCTTGCGCCAATTGTTCACGGTCTGTGGTGAGACCCCGACGATACGGGCAATCTCGCGGTCTGACAGCAGGGACCGCTCAGGACACTTGAGGTACTCCAGAACAGCGTCCCTCTTCTTCGCGTTGGTGAAGGGAGCTTGCCGCCCAACTTGGACGCCGTTGGACAGGAAGTTTACGTCGTTACGGAACTGTTTGATGAACTTGTCCTGATCCTCATACTCAACGTACATGCCCTGGTTGCAGAGTTCCTCGTACTTGTCGAGCCTCGCCAGGACATCTTCAAGGCTCTGGGCTGGGAGCGAGACCAGTAGTTCTTCGAGGACAACGAACCGAGCGCTCACGGGTAAAGGGTGGAAGTCGATGTACTCATCAAGTGTGTGCCGTTCGTGCCAACGGTGGTTCCAATACCGCCACTCTTTCAGTGCATCGACGATGGTTGTCGGCAGGGGGTAAGCTTGGGAAACTGCTCGGCGGACAGAATCAGGTAAGTCAGCGTTCTTCGACACTGGCCCCCATCCGTCCAAGTTGGACACGTAGCCGTCCTCGTCCACTTCTGCCAAATGAGCGCAGGCTTTCTCCAACAACGCTTCCCTTTCACAGGGGGCCATGACGGCATCTTCTGAGCCGTAGCGCTCAATAATATCAGCTTGCTCCTTAAGCCGCGCTTCTTCCCGCTGACGGGCTTCCTCGGCAGCTCGAGCTTTGTATCCGGGTTCGTGCTTCTCCATGTAGTCAGCAAAACCAGCGAAGGGGTTATGCATCGTTGGGGCTGCGTCAGAAGGTGGTGAGGCGGGCGCGGAAATGACGTCCACCGCTTCCTCGAAGGTCATGCCTGCTGCGCACGCCACAGCCTCAGCCCTGTCCCTCGCGGCTTCTCGTTCGCCGTCGTAGGTAGTCGAGTTCATCGGGCTGTAGATTTTGGCGAACTTCTTCGTGTCTAGCTTCTCCGGCTCCATGGAATCTCCAGAAATGTGTTGCAGCTAAGGTAGATGCTGGTTTGGGCTACTCTGTGCGATCCAGCCCGGAGTGGGGGTATAGGTTATGAGCGCACAAGCTGCAAGTGCCTTTGGTGTTTAAGCTTAATGCCTACCGAAGTGGTTCTTCTGGACATGAGGGCTTTCTTTCATTTATCGGACTCACCCGGCTGCCCGGTAGCGGGGTGGCCATTTTGTGTACGAGGAGTTGACGTTGCAGGAACAGCACGAGAACCTGACTGAGGCTGCCGATGAGTCCGACCAGCTCCGGGACCGGCACTTCAACCCGTGGCGAATACCACGGACGGAGAAGGCGCGTGCGGCCATCCAGGATGTTGTCCATCAGCTCCAGAGTTTCGAGCGGCTCTACAAGCACCGCAAGCGCAAGCGCCGAGCGGTTGACCTGGAGGCCTTTGAGGCAACAGTCTCGGCCATCGCCTCGGACCTCATGTACCACCACCTCCTTGGGCATGGGGATGGGGTCTACATCACCCGGTCCAACCGCTACCTGGGGCGCAAGAGCCGCTACCGGCCCGCTGCCTACGGCAAAATCCTGCCGACCATCCTGGACCACATGGCCGAGCCTGAGATGGCGTACGCCGAGCAATCCATCGGCTACAAGGGCTACTTCGGCCCATCCAAGGAGACGACCATCCGCGCTAGCAAGCGGCTCATCACGCGAGTGGTGGAAGCCCGGCTTGAGCTTGGGGACTTCGGCATCTCCAAAGGTCAGGAGGTGATCCTGCTTAAGCGCGTGAAGAAGGGTGGCTGGGATGACGGCGGTCTTGAGGAGTACGAGGATACCCCGGAGACCATCCTGTTCCGGGAGCAGGTCATGACCATCAACGGCTGGCTGGAGTCCGTGGAGATCGACTTCGATGAGTACTACTGGCCAGGAGGCAGACCCGTTGATTCACGGGACCGGAGGCTGCGGCGTGTCTTCACACAGGGACGTTTCGATAGCGGAGGACGGCTGTTCGGCGGGTTCTGGCAGCCCCTGGGCAAGGAAGCACGCCGGAAGGGCCTGATGATCAACGGCGAGGACGTGGTGGAGCTGGACTACGGCCAGATGAACCCCCGC
Organism: Humidesulfovibrio sp.; assembly: GCF_030689645.1. Lineage (GTDB taxonomy): Bacteria > Desulfobacterota > Desulfovibrionia > Desulfovibrionales > Desulfovibrionaceae > Humidesulfovibrio. The sequence continues at coordinate 190,711 of NZ_JAUYFU010000024.1, forward strand.
ATCCTCTACGGCCTCTGCGGTGCGGAGCCGCCTGCGGGCGATGCCTACGCCATTCCCGACTTTCAGCACCACCGCAGTGGGGTGAAGAAGATCATGAACGCCATGCTGTTCGCCACCAAACGGCTGGTCAGGATGCCCAAGGGCGTCCGCAAGGCCTTCGAGGAACGGCACCGGGTGGAGGAAGTCATGGTCGCCATTGAGGCTGCCCACCCGGCCATCACGAGCTGCTTCTTCACCGGGATCGGCCATGAGGCCCAGTTCACCGAGAGCCAGGTGCTGGTAGATGTCCTTCTCACCCTTCGAGACCTGGGCATCCATGCCCTCCCTGTCCATGACTCCGTGATCGTGGGGAAGTCGAACCAGGACAAGGTCAGGGAGGTCATGCTCTCCTGCTTCCTCAAGGGAACTGGAGTACCTGGGATAGTGGAGGTGGTGGGGGGATGACCATGATCACCTACAACTACCAGTACCTAGAGGGGCTACTAATCTCCTTTAGTGGGACCCGTAAGCCATGACCGACTGGAACCAGCGCCAGAAGCGCAAGCAGGACGTGACCGCCCGTGCGGCCCTCCCCAACCATATGTACGGCTACTGCCGGGTGATTCACTGCGGCAAGCCCGCCAGGGCAGGTACTCCGGACGGCCTGGACGAGCGATACTGCCGCGCCCATGCCGATCACAATCAGCGGCATGGCAGCCCGCTCAAGGGATCATACACGGCCAAGGAGCTGAACCCCTACCGCCGGGCGGCCCTGGCCTGGATCGTGTCCCACGAGGACAGCCGGTGGGTGCAGAACGCGATCCAGCGGGTGAAGGGCCTCTACCAGCAGGCCGGGCCGTATGTGGAGGCCTTCCGCCTGCGTGGCCTGCCTCCTCAGCAGCGTGCCAAGGCGGCCCTGGCCCGGCTCAGGAAGCACGGCATCGACCCCCGGCTGGTCGTGGCGGCATGGCTGGCCGTGGAGATGCTGATCCAGGACGATCCTCAGCCCGTCCAGGGAACGGAGTTCAAGCGTGTGCAGGCGGCCAAGGTCATCCATCGAATGGCCTCCGGTTCCCACCGGCGCTGGGTGCGAGAGGTCGCCTCACCCGTCTGGTCGGGCCAGAAGCAGGATGTGATCCAGGAGCTTCACGTCTACCCCCGGAGCCGTGGCCGTGTTCTCAGGCACCTTGGGGAAGAACTGGAGTCGGCAGTGGAGCTGCTGGTGGATCACCACCTCGCGGACATCCACATCTTCAGGCGTGAGCAGGACGCGGCAGGGTCCTCAGGCGCTCGGGCTTATCCCAGGAATTGGGTGTCCAGACGCAGGCAGAAGGATGACGAAAAGACTTGAAACTGTTCCAGTGAGGCGTTACATTCGGCTCAGGAACAGTGACGATATCTAGCTGAAGAGAAAGGATTTCCTTGTCTCCAGACGAGAATCCCTCCCTCTCCGCCAGAAAAACCAAGGGTCACGGTATACGCCGTGACCCTTTTTTTGCGCCTAAAAACAGACCCAAAAGCGCAACATGTACCCCTGATTTGTACCCTTTGACGAAAAATTGTCCGGTTCGCCACTAGAATGCTGGCGATTCTTGCTATCCTGTCTTCAATCATGTGCAGCTTGAGTGACGCGTTCAGCGTTTGTCTTGTGGTGATAAAAATGTCGTAGCATTGCGGTTGTTTTTCCTTTGGCTTCTTGTATAAATCGTAACACTCTAGTAACGAATCAGAAAAGCGGATACGCTTTCGAAATTTTCCGGGAATGAGTGCGCCACTGGTCTCTTCGGCAGACCTGATCCCTTGTCGTTCAAGCCTGCTCTGGAGGGACAAGAAGCGATGGATGAGTCATCTTCTGGCCGTGGGGAGAAGGGCGGCAAAACGATTGCCGCACCTGCAACTCTGCCGTCAGCCGCTGCGGAGCCTCGCGTTCAGTTTGGGATTCTGGCCCTTCTCGGCTGTTTGGCGCGATTCTTCAGGCCGTATTGGCGCAGGGCCGCCATCGTTGTCGTCGGCCTCATCGTTGAAATGGCTTTCAGTTCTGCGCTTCCCTTCTCGTTCAAATTCATCGTCGATGACGGGCTCGTAGGCAAGAATCACAGCCTGCTGATTACGATCATCATCGCCTTGGCGGTCGGCGCTTTGGCTGTGTCGGTTGTGGGGTTGCTTCGCGATTTTCTCTTCGCTCGTTTGGCTTCGCAGATCTTGAGGGACTTGCGGGCCTCCATGTTCGAGCAGTTGCAGCGTTTGTCCATCGACTTTTATGGCCGCACCAACGCGGGGGATGTGCTCTCGCGGTTCTCTGGCGATATCGTATCCGTTGAAAACGCCCTCGTCAGCTCAATTCCCTGGGGGGTGCTGCCCACCCTGGACGTTTTTGCCAACACGTTGCTCTTGTTCTGGCTCGACTGGCGGTTGGCGCTCGTGTCCATGCTTGTTTGGCCGCTGTGCCTGCTTGGGCCGCGCTTCTTCGCGCCGCGCGCCGTGGATGCGAGCTACGCCCGCAAGCAGGACGAGGGCGGTACGCTCGCCGTGGTCCAGGAGAACATCCAGTCGCAACCCGCCGTCAAGGTGCTCAACCTGCAGAACGAGGCCATGCGCATCTTCGGCATTCGCAACTCAAAGTTGGCGGAGAGCGTGCTCAAGGTGAGCTTCTTCTCCGCCATGGTCGAGCGCTCGGCGGGGGTCAGCATCATGCTGCTGCAGGTATTGGTCCTGGCCATAGGAGCCTGGATGACCTCAGTGGACCTGCTCTCTGTGGGAACCCTGACTGCTTTTCAGGCGCTCTTTCTCAATTTGTCGATATCCCTTTCCTACACCACGCAATATGTGCCGACCCTGGTCCAGGCGGCGGGCGGCATGGAGCGCATCAACGAACTGTTCGCGGTTGTGCCTGGCGTTGTCGATAAGCCCGCCGCCGTGGAGCTGCCGCAGCTGGTCCGGGGAGTGCGCTTCGAGTCCGTGAGTTTCGGTTATGACGAGGCGAGCACGGTTCTGCGCGATCTGAACATCGAACTGCGGGCCACGGAGTCGGTGGCTTTTGTCGGCGCCAGCGGGTCTGGCAAGAGTACGGTCTTGAGCCTGCTGATGCGGCTTTATGAGCCCAGCGCAGGTCGTGTCACCCTGGACGGGGTGGACCTGCGCGACTCGACTCAGGCATCTCTCAGGGCCCAGATGGGCGTGGTGTTTCAGGAGAGCTTTCTGTTCAACGCAAGTGTTGCCGAGAACATCCGTTTTGGTCGTCTTGATGCCACCCGCGACGAGATCGAAAACGCTGCGCGCGCGGCTGAGATTCATGAGGTCATTGCCGCCTTGCCTGAAGGCTATGATTCGCAGATAGGCGAGCGTGGTGGCCGTCTGTCCGGCGGTCAGCGCCAGCGCATCGCCATTGCGCGCGCCATTCTCCGCGAGCCGCGCATCCTCGTGCTCGACGAAGCTACCTCGGCCCTTGACCCGGGAACCGAGTCCGCCATCAACGCCACCCTGGCTCGGATTGGCAGTGGGCGCATGGTCGTCTCGGTGACGCACCGGCTGGCCGCCGCAGTGAATGCCGACCGAATCTGCGTTCTGGACAAGGGGCGGCTGGTCGAGTCGGGCAGCCATGCGGAATTGCTTGAACACAACGGACACTATAAGCGGTTATGGGAAAAGCAGAGCGGATTCCAGCTTAGCCCCAGCGGCGAACAGGCCATCGTGGCGCCGGAATGGCTGCGCCGCGTGAAGCTGTTCGATCAGCTCGACGACCGGCTGTTGCGGTTGCTTGCGACGCTTTTCGCCACGGAAAGACATCCCGAGGGACGTCTGATCATCCATCAGGGCGATCAGGCCGACCGCTTCTACATCATCGTGCGCGGTGCGGTTGAGGTTCTCATGACGGAGGAGCCAGGCACCGAGCGGAGGGTGGCGGTTCTGGAGGATGGAGATCATTTCGGCGAGATAGCGCTGCTGCATTCCGTTCCACGTACGGCCAGCGTGCGCACGCTTATGCAGAGCACATTGCTGTCGTTGCAGCGCCAGCAGTTTGAGTTGTTGCTCGAGCAGGCTCCAGAGCTTCGTGCTCGCATCGACTCCGTTCATTGTGAGCGCCTCATCGCCTCGGACACAAACAATGAAATGATGGAGAGTCCAGCATGATGCATCCCGACACTGAATTGCGGTTCATCAGCCCTGAGGTCGGGTACGGGGTCTTTGCGGTCAAGCCCATCCCACGTGGGACAGTGACTTGGATACTGTGCAACTTCGACATGGTTTTCACGCCAGGCGAGGTGGCCGCATTGCCTGCGCCCTACCAGCCCATCATGGAGAAATACGCCTACACCGATGCCGAGGGGAACCAGGTTTTGTGCTGGGATCATGGCCGTTACGTGAATCATAGCTGTGATCCGGCCATTCTCGGTGTTGGTCGTGATTTTGAGGTGGCCGTACGAGACGTTGCTCCTGGGGAGGAGATAACTTGCGAATACGGCGGGCTCAACCTCACCAGGGAGATGCAGTGCTGCTGCGGTGTATCGACCTGCCGGGGGGTGATCGGCGGCGGGGATGTGCTGCTGCTTTGGCCGGAACTCGATAAATGTATCGCCCAGACCCTGCGCTATGCGCGCCAAGTGCCCCAGCCATTGCTGCCATTTTCCCGCAATGCCGGTCAGTTCTGGGATTGGGTGGATGGGCGCTCCGCCGTGCCGAGCCATCGCGCCTATCACGCCAAGCCCCCAGTTCAAGGCCGATGATTCATCCTGCCACGGAACTGCGTTTCGTCGATGCGGTCATGGGATTCGGCGTTTTCGCCACGGCCCCGATTCCTCGCGGCACCATTGTCTGGGTCCTTGATCCACTCGACCGCGTGCTGACGCAGGACGATGTCGCATTGTTGCCCGCAGCCATGGGCTTTGACGCGGAGCGGCATCTCTGGCTCAGCCAGGATGGCCGGTATGTGCTGGCCTGGGATTTGGCGCGCTACGTCAACCACTCGTGCGTGCCTAATTGCGCGGGCACTGCGGTCGGGTGTGAGATTGCCCTGAACGACATCGCGGTTGGGGATCAAATCACCAACGACTACGCCGAACTTGGGATGTCGCCGGGGGAGAGCCTTGTGTGCCGATGCGGTGCCCAGCACTGCCGGGGAATCGTCTCTTCGGGGCAGGAGGATCTGATCCGGCAAGCCATTGTTAAATCGGTGGAGGGGGCTTTGCTCTGCGTTGGTTCGGTGGAGCAGCCGCTCTTGTCGCTGTTGACTGAGCAGGGGCGGGCGCAGATCCTGGCCCTGAATGCTTGAGGCATTGCTCACCGAGTCAGCACCATAGGGATGTGCACTGGGGGCTGGGCGTATTCGCTCCGTATCGCATCGTGGCGAGTGGACTTGGGTGAGGGGGAACGCGTGCTTTCTTGGGCGCGGCGAGTTGACTCCTCTGTGGGGCTGATGCATGCTCATATCAGCCCGAAACCGGAAAAAAATGGAGTCTCGCCATGGTGTTGACGTTCAAGAAAATTCTGGTCCCGGTGGATAATTCCGAGCATTCACGCAACGCCCTTCGCTATGCCCTTGGCTTGGCGCAGACCCAGGGGTCTTACGTGGCCCTGCTGCACTGTTTTGGCCGAATCCCCTTGCTCATTGGGGGAGAGCCTAGGAGAGAGCTGGTTCGCGAGCTGGTGCGAGAGTCGGAAAAGCTGTTGGCCCCCTACGCCAAAAAAATGCGCGACCTCGACCTTGAGCCTGTGCTGATCATCAAGGAGGGTCGCGCGGGTGAAGTCATAGTGCAGGAGGCCAAGTCCGGCGATTACGACCTCATCGTCATGGGCTCGCGCGGCTTGACTGATGTTCAGGGCCTTATCATGGGCAGCGACGCCCACCGCGTGCTTTCTGCGGCGCATTGCCCGGTGCTTATTACTCGTTAGAAACTTCCCCGACTTGATGATTGCCGCCTTGGCCCGGCCCTGCATGGGGTCGGGCATTTTTTCTGTTTTGGGCCTTCGGTTCCAGGCGGTCGGCGTAAAGACGCGCGCCCTCGTGGATGACGTTGTTGTTCAAGAAGTCTGCGGGAGAGGAAATTGTGGTGCTTTCCACGTGCTTCATGGCGGAGAGGAGCGGCTGGGCCGCCCCGTTGCTTTGATTGATCATGTCGCGCTGCAATTTCTCGCACATGTAGTGGACGCAGCGCGGCGACTTGAACAACCGCAGGGTGCAGCCGTCCTCGGCCAGCAGGCGGCAGTAGCCTGGTCGCATGGTGCGCCCCTTGCGGTGGTGGGCGCTTTCATCTTTTTGCAGCAGGCCGATCATGTGCGCCATGTGCAGCGCCGCCGGGGAATTCTGGGAACTCATGAGGTCCGTAATGTTCATAATGACGTAGTGCTCGTGATTGCAACATCCGGCAGGCGGGGTCGGGCAACCTGCGCCGCAGAAGGCGCGTGGCCCGGATTGGAGAATGACGTCCACCTGGCGGATGTACAGAGAGTAAGCAATGACCAGGCGGCGCACGTTGCTGTGCCGAGACCCAAGGTGCCCGCTCAGGCGTTCGATCTGATTATTGACGCTGGAGTCTGAAAGGAACGGGTAATCCCTGTCGGCCAGTGACTCCAGGTCGCCGTCGATAGCACTGTGGTCCGGCTGCGCAAGAGCGCCAAGCCAGCTTTCTATTTGCATGGGGAAACCTCTGGTTCCTGGCGCAGTCGGCCTGCGGAATTGCCAGACGTCCATGCCATTTCTGCTACAATTATAAGTGGTTTGCCGTAAGAAATAAAGGAAACAGTTGTGGCCGCCCCAGGCAGGTTTTGCTGGCGCATGGTTGTACGTATCTTGCATTGATCGCGCGGCCCGCTAAGCGCTCTCCGGCAGCAACGTTCACGTACGTATCAACATATGAACTCTTCCAAAGGTCCGAACATGGAAATATTCGCAAAAATAATCAACGCCTGTTACGATAAGGGGTATTCGGACCTGCATATCACCGGCGATCATCCACTGGTGTGCCGTCGCGACGGCGAGATTTTTTTTCAGAAGCAGCACGTGCTCTCGCCTCAGTATGTGGACCAGTTGGTGGAAACCATCCTGAACCCCCGGCAGAAGCGGCAGCTCAAGGAGCAGTGGTCCACGGACCTGGCCTTGTCCGTTTCCGGCAAGCGGTTGCGCATCAACGCCTTCAGCTCCCACCGGGGCGTCAGTCTGGCAATCCGCTTTTTGCCCAGCGCAATACCCGACCTTGAGGGTTTGAACCTGCACCCTTCGCTCAAGGACTTTTGCGCCATGAAGTCTGGTTTGTTGCTCATCTGCGGTTCCACGGGCAGCGGGAAGACTACCACCATCGCCGCCCTCATCAACGAGATCAACACCTCGCGCGCCTGCCACGTGGTGACTTTGGAAGATCCCATCGAATACCTGTTCACCTCCAGGAACGCCTTCATCGAACAGCGCGAGCTGGGAAAGCACTTCCACACTTATCAGCATGGCTTGCTTGATGTGCTTCGCCAGGCACCGGATGTCATCGTGGTGGGCGAAATGCGCACCCCGGAAACAATCCAGCTTTCGCTGGACGCGGCGGAATCGGGGCATCTGGTCATCGCCACCATGCACGCAGGATCTCATGAGGAGGCTGTGCACCGCATGTGCAGTTTGACTCATTCGATGTCGAGCGAGCACACCCGCCTGCAACTTTCCCAAAGTCTTGCAGGCATAGTGAACCAGCAGCTGCTTTACATGCCCAAGCTTCGGCATTCCGTGCCGCTGCTTTCGGTCATGCGCAACACTCGCGCCATCGCCACGCTCATCCGCGACAATAAGCTTTCTCAGTTGGACAGCATGATTGAGACTTGCAAGGACAAGGGCATGTTCACCTTGGCGGCCTACCGCGAGGACTACCTCGCCAAGCGTACAGCGTTCCGCCAGCCCCTGGGGCTGAACGCCCCGAACACCGCCCAGGTTCCGCAGGAATACGCTTCCCGAATTTTCAACTATAACGCCCAGGCAGAGCTGCGCTGGGACGGGGTGGCTGCGGTAGCGCCCGTTCCTGTGGCCGTGGCGGTCCCCTCCTCGGATAGCGCCTTCGGTTTTCCCTCTGCGGACATCGACGACTACATTTCTGAACTGGAGCGCCGCTCAGTTTAGGCGCACAGCCGGAGCGCGAGATGCACGCGATTTGCTTCCGGTTCTTGCCATAAGCGTATTGTTATCATATAGACCGATAGTGTGGGGGCGGCTGCCCCCATTTACAGCTGCAGGGCCAGCAGCCAGATGTTTGCCGTACGGGGGGGGGCATGCCGGGTTTGTATCTTGACCGCGTACCGCGCTGGGCGGTGTACGTATTGAGCGTAGCGGCCCCGCTGGCGACCCTTGCCCTGCGTATGGGTATTGCCCATGATTTCGGCGACAGGCCCATGCTGATCCTTTTTATGGCTCCCATCATTCTCTGCTCGCTGACCGGCGGCCTGTGGCCCGGTCTTCTGGCCACAGCCGTCAGCACCCTTGGCGTCAATTACATGGCCATCCCGCCGTTGGGCTCCTTAAGCATTGAAACCCGGCACGACCTCGTCCAATGGCTGTTTCTTGTTCTTTGCGGAGTGCTGGTCAGTGTTCTGAGCGAGCGGCTGCTTCGTATGACTCGCGGGCTGGCCAGGAGCGAGTCCAGCTTTCGCACCTTGTTCAACACCATGAACGAGAGCCTCTGCGTGCTTGAGCTTGTGCGCGACGCTGACGGAACGCCGGTGGATTTTCTCGTGCGTGACGTTAACCCCGCCTACGAGCGCACCCTTGGCCTCAGCCGATCGCAGGTGCTTGACAAGCGGGTGACAGAAATCTTTGGCCTGAAAGCCCCGCCGGATCTCGACGTCTACGTCGCCATGCTGGAGCGGCAGCAGCCAACGAATTTTGACAGTTACCAACATGAGTTGGGCCGACACTTTCAGGTGGCAGCTTTTCCCATTCAGGGCGAGGTGCTCGGCGTTCTGTTTCAGGACATCACCCAACGCCGCCTTTCAGAGGAAGCGCTCTACGCCAGCGAAAGCCGTTTTCGCGAGCTGTTCAACCGGGCGCCCATGCCCTTGTGCTCCGTGGACAAGCAGGGGAGGGTGCTGAACGTCAATCAACGGTTTATGAGCACCTTCGGCTACACCCTCGCGGATACGCCCACTCTTGAAGACTGGTGGCGGCTGGCCTACCCGGATCCGCAGTACCGCGCCGAGGTGCGGGAGACCTGGGGCGAAGATGTGGAAGCCGCCGCAGATGGTCGGCAGGAAATTTCTCCGCGCGTGTACCATGTGACCACAAAAAGCGGCGAGGTGCGCGACCTCATAATTTCCGGCATCGCCACCCGAGATGGGTTTGTGGCCACCTTCACAGACGTGACGGAGCGTCTGCGCGCCGAGGAAGCTCTGCGCCAGAGCGAACTCATGTTCCGAACCGTGGCGGACTTCACCTACGACTGGGAGTATTGGCGCGGAACGGACGGCAGGATGGTCTGGGTATCACCTTCTTGCGAGCGCATTTCTGGGTACAGCGCGGAAGAGTTCATGGCCGATGGCAACCTTGTCTACCGCATCGTCCACCCGGAAGACGCAGCCATTTTTGCTCGCCATCTTGGCGATATTTCCTATCCTGGCAGCAAGCATTGCTCCATGGACATCCGCGTCGTCACGCGCGCTGGCGAGACCAAATGGGTGAACCATAAATGTGAGAGCATCGCCCGCGAGGATGGCGCTCCGCTGGGTCGGCGCGTTTGCAACACGGATATTACTGAGCGCAAACGCATGGAGCTGGCCCTTGAGGAAGCCAAGGACGTGGCCGAGGCCTCCAACTCCGCCAAAAGCGAGTTCCTGGCCAACATGAGCCACGAGATCCGCACTCCGATGAACGGCATGCTGGGCATGCTCCAGCTTATGCAGGGAGGCGTATCATCACAGGAAGTGAAGGAATATGTCGCCCTGGCCCTGGACGCTGGACGCAGGCTTCTTGGGCTTTTGAACGACATTCTGGACTTCTCCAGCATGGAGGCCGGGCGCCTGGCCTTGCACCAATCGCCCTTGCGCCTGCAAGCCATGTTCGACTCCGTCGGTAATCTGTTTCACCTGGCTTGCGCGCCAAAGGGGATTGCACTCTCACTCCATGTCTGGCCTGGTGTGCCGCCCGTGCTGATGGGCGATGAAGCCCGCCTTCGGCAGATCCTCTTCAATCTGGTGGGCAACGCCATCAAGTTCACACCCAAGGGGTCGGTGCGGGTGGAGGCCTGGAGCGCTCCCCATGCGTCCCAGCCTGAGGCTGTGCGCCTGCACCTGTGCGTCAGCGATACGGGCATCGGCATTCAGGACGAGCAGGTGGATTATGTGTTCAAGCGCTTCACCCAGTCAGACGCCAGCTTCGCCCGCAAATACGAAGGCGCTGGGCTCGGGCTGGCCATTGTCAAACGTCTTGTGGATCTTATGGGCGGGACCATCATGGTGGATACCGAGGTGGGCCGTGGAACGGATATTCACCTTGCGCTGGTGCTCGGACTGCCGAAGGCCGGGGACGAAACCCTGACGCTTCCGGGGGACAGAACCTCATCCGGTCGTCCTTTGCGCCTGCTGCTGGCCGAGGACGAGCTGGTGAGCCGTCTTGCCGTGCGCACCATGCTTACTCGCATGGGGCATGATGTGGTGGCCGTGGAGAACGGCCTGGAGGCTGTGCGCGCTTTCAGTGAACAAGATTTTGACTGCGTCTTTATGGATATTCAGATGCCGGAGTTGGATGGCGTTGAGGCAGCCCAACGCATCCGGGCCATGCAGGTCATCGGCGCGCGGCCACAGGCGCCGGTCATTGCGCTCACGGCCTATGCCATGCCCGGCGACCGCGAGCGTTTTATCGACAGCGGCATGGACGGCTACGTGAGCAAGCCGGTGCAGGATGTCGACCTGGCCGATGTGCTTGATTCCCTGTTTCCCGCCGTTTGAGTTCCCTCTTCACGCCAGCCGCAAATCCGGGTATACCCCCACGACACCTCGCAATTACATTGCAGAGAATCCGGAGGCTCCCCGAATGTTCAGAGATATCCCCCAGTCCGTTGAGGTCACCCAGGGCCATCTGAAGGCTCTTGAGGCTTGGCGCTGCGCCCAAGGCATGGAGAGCAAACGCCTGTTGCCGCAGGTGACGCTGGAGACAGGCAAGTTGCTGGCGCTGTTGCTGGCCAACTGTCCGGCTGGAGATGCCGTTGAGCTGGGCACCGGCGCGGGGTATTCCGCCCTTTGGCTGGCTTTGGCCTGCCGGGCCACTTCGCGCAAGCTTGTTACCTTTGAGTTGGATGCGGCCAAGATTGAACTGGCGCGGCATTGTCTGGATGCGGCGGGCGTGTGGGATGTGGTTGAGCTGCGTGAGGGCGATGCAGTTGAAGGGCTCAAATCACTGTCCGAGTTTTCTTTTTGTTTTATCGACGCCGACAGGAGCATGGTCCGGGAAGCCTATGAGCTGGCGCTTGCCGCGTTGGTCAGGGGCGGGCTTATCGTCGTCGATGGCACCATCAGCCACGAGTCCGAGATGCATCAGTTTTTGTTTGATATTGAGGTGGACCAGCGCGTGGACGTGGTTATTGTGCCCAACGGCGCGGGCTTGCTGATCTGCCGTAAGGTGTAGCGGGCAAGCTGCGGGGCTGGTATTTGGCCCACGCGAAACATACAAGGGCCGACCCGGACGCGAAAACGTCTGGATCGGCCCTTGTATGTTTCGACGGCGGACGGGCTCCTGCTACTTCGCGCCTACGTGGTCCTTGTAGGCCAGCACTGAGTTCTTCATGAGCATGGCGATGGTCATGGGGCCGATGCCGCCAGGAACCGGGGTCATGGCGCTGGCCGTGTCCACGATGCATTCGTAGTCGCAGTCGCCCATGAGGCAGTCGTCAACGCGGTTGATGCCCACATCCACCACCACTGCGCCCTTTTTCACCATGTCGCAGGTGATGAACTTGGGCTTGCCGATGGCGGCGAAGAGGAAGTCGGCCTGGCGGCACTGCTCGGGCAGGTCCGGTGTGCGGGAGTGGCACAGGGTCACCGTGGCGTCGCCGAAGCGGCCCGGCTGGGAAAGCATGATGGACAGGGGGCGGCCCACGATGTTGCTGCGGCCCACCACCACGGCGTGCTTGCCCTGGGTGGACAGGTCGTAGCGGCGCAAAAGCTCCATGACGCCAGCCGGGGTGCAGGGCGCGAAGCCGGGCAGACCCTGGGCCAGGCGGCCCATGTTCGCAGGGTGGAAGCCGTCCACGTCCTTGTCCGGGCGGATCTGCTCCAGGCAGCGGCGGCTGTCCAGTCCCTTGGGCACGGGCAGCTGCAGCAGGATGCCGTCCACGTTCACATCAGCGTTGAGCTGGTCGATGAGGGCCTCAAGCTCTTGCTGGGTGGTCTCTGCGGGCAGGCGGTGGGGGAAGGAGTTGATGCCGACTTCGGTGCAGGCGCGCTCCTTGTTGCGAACGTAGACCTGGGAGGCCGGATCGTCGCCCACCAGGATGACGGCCAAGCCGGGCGCGCGTCCGAATTTAGGGGTGAGCTCGGCCACTTCGGCCTTGAGCTCGGTGCGGATGGATTGGGCGGTGGCTTTGCCGTCAAGCACGATCATGGGAACCTCCGGGGCGTGTTGTTTCGCGGCGCGCGCAACTCACGCCGCCCGCTGGCTGTTTACGGAAAAGGCCTGCGCTTGTCGAGGCCCGCGCTTTTGCTGTGCGGCGCGGCTCAGCGCACCGTCACCTCGACCCTGCGGTTCTTGGGCTCGTGGGGATTGCCGCTGATGACCAGCGGGTTGGCCGAGCCGTGGGAGGCCACCTCAAAGGCTTCGGGCGGCATGCCCGCCTTGAGCAGCAGCTTGCGCACGATCTCTGCCCGGCGGCGCGAGATGTCGATGTTGTAGTTTTCGTCGCCCGCTGCGCTGGCGTGGCCCACGATGGCGATGTCCCGCGAGGACCGCTCCCGCGCGGTGGACAGAACCTTTGGCAGCAGGGCTTGTGATTCAGGCGTGAGGCGCGTGGTCTCGCTTTCAAAGTTCAGGATGAAGCGAACCGGCTTTTCGGGCAGGGCGCGCCGCGCCGCGCCGAAGAGCGCCTCGCTCTCGGCCTCGGTCAAGGCCTCGGGCTGCGTGGGCATGGATTTGGCGTTGGCCACGCGCACGGCGTAGCCAGCCTGCGTCAACTGCGCGGAGCCGCCCTGCGTTGTCACTGTCACCTGGCCTACATGGCCGTCTGGATCGGGCAGAAGCTGGACCACGTTGCGCGGCTTGCCGCAGCCGGGAAGAATCGTCAGGGCAGACAACAGCAGCAGGGTGGGAAGGGCGATGCGGCGCGCGGTCATTTGGCGAGTTCCTTCGTGTCAGGAGATGCCTGCGCGGCCTCTTCCGGCGTCTCGAAACCCGGCTCAACATTGAGCAGAAAGTGTGTGCCCCGGATGCCGATGCTGTAGATGGGCGTTTCCACTTTGGCCATGGCGGGGTTCAGCTTCACGATCTCGCCGCTCACAGCGGCCATGGATCCGCGCGAAAGCTTGAGCACCTGGGCCAGCGCTCCCTTCTCGGGCTCAAACAGAAAGCGTTCCACCACGAGCCTGCTTCCAGGCCCCAGCGCAAGGGTGGAGTTGTCGCGCAGGATCAAACCCAGGGCGGAGCCTTTGCCCGTGGTCAGCACGTCCTTTTCAAAAATGCGATCACCGGATCTGAGCGCCAGGGGGGCCGCTCCAGCGCGGAGCACCTGTGCTTCGCCGTTGACGGATTTCACGCTTCCGGCTGGGCTTTCCCCTGCGGCCAGGGCTTGGCTCGCAAGGAAAAGCGGCAGTGCAAGGGTGGCCAGGGCAAGGAGCGGGCGGCATTGGGTGTTGTTGTGTGGTGGCATTGATAATCCTTCAGTTTTCAAAGCTACGCTCGGCTTTGGATGGGGTCAATGGGATGATTGGAGCTGGGCTATGGCAGGGGCAGTCCAAGCCACCAGTGGAGCAGCCAGGGGCCAGCCAGGAGGTACCCTGCGGCCCCGGCGCACAGGAAAGGGCCAAAGGGCAGCCGGGCCTGCATGCCGCGTGAGCGCGCCGCCAGAAGCCCGGCGGGCAAGGCCAGGCAGGCCCCGGCGAAGAGTGTAACGCCCACGGCGGCAGGGCCGAGCAGTGCTCCCACCAGGAGCATGAGCTTGGCGTCGCCCAGGCCCATGCCATCCACGCCGCGGATACGGCGGTAGAGCACGGAAACCAGCCACAGCCCGCCTCCGCCGAGCAGCGCGCCGGTGAGCGCCGGTTGCCAGCCGATGCCCAGGGTCCACAGGGGCGGCAGCAAAAGCGAGCAGGCCAGCGCCGCAGCCGCGCCAGGCAGGGTCAGCACGTCGGGCAGCAAGTATGTCTCCAAATCAATGAGCGAGAGAATAAGGAAGAGCGTGGCGAAAAGAATCGCGGCCAGGAAGTGCAGGGTGGGGCCGAACACCGCCATGGCCGCCAGGGCGAAGCCGCTGCTGGCAAGTTCCGTCAGGGGGTAGCGGGCCGGAATCTTGCCCTGGCAGAAGCGGCATTTGCCGCCTTGCAGCAGCCAGCCCAGGAGCGGAATGTTTTCGCGCCAGGACAGGGTGTGCCCGCAGGCCGGGCAATAGGAGCGCGCAGGGGAGAGTACGCTGCCTCCCTGCGCCAGTCGGTGTCCGGCGCAGGTGGCGAAGCTGCCCAAAATCAGGCCCAGCAAGCCTGCCAAGGGCAGGAGCAGGGCGCTGGGCGGGAACTGGGTTGCGGGCATTGTTTCGGGGCTCCTTGTGCGCCTTCGCGGACTTGCCGAACGGCGCGATCTGCTGCATGATGCGCCGGGCCGGTGGACCCGTCTGCATTGAGGCCAGCTAGCGCATTTCGGCCATGTCCACAAGCCCGGCAACCACGCGACCATCACGCGACCAGCAAGAGGAAGCTCATGTCCGATACAGCCCGTTTCATTCCGAGCCTTTCAGCCGACGAAATTTCCGCCCTCCAGCTTTCGGGCCTCAAGTGGACCGTGGCCCACGCCTTTGAGGGCAGCCCGTTCTATCGCGCCCGCCTGGCCGAGAAGGGCCTTGCTCCGGGCGACATCAAGGATCTGTCGGACATCACCAAACTGCCTTTCACCACGGCGCAGGATCTACAGACAGGCTACCCCCTGCCGCTTCTCTCCGTGCCGGAAGAGCGCGTGGTGCGCATCCACGGCTCAAGCGGCACCACGGGCAAGCGCAAGATCCTCACCTACACCCAGAAGGACATCGACGACTGGGCGGGCATGTTTGCCCGCTGCTACGAGATGGCGGGCTTGACCGTGCTCGACCGCGTGCAGATCTGCGTGGGCTATGGTTTGTGGACCGCTGGCGCGGGCTTTCAGCTGGGCTGCGAACGCTTCGGGGCCATGGCGCTGCCTGTGGGTCCCGGCATGCTCGACATCCAGTTGCAGATGCTCACCGACCTGGGCGCCACTTGCCTGTGCAGCACCGCCAGCATGGCGCTCCTGCTGGGCGAGGAGGTGGAGAAGCAGAACCTGCGCGGCAAGCTCAAGCTCAAGCGCTCCATCTTCGGGGCCGAGGCCCACACCCGGAAGATGCGCCAGCGCTTCGAGGAGGCCCTGGGGCTGGAGCACAGCTTCGACATCTCCGGCATGACCGAGATCTACGGACCTGGCGCGGGCATCGAGTGCGAGGCCCACGAAGGCATCCACTACTGGGCCGACATGTACATCCTGGAGATCATCGACCCGGTGACGCTTCTGCCCGTGGCTCCCGGGGAGCTGGGCGAAATGGTCATCACCAGCCTGAAGAAAGAGGCCAGCCCGCTTATCCGCTACCGCACCCGCGACATGACCCGGCTCATCCCCGGCCTGTGCCCCTGCGGTTGCGGCATGCCTCGACATGAGCGCATCCAGGGCCGCAGCGACGACATGATCATTTTCCGCGGCGTGAACATCTACCCCGGCCAGGTGGCGGCGGTGCTGGAGAAGCACGCCGAGCTCAACAGCGAGTACCAGATCGAGCTTTCCCGCGTGGATGGCCTGGACCATATGGTGGTGCGCGTGGAGAAGCGGCCCGGCGTGGCGGTTTCCGGTTGCGCCTGCGATGACGCCCTGGCTACCGCAGTGGCTGAGGACATCCGCAACCAGATCCTGGTGCGCAGCAAGGTGGAGGTGCTGGAGCCCGGCAGCCTGCCGCGCAGCTTCGCCAAGACCAAGCGCGTCATCGATTCCCGCGACAAGGATTGATTGCGCCAAGACTCATCGTGTTGAGGGCTGGCGTGAGCCTGACCAACCGCACAGATTAACCCCGGAGGGGCGCCATGCCGAGCCTGACCAACGCAACGGACCGGCACGTGGTCATTGACCGCCGCGACGGGCATTACCTGTGTTTCCCGGACGTCTGCCCAACCGGCGACGGGACGCTTCTTTGTGCCTACAACGAGTTCGACCGCCATGTGGGCTCGCGCCGCAGGCTGCTGCTCAAGGAAAGCCGCGACCAGGGCCGCACCTGGAGCGAGCGTCGCATGCTCTGGGCCCTGGACTCGCACTGCCCTCGTTTGTCCCGACTTTCCGACGGGGTCATCATCCTCACCGATGACGCCGGGCCGACAATCCTTTGGAGCACGGACAATGGCCGTACCTGGGCCGACCAGCCTGGCACCGGCCTGGGGCATGGGCTCATCGACCGCGTGCTGGAACTGGACGGCCAGACTCTGTTCACCACAGGGCATCTGCACCGGGGCAGTCAGCCCAGGCACAAGATCCGCCAGGCTCCAACCGAGCAGATGGCCTATGTTTCACGCAACCTGGGTCGTACCTGGGAGGCGTTTTCGGTCATCGCCAACGAGAAATGCCTGGTGCTGTGCGAGGCCTCTGTGGTGTGCCTGCCGGGCCAGAGCGAAGGAGACGACGGCGCTGTGCGCCTGCTGGCGCTGATGCGCGAAAATTCCTTCGTGGGCGAGCCTATGTATTTCTGCATCAGCGACGACGGCGGCGCCAATTGGAGCGCCCCCGCGCCCACGCCGTTCATCGGCCACAGGCCCACCCTGGGCTGGACGCGTTCCAGCAAGCTGCTGTTGACGTATCGCGATGTGGGCCCCAACCCCGGCACCAAGGCCTGGTTGGGCGATCTGGACGAACTCTGCTCGGGCTTCGCCGTGCATGGCCTGCACGCCGCCGCAGACAGTGCGGCCCTCGCCCCGGATGGCCTGCTTGTGCGCAACGAGGCCGGACCGCAGTCGCCGGTGCGCTATTTTTTACGGCCCATCACCGACCCGGGGCGCGCCCACGCGGAGTTCGAGGCCGAGGTGCTGGTGCGCCATGCCGATGAGAACGGCTGCGGCATCCGCCTGGGCCTGTGGTGGAGGCTCTACCGGGACTGCATTGTGCCCGACGCCGAGGGGGCCGGGGCTTTCGCCTGGGAGCCGGACAGGCCGCACACCGTGCGCATCACCTACGAGCCCGGCCTGTGCCGTCTGTTCGTGGATGGTGAACCCTGCGGCGAGTACCCGGTGGACCCGCTGGATGGCGATACGCGGCCCATCATTGTGGGCGCGGTGTCGCGCACCGTGGACAACGGCTGCGAGGTGCTGTGGCGGCGCATGTCCTTGTCCATCCGCGAGCCCGGATTCGGGCGCGAGTATTCCTGGCGCTGGGACCACACCCAGGGCCTGCCCGACGCCTTCATCAACAGCAGGGTGCTGGAGCTCAAGAACGACCGCCTGGCAAGCCCGGTGGACTTCGGCTACTCCGGCTGGGCCGAACTCGCTGACGGCGAATTTCTATGTGCGTACCACCATGGCGGCGGCGATGAGCCCGGCTATGTGCCCGGCGAAAGCGCGCACATCATGGGGACGCGGTTTTTTGAAAACGATTTTGGAGTCATTGCGTGATCACCATTCCCATCGTCGCCCCAGAATGGCCGGAGTACGAGCTCATCGACTCTGGCAATGGCCGCAAGCTGGAACGCTTCGGCAAATATTCCATCGTCCGCCACGAGCCTAAGGCCTGGTGGCGGCCCGCCTTGGCCGAGCGCGACTGGGCCGAGGCCCATGCCAGCCAGGACGAGGAGGGCAGGCTGACCATAACGAAGAAGCTGCCCGCTGCCTGGCCCCTCAAGCTTGATCTCGGCGTGGGCGGCCCTGGCGGCAAGCCGCTCTGCGTCTCCCTTGAGGCCCGCATGAGCGAGACTTCGCGCCATATCGGCCTGTTCCCGGAGCAGGCGCCCCACTGGCGGCTCATTGCCAAACTGGGCGCGGAGTTGACGCAGGCCGCCAAATCCGGCCAAGGCAAGCCGGGCGAAGCCAGGCCGCGCCTGCTGAACCTCTTCGGCTATACCGGAGCCGCCAGCCTGGCCGCGCAGGCCGCTGGGTTCAGCGCCACCCATGTGGACGCTTCGCGCCCAGCCATCGCCTGGGCGAAACGCAACCAGGAGCTCTCAGGCCTGTCCGACACGCCGGTGCGCTTTTTGTTGGACGATGTGGTGAAGTTCGTGCAGCGCGAGAAACGGCGCGGCAACCGCTACGAGGTCATCCTCCTTGATCCGCCGTCCTTTGGCCGCGGCCCTAACCGCGAGGTCTGGAAGGTGGAGGGCATGGTGCGCGACCTGCTGGTGGACTGCCGCGAACTGCTGTCCGACCAGTCGCGTCTGCTGCTGCTCACCATGTACAATATCGAGGCCTCGGCGCTCATGCTCGGCAACCTTATGGACGACGTGCTGCGCGGCTTGCCCGGC
>NZ_JAUYFU010000025.1 GCF_030689645.1 Humidesulfovibrio sp.
GAAGCTTGGCGCGCATTTGAACCGCGTGACGCTGTACCGGATTCTTGACCTGCTGGTGGAGCACAAGGCCGCCACCAGGCACAACGCAGGCGAACGCGCCTTCCGCTACTGCCTGCGTTCGGGCGCAGCGGGGCACGCCCATTTCACCTGCAATCGTTGCGGCCATACGAAGTGCATGGACTCCGGCCCCTTTGACTCCGGCCTGGGCGAGCTGCTTTCGCATCTGCCCATGCGCGTGGATTCGGCGGAGATCCGCTTCGGCGGCGTGTGTCAGGGCTGCCTGGGCAGCTGATTGGACCTGCTTGAAAGGAAGAGGCCCGGCCTGGAGTAACCGCTCCTGGCTGGGCCTTTTTTGAGGCTGATCGGTTTTGTGCTTTGTTTCCGTCGTTCATATGATTATTTGCTCGTCAGTCCTACTTTTCCGAGCAAACAGGCAAGCTACGTGTTGCCCGGCTGGAACCATCTGCGCTAGGGTTGCGCCCGCGCTTGAGCCCCTGCTTTTCCATGATGGCGCAAGCAGGTGCGCCTGGGCTTTGAGCAAGAAAAAAACGGATTTTCGGAGGACAGATGGAGAGCGAAAGATTCATTGACGGAGTGACCCAGATCGGCTTTGGAGCAGGCATGGTGCGCATTGACCTGGGCACCCTTTCGACGGACAAGAAGGATGAGTCGGGTGAGCCGGCCCTGGAGACCCGCGAGCGGTTGGTGATGCGTCCCGAGGCCTTTTTGCAGATGCTGATAGCTTTCGACCACATGGCCAAGCGCCTTGCGGACGCCAACATCCTGCCGCAGAACCCCGCTGCGCAGGGCCAATAGCAGCAGACTGAGTCACCGCGAGCATGAAAACAGGGCCGTCTCCGCAAGGCTTGATCCTTTGCGAAGACGGCCCATTCGTGTCCTCTGTTGTTCGGCTCGCCGACAGTCCAGCGTTTCTCGCGCTGGCCTAGACCTTCACCTCATAGCCCAACTGCACCATATCGGCGCGCTGGCCGCCCCGGATGCCGAAGTTCTCGCGCGGCTGGTCGATGACCCGGATGAACACATCGTTCCTGTCCACCCCAAGGGCTTCCAGCGCCGTGACAATGGCTGCGTAGAGCGCTCCCTTCGTCTCAGGGGTGCGCCCCGCGAAGAGCGCTATCTCCACCAACACGTATTTGTCTGACTTACCCTCGGGCAGCAGCCACTCGTCCGCGCCATGCACGCACAGGCGGAGATTGCGGTCGTGCGGGGGCAGGCCAAGCGTGTCGGTGATGGCGGCCTGGACCGCCTCCATGAGCGCACGCTTCTCGTCGCTTGTGCGGCCTTCAAGGATGCTCACCAGGGTCACGGGCATGGCGGATTCCTTACAGTTTGGCCAAGCCGGTCGGGGGCAGGTTCTTCTCCAGCACATGCGCCATCTGGAGCATCCTGGCCTCGTCAAAGGCCCGTCCGGTGAGCTGCAGGCCAACAGGCATGCCGGTCTCGCGTCCCAGGCCCACGGGCAGGCTCATGCCCGGCAGTCCGGCCAGGTTGGTGCTGATGGTGAATATGTCCATGAGGTACATCTGCAAGGGGTCGCTGGTCATCTGGCCCACCTTGAAGGCCGTGGTGGGGCACACCGGACCGGCCAGCACGTCGCACTCTTTCAGCGCGGACTCGAAGTCCTGGCGGATGAGGCGGCGAACCTGAGCGGCCTTGCGGTAATACGCATCGTAATAGCCTGAGGACAGGACGTAGGTGCCCAGGATGATGCGGCGCTGGACCTCGTCGCCAAAGCCCTCGGTGCGGCTTTTCACGTACATGTCCAGCAGGTTTTCCGGGGCGCTGGTGCGGTGGCCGTAGCGCACGCCGTCGAAGCGCGCCAGGTTGGAGCTCGCCTCGGCCACGGCGATGATGTAATATGTGGCGATGGCGTACTGCGAAAGATTGAGCTTAACAGGCACGGTCTTGGCGCCCAGTTCCTCGGCCTTTTTGACGGCAGCGGCGCAGGCCTCGGCCACTTCGGGCGAGAGCCCCTTGTCCCAGTACTCGGCGGGCAGGCCGATGGTCAGGCCCTTCAAGTCCGCGCGCTCGGAAAGGGCGGCAACATAGTCGGGCACAGGCACGTTCACACTGGTGGAATCGCGTTCGTCGTGTCCGGCGATGACGGCAAGCATGCGGGCCGCATCCTCGACGCTTCTGGTCATGGGGCCGATCTGATCCAGTGAGGAACCGTAGGCCACCATGCCGAAGCGCGATACGCGGCCATAGGTGGGCTTGATGCCCACGATGCCGCAGAAGCTGGCGGGCAGGCGGATGGAGCCGCCGGTGTCGGTGCCAAGTGCGCCGTAACACTGGCCTGCGGCGACAGTTGCGCCGGAGCCGCCGCTGGAGCCGCCGGGCACGCGGTCGAGATCCCAGGGATTCTTGGTGGCGAAGTAGGCCGAGTTTTCCGTGGTGGAGCCCATGGCGAACTCGTCCATGTTGGCTTTGCCCAGCAGGATGGCTCCGGCGTCCTTCAGGCGCGCCACGGCGGTGGCGTCGTACACGGGGCGGAAATTCTCAAGAATCTTGGAGCCGCAAGTGGTGGGCACTCCCTTGGTGGCCAGCACGTCCTTGACCACGAGGGGCACGCCCCACAGGGGCTTTGCCGGGTCTGGACCAGTTGCGTCCAGGCTTTCCGCCAGGGCGCGGGCTTCCTCGGCCTGCACCGAGAGCAGCGCCTTGACCTTGGGCTCTGTGGCGTCGATGCGTAAGAGCGCGGCCTGGGTCACTTGGGCGGCGCTGACGGTCTTGTCCGCAAGGGCCTTGCGGACCTCGGAGAGGGTCATCTGCGTAAGTTCGGGCATGTGTGGTATCCGTTGGGCAGGGTGTTGCTAAACGATGCGCGGCACGATGAAGAACGCGCCGTCGGTCTCCGGGGCATTTTTCAGGATGTCCTCGCGCGCGTAATCCTTGCGAACCACGTCGTCGCGCATGACGCTCACCTGATCCACCGGGGTGTACATGGGCTCAACGTTCTGGGTGTCGAGCTCAGCAAGCTTGTCCATGTAGCCAAGGATGCCGCCAAGCTGCTCGGCGTACTGGCCGATCTTTTCCTGGCTCAGTTCGAGCCGGGAGAGTTTGGCCACCTTGGCCACCTGTTCAGGGCTGATTTTCATCGGTTGCTCCTTAATCCTTGACGTCCCGGGTCAGGCTGCCTGAGGGGCCGTCCTTCTTGTTCTTCTGAATCTCGCGGGAAATGACCAGGCGCTTCTCCCGGCGATCCTTGGTCTTCTGGATGCTGGCACGCATGGAGTCTGCGTCCACCAAGGCCTTGCCGTCCTTGCGCGGGGTAAACAGGTACAGGTTTTGCCTGGCCTGACCTTCAGCGCTCCAGACCACCGGGGCCATGCTGTAGTCCAGGTCCTTCAGGCCTGCAAGGCGCAGGTTGACCTCGGCAGGGGTCCAGCCCTCTCCAAGGCCTAGGCGGGCGGAGAGACGTACGAAATCATAGCCGAGGGCCACCCAGAAGTCTGCCTGGCCAAGGTTCTGTTCGTCCATAATGGCCTGCAGGGCGCGGCCGCCAGTGGTTTCGGGCCACCATGCGCCGGGGCAGGCTGCTTGCTGGAAGTAGGTGTCGTCAACGTCCTGGGCGTTATCCAGGCCCACGCTCCAGAGGTCTGTTCCCAGGAACAGCAGGTGCTGGCCCTCAAAAAAATGGAAGTTCGAGGCGAGCATTTCGGCCTGGCCCCAGTCCTCGGGCATGAACACGGCGCCGAAGTCCGGCATGGCCAGGGGCATGTTCTTGTTGCGGCGGAAGCCTTCCGGGATCTTGAGCAGGTGGCTCACGCTATGAATCCAGCGCGGGTGGTCGTCGGGCGGATAGGTCTCGTTAGCCGCCACGCGCAGGCCCTTGGCCTTGGCCTCAGCCTGAAAGACTTCGGCCATGCGCTGTCCATAGCGATTCTTGGGAGCAAGGATGGCCACGGAGCGGATGCCCAGCTGGTTGGCGGTCAGGTCCACAAGGGCGCGGGCCTGGTCCTGAAAGCTTGGGTAGAAGCGCCAGGCCTGTTTGCCTTCCTGAACTGCCCCTAAATCAGGCTGGAAGGCGAAAACGGCGCGTCTTGTCAGGGCGCCGTCCGCCGCCAGGGTCTTGAGCGCCTCCACGTTCAGCAACGGCCCGCCAACGATGGCGACGCTTGCGGGCAGGGCTGCCAGTTGCTCGCGCCAGTCCGGGGCTTCGGCGTTGATGACCTTGATTTCGACCTTGCGGCCTTGCTGGGTGAGGCGTTTCTGGGCTGCTCCGGCTCCGCGCAACACCTTTTGCCCCGTGCTGCCGAAGCGGCCGGTCAAGGGCAGCACCAGGGCCACGCGCGTGACGCCGTCGCGGCTCATGGGCAGGAGCGCCTGGGGCTGGTCTGATGCGACGCGGGTGGCGTTTTGGGCCAACAGGGGGCCGGGCAGGGCGCTGGCGGCTGCAATGGTCGCAGGGCGGATCAGGGTCGCGCGCGCGCTGCGGCGGGCCGCCTCGCGCAGGATGAGCGCCTGGGGAAAGACATTGGTGGCCGGGCCGGCGGCGCGGGCCAATGCGGAAAGCTGGTCATTGGGCAGGTCCGCCAGGGCGGAGGAGTACAGGCGTTCCAGCAGGAGCCTGGACGCGTCGTCCGGGGCCTGGCGGTGGATCTCGGCGAGCAGGTCCATGGTGCGGGCGTAGTCGCCTCCGCGGGTGCCGTATTCCGAAAACAGCACCATGGCGCGGGCGCGCACCTCGAAGGGCAGCTCCGTGTGGGCCGTGAGCCAAGCCTGGTGGGTGTCGAGCAGATCCTGACGGTTCAGGGCCGCCAAGGTGCGGATGTAGAGCTCATGCCAGGGCCAGGCGCCGAGCACGGTCTTGTCCGCTGCGGCGCGTCGGTCCAGGGCCTGCTTGGCCTGATGGAAGTGGCGGGCCTTGAAGGAGCTTTCGGCCAGTCTGTCCAGGGCAAGCAGCCTGCTCGCGCGGTCCAGGTCGCCGCGTTCAAGCAACCGCGAGTACAGCAGTTCGGCCAGGGGGTAGTTCCCGGCTTTCCAGAAGCTCTCGGCTTCCGTGGAAAGATCTGCCGTGGACTGCTCCCGCAGGGTCTCCATCTCTGGTTGCGAAGGGGTTGGCAGGGCCATCATGGCGCAGCCCGCCACGGCCAGCATGGTGGCCAGGAGAAGGGAGAGGCTCAACAGCCGCGCGGCGGAAGAACGGACGACCTTGTGGAGCTTGATCGTGGCCTTGTTCATGCTGTGGCCTCCCAACTTGCCTGTGTGCATAAAAAAATCCCGGCCCGCGAACAGTCCGCAAGCCGGGATATGGTAAGCTCTCTTGCCGTGCAAGGCAAGCCGCGCTTGGCGTAAGGGGCTATTTGACCTCGGTGTAGTCCGCGTCCACGACGTTGTCGTCGGCGGGCTTGGCCTTGCCGCCGCAGGTGCCGCCAGCGCAGCCGCCAGCGCCTCCGGCAGCGCCGCCAGCGCCGGGCTCGGCCTGCTTCTGGGCGTACAGCTGCTCGGCCAGCTTGTGCGAGGACTGGGCCAGCTCGTCGGCAGCGGCCTTGATGGTGTCAACGTCCTCGGTCTCCAGGGCCTTTTTCACGGCTTCGATCTTGGTCTCGACGTCGCCCTTGAGCACTGCGTCGACCTTGTCGCCGATGTCGCGCAGGCTTTTCTCGGTGGAGTACACCAGGGAGTCGGCCTGGTTGCGGGCCTCGATGAGAGCCTGCTTCTTCTTGTCGTCCTCGGCGTGGGCCTCGGCGTCCTTGACCATGCGGTCGATGTCCGTCTCGGACAGGCCGCTTGAGGCGGTGATGCGGATGGACTGTTCCTTGCCGGTGCCGGTATCCTTGGCGGACACGTTGACCAGGCCGTTGGCGTCGATGTCGAAGGTGACCTCGATCTGCGGCACGCCTCGCGGGGCGGGCATGATGCCGGTGAGCTCGAAGCGGCCCAGGGTCATGTTGTCGCCCGCCATGGGACGCTCGCCCTGGAGCACGTGGATGGACACCGAGGGCTGGGAATCAGCCGCAGTAGTGAACACCTGGCTCTTGCGGGTGGGAATGGTGGTGTTGCGCTCAATCAGCTTGGTGAACACGCCGCCCATGGTCTCTATGCCAAGGGAAAGCGGGGTCACGTCGAGGAGCAGCACGTCCTTCACGTCGCCCGCCAGGATGCCGCCCTGAATGGCCGCGCCCATGGACACGACTTCATCGGGGTTCACGGTGCGGTTTGGCTCTTTGCCGAAGAACTCGCCCACCTTCTGCTGCACCAGCGGCATGCGGGTCATGCCGCCGACCAGCACAACTTCGTCGATCTCCTTGGCGGTGAGGCCTGCGTCGGCCAGGGCCTTCTTGCAGGGGCCGATGGTGCGCTCGACCAAGTCCATGACCAGCGACTCCAGCTTGGCGCGGGTGAGCTTGATCATGAAGTGCTTGGGGCCGTTCTGGTCGGCGGTGATGAAGGGCAGGTTGATCTCGGTCTCCATGGTGGTGGAGAGCTCCTGCTTGGCCTTTTCGGAGGCCTCCTTCAGGCGCTGCAGCGCCATGCGGTCCTTGGCAAGGTCGATGCCGTTCTCGCGCTTGAACTCTTCCACCAGGTGCTGGATGACCTTCTGGTCGAAGTCCTCGCCGCCCAGGAAGGTGTCGCCGTTGGTGGCGCGCACTTCCACGACGTTGTCGCCCACTTCGAGGATGGAGATGTCGAAGGTGCCGCCGCCCAGGTCGAACACGGCGATCTTTTCATTCTTCTTGCGGTCCATGCCGTAAGCGAGGCTGGCCGCCGTGGGCTCGTTGATGATGCGCTTGACCTCAAGGCCGGCGATTTTGCCCGCGTCCTTGGTGGCCTGGCGCTGGGAGTCGTTGAAGTAGGCGGGCACGGTGATGACGGCCTCGGTGACGGTCTCGCCCAGGTAGGTCTCGGCGTCTTTCTTCAGCTTCTGCAGAATGAAGGCGGAGACTTCGGGCGGGCTGTACTTCTTGCCAGCGATTTCGACCCAGGCATCGTTGTTCTTGCCGGCCACGATTTTATAGGGGCAGTGCTCGCGCCATTTTTTTACCTCGGGAGCGTCGTACTGACGGCCCATGAGGCGCTTGATGGCGTAGATGGTCTTGTCCGGGTTGGTGACGCTCTGACGCTTGGCGATTTCGCCGATCAGGCGCTCCTTGTCCGTGAAGGCCACGATGGACGGGGTGGTGCGTCCGCCCTCGGGGCTGGTGATGCATTTGGGGTCCTTGCCTTCCATGACGTACACGCAGGAATTGGTGGTGCCCAGGTCGATGCCGATTATCTTGCCCATGAATCTAACCTCCGGGTGAGGAATAATGTTTTCTGATGACTGTGAAGTAAGACCGCTTTTTCCGATGTAAAGGCCGGACCCTTTAGTCGTCCGTCGTCTTGTTCACCAAAACTTTGGCCGGGCGGATAACGCGCCCTTTGAGCACGTACCCGGCTTGCGCGACCTTGGCCACGCAGCCTTCGGGCTGGCCTTCCTGGCACACGGTGCCTATGGCCTCGTGCACGTTGGGGTCAAAGGTTTCGCCACAGGCGCCCACGCACTCCAGGCCATGCTTCTTGAGCGTGTCCAGAAAGATCTTGCGGGTCATGTCCACGCCCATGACCACGTTCTTGCAGGCCGGGGCGTCGCCCGCGTGCTCGATGGCCAGGGCCAGGTTGTCCAGCACGGGCAAAAGGTCCGCCAGCACGGACTCCGTGGCGTAGCGGCGCACCTCTTCGGTCTCCCGCTGAATGCGGCGCTTGAAGTTCTCGTTGTCGGCCAGGGCGCGCAGCTTCACGTCCTCGGCCTCGGCCATGACCGCGCACTTGGTGCACACATGCGCCTTGCACAGGGCCGCAAGCTCTTCTTCGCTCAGGTTCACTTGGCCCGCTTCAGCCTGTGTCGGCTGTTCAGGCGCGGCGGCGACCGTCTCGGCGTCCTTGGCGTTGTTCTTGTCATTCTTCGACATGTGAATCCCGTCCTTCTGGGTCGCCCTGCGGGGCGTTTGGTCCGACACAGGCGACGCCGGGCTGCTCGTAACAAAGCGCGCCCGGCGTCGAGGTCAGTCACATTTGTAAGCACGGTTCAAGTGTTGTCAACACGGTTCGGTGCTGGTTTCATGTTCCGGGGTGCAAAAAACTGCGCGCGGCTTAAAGCAGAAACTGGCCGTCCTCGTAGATTGCGCGCCTGCCGCCGCCGGGAAGCAAGGCGGTGACTCGTTTCTTTTCGGTGTTCACGAG